>CAJXJY010000001.1 GCA_913055875.1 uncultured Altererythrobacter sp.
CCCCACCCGGCCACCCCGACCATAGTATCCTATGGGTGGCCGGGTGGGGGCGTGGGCCGGTGCCGCTCCCGGCGGTCCGATGACTGTCAAGCAGTGACAGGTCTCGTCACCGCCGGAAAACCGCCCTAATCCTCCCACTTCTGAAGCACGCAGCCATAGCCTTCACGATACGAGGCCGTGTCGCTGGCGACGAGCGGGAAGCGCGCGGTGACGCTTTTCGCTTCGACATTCTCGGTCAGCGTGACCAGTTCCATCCCCGCCAGCCTGTCCTTCCCGCAATCCTCCAGATCGCGTCCGGCGACGAAGCGGCACGAGCAGGCGACCCGCGCGCTGTAGGCGGTCGAGACTCCGGCATAGCCCGCGATCGGTGCGCGGAAATACCAGCCGAGTGCCAGCAGCAGCACGACGACGGCGGCCAGCCACCACGGCCAGCGACGCGATTTGCAGGTCCCCATATTTGCCATTGCCAAGCCGATTCCCTTGCGCGAGGGATTGCCCGATGCCGTCCCGTCCCGCCTCCCTTATCGCCGCCCTGGCCCTGCTGCCAACCCTTGCTTCGTGCGACAGCGAGCCTGCCGCACCGCCGCCGCTGACGGACGCAGCGCTGGCCGCGGTCAGCGACGATGCCGGGGCTCCGACCAGACGGCTCGCGCGCGAGCTCGACGATCTGTTCGCCAGGGACGGGCTCGGCGAGACGCGCGCCGTGGTGGTGATGCATGGCGGCGTGGTGGTGGCGGAGCGCTACGCGCCCGGTTACGACGCCGACACGCGCTTCGTCAGCTGGTCGATGGCCAAGACAGTGACCGCGGTGATGATCGGCATGCTGGTCGCGGACGGGCGGCTGCATCTCGACGAATCGCCCCCGGTGCCGCGCTGGCAGCGCCCGGGCGATCCGCGCGGCGAGATCACGCTGCGCCAGCTGCTGCAGATGCGCTCGGGCCTCGACCACACCGAAGCGGGCGATCCGCCCTATGAAAGCTCCGAAGTGCGGATGCTGTTCATGGACGGACGCAACGACATGGCCGACTGGGCCGAGGCACAGCCGCTTGAGGCCGAGCCGGGGGCGCAGTTCGAATATTCGAGCAACACCACGGTGATCCTTGCCGATATCGCCGCGCGCGTGCTGACCGACAGCGAGGATCCCGATATCCGCCGCCGCGCGGTCGACGACTATCTCGAGAGCCGGCTGTTCACCCCGCTGGCGATGAACTCGATGGTGCCCGAATACGATGCGTCGGGCACGCTGATCGGCGGCAGCCTGATCCACGGCACCGCGCGCGACTGGGCGCGCTTCGGCGAATTCCTGCGCAACAAGGGCTCGTATCGCGGCAGCCAGCTGATCCCGCGCCGCTGGATCGAGTTCATGACCACGCCGAGCCCGCGCAGCCCGCACTATGGCGGCCAGACCTGGCTTAACCGTCCCACCGGCGAGCGCGAGCACCCGCTATTCCCCGACCGCGTGCCGCAGACCGCTTTCGCTGCGATCGGGCATATGGGCCAGTATATCGTCGTCTCGCCCGAGCAGAAGCTGACCGTGGTCCGGCTCGGCCATTCGGACGCGCCGCAGCGCACGGCGATGCTGCAGGAAGTGGCCGATATCTTCGAACTTTATCCGTCGAGGTAGAAACTCCCCTCCACCACCGTCACGCACGGACCGCCGAGCCAGGCACGGTCGCCCTCCAGCCGGCAGGTCGCGTGCCCGCCGCGCTGCGAGGCCTGGAAGGCGGTGAAGCTGTCGCGCCCCAGCCGCTGCGCCCAGAACGGCGTCAGCGCGGCGTGCGCCGAGCCGGTAAAGCTGTCCTCGTCGACCCCGCCGCCGGGCACGAAGACGCGGCTGGCGACATCGGTTTCGCTTCCGGGCGCCGTGCAGATGAACTGGTCGGTCCCCAGCGCCTTCAGCCCGCGCAGTTCCGGGTCGAGCGCGCGCACCTGCTCCTCGCTCCCGAACAGGTAGATCCCGTAGCGATCGGGGCTGAGCCACACCTCCTGCGGCTCCGCGCCGAGCAGTGCGACCGCTTCGGGCCACTCGCCCGGCTCGGTACGGATCGCGGGCAGCGCCAACTCGTAGCCCGCCTCCGCGCGGCGCACTTCGAGCACGCCCGACTTGCGCGTGCGGAATGTCACCCGCTCCGCATCGGGCATGTAATCCGCATGCGAGAGCATCAGGTGCCCGCTCGCCAGCGTCGCGTGGCCGCACAGCGCGATCTCGTAGGTCGGGGTGCACCAGCGCAGTTCCCAGTCCGCGCCTCCATTTTCCGGGCCGCTCGCATCGCGCACGAGGAAGGCGGTCTCGGCGAACTTGTTCTCCTCGGCGATCGCGACGAGCACGTCGTCGGGGAGCCACTCGTCGAGTACCATCACCCCGGCCTGGTTGCCCGCGAAGGGGCGGTCGGCGAAGGCGTCGATATGCCAATAGGGCAGTCTCACCTGGCGTCCTTTTCCTGCTTTTCCTGGTCCAGCTTCTCGAATTCGTCCGCCTCGACCAGCGGGTTGCCCGGCTCGTCGACATGACCTTGCGGGTCGATATGGATCAGTAGCTCCATATCGGGGAATTGCCTGCAAAGATCGGCTTCCACGCGCTCAATGATATCGTGCGCCTCGTCGACCGTCATGTCGCCGGGCAGGTCGACATGGAACTGGACGAAATCGTGCGTCCCGCTGCTGCGCGTGCGCAGGTCGTGCAGGTTGGAGAGTTCGGGATGCTTCGCCGCCGCTTCGACGAAAGCGAGCCGTTTCTCCTCGGGCCATTCGCGGTCCATGATCTGGTCGACCGCCTCGCTCGCGGCGCGCCACGCGCCCCACAGCAGCCAGGCCGCGATCGCGAGTCCGAACAGCGGATCGGCGCGCGCGAAGCCGAGATACTGGTCGAGCGCGAGCGCCGCGATCACCGCGAGATTGAGCAGCAGGTCGGACTGGTAGTGGACGTGATCGGCGCGGATCGCGACCGAGCGCGTCCGGCGCATGACATGCCGCTGCCACAGCAGCAGCACGAGGGTGGCGCCGATAGCGACCAGCGACACGGCGATCCCTTCGCCGGCCGCTTCGGTGCGCCCGCCTTCGATCAGCCGGACGATCGCGCGGAAGGCGATCGCCGAGGCCGACAGCGCGATCAGCATGACCTGGAACATCGCCGCCAGCGCCTCGGCCTTGCCGTGACCGAAACGGTGATCCTCGTCCGCCGGCTGCGCCGCGATCCACACGCCGGTCAGCGTGGCGAGGCTGGCGATCAGGTCGAGCGCGCTGTCGGCGAGGCTGCCGAGCATCGCGGTCGAACCGGTGCGCCAGGTCGCCCAGGTCTTGAGCGTCACCAGCAGCACCGCGACCGAAATCGAGGCCAGCGCGGCGCTGCGTGCGAGGAAGGCGCGGTCGGTCACGGACCGGTCCTCACGGGTAAAGCAGCGTGCTGGTCCAGCCGCCATCCTCGCGGGTGAACAGCCGCCGGTCGTGCAGCCGGTTGGGACGGTCGAGCCAGAACTCGATCCGCTCCGGGGTCAGCGTGAATCCGGTCCACCACGGTGGGCGCGGCACTTCGCCGTTGGCCTTGCAGCCTTCCTCCAACTCCTCGACCCGCTTGAGATAGGTCGCGCGCTCGTCGAGCGGGCGCGACTGGTCCGATGCCGCCGAGCCGACCTGCGAGACGAAGGCGCGCGAGCGGAAATAGGCGTCGGCCAGTTCGGCGCTCACTTCCTCGAGCGGACCCTCGATCCGCACCTGGCGGCGCAGGCTCTTCCAGTGGAACAACAGCGCGGCGCGCATATTGGCGCGGATTTCGCCGCCCTTGCGGCTCTGCGCGTTGGTGTAGAAGGTGAAGCCTTCCGGACCGTGCCCCTTGAGCAGCACCATCCGCACCGAGGGCGCACCGTCGGGCGTGGCGGTGGCGAGCGCCATCGCGTTCGAATCGTTCGGCTCCGAATCGCGCGCTTCGGCGAACCACGCATCGAACAGCGCGATCGGATCGCCGTCGGGAATGGCGCTCTGTTCAGCTTTCACAGCAGTTTCCTGACGGGGTGTTGACACATGTGACAGACCCCTCGACCGCGCGCCGGAAAGTCACACCGATCCGTGGCCTTGTGGCCGCAGCCACGGCGCGTGGCGGGCGAGTCGGATGCAGCAGGGTCATGACCAGCGCCCTATCGCGCGCCGCGCATGTAGGAAAGTCTCGCGCCGCTTGCGCGCGCCCGCTGTTGCACCTAGCTAACACGCCATGAGCGATCCATACGCGACCCTTGGCGTTTCGCGCACCGCGTCCGAGAAGGACATCAAGAGCGCCTATCGCAAGCTCGCAAAGCAGCTGCATCCCGACCGCAACAAGGACAATCCGCAGGCGGCGGAGAAATTCAGCAAGGTCACCAACGCCTACGACCTGCTGTCCGACAAGGACAAGCGCGCGCAGTTCGACCGCGGCGAGATCGATGCCGAAGGCAATCCGACCAATCCCTTCGCCGGCATGGGCGCCGGAATGGGTGGGGGCGGATTTCGCAGCGGCGCAGGCGCCGGCCCGCAGGGCGGCTTTCGGGCGGAGGATTTCCAGGGCTTTTCGCAGGAAGGCGTCGATCTCGGCGATATCTTCGAGGGGCTGTTCGGCGGCGGCAGCGGTGGCCGGCGTGCGGGCGGTCCGGATACGGGCGGGTTCGGCCAGCGGCGGCGACCGCCCCCTCCCCCGCGCAAGGGGGCCGATATCGGCTACCGGCTGCGCGTCCCGTTCGTCGACGCGGCGACGCGCAAGGACCAGCGGATCACGCTGTCCGACGGCAAGACGATCGATCTGAAGCTCCCCGCCGGAGTCGAGGACGGCACCCAGATGCGGCTCAAGGGCAAGGGCGAACAGGGGCCGGGCGGGGCCGGGGACGGTCTCGTGACCATCTCGGTCGACAAGCACAAATTCTTCCGCCGCGAGGGCGACGATGTGCGCATGGACCTGCCGCTGACGCTCGACGAGGCGCTGAACGGCGCCAGGGTCAAATGCCCCACCGTCGATGGCACGGTGATGCTGACGATCAAGCCCGGTACCGACGGCGGCACGGTGATGCGACTGAAAGGCAAGGGCTTTTCGAAGAAGAACGGCACCAGAGGCGACCAGCTGGTGACGCTCGAAATCCAGATGCCGGAAGACATTTCGGAACTGGCCAAGCGGCTCGAAGGTTGGCAGGACACGGGCAATCCGCGTGCCGAACTGGGAGTGTGACGCTCCCGCACCAGCTGGAGAGCGATGAGCGAAGCCGACCTGCCCGAACCCGAACGCCGCCGGGTTCATTCGCTTTCGCCCGAGGAGCGGCGGCGCGAAGCGTTGCGGCACCGGATCGGCGAAAAGGTCGGCCCGGGGACGCGGGTGTGGAACGTCGCCAAGCGCGTGCTCGTCGGTGCCTATAATGACGGTTTCATCCATGCCGGGAATCTCGCCTATATGGCGGTGCTGGCGATCTTCCCCTTTTTCATCACCGGCGCGGCGATCTTCTCCTTCATCGGCGAAGAGGCGGAGAGGGCGGCGACGGTCGACGCGATCCTCTACGCGCTGCCGCCGGTGGTCGGCAACGTCATCGAGCCGGTCGCGCGCGACGTGATCGAGGCGCGCAGCGGCTGGCTGCTATGGGCCGGCGGCGCGGTCGGGCTGTGGACCGTGGGCAGCCTGATCGAGACCATCCGCGACATCCTGCGCCGCGCTTACGGCACCGAGGCGACGCTCGCCTTCTGGCGCTACCGGCTGCTGTCGACCGGCATCATCATCCTCGCCGTGGTGCTGCTGATGCTGTCGCTGATCGCGCAGGTGATGATCGGCGCGGCGCAGGAATTCATTGAGGCCTACGTACCGCAGCTGTCGAACGTCCTGGGAAGCCTCAAGCTTTCGCGCATCATCCCCGCGGTCGGCCTGTTCGGCTCGATCTATTTCCTGTTCTACAGCCTCACGCCGCACACCTACCGGCACCGCCGCTATCCCAAATGGCCCGGCGCGCTGGCGACGACGCTATGGTGGGTCGCGGTGACGGTCGCAATGCCGCCGGTGCTGCGTAACTTCTTCACCTACGATCTAACTTATGGCGCGCTGTCGGGAATCATGATCGCGCTTTTCTTTTTCTACCTGGTGGGATTAGGGGTGGTGATCGGCGCCGAACTCAACGCGGCGCTGGCCGAAACGCCCGAGGAGGAGGAAAACCGGATCGGGCAGGCGGACGACCGGCGGCGCGCCGATGCGAAGCGCACGGCCAAGGCGGAACAGCAGGAGGAAACGGCGGAATGAGCGGTCTGATGGAGGGGAAGCGCGGGCTCATCATGGGGCTCGCCAACGACAAATCGCTCGCCTGGGGCATCGCGCAGAAGCTGCGCGAGCACGGCGCGGAGCTGGCCTTCTCCTATCAGGGCGAGGCGCTCGCCAAGCGGGTCAAGCCGCTCGCCGAGCAGCTCGGCAGCGATTTCACCTTCGATTGCGACGTGTCCGACATGGCTGCGCTCGACCGCGCCTTCGACACGCTCCGGCAGCGCTGGGACACGCTCGATTTCGTCGTCCATGCGATCGGCTTTTCGGACAAGAGCGAACTGCGCGGGAAGTATGTCGATACCAGCCTCGACAATTTCCTGATGACGATGAACATCTCGGCCTACAGCCTCGTCGCGGTGACGAAGCGCGCGGCTGCAATGATGCCCGACGGGGGGTCGATCCTGACGCTGACCTATTACGGTGCGGAAAAGGTCATTCCGCATTACAACGTGATGGGCGTCGCCAAGGCCGCGCTCGAGACGAGCGTGCAATATCTCGCCAACGACCTCGGACCCGCCAACATCCGCGTCAACGCGATCAGCGCTGGGCCGATCAAGACGCTGGCGGCGAGCGGGATCGGCGATTTCCGCTACATCCTCAAATGGAACGAGCTGAACTCGCCGCTGCGGCGCAACGTCACGATCGACGATGTCGGCGGCGCGGGGCTGTATTTCCTGTCCGACCTGTCCTCGGGCGTGACCGGCGAGACGCACCATGTCGATGCCGGCTATCACGTGGTCGGGATGAAGCAGGAAGACGCGCCCGATATCGCGCTCGACACCTGAGCCCGGCGCAACCCGCGCTTCGCGATGAGCCTGCTGTTCGCCCTTTTCTCGCCCGGCGGCGAGGCGCTGCCCCCCGCTGTAGCAGGCGGCCTGCCCGACCGCATCGAGGCCGCCTGCGACTGGCCGCGCGACCGGGTGTTGCGGCACGAGGTCCCCTGCGCGGCAATGCTGTGCCTCCAGCGCGACGCCGTCCCGCGCTTCGGCCGGCCACGCCTCGATTTCGGGGACGGATTGGCGATGCTGTTCGCCGGACGGCTCGACAACCGGATCGACCTCGCCGCCGAACTCGGTCTCGGCGATCCGGCGCAGCTCGACGACGAAGACATCGCCGCCGCGGCCTACCGGCATGCCGGGCCCGGTTTCGCGCGGCTGCTGCTCGGCGATTTCGCCATCGTCCTGCACGACGCGGCGCAGCGCCGCCTGCTGCTCGTGCGCGACCACGTCGGCGCCATGCCGCTCTACCGGGCCGGAGTCGGCCCCTTTGTGGCGGTCTCGAGCTGTATCGAATATCTGCGCCTGGTGCCCGGCATCGACCTCAAGCGCGACGAGGCGTGGCTCGCCGACACGCTGGCGCTGGCCAAGCGCGATGCCGAGCAGACCGCCTATCGTGCGATCCGCGCCGTCCCCGCGGCGCATGTGCTGTCGATCGACCAGGCGGGCGAGCGCGCACAACGCTACTGGTCTTTGCCGACTCGCGACCGGCCGCTGGCAATCGACCCCGGGGAAGCGACGCACGAATTCCACCGGCTGTTCGCGCGCGCCGTCGCCTGCCGCCTGCGCAGTCCCGGAGCCGTCGCGTGCGAGCTGAGCGCAGGCCTCGATTCGGGCAGCATCGCGGTGACCGCGGGCCCGATACTGTCTGCCGTCGGCAAGACGCTGCACGCCTTTTCGCACGGCCTGCCCGATACCGAAGCTGCGCGGCGGTCCGAGGCTCTCGACGACCGCGAGGCGCTGGCACCGCTGCTGGCGGACAATCCCGGCATCGTGCAGGAATGGATCACCGGCGAGACCGACAGCCTGGTCGGAACGCTGCGCCGCACGCTCGCGCGGCACGGCGCCCCGCCACGCAACGACCTCAACGCCGCAGGCGAGCAGCTGCCCGATATCATGCGCGAGCGCGATATCCGCGTGCTGCTGTCGGGCTTCGGCGGCGACCAGCTCGCGACCACGCTGGGCGGCGGCTATGTCGAATCGCTGCTCGAGGAATGCGACCGCGAGGCCCTGCGCGAGCACCTCGTCGCGCGTTTCGGGGCGCTGGCCGGGGGTGCACGCTACTGGCTCTATCGCAGCGGGATCGCGCGCATCGGGCTGCAACGACGCGCCGCTGCCGGGGTCAAGGCGCAGGCGAGCGCAATCGCCGGGCTCGGCCAGCCCGATTTCCTCGCCCGCCATGGCGTTTCGCAACGCCAGCAGGACCGCCCGCTGTCGGGCACCATGCGCGAGCGCGAAGCGGCGATCATGGCGCGCCCGCATATCGCCTACCGGTTGCAGGATTCGGGTGTCGGCGCCGCCGCGCGCGGATTCGAATACCGCTACCCGATGCTCGACATCCGGCTGCTCGAATTCGCACACAACCTGCCCGCGCGGCTCAAATACCGGTTCGGTTACAACCGCCGGATGATTCGCGAGGCGATGAAGGGGCACCTGCCCGAGAGCGTCCGGCTGCGCAGCGACAAGGGGCAGGCGACGATCCCGTGGGCGCATCTCAACATGACGCTGCATGCCGACGAGCTGACCGCCCTGTTCGAGGCGCACCGCGGCGATCCGCGCGTGACCGATTACGCGCGGATCGGGCCGGCGCTGGAAACGCTCGACGAGACGCGGCGCAACGGCGATTTCGGTGGCCCGATGGTCAAGAAGCAGATCCAGCTGCTTGCGCTGCTGTGCCTGTGGTCCGAGCGCGATGGCTGACGCCGCGGCGGAACTCCCCCCGGCGCTGCGCGATCTCGCCGCGCTGGTCGGGCTGCGCGAGAACGCGGCCCGGCAGCGCGAGCGCAGCGAGAGCGAATGGAGCGCGCTCATCGATCTCGCGCGGCGGCACCGGGTCGAGGCGCTGCTCGCGGCCGTCGTCGCCGACAACGGCATACCCGTCGGTGCGCCAACCGCGAGGCGGCTGGCCAGGCTTCGCCTGCAGGAGCATCGCCGCAATATCCGCTCGCAGGCCGTCCTGACCGAAGTCGCCCAGGCCTTCGCCGAGGCGAACATCCCGTTCCTCCTGCTCAAGGGGGCGAGTATCGGCGAGCGCTATTACGACGAGCCGCTCGACCGGCGCGCGATCGATCTCGACCTGCTCGTCGGGCTCGACGATCTGCGCGCGGTCACGCTGCTGCACGGGCGCGGCTTCGCCTCCACCGGCCACGCGGCGAGCATCGCGGGCGAACCGCCGCCCGCCTATCGCCGGGTCGCCGCCGATCACACACTGTGGCGCGAAAGCGACCGGACTTCGCTCGAACTGCATTGGCGGCTGTCGCGCAACAGCATGTTCCCGCCCTGGGACGGCGATTTCCTGTTCGCGCGGTCCGAGCCTATGCGGATTGGGCGCCTCGGGCTCGACGTGCAGGTGCTGAGCGCACCGGTGCTGTTCGCCTACCTCCTCTGCCACGGCGCGCGACATCTGTGGTTCCGGCTCAAATGGCTGGCCGATATCGACCGCATGCTCGCCCGGCTGGGCGAGGACGAATGTGCCGAGGCCGCGCAGCTTGCCGGGCAAGCGCGTTGCGGGCGCGCGTTCCATACCGGGCTCGCGCTGTGCCGTGAGGTATTGGGCTCGCCTCTCCCGGCCGCCCACGATCCGTCGCAGGTCCATGACGGCCTGATCGATGCGATGATGGCGGCGCTGCGCGAAGAGGCGATCCCCGGCGAACACGGGCTGGTGAGCGCGTGGCGCACCTTCCGCGCCCGCCTGCTGCTGCGCGATGGCGCGGCCTATCGCGCCGAATTGCTGCGCTATTACCTGATCTCCCCCACCGACGTGGCGCGGCACGGCTCGAAGCCGATTCCCTTTCCGCTGCTGGTCGCCGCCGGGCCGCTGCTCGGGCTGCGCCGATTGCTGGCGAAATTCAGTTGAACCACACCGTGTAGTTCACGCGCCACCAGCCCTCGGGCACCTCGCCGATCGCCTCGATCGAGTGGATGTTCTCGCCATTGGCCTCGAACAGCACCATGCGGTTGGGCAGGGTGTCGATCCGTTTTTCGCCGCCATCGACCAGGTGCAGCACGAAGCGCCCGTCGTAGTCGGCACGCCAGTCCTCGTGCAGGTAGATCACCGCGCACAGCTTGCGCCCCTCGCGCGCATCGCTGTGCGGCTTGAGGAAATGGCCCGGCCCGTGGAGCTTGAGGTTGATCCCGCCCGATTGCGCGATTTCGCAGCCGGTTATCGCGCCGAGCCAGTCGTGCAGCGGCCTGCTCGCGAGCATGTCGCGCACGAAACTCTCCGCCTTCATCGCGGCGGTATCACCCCGGCCGGGCTTCGCGCCGATCATCCGCTTCTGGCAGATGAACCGGTCCTCGGGCGGCGCGTCGTAGAAAGTGCCGGAATCGACCTTGCCGCGCGGGCCGCGATCGCCGGGCGGCTTGTCGGCGGTGGAGGCGCTGGCGAGCTTCAGGTTATCCTCGAATTCGGCATCCTCCGCCACCGCCTTGCGCAGCAGCGGCAGCAGGTGCGGAGCGAGGAATCCGTCGAGCACGAGGTGGCGGTTGGTCCCCTCGCCGAAGCGCGCGCGCGCCGCGGCGATCGCGTCGGGCTGCAGATGCGCCGGGTCGACCAGCAGCGCGAGCGTCTTCGCCGAAATCGCGCCCAGTCCCGCCATGTGCCAGCTGTCTCCCGGTGGTTGCGTCGGGCCAGCCTGTCGGGCATCCGGGCCGCAGCCGCAAGACCCGATTCCGAAAGTATATCGTGACCTTCACCAGCCGCGCCTACGGAATGACGATCCGCTCGGATATCCCCCTGCTCGGCCCGCAGCCGACCGATGAGGGCGGGGCGGACGTCACGATGTGCGAGGGCCCGGTGCCCGATGCGATCGAGAACGTCGAGACCGAAACGCTGCATTGGGCCGCCAGCGCCGAGGAATTGCTGCTGCACGTGCCCCGCGTCGGCCGGTTCCATGTCCGCGGCGGATGCGAGGTGCGCTACGCCCCGGTCGCGGGAATCGCGTCCGAAATGGTCCAGTCCTACCTGCTCGGCAGCTGCCTCGGCGCGGTGCTGCACCAGCGCGGCCGCCAGGTGCTGCACGGTTCGGTCGTGGCGCAGCATGGCGCAGCGTTCGCGATCTGCGGCAAGTCGGGCACCGGCAAGTCGACCAGCGCGGCGTGGCTGGTCGAACACGGCGCGCGGATGATGAGCGACGATCTCGCGGTCTTCTCCGACGTCGCGCCGCCGCAGGTGGTCTCGGGCTATCCGCAGGCGAAACTGACCGGCGCGGCGCTCGCCGGGCTCGGCCGCGAGACCGCCGAACTGCGCAAGCTCCCCGACGACCGCGACAAATACGCGCTCCCGCGCGCGGCGGACTTTCTCGACGGCGAAGCGCCGCTGCGCGGGATATTCGTGCTCGAACGCAGCAACCGCGCCGAACCGGCGGTGATGCGCCTCGAGGGAGGGCAGGCGATCGCGGCGCTGGTCAAGCATACCTACCGGCGGCACTACGTGGTCGGCTCGCACGCGGCGCGGCATTACCAGGCATGGGCGGGGATCGCCGACCGGATTCCGCTCGTGATGATCGCCCGCCCGCGCGCGAGCGACTCGACACAATTCGTGGTTTCCGCCATCAGCCGCGCAATGTCCGAAACAATCGCCGAAGGACCGGAACAGACCGCATGACCCAAGCCATCGAACCGAGCTCCGTTCCCGCTAGGGCCGACGACGTGCTGGCGACCGAATCGCAGGACGTGACCGTGCTGATGTCGATGGACACCGGCAAGTTCGTCGAGCTCAACGAGACCGCGCGCGAAGTGTGGGAACTGACCGACGGGCAGGCGAGCGTGGCCGATATCGTCGAGCGCCTGTCGGAACGCTTCGAGGTTGCGCCCGAGAAATGCCGCAGCGACGTGACCGGGCTCTATGCCAGGCTGTGCGAAGAGGGGCTGGTCGTCTTCGCCGGCTAGGCCCGCGCCGTGCTTGCCTCCGCCGAAGAGACTTTCGAGCATCTCGAGCGCCTCGGCGACGGGGCGGTCAATGCGGGGCTGCTCGCCGCGCTCGATGCGCGCGGGGGCGGAGCCGAACAGGGTCTGGCGCGCGCCAACCTGCTGCGCCGCAAGGGCGACATGGCGGGCGCGAGGAAAGCGCTCGCGGGCTGGCTTGCGAGCGAGGGCTCGCCCGAGGGGATCGCGCTCGACGACTGGTCGGCGATTCCCTACGGGCTGTTCTCCAGTGGCGGCTTCGCGATCGCGCCGGTCGTGCTGGTCGACGACTTCCTCCCGCGCGAACGGATGCAGGCGCTCCACGCGCATGCCTGCGAGCGCAAGGCGCAATTCCGCGATGCGCTGGCGACCAACGAGGACGCCGCGCCGTCCTACGACCCCGACCGCCGTCGGACGCTGCTCGACTACGCCTTCACGCAGGAACGCGAGTTCTTTCTCGGCTTTATCGAGGAGAGCCTCGCCGCGATGCGCGACAGCCTCGGCCTGCCCGCGTTCGAGGTCGACCGGATCGAGCTCAAGCTGACCAATCACGTCGATGGCGGGTTCTTCAAGGCGCATAGCGACAACCACGCCGCCTATGGCGAGGCCGGCCGCGCGATCACCTGGCTGTATTATTTCGGCGAGGCCGAGCCGCGCTACAGCGGCGGCGATCTCTATGTGCTCGACAGCAAGCCCGCCTCGCAGGAAATATCGCCCGCCTGGTTCAGCCGGATCGAATCGGTTCCGAATCGACTGGTCGCCTTCCCGAGCTGGTTCTATCATGCGGTCGCGCCGACTCGCTTGCCGGAAAACCGTTTCGAACAGGGACGATTCGCCGTCAGCAGCCACGTTCGCAAGCGCAAGGACGGAACGACAGTCTGGTGGGACTCGAAAAACCGTTGATTCCCAAGGCGCGAAACCCTAAAGAAACGTTAAATCCAGTGGGGAACAGATATGAACGAAGCGAATCGCAAGGGTACCGAAGGCACCGAAACCAAGCGCGTCTGGATCGAACCGTCGATGGATGTGATCGCCAGCGTTTCCGATGTCGCGGGCAAGATCGGCGTCGATCTCGACGAGGACTTCACCGGACTTCCGATCCCGTCCTGATTTCTACCGATTATCAACCGGCGCCGGCAGAAATTCTGCCGGCGTTGTCGTTTCTGCTGCTGCAGCATCGTCGCCCGTTCGCTGTCCGGCAGCATGGCTAGAACGGACGGCCCGGCGCTGCTTCCCTACGCGTTCCGCACGGTCGGCGCCCACCGCATGGTCAGCCTGATCGACCCCGCGCGGCTCGACTGGCGCCACGGCTTCTTCGTCCGCAGCCTTCCCGAAAGCCAACCGCTCGACGCGATCGAGCCGTTCGAAAACTGGCGCGCGCGCACCGCCGTGCCCGCAGATTTCTCGCATGTCGGCGGAATCTACCATGTTTCGCGCTGCGGCTCGACGCTGCTGGCGCAGAATCTCAAGGCGACCGGCAAGGCCGTGGTGCTGAGCGAACCGCCCTTCATGCGCGTGCTGCGAACCGGCTTCGACGATACGCTTTCGCCGGACGAAGCCGCCGAAGCCGGCGCGCGCGTCATCGGGCAATGGCGCGACTGGGCGATGGCGCAGGGCAAGGCGCTGGTCGTCAAGTTCAATTCGCAGACGCACCAGTGGCGCGAACCGATCGCCGCCGCCCTGCCCGGCGCGCGCTTCGCCTTTCTCCACCGCGAACCGACCCCGGTGTTCGAATCGATCCACCGCGGGCCGCCGCAATATTTGCAGCGCGATATCGCACAGGCGCGGCATGACGGCGTTTCCGAACTGGATTCGCTCGACGAGGATCCGCTGATGCTGGCGGCCGCCCGACGCTATTGCGCAGCGCTCGATGCGTTCGCGGATGCGGATGAGGATGTATTCGAGGTCGCCTATCCGGACCTCGCCGGGCGCTTCGCCGCTCTATGCGAGTATTTCGGGCTTGCTACCGGCGGTACGGCCGAATGGGATCCGGCGATCGACGCCAAGGCGCTCGAACCCGGATCGGGCAAGCCCTATCGCCCGGTCGGCGACGAGCGACTATCCCGATTCGCGACGGATCACGAAGAACTGCTTGCCGTTGCCGAAGCGCGCTATAGGAGTTTCCTCGACGCGCGGGGCGCACCGGGACGGACCAGAGGGGAAGCGGCGACATGAACGCCATCGGCGACACGGCATTCGACACCAGCGCGCTCGAACCGGGCCCCAGACGCGATTTGCGCCTGCCGCTGGTGATCCTGCTGACCGCGATGCTGGCGGTCTATTTCTGGTCCGGATCGCGCTATCCGGCGCTCGAGGAGAAGGCGCTGATGGGCGGCGACACGCCGCTGTCGGGCCTGTCCTTCGATATCGCGATCGAGGTGGTACCGGGCGCGTCGTTCCTCTCGACGCTGTGGGCCAATACGGTCAACTGGATCGTCACCAACATGAAGGGGATGACCTTCGGCGTGCTGTTCGGCGCGATGGCGCTGACGCTGCTTTCGCTGCTGCAGAAGCGCTCGTTCCGCAACGGCTTCGCCAATTCGGCGCTCGGGGCGATGATCGGCGCGCCGCTCGGCGTGTGCGTCAATTGCGCGGTGCCGATCGCGCTCGGCCTGCATGCCGGACGGCTGCGGCTCGAGACCACGCTGTCGGCGATGATCGCCTCGCCCACCCTGAACGTGATCGTGGTGACGATGAGCTTCGCGCTGCTCCCGGTGCAGGTCGCGGCGACCAAGCTGTTCGCCTCGCTGGTGATGGTGCTGGTCGGCGTGCCGCTGCTGTGCCGCTTCGTCCTCAAGAGCGAAACCGAGGCCACGCGCGATGCGCGCAAGGCGAGCGCGGCCGACCAGAAGCTCGGTGGGCTGTCGGGCTGGCTGATGCGCAAGCTCGCCCCGCGCGAATTCGAAGCCGGCGAATACGGCGTGTGGGAAACGATCAAGTGGTTCGCGCGGACCTACGGCCGCAACTTCCTGTTCATCTTCATCGTCACCGTGCCTATGATGTTCGCCGCCGCTTTGCTCGGCGCGTTCTTCGTCGAAGTGTTCAGCCCGACCGCGATGGTCGGTGTACTGCCGAGCGGCAGCACCACGATGTTCCTGATCGGCCTGCTGCTGGTCGCGATCGTCATGAGCTTCGCCCCGGCGCCGATCGCGCTCGATGTGATCCTGACGACGATCATCCTCAGCCTCGGCATGCGCGATTCCTACGGCGCGGCGATGGTCGTCGCGCTCGGCTCGTTCAGCGTCTACGCCTTCATCGTCATCTGGCGCGCGATCTCGCTGCGGACGGCGGTGTCGCTGTGGGCGATGGTGGTGTGCGCCGCGGTGTGCTCGGGCCTGCTCGCCTACAAGCTCGCGCCGACGGCCGAGCAGTACAAGCTCGACAGCTATCGCGCGATCCTCGCCGCGGAAAGCGGCGCGACCTGGCCCGAAGCGCCCGACACCGAAACCGCCGTCCCGCTGGCCGAACTGCGCCCGCGCATCGACGCGCAGCGGATCGAAACGCAAGCGCTCGCCTTCGAGCAATCGGGCGAGCCGGTCTCCGCGATCGAGCTGCGCGCCCTCCCCGGCGCCGGCGCGACCGCTACCGGCGACGGCCCCGTATTCGGCCGGGTCGTCGGGCGCGATATCGGGATCGGCGTTACCGAGCCGCTCCACTCGCTCGCGCGCTCCTTCTTCCACCTGTTCGAAGGCGGGGTCGCAGCGGGCGACATGCACGGCGACGGCTGGACCGACCTGGCGCTGCGCAAGAGCTTCCTCGACGGCGGCGTCGCGCTCTATGCCAATATCGGCGGCGAGTTCGTGCGCCAGCAGGCCGATCTCGGCCCGGTCGACGAGGCCACGGTCCACGTCGTCGCCTTCGCCGATATCGACGGCGACGGCGCGCTCGACCTGGTCGTGACCACCGAACGCTCGGGCAATTACCTGTTCCGGAACCGCGACGGCGGGTTCGACGCGGCCGACATGGTCAAACTGCCGGGCGACGACCGCGCGGTGACGCAGTCGCTCGCCTTCGCCGATTTCGACCGCGACGGGCGGCTCGACATCGCGGTCGGCAATGCCGGGATCGGGATTTCCGCGCCGGGCTTCGGCAACCGCTACGCCGACAACCAGCCCAACCGGCTGCTGCTCAATCGCGGCGACGGCGCGTTCGAGGAGCGCGTCCCCGACGCCTATCCCGGCCAGACGCTGACCATGCTGGCGAGCGATTTCGACCGCAACGGCACGATCGACCTGCTGTCGGGCGACGACGTCGCCAATACCGACGAATTCGCGCTGTTCGAGCCGGACGGCACGTATGCGGTCGCGCGCGGCGAGCGGGTGCCGTTCCCCTATCGTGTGCGCACCAGCATGAGCTACGACGAGGGCGACTACAACAACGACCTGATCCCCGATTATTACGGCGGCGAGATCGCCATGCCGAGCCGCGCGCGCAGCACGCAGGAACGGACCGCCAACCTGATCACCCTGTGCAGGCAGGTCGGCGCCGATACCGGCTGGAGCAAGGCGCAGACCGATGCCTGCGTCGGCGAGTTGAACGAGATTTCCAAGCTCAAGGGCGCCTACCAGGCGGGGCTGCAGAGCGGCTGCGAGCGGATGCGCGACCGGACCTATCGCCTGCAATGCGCCGCGCGCGCGATGACGCAGTATTACAACCGCAACCGCACCGACGCGGCGGACGAGCGGATGTACCGCCGCTGCCGCCGCGAGCTGGGCAACACGCCGCGATTCGTCGAACTGTGCGAGACGCTGCTGGTGCCGCTGACCGAAAAGCCGTCGAACAAGGCGCTCGACGCCGAACTCGGGCCGACGCACAACGTGGTCAATATCCTGCTCACGGGCCAAGCGGGCGGCGGCTTCAGCGAGGACGGCGTCGCCAACGGCGTCGACAAGCCGGGCTGGACCTGGGATGCGCGCTTTACCGATCTCGACCAGGACGGGTGGCAGGATCTCTACGTGCTGACCGGCTATTGGGCGCGCGCGCCGGAGGGCGATCTCAACCGCGCCTACCGC
This sequence comes from uncultured Altererythrobacter sp., assembly GCA_913055875.1. Taxonomy (GTDB): domain Bacteria; phylum Pseudomonadota; class Alphaproteobacteria; order Sphingomonadales; family Sphingomonadaceae; genus CAJXJY01. Next base: position 17,166 of record CAJXJY010000001.1, read on the forward strand.
AACGAAAACGGCCGCTTCGTCGATGCGAGCGAGGAATTCGGCCTCGCCGATACGCTGCCCTCGCTCGCGGCGGCGCGGCTCGACTACGACCGCGATGGCGATGTCGACCTGATCCGATCGCTGTCGGGTCCCAATGTGATCGTCCACCGCAACGACCGGCCGAGTGGCAAGGCGCTGTGGGTCTATCTGCGGCAGCCGGGCGGCAATTCGATGGCGGTCGGCGCGCGGGTGACGATCTGCACCGGCGGCGAGACGCGGGTCCGCCCGGGCAAGTGCCAGGTCCGCCCGGTCAAGGCGAGCGGCGGCTACCAGTCGTTCGATCCGATCGCGGCGCATTTCGGCCTCGGCGAAGCGCGCGCCGTATCGCTGATCGAAGTGGTGTGGCCCGACGGCAAGCGCACGCAGGTGCGGCCAACGGACCTAAGCGGCGGGGAAATCGTCATCCGGCGTTGAGGTCTTTCTTTGCCAGGTTGATAAGCCTCCGGCGCGCACCTAAGGGGGCCGCGACGCCAACGCGAAGGATTTCCGGCCCATGAGTTCAGCCCCGCACCGCGTGACGGTGATCGGCCTCGGCTATGTCGGGTTACCGCTGGCGGTCGCGCTGGCGAAGCGGTTCGATACGGTCGGATTCGATGTCGATACCGGCCGCATCGCCGAACTCGAAACCGGGCACGACCGCACCGGCGAGATCGAGCGCGAGCGGCTCGAGGCCTCCTCGCTCGTACTGACCGCCGATCCCGCGCAGTGCCCGCCGAGCGATTTCCATATCGTCACCGTCCCGACCCCGATCGACGGCGACAACAGGCCCGACCTCGGAATCGTCGAAGCCGCCTCGCGCACGGTCGGCGAAATGCTGAAATCGGCGCATGCCGGCGGCCGCCAACCGATCGTGGTCTACGAAAGCACCGTCTATCCCGGCGTTACCGAAGACCTGTGCGGGCCGATCCTCGAACAGGTTTCCGGGCTGACCTGCGGCGAGGATTTCTTCCTCGCCTACAGCCCCGAACGGATCAATCCGGGCGACCGCGAGCACACGATCGACAGGATCACCAAGGTCGTGTCGGGCCAGACCCCCGCGGTGCTCGACAAGGTTGCCGATCTCTACGGCGCGGTCACCAGCGGCGGCACCTTCCGCGCCGCGAGCATCAGGGCGGCCGAGGCGGCCAAGGTGATCGAGAACGCGCAGCGCGACATCAACATCGCCTTCATGAACGAAATCGCGCAGATCTTCGGCAAGATGGACCTCTCGGTGTGGGACGTGCTCGCGGCGGCCAACACCAAGTGGAACTTCCTCCCCTTCACCCCCGGCCTCGTCGGTGGGCACTGCATCGGGGTCGATCCCTATTACCTCGCGACCCGCGCCGAACAGCTTGGCCACGATCCGCGCGTGATCCTCGCCGGGCGCAGCATCAATGACGGCATGGCCGGCTGGGTCGCCGAGCGGCTGCACGCGGCGCGCGGCGGCAAGCCCGGCAGCGTGCTGGTGCTGGGCCTTACGTTCAAGGAGGACGTGCCCGACCTGCGCAATTCCAAGGTCGCCGACCTGATCGCCGCGCTGGCCGGGCGCGGGCATGACGTGACCGTGCACGATCCGCAGGCCGATGCGGACGAGGCGCAGCACGAATACGGGCTCACGCTAGATCCCGGTGCGCTGGACGGGACCTACGACATGGTGCTGCTGGCGGTCCCGCACCGCGAATATCTCGACATGGGAGCCGGCGCTTTCCGCGACAGGCTGAACGACGGCGGCACGCTAGCCGATCTCAAGGGCGTCCTCGAAGGCGCCGACTGGACACTCTAGAAGGAAGCAATACAGCCGTTCGTGTCGAGCGAAGTCGAGACACGGTCGCGCCAATGCCTCTCGACTGCGCTCGAGGCGAACGGAGGAAACAGTGCGTGTTTTGATCACCGGCGCGGCCGGCTTCATCGGATCCACCCTCGCCCACCGCCTGATGGCGCGCGGCGACGAGGTGATCGGGATCGACAACCTCAACGACTATTATCAGGTCAGCCTGAAGGAGGATCGCCTCAATCGCCTGCGCGACGAAGGCGGCGACAGGTTCGCCTTCCACAAGGTTGACTTCTCCGACATGACGGCGCTCGAAACCGCGCTCGAGGACGAGGCGTTCGACCGCATCGTCCATCTCGGCGCGCAGGCGGGCGTGCGCTACTCGATCGAGAACCCGCACGCCTATGTCCAGGCGAACCTCGCCGGGCACCTGAACATGCTCGAGATCGGGCGCCACCGCGAGGTCGAGCACCTCGTCTATGCCAGCTCCTCGAGCGTCTACGGCGGCAACACCAAACTGCCCTTCTCGGTCGAGGACCGGGTCGACCACCCGCTCTCGCTCTACGCCGCAACCAAGAAGGCCGACGAGCTGATGAGCGAGACCTACGCGCATCTCTACCGCCTGCCCCTGACGGGGTTGCGCTTCTTCACGGTCTACGGGCCGTGGGGTCGCCCCGACATGATGATGTGGATCTTCACCAAGGCGATCCTCGCGGGCGAGACCATCCCGGTGTTCAACCATGGCGACATGTATCGCGACTTCACCTTCGTCGAGGATATCGTCTCGGGCGTGGTCGCCTGTATCGACAATCCGACGCCCGACGACGGCGAGGTCAAGGCCGGCGGCAGCACCAAACCGCACCGGCTCTACAATATCGGCAACCACCGCTCCGAGCACCTGATGAAGGTGATCGGCATCCTCGAGGAGGAATGCGGCAGGAAGGCCGAGATGGAAATGCTGCCGATGCAGGCCGGCGACGTGCAGAAGACCTATGCCGATATCGACGCGATCCAGCAGGATCTGGGCTACCAGCCGACCACCGGCATCGAGACCGGCGTCCCGCAATTCGTCCGCTGGTACCGGGAATATCACGGCCTCTGACGGCCCGAACGCCGCCAAATATCCGGATTTTCTACTATTTTCAGCGCTATGTTGCGGCTGCGAGCGCGCCGCACTATTCTCGCTACAATCCGATGCACAGTCACTGCACGCTTTCGCGAGCGACCTGCTATGTCGGACGGGGACCATGGACGGACCGATGAAGAGGATCACGAGCTTCGCGAGCGACATCTTCAAGGCGCTGTTGCAGCGCCTGGCCGCGCTGTCGCGTCCGCAAAAGCAGCTGATCGTCTTCGCGCTCGATCTGGCGCTGCTGTTCCAGTCGATCTGGATCGCCTATTCGCTGCGGATCGGCCGCTGGATCCTGTGGGACGAGGCGATCTTGCGGCTGTCGATCGGCGCGGTCGCGCTGATGGTGCCGATCTTCCTCCTCGCCGGCGTCTACCAGACGATTTTCCGCTATGTCGGGCTAGGCATGCTGCGCACGCTGGTGCGCGCCGGGTTCTATTACGGCATGTGCATGCTCGTGGTGTACACGCTGGTCGGTATCCAGGAGGTCCCGCGCACGGCGGGCATCCTGCAGCCGATCGTGTTCTTCTGCATGATCGTCGGCCTGCGCGTGATGGCGCGCTTCTTCATGGTCGATGTGCTCGGGCGCACGCAGTTCGGCGGTGTCGTCAAGCGCGTGCTGATCTACGGTGCCGGCAGCGCAGGACAGGAACTGGCCAGCGTATTGCGCTCCGACCCGGAAATGCAGGTGGTCGGCTTCGTCGACGATGACCGCCGGCTGGACGGGCAGAAGCTCGACGGGATCCGCGTGCACTGGAACCGCAAGCTGCCCGATATCATCCGCGGCACCAATGCCAGCGAAGTGCTGCTCGCCCTGCCCAATCTGCGCCGCAGCCGGCGGCGCGCGATCGTCGAGGAGCTGACCGAGTACAAGGTGCAGGTGAAAACGCTGCCCAAGATGCGCGACCTGGTCGACGGCTCGGTGACGGTCAGCGATATCCGCCCGCTCGAGATCGAGGACCTGCTCGGGCGCGAACCGGTCAAGCCGAACGAACTGCTGCTCGGCCGGACCACCGTCGGCAAGACGCTGCTGGTGACCGGGGCCGGGGGATCGATCGGCAGCGAGTTGTGCCGCCAGATCGTCGGCCTCAAGGCGCGCAAGCTGGTGCTGTTCGAGATCGGCGAATTCGCGCTCTACCGCATCCACCGCGAACTGGAAGCGCGCGCCGAAGCGCTCGGGCTCGCGATCGAGATCGTCCCTGTGCTCGGCTCGGTGACCGATCGCGTGCGGCTCGAGGAAACCTTCCGCGAGCACGCGATCGACACGGTCTATCACGCCGCCGCCTACAAGCACGTGCCGCTGGTCGAGGCGAACCCGGTGCAGGCGATCCGCAACAATATCGCGGGAACGCACGAGGTCGTGCAGGCCGCCCATGCCGCCAGGGTCAAGGATTTCATCCTCATCAGCACCGACAAGGCGGTGCGTCCGACAAACGTGATGGGCGCGACCAAGCGTGCGGCGGAGCAGGTGTTGCAGGCCTATGCCGAGAAGAACGGCCATACGCGCTTCTCGATGGTGCGCTTCGGCAACGTGCTCGGATCGAGCGGGTCGGTGGTACCGCTGTTCCGCAGCCAGATCGAGGCGGGCGGCCCGATCACACTGACCGACCGGAAGATCACCCGCTATTTCATGACCATCCCCGAAGCCTCCTCGCTGGTGATCCAGGCGGCGGGCATGGCCAGGGGCGGCGAAGTGTTCGTGCTCGACATGGGCAAGCCGGTGAAGATCTACGATCTCGCGCGGACCATGGTCCAGCTGTCCGGGCTCACCTTGCGCGACGACAGGCACCCCGACGGCGATATCGAGATCGTCGAGGTCGGCCTGCGCGACGGCGAGAAACTCTACGAGGAGCTGCTGATCGGCGATAACCCGGAAGCGACCAAGCATCCGCGCATCCGCATGGCACGCGAAGGGCATCTCGACTGGCGCGAGCTGCGCGAATTGCTGAAAGCCATGGAGGATGCAGGGAGCGCGGAAGACGCCATCGACCTGCTCAAGCGGATCGTTCCCGATTTCGAGCATCGCCGCGACAACGACGCGACCGGCAAGGCGCAGACGCCCGCGGCGTGACAAATGCCGGGCAACGGCCTATCCGCCCCGGGCCGTTCCGCAAGAGACCCCACCATGCCCGCCAGCCCCCAGCAGGACATCGTCGCCATCATCCCCGCCCGCGGCGGCTCGAAAGGGTTGCCGCGCAAGAACGTCCGCCCGCTGCTGGGCAAGCCGCTGCTCGCGCATACGATCGATGCGGCGAACGGCAGCAGGCACGTTACGCGCGTTGCGGTTTCGACCGACGATCCCGAAATCGCCGAGGTTGCGCGGCGGTTCGGCGCCGAGGTGGTCGACCGCCCGGCCGAACTCGCGGGCGACAAGGCGAGTTCAGAAGACGCGCTGCTGCATGCGCTCGATAGGCTCTTTCCAGACGGCGCCCCGCAGCCGGAGGTGTTCGTGTTCCTCCAGTGCACCTCGCCGCTGACCTCGTCGGACGATATCGATGCCCTGGTCGAAACGTTGCAGCGCGAGGATGCCGACAGCGCCTTTCTCGCCACCCGATTCCACCACTTCGTCTGGCGGCCCGACGCGAGCGGCGATTTCCACGGCGTCAACCACGACCGCAGCGTGCGCCAGCTGCGGCAGGACCGCCCGGCGGAGTATTTCGAGACCGGATCGGGCTACGCGATGAGGCTGGCCGGTTTCCGCGCGCACCGGCACCGCTTCTTCGGGCGCGTCGCCGCCGCCGAAATGCCCGAGGAGCATATCGGCGAGATCGACACGCCGGCCGATTTCGAAGCGATCGAGAGCCGCATGCGCGCGCGCCGCAGCGCCGCAGCGCGTGCCGCGCTGCCGCAGCCGGTCGAGGCGCTGGTGATGGATTTCGACGGGGTTTTGACCGACGACACCGTGATCATCGACCAGGACGGGGTCGAACACGTTCGCTGCTCGCGCTCGGACGGGATGGGGATCGACCTGCTGTCGCGCACCGGGCTGCCGATGATCGTGCTCTCGCGCGAGGCCAACACGGTGGTGCGCGCGCGCTGCGACAAGCTCAGGCTCGACTGCGTGCACGGGCTCGAGACCAAGCTGGCGACGCTGGAGGACTGGGCACGGCGAACGGGCGTCAGCCTCGCCAACACGGTCTATATCGGCAACGACGTCAACGATCTCGACTGCATGGGCGCGGTCGGCTTCCCGGTCGCACCCTCCGATGCGCACGAAGCCGCGCGCGACGCGGCGCGGCTGGTGCTGCAGAATGCGGGCGGCAACGGCGCGGTGCGCGAGCTGGCCGACATGCTGCTCGAACAGCGAAATGGCTTGCCCTGAAAGCCGGGACGGTTAAGGCCCGCCCGGCACACCGTCACGGCGGGTTCACACGGAATTTGTAGATGCACCGCTGCATCGAAACGATTGGAATACGAAAGACTTGTCTATGACCGAGCTGACCCCAAACCACACCGCCAAGGTCGTCGCCGAGATCGGCTGTAACCACAAGGGCGAGATGGCGATCGCCAAGGAGATGATCGAGATCGCGGCCAAGACCTGCAAGGCCGATTTCGTCAAGTTCCAGAAGCGCAACAATCGCGAACTGCTCCCGCCCGAACAGTACGATGCGCCGCACCCCAATCCGGTCAATTCCTACGGCGACACCTATGGCGCGCACCGCGAATTCCTCGAATTCGACACCGACCAGCACAAGGAGCTGATGGATCACTGTGCGGAGCAGGGCATCGGCTATTCGACCAGCGTGTGGGACGTCACCAGCGCGCGCGAGATGGCGCAGCTCGAACCCGAATTCCTCAAGGTCCCTTCCGCCTCCAACCTGCACTGGCCGATGCTGACCGTGCTGTGCGAGGAGTTCAAGGGTCAGATCCAGCTCTCGCTCGGCATGACGACCAAGGAAGAAGAGGACCAAATCGTCGAATTCTTCGAGGACAAGGGGCGCGCCGAAGACCTGCTGCTCTACGCCTGCACCAGCGGCTACCCGGTCAATTTCGACGAGCTGTGCCTGCTCGAGATCACGCGGCTCAAGGACAAGTTCGACGGCCGCGTCGGCGGGATCGGCTTTTCGGGCCACCATCTCGGCATCGCCGCCGATATCGCCGCGCTGACGCTCGGCGCCGAATGGATCGAGCGGCATTTCACGCTCGACCGGACCTGGAAGGGCACCGACCATTCGGCCTCGCTCGAACCCGACGGCCTGCGCCGCCTGTGCCGCGACGTGAAGGCGGTGAGCCGCTCGCTGACCTGCAAGCAGGGCGACCTGACCCCGGTCGAGGAGGCGATGCGCGACAAGCTCAAATGGACCGGCGGGGGCGACCAGCCCGCCGCCTGATATTGACGGGCATGCCGACATGAAGCTGCTCTATATCGGCGACAACAGCGACAGCCTCAATCTCGGCTGCCGCGCGACGAGCATAGCGTTGCGACAATTGGCCGAGCAGCACGCCGAGCTGATCGGCCCGGTGCCGACGCGGATGATCCAGGCGCGCTGGCCGGTCTCGGACCGGATCGGCGATGCCGCCTACGGTCAACTCGCCAAACTGTTCAACCGCAACAAGGTGCGCGCGCTGCCGCTCGCCGGGCCGGCCATCGGCGCGGTTATGGACGCGCTCGGCACGCGCGATGCGATCACGCACGATCTCGCGCGCAACGCCGATGCGCTGATGCGCGCGCAGGCCTACAGCGCCGATGCACGCGCGCTGGTGCTATGGCTGGAAGAATGCGACGGCGCGCTCGTCAACGGCGAGGGCGATCTGATCTTCGGCACTCCGGCGCGCCAGCGGCTGCTGTTCATCCTCACGCTGTGCGACATGCTGCAGCAGCGCGGCAAGACACTTTTCTACCTCAACGCCATGGCCTCGCCCGCGCCGGGGCAGGATCCCGATGCCGAGACGCTGGCGGTCGCCGACGAGGTGCTGGCGCGCGCCGATGCCTTCGCGCTGCGCGATCCCGTCAGCCTCGATTTCGCACGCCAGCACCTTCCGCGCGCCGGAGCGAAGGCGGCGATGTTCCCGGATGCGGTCTTCGCTTGGGCCGAAGACCTGAACTCGGAAGAATTTCTCCGCCAGCGCGAGGTGGTGCAACGATTCCTCGCCGATCACGGCGTCGATCCCGCCGCGGGCTACATCCTGGTCGGCGGGAGTTCGCGCGCGGCCCACGACAAACCGCGCGCCGCCGCGGCCTTCCCCGGCCTCGTCGCAGCCTTGCGCGAATGCGGCCTGCCGGTCGTCCTCCAGCCCGCGTGCAACGGCGACTCCTTCCTCGAAGCCGTCGCGCGCGAGACCGGCGCGCCGCTGTTCCCGATCGCCTCGCCGATCCGCGCGCATGTCGCGCTGCTGGGCGAAGCGAGCCTCTATGTCAGCGGCCGCTGGCATCCGTCGATCATGGCCGCGCTGGGCGGCACGCCGTGCGTGTTCATGGGCTCGAACTCGCACAAGATGATCGCGCTCCAGCACCAGCTCGGATACGCCGATCCGCACGAATACGATCCGTGGCCGAGCGCAGCGGACAGCGCCGCGATGGCGGCTGAAGCGAGCGAGCTGCTCGCGCGCGGTGCCGCACTGCGTCGATCGATCCGCCAGCGGGCCGCCGTTCTCGGTGCAGAAGCGCGCAAATCGGTCGCTGCCCTGCAAACGGGATAGGCCGCGGCAAGGCGTGCGTTCAATCCCGCAGGCCGAGTTCGCGTTCGATTCTCTCCAGATCGCCCGCTTCGCCCGGGCCGACCGCTTCCCACGTCTGCTCGAACAGGCGTTCGGCCTGCGCGCGATCCTGCAGGATCGCGACGGCATTGCGCAGGCTCGCGACGTCGTGCACCCGAACGGGAAAGCGCGCCAGTACGTGCTCGGGTTCGATCGGAGCCATCGCGGCCATGACCGGTATCCGGCCCTGCTTGAGCATATCCACCGCGATACCCGACGGCGTGACGACGAGCGTTTCGTACTCGGCCGCTTCGCCGAACGGCATCGCGGGTTCGGGCCACAGCGTGAAGCCCGCCTCGGCCACAGCGCGCGAAACCGCCGCGCGCGTCTCTGCGTCGCGCCAGTAGAACACCGGATGCGGTTTCCATACGACGCTTCCGGGGTCTGCGCCTTCGCCAAGCGCCCACTCTCGTACCGTCTCGATCAGTGCGAGCTCGTGTGCGGGGCCGACCTCGGCGAAGGGCGCGTAGTCGGGATGGGTCAGATTAGTCATGACCACGCAGCCCGGCATCGGTCCGGTCCGGAATGCGGGCCGAGGCAGGGCGAAGGCCACGTTTCGGCGATAGTCGAGCGCGCGATCGTGCCACTCGCAATCGTATCGGCACAGGGTGACGCAAAGGTCCGACACCCCCTGGTAGCTGCGCCCGTCGCTGAGCCCGTGCATCCAGTGCACGCTGCGCGCCCCGCCCGCCTGCATCGCCCGCTCGAGCAGCACCGTGTCGGCACGCCCGGTGTGCCCGAACACCACCGCCTCGGCCCTTCTCTCGCCGTGCCGCCAGCGCCACGCGGAAGCGGTACCGATCAGGATGCGAAGCTGGATCGCGAGAAGAGGGGCAAAACCCGGCTGGTATCCCGCCGCCAGCATCGCCGGCCCCGCCTGCCGGGCGATACGCAATCCCTCGCGCAGGCCGCCGATCGCCGCGCGCCAATCCCACGCCAGCGCAAATCCTCCCGTCCATCCGGCCTCGTCCAGCATCGCCCTGACCCGGCTTGCACTTACATGCGGGCGGCCCGCCAGCACTAAGTCGGTCGAGGCAGGATCGCGCTGCGCCAGCGCCTTGCGCACATGCGCGGTGCGGTTCGCCGCTTCGGCGTGCAGCACCACGACTGTGCGCCCGCGCTGCCAAGCAAGGCGCGGCCAGCGCAGGCTGCGCAGCGCGAGGACAGCCAAGCCGATCAGCGCTGCGAGCGTGGCGAAGAACGACTTCGCCGCCACGCCCGTGCGGCGGCGGAACCGGCCCGCACGGCGCACGCCGGACCTTGCGAGAGCCTGTTCGACGGTAAACGCCAGCGTGCGCTCCGGGGCTACATTCGCCGCAGCAGGATCGCCGCGTTCGGCCACGACGTTCGCCCACACCTCGCTCTTCGCGAAGGCAAGACGCGCGCGGTTGCAGACAGTAAGCGTCAGTTCCTGCCGCCACGCCAGATCGAACGGCTGCAAACGTTCTTCCATCGCCGCGATGGACCGGTCGACCTGCGTCTCCGAAAGCGGCAGCCTGGTCATGTGATCGCCTGTCGAGTTCGGCATGGACGCCCCGTCGTGCCGCCCGCCGGCGGTACCGTGGAAATTGCTGCAGCGTCGCTAGCATGGCCCGGGCAAGGGCTTCAAACGCGAATGCCGTTGCCGGTTTGCGGAATCGAGGCTGGTCTTGGCGCGCCGCGCAGGTTACGCATCGGTGGGCCGCAACAGAATTTTCGCCGGAGCGCGATGCTTCCCTATTTCCTCATGATCGGGGTACCTGCAGTCGCCGCCCTGTATTCGTCGCGTTCGGCGCAGGCGTCGTTCTACCTGTTCGTGGTTTTCGTGATCTTCGTGGGTGTTATCGGGCTGCGATGGAATATCGGACCCGACTGGTTCGCCTACACCACCCACTTCAACCGCTACGAGAACATGACGGCGGCCGATATTCTGGCCGACGGCGAAGTCGGCTGGGGCATCGTGGTCAAGCTCGCAACGAGTTTCGGCTGGGGCATGACCGGGCTGACGCTGATGTCCGCGCTGGTCTTCACGTTCGGCGTGTGCGCGATTGCGCGCGCATGCCAGGAACCGATGATCGCAATGGTCGCGGCGGTACCCTATCTCTCTATCGCGGTGGCCATGAGCGGCATGCGGCAGGCGATGGCCATGGGCGTCGTATTCCTCGTTCTCGCCCGTTGGTACCGGTGGCCGATGCTGTGGAAAATCCTCGGCATTCTCGTCGCCGCGAGCTTCCATTTCAGCGCGCTTGCCTTGTGGGCGGTCATCGTCCTCGAGGCCCGCCTTTCACTGGCCCAGCGCATTTTCGCCGCCACCGCCATCGGCGGCGCGGTCTCGTACCTGGCGCTGGCCGCCAGTTCGCGGCTCGACGAATATTCCACCAACTACATGGTGGGCGGCGCTGCGGCGAATGCACCGGGCGCGATATTTCATGTGCTGCTTACCGCCGCACCGGCGCTGGTCTATTTCGTCGTTCGCCGCCGCTGGCTGACGGTATACGGCCGCCTCCCCGTGATCGACTGGTTCGCCGGGATCGGGGCTGTCGCGCTGCTGCTGGTATTCATCGCCCCGACCGCCACCGACAGGATGACGCTGTACTTTGCGGGCATCGCCCTCGTGATCCAGGCCAATCTGCCGCAAATCTGGCAGCGGCCGACAGAACAGGGTGCCGTGCGTATCGCACTGATCGTTCTGAACCTGATTGCCATGTCGGTGTTTCTCTTCGCCGGAAACAAATCCAGTTCATTTGTCCCCTATCAATCGATCTTTTCCGAGGGTATCGACCCTTCCGCCGGCGTTTATGTCCCTGACGAGTTTGACGATTTGGACTACTAGATGTTTCCCTATTTCATCATGATCGGCCTGCCGTCGCTGTTCGCGATCGCGGCGAGGCGGCCGCTGCAGGCGAGCATCCTGCTCGGGATCGTGTTCGTGCTGTTCCTATCGGTGATCGGCCTGCGCTTCGAAATCGGACCCGACTGGTACAATTACTCGACCCATTTCGCACGCTACGAGACGATGCCGCTGGCCGCCATGATCGCCGACGGCGAAATCGGCTGGGGCCTGCTCGTCCGGACGATCGACTTGCTCGGCGGAGGGATGACCACGCTCGTGTTCATCTCCGCTGTCGTCTATTGCATCGGGCTGTTCTCGCTCGCGCGGTCCTGCCAGGAACCCATGCTCGCGCTGGTCGCGGCGATCCCGTACCTGTCGATCGCCGTTGCCATGAGCGGGCTGCGCCAGGCGATGGCGATCGGGATCATCTTCTTCCTGCTCTCACGCTGGTACCGATGGGGCACTCCGGCCAAGCTCGCCGCGATCGTGGCCGCCGCGAGCTTCCACTTCAGCGCCCTTGCGCTGCTGCCGATCATCATTCTCGAGACGCGCATGACGCCGGTGCAGCGCATCGGGGGCGCGATCGTGGTCGGCGCGATCGTGACCTATCTCGTCGGCACGGCGGGCTCCCGCATCGACGAATATGCCGGCAATTATCTCGGCGGCGAAGCGTCCAACGCCCCCGGCGCGGTTTTCCATGTCATGCTGACGGCCGGCCCCGCGCTGGCTTACTTCTTCTTTCGCAGGCGGTGGATCAAGATCTACGGCAAGATACCGATTGTCGACTGGTTCGCGGCGATCGGTGCCTTCGCCATGATCCCGGTCTTCCTGTTCCCCACCGCGACCGACCGGATGACATTGTATTTCGCCGGGGTCGCCCTGATCATCCAGGCCAACCTCCCGCGGCTATGGAAGGACTCGACCGAACAATTCCTCGTCCGCACCGCGATCGTGGTGCTGAACGTCGTCGCGATGGCAACCTTCCTGTTCGCGGGCAACAAGTCGACTTCGTTCGTGCCATACCAGTCGGTCTTCTCCGATGCGACGCTGACCGCTTCGCGGACGCACCCGAACCCCTGACGATGAGCGACCGCCAACCCGACATCACCGTCCGCCCGGTGGCGGAAAACGACTTCGAGGGCCTGCGCGCGCTCTACGCCCGCGTGTGGCAGCGCACCCGCGACGAACGCTACGACCGGATGCGGTTCCAACGGACCATGGACGGCCTGCCCGCCGCCGCGGTCGCCGAAGTCGACGGCGACGTCGCGGGGTTCTTCACGCTGTGGCCGATGGAACTGACCGACGGCCACGCGACCGTGCGCGGCGGCGAGGCGATGGACGTGATGACCGACGAGCGCCTGCGCGGCCGCGGCATCTTTCCGACGCTGGCGGCAAGGAGCGCCGAATTCGCCGCGGAACGCGGGATATCGGTGCTGTTCGGCGCGCCGAACGAGGCGATATTCAACGGCTACCTCAAGAAGCTCTCATGGTCCTCGCCGGGCTTCATCCGCAGCTATGTCCGTCCGCTGTCGCTGGCGGGCGCCGCGCCGCTCGGCGGCATGGCGAAACCGGTGCTGGGGCTCGGTATCAGCAACTCTCCGGCGGGTTTCGAGGTCAAGCGCGAGCGGCCTGCCGACGAAGCGCTCGAAACCTGCCTCGCGGCGAGCGAAGGCGCGTTGAAGAACCACACCGGCGGCGGCGTGTGGCGTATCCGGCGCACCCCCGCATGGTACGATTTCCGCTACCAGGCCGCGGGCCGCTTCGATTATCGCTGGGTCGCATTGTATCGCGACGGCGAACTCGCGGCCTTCGCCGTCTGGGCGATCGAACTCGACGAGGCCGGGCGGATGAAACGCGCCAACCTCAACGATATCGTCGGGATCGACCATCACGCGCAGAAAGCGGCCATCCGCGTCGCCATGCACGATGCGGCACAGGCGGGCGCGAACTTCCTCCACGCCGTCGCGACCTTTCCCGGGCGCGCGCCGATGTTCCGCAAGCTCGGCTTCCTGTCGCTCAAGAAGACCCCGCTGATCGCCCGCACGCTCGACGCCGCATCGCATTCGGGCAACCCGTTTCTCGAAGACGGGTGGGACCTGATCGGTGGCGATTTCGACTTCACCTGATGGCGGCCCGATGACTAGGAAAGGTACCTTCATCGTCTCGCTCGACTGCGAGGGCAAATGGGGGATGGCGGACCATCTGTCCGCCCGGCATCACGCGCATCTCAATCGCGAGGAACTGGTCGCGGCCTACCGCGCGCTGCTCGACCTGTTCCGCCGCTACGAGGTGCCCGCGAGCTTCGCCTTCGTCATGGCCTTCCTGCTGTCCGGGGACGAGCAGGCGGAAATGGCCGAACGGTTCGCCGACACCGATATCGAAGGCGCGAACTGGCTGACCGCCTTTCGCGAGGCGCAGGACACCGATGATCTTGCCGGATGGAGCCGCCCCGAACTGCTCGACATGGTTCGTGAGGGGGGCCAGAATGCAGGAACGCACGAGATCGCCTGCCACGGCTTTACCCACCTGCCGTTGGCAGAGAATCTGGTAGCACAGGCCGATGTCCGGCGCGAACTCACCGCCTGCGCCGAGGTCGCGCAGCGCAAGGGGCTGACGCTCGAAACCTTCGTCTATCCGCGCAACCTCGAGGGGTATCCCGAAGCGCTCGCCGAGGCGGGTTATGCCGGGTTCAGGGCGCACCCCAGGCGGCGTGGCAGGCTGGCGATGTTCGCTGCGGAACTGAACCCGTTCGACCGCGCACAACCTGCCTGCGCCGACGCGGCCGGGCTGACGGTCATCCCCTCGGGCGAGATGCTCAACTGGCAGAGCGGGCCGCGCAAGCTGGTCCCGCGCGCCGCGAGCCGGATGCGCTGGAAATCGCGCCTGTCCGACGCCGCGCGCAACGGGAGGGTCGCGCATGTCTGGCTCCATCCGCACAACATCATCGACGCGCCCGGCACGTTCGAGAGGCTCGAGGACATTCTCGCCGAGGCCGCGCGTCTGCGCGACGCGGGGCGGCTGACGATGGAAACCCAGGCGCAATACTGCGCGCGGATGAGAGCGGGCTAGATCAGCCGATCCGGCGGCAGGCGAGCCCGGCAGATTCGATCCGCCGCAGCACATCGCCGCCTGCGAGGCAATCGGCGATCACATCGCCGAGAATCCCGCGCTCCTTGAACGTCTTGGCGACATCGTGGCCGGTTTCGGGCACGAGCACATGCGTCTGGTTTTCGCCGCTCTTGAAATGCGACCAGTGCTCCTCGTCCTCGGCGCCGTTGAACGTGAAATAGCGCGCTCCGCCGGTGAAATGCCGGGTCAGGTCGGGATAGTGCCATGCCTCGATCCGGTCGCGCCATTCGCGCCAGCGGGTTTCGCGCGGGACGATCCCGGGATGGACCGAGAATTGCGGCGCGAAGGCGATCGCGCTGGCGACGGGCAGGAAGCTGGTCGCCCAGATCGCCCCGAACGCGCCCATGCTGTTGCCGAGCGTCACCACCTCGCGCCCGTCGATCAGCGGTTCGAGCCGCCGCTGCAGGTCGGCCGGATCGATCCCGTTGAACCACGTCCGCCGCTTGTCGGTGACGAAGATCGAACTCCCGCCGATGCGCTGCGAGATGCCGACGAACTCCTCGGTCTGGACCCCGCCCATGCCGAGACCGACGCCGGTGAAGCACAGCACCGCGCGCGCACCCTCGCCTTTGCCGAGTCGCGCGATGCGCAGGTTGTCGTCGTCATGCACGATCTGCAGCGACTGCCGGCCGAACCGCCTTAGAAATTGCTTTATCATCAAGGCTCCCATAAGAGCACGCTGCGCTGCGGGCCAGCACTCTCCCTCCCCCTTTTGCGCCCCTGCGGCGCGTTGTCGACACCCCTATCGCCGCAGTCCTGCCATGAGAGACGAGCCTTGATCATCTCGACCGAGAAGACATTCATTTTCGTGCATATCCCCAAGACGGCGGGGAAGAGCGTCACCGCGGCGCTCGACAGGCACGCCTCGCGCGGGCTCGCGCACCGGCGGACGATCCACGAGACGATGGCGGAATTCCATCGCCGGCAGCAGGACGAGACGGTGCGGCCCGGCCTGTTCCGCCGCCGCAAGCGGATCGAGCGCATGCCGCAGGGCTGGGACGACTATTTCAGCTTCGCCTTCGTCCGCAACCCGTGGGACCGAGTGGTGTCGATGTACTCGTTCTACCGGCGGATGGGCTATCCCTGGATCGCCCACGTCGACACGTTCGAGCAATTCGTCGGCGACCTGGAAAGCGGAGCGCAATACCTGCTCGACATTCACGGCCCCCGCCCGCAGGTCGATTTCGTGACCGATTTCCGCGGCCGACAGATCGTCTCCTTCATCGGCCGGTTCGAGAATATCGCCGAGGATTTCGCCAAGATCTGCGACACGATCGGCGTCGGGTGCGACCTGCCGCGGCGCAACGTCTCCGAGCGTTCGGACTATACCGAATATTTCACCGGCGAACTGCGCGACACCGTGGGCGAGATCTACGCCGACGATATCGCCATGTTCGGCTACAGCTACGGCGAGTGATCCGGATGGCCGACGGGCGCCCCGCGGAAACGGTTCCGGACGAGCGCTTGCGCGGGATCGTCAGCTATGCCGCGCGGCAATCGCTCACCTCCTTCGCCTCCTCGGCGGACGATCTCGCGCAGCGCGGGATCGACATAAGACTGATGCGCCTCGGCCCGTCGCCGGTTCGCTCGTTGCTCGACGATTGCCGTTTCCTCTACGGCTTGCGCTTCGGCGCTATCGACTTCGCGATCCTCAATTCGGGCATCCTGTTCATGCGGCGGCCGCGGCTGCTGGCGCTGGCGCTGGCGATCCTGAAACGGCGAGGCATCCCGACCTTCGTGCTGTGGCGGAACGCCGCCAGCAAGTTCGACGAGATTCGCGCGCGCCACGGCGAGCCGCAGTTCGTTCGGGCCGCCGCGCTGATGCGCGATCCGCATCTCGCGCACCTGGCGATCTCGGACGAAACCGCGCGCAACGTCGCCGACGCTCTCGGATGCGAGCTTCCGCAGAACATCCTCAATTGCCGCTCGATGCCCGAGCATTATCTCGAGCCGGTAGCGCCCGAGGACCCGCCGATCGTGCTCAACGCAGCCAGCGTCATCGCACGCAAGGGACCCGACATCTTCACCGACATCGCGATCGCAGCCTGCCGCGCCCACCCCACGGTGCGGTTCTGGTGGCTCGGCGGCGACGCGCCCGAGGCGGAGGCTGCCAGGATCCGCACGGCGGGGCTCGAGGACCGGATCGAATTCAAGCCGTTCGATCCCGACCCCTTTGCCTACATGCAACGCGCGAGCGTCTTCCTGCTGACCAGCCGCGAGGAAGGATTCGGCCTCGTCCTCGCCGAGGCGATGGCCTGTTCGCGCACTGTGATCTCCTTTGCCGGCACCGGCGCGGCGGAAGTCGCCGGCGAAACCGGCAGGGTGGTGGCGCATGCCGATGTCGCCGCGGCGAGCGAAGCCGTCCTCGCGGTGCTCGCCGAACCCGCCACCGAGCGTATCAATACCGCGGCGCGCGAGCGCTACCGCGCGCTCTATTCGCCCGCCGCCTATGCCGGGCGGCTCGCGGCGATTCTGCGCACTGCCGCAACGGACGGCCGTGTTGCGGTGCAACAGGGGCGGGGCTAGAGACGCCGCCATGAGCGAGGCCACCCTTTCGCGAGCCGTCAAGGCGATCGCGCGCAAGCTGCCGCTGCGGCGGCGGCGCCAGTTCTGGCTGGTGATCGGCATGACCTTTCTCGGCTCGATCGCCGAGCTGGCGACGTTCGGTGCGATCATCCCCTTCCTGACCGTCGTTTCGCAGCCCGACGGCACCGGCGCGCAAATATTCCGCGACGCGCTGCAATGGCTCGGCATCGTCCCTCCGGACAACCTCCTGCTGCTCGCCACGGCGATCCTGATCACCGCCGCGATCGGCGCCGCGATCGTCCGCCTCGCTTTGCTCGCCATTTCGCGGCGCTTCATTTTCGGGGTCGGCTACGATCTCGGCGTGGAGCTGTTCGCGCGCGCTCTGCAGCGGCCCTACATCTATTACCTGACGCACAATTCGAGCGAGATCCTGAGCGGCGTGAACAAGGTCCAGGTCGTGCTGACCAGCGTGGTCAAGCCCGGGATCGACCTGATCACCGCCGGCGGAATGTCGCTGGTGATCATCGCCGCGCTGATCATGGTCGACCCGATGGCGGCGATGTTCGCCGCCGTCGCGTTCTGTTCGATCTATCTCGCGGTCAGCTTCTTCACCCGGCGCAAGCTGCGTTCCAATTCGCGGATCGTGGCGGATGCGCATACCGGCAGGTTGCAGGCGGTGCAGGAGGGGGTCGGGGGCATTCGCGACATAATCCTCGACCGCTCGCACGGCGTGTTCCTCAAGTCCTTCGCCTATTACGACCACCGCCTGCGGGTCGCCCAGGCATCGAACCACATGCTCAGCCTGGCCCCGCGCTACGCCGTCGAGGCGGCCGGGGTGGCGGCGATCGCGCTGCTGGCGCTCTACATGGCCGATCGCGAAGGGGGGTTGCTGGCGGCGGTCCCAACGCTCGGCGCGCTGGCTTTCGGTGCGCAGCGCCTGCTCCCGCTGGTACAGCAGGTCTATGCCGGATACAGCCATATGACCGGCGCGCAGCAGGCGATGCAGGATGTGGTCGACCTGCTCGAAGGACCCGAAATGGTCGACCGGCTCGAACACCGGACGGCCGACATCGCACCGCTGCCATTCGCCGGCGAGATCGCCTTCAGCGACGTGACATTCCGCTATCCGGAAGGCGATCGCGATGCCCTGAGCGGCATCGACCTGGTCATCCCCAAGGGCACGCGCGTAGGCTTCATCGGCAAGACGGGCAGCGGCAAGAGCACGCTGATCGACATGGTGATGGGCCTGATCGAACCGGTCGGCGGCAGCATCGCGATCGACGGGCAGGTGCTCGGGGCCGAAAATCGCGCGGCCTGGCAGGCCCAGGTCGCGCACGTACCGCAGGTCATCTTCCTGTCCGACGATTCGCTCGCTCGCAATATCGCTTTCGGCGAATCGGGCGACATCGACATGGAGCGCGTGCGCGAAGCTGCGCGGCGGGCCGACATCGACGCCTTCATCCAGGGCCTGCCGGAGCAATACGAAACCGTGATCGGCGAGCGCGGGGTCCGCCTGTCGGGCGGGCAACGCCAGCGCATCGGTATCGCGCGCGCGCTCTACAAGCAGGCAAGCGTCCTCGTGCTCGATGAAGCTACCAGCGCGCTCGACGACCAGACCGAGGCTGCGGTCATGGAAGCGATCGATGCGCTGGGAGACGATCTCACCATCCTGATGATCGCGCACCGCCTGACCACGGTGCGCAAGTGCGATCGGGTGGTACGGCTCGAGCAGGGCCGGGTTGCGGCGATCGGAAGCTTCGAGGACGTGGTTGCCGAATCCGTCTAGAGTCGTTTTCAGCTTTGTTGAAACAGAGTCTGGCCGTCCGGCCGGGCTTCACTCCGGTTCCGGCCGCCCCGGATCCTCGTCCGGATCGTAGCCGAATGCACGCATCAGGTCCGCCCCGCGACCGGTTACGATCGCTGCCGGCGCACCGTCGGGGAAAGCCTTCTTCCACTTGCCCGATCCGTCGAACAACGGCTGGTTGACCTGCCAGTTGCGCAGTTTGGCGTGATCCTCGCCCTGCGCGCCGCTCGCCTGGGCCATCTCCTTGCCCCCGAACCAGAGCCGCTGGCTTTCGTGGAACCGCAGCATCGATTCGCGAAACGGGATGCCGGTGAATTCGCACACGCGGCGAAGCCATTCTTCGGGCTGCCTGACGAGATCTTCGTAGCGCAGCAGGATCGTATCGGGCGCATCGCGTTCGGCAAGCACGATTTCGTTGGCTTCCAGCCAGCGCGCATTGCCCGTTTCGAGTTCGCCGTGCCGCTTCTCGAACGATGCGCTCACATCGCGGCCGTCGCGTACCATCAGCACGATGCGCGCGCCGTCGACGCAGCGGCGGATTTCGTCGATACGGTAGACGTGGCGCGGCGTCTTCTCGACGAAGTGCCGCCGACCGCGAAGCAGTGTCTTCAGGTAATAGCGGCGCAGAAACGGACGCGGATCGTCCTTGAAGAACATGTAGGATTCGAACTGCGGCACATAGGCCCGCGGATTGGCCGCCAGCATGTTGGCGAGCAGCGTGGTGCCGCTGTGTCCGCAGCCGCAGATGAAAGTCTTGGTAATCAACCGGCCGCTCCCGTTCCGCCCGGTCGTGCCCGTTCGAGCGGTCCGTCCCCGTCCCGGCGCCCATCGCCTTCGCCGGCGGCCAACTCGAGGGCGGCGGATGCCACGTCTTCGGTGTAGACCGGCTGATCGGCGAAAGTGGCGATGGCTGCTGCGCTCATGCGCGAATAAGCGCCGGGATCGTCGATCAGCGCGCCCAGGCGCCGCGCGGTTTCGGCCCGGTCGCGGCAAACCAGCGCGTTTTCGCCGTCCCGGCAATAGACCGCCATCTGCCCCACCGGCGTGACCACCGGAACCAGCCCCGCCTCCAGCGCTTCGACGACGCCCATCGCCATGCCTTCATGGGCCGAAAGCTGCAGGAAGAAGCGGGCATTCCCGGCCAGCTCGGCGATCCGTTGCTGGCTCGAGGGGCCATGGAAGGTCAGCTGCCCGGAAACCCCCAGGCTTTCGGCCTGCCGCCGCAGCCGGTCGCCGACGCCGTGATCAGGTCCGATGAGCGTGAAGTGCGCATCCGGCCGGTTCGCGGCAATCTCGGCAAACAGCGCAATCGCGCGATCGATGCGCTTCTGCTCGGCCAACCGCCCCCAATAGACGAAGCGGGGCGCCGGATCCCTGCGCGGCTCCCTTTCGTTGCGGTCGAGGCGGAGCGAGATAATGCGTGCGCGGCGCTTCTCGTTCGCGTCGAGGCGGGCATCGAGCGTGGCTTGCGAATCGACCCAGATTTCGTCCGAGCCGCGCTTCATCAGCTCGGTCAGCCAGTAGTCGATCCTGTTCGCGATCCGCTCGTTGTGCACGAACGTCACGAACTTGCGGTCCGGGTGGCGCAGTTTGCAGGCGAGAAAGGCACCGAAGCTGCGCCAGAGCGAGAATACCAGCACCTGCGGGTCGAGTTCGCGCACTTTCGCGAGAGCCCCGGCGATGCTGCGCGGCGAGAAGGCGAAACGCGTCGCGTTCCCGGTCAGCCGCGGATTGGCGATCGCCCCCTCGCCCGAATACAACCCGTTGAACATCGCATGCACGTGCACGTTGGCCGCCGGATCGCGGGTGGCGCTGCGCGCGGCGATCTCCGCGCCGCCGATGCCGTCCTGCGGGATGAAATGAAGCACGCACGGTGCGGTTGTCTCGGGGGATGCCATCGGGGTCCTGCTGCAGGCTCGGTGCGCCCTTGCCGCGACTCGGGTCGGTTTTCAACCCGTTGCTCCCGCACCACAATGAGACTCCGGGCGGCAAGAAACTTGCCAAGGGCCGACCGGGACGCCATACGATGGCCCGCAACCCGCTTGCCGGGGAGGCGGTATTTTGGGATCGAAACCGGGGTTCGCTAAAGAAATGAAAGAGTTCCGCGCGGCGAGCGCCACTCGAAATTCGCATTGGAAAGTCGCTGTGGCGCTGATGTCGGCGCTCGCGCTTCTCGGCGGCTGCAAGACGCGCGGCGGACCCGTGCCGTACGATGTTGCCGGCTTCGGCCCGCCCGACCGTTCGACCACGAGGGTGCCCGCCGAGGTCCTGATCGCGCCGCTCGACAAGGTGCAGGTCACGATCTTCCGTGTCCCCGACCTGTCCGGACCCTACGAGGTCTCGGTCGGTGGCACGCTCGACCTGCCGTTGATCGGCACCGTAAACGCACTGAATCTCACGCCGGAGCAGCTCGCCTCGACGCTCGAGCAGCAATACGGCGCGCGCTATCTGCGCGATCCCGATATTT
The DNA here is from genome assembly GCA_913055875.1 of uncultured Altererythrobacter sp. Classification (GTDB taxonomy): domain Bacteria; phylum Pseudomonadota; class Alphaproteobacteria; order Sphingomonadales; family Sphingomonadaceae; genus CAJXJY01. Next base: position 38,519 of record CAJXJY010000001.1, read on the forward strand.
CGGTCACCATCACCGAGAGCCTGCAGAGCACTCTGGTCGTGGATGGCGGCGTGGCCCAGCCCGGCGTCTTTCCGATCAAGGGCGGAACCGACCTGATGACCGCCATCGCGCTGTCGGGCGGCGTCGGCGAAAGTGGCAATCCGCGGCGTATCGCGGTGTTCCGGAAGCTCGACGGGGTCACCAAGGCCGCAGCATTCGACCTGGCAGCGATCCGCGCCGGCGAAGCGGAGAACCCGGCGATCTATCCGGGCGATATCATCTATGTCGACAGCGTGCAGGGCGTTCCGGCGGAACTTCGCGAGATTCTGCAGACCCTCACGGTTTTGACGATTTTCACCAGAATCTGATTCTGGTCAGGATGCAACGGGACTTATGAACGGATCAAACCCGAACGGACGCAGGGATTTCACCGCAGCCTCGGCCACGCCCGAGGACAATGCGGCGTATCCCGGAGACACCTATTATCCGACGCAGATCGGTCCCGGCGATCTCAGCATCGACCAGATCCGCCGCGCGATCGTGGAGCGGCGCTGGCTGATTCTCGCCTGCATCGCCGCAGGGTTGGCGATCGCTGCGGCGGCGACCGCATTGATGACCCCGCTCTACCGGGCCTCGGTCCTGCTCGAGCTCAATCCGCCGGAAGTCGAGATTCTCGAGGGGCAGACCGTCATCCAGCGCGGGGGGCGCCAGCAACAGTCGTTCCTGGAAACGCAATACGGCCTGCTCGAATCGGATACGCTCGCCCAGCGAGTGGCGCGCGAGATGAACCTCGTTTCCGATACCGATTTCGTGAATCCGGAAGCCTCGCGCGAAGAGCGCATGCGGCAGGCAACGCAGAAATTGCGGGCCGGCCTGACCGTGGCACCCGAAGCCGGCAGCCAGCTCGTGCGCGTCTATTTTACCTCTCCCAGCAAGGAGCAGGCGGCCAGGGTGGTCAATTCCTTCGCCGAGAATTTCATCCAGACCAATCTCGAACGCGGCTACGATGCTTCGTCCTTCGCCCGCGAATTTCTCGAGGACCAGCTGGCGACCGTCCAGGCCGAACTCGAGGCTTCCGAACGCGCGCTCAACGCCTACGCGCAGCAATCGGGTATCGTCGGTGCGCGCACGACCAACGAATCCGGCCAGATCGTCGAAGGTGCCAGTCTCGAGGACAGCTCGCTCTCCGCGCTGAATGCAGCGCTTACCACCGCCCGTATCGAACGGATCAATGCGGAGCAGCGCTATCGCCAGGCGCAGCAGGCCGGCCCCAACAGCGCCGTGGTCGCGGGCACGTCGGCCCTGCGCCAGGAACGCGCCAGACTGCAGACCGAGTACGAGGAGAAGCTCGAACTCTTCCGGCCCGATTACCCCGAGATGCAGGAATTGCAGCGGCGTATCGCCGGTCTCGACCGGGCGATCGCATCGGAGACGCAGCAGCTCACCGGCGGCGACCTCAACACCCTGCGCGCAGAGTTCCTGGCCGCGCGCGATGCCGAGCAGGAACTCGCGAGCCGCGTCGATTCGCTCAAGGGCGAGGTGCTCGGCCAGCGCAATCAGACGATCCAGTCGAACATCCTGCAGCGCGAAGTCGACACCAACCGCGCGCTCTACGATGCGCTGCTGCAGCGCTACAAGGAAATCGGCGTGACCGGCGGTATCGGCAAGAGCCCGGTTTCGCTGGTCGACCGGGCCCGGCTCCCGGAAGCGCCGTTCCGCCCCAACATTCCGCTCAATCTGATCGCGGGGCTGCTGCTCGGCCTGGTCGTCGGCATCCTGCTCGCCATCGCCTTCGAGCTGATTTTCGATACGGTCAAGCTGCCCGGCGATGTCCGGCAACGCCTCGGCCTGCGCCTGCTCGGCGTGGTTCCCGAAGCAGAGGAGGAAGAGGAAACGCTCGAAGAGCTCGAAGACCCGAAATCGAGCGTGTCGGAAGCCTATTCCTCTGCCCGGACCGCCTTGCAGTTCATCCGCGACGGGGGCACCCCCAGGGTCATCGCGCTGACCTCGACCCGTCCGGCCGAGGGCAAGTCGACCTCGGCCTACGGGCTCGCGCGCAGTTTCTCCCGCATCGGCAAGCGCACACTGCTCGTCGACGGCGACATGCGGCGGCCGACATTCGAATCCTCGAACAAGGGACAGGGCGGGCTGATGCATCTCCTCACCAGCGAGGATTCGCTGTCGGCCCATGCGCAGCCCTCCGGGCATGCCAACCTCTCTCTCCTGCCCGCCGGGCGCGGACAGGGCAACGCCGCCGAACTGCTGGCCTCGGCGCGCCTGCACGCGATTATCGAGGAGGCCAAGCGCGACTACGACGTGGTCATCGTCGACGGTCCGCCGGTGATCGGCCTCGCCGACGCCCCGTTGCTGGCCTCGGTCGCGGAAGCCACTGTTATCGTCATCGAAAGCGGCGGCGCACGCATCGGAGCGGTCAATGAAACCATCACCCGCCTGCACTCCTCGCATGCGCGGATCGCGGGTGCCATCCTGACCAAGTTCCCCGCCAAGCTCGCCGACAGCGACTATTATTACTACTACGACTATACCTATGGCAGGTCGGGCCAGCGCGAAACCACGCGCAAGATCACCCTGAGCAGGGACGGTTCCTGACGCCATGCCCGAACCGCGGCGCGAGCGCCGACCGTTGCGAATAGCCCTGGGCATAGGGCTGGGTGTACTCGCGCTGCCGCTGGCCGCCTGGGGTACCGCCCATTCGCTCGGGCTTGCGGCAAGCGAAGACACCGGAGTCTGGCTGCCGCCCACCCCGAAGGGCGCGCTGGCGCGGATCGAGCACGACTTTGCCGAAAATCAGCGTATCGCATCCGGCGATACCGAGCAGTTGCGCAAGATCGCCCGCAGCGCACCGCTGGCACACGAACCGTTCGCACTGCTCGGCTTCGCAGCCCTGCAGGACAACGACGTGGCCCGCGCCGAAGCGCTGTTGGCGGAAGCCCGCGACCGGCGCCCGCGATCGCGGATTGCGCGCCTGTCGCTGCTCCAGATCTATGGCAGGAGGGGCGAAGTCGAGCCGATGGTGGGCGAACTGATCCCGCTCATCCGTCTCGAGCCGGAGCTGAGCGAGCCGCTGACGGCCGAATGGCTCAAGGTCGTGCGCAGCCCGTCGGACATTGCGCTGCTGGCGGAAATCCTGAAGGACCACCCCGCCAGCTACGGGCATGTTGCCGCCCAGGCGGCCCGGGCGGACCTCTCGCCGCAATTGCTGACCGCCTTTCTCGCCAACGATCCGCGCAGCGGTGCGGGTACGGGATTGCGCTCCGACCGGCTGCTTCTGACAGCGCTGGTCGAACAGGGCGAATACGCCACGGCCTTCGCGCAATGGCAGCGACGCAGCGGCGTGGAGCGGGGCAGCGCCGGCCAGCTCTACAATGGCGACCTGACCGATCGCACCGCTCCGGCGCCGTTCAATTGGGACGCTTCCGGAAACCGGCAGGGTGTCGGCGAACTCTCCGCAAACGGCGGCGCGGCGGTCGATTATTTCGGGCGCGGCAGCGCCACCTTCCTGCGCCAGTTGGTGCTGCTGGCTCCGGGCTCCTACGAGCTGGCCGTGACGCAATCGAACGAGGAACCGGACGGTGGAGGTCTTGCCTGGACCGTGCGCTGCGCCGGCTCGGAAACGACGCTGGTCGAGCGTCCCGTTCCGTCCGGCGCAAACGCCGGCCTGAGCGCGCGCTTTACCGTACCCGCGGGCTGCGACGCGCAGTGGATCGCGCTCGAAGGGCGCGGCGAGCTGCGGCAAGGCGAAGGCCAGCGGGTATCGATCGCCAAGGTGACGCTGCGCCCGGCGGGAGGCGCCCGATGATCCGCGGCGGTTACGACATCGTGCTCGCGATCTTCATCGCTCTGTGCCTGCTGATGGGCGGGGCGAGCGGCGCCGGGTTGCTGGTCAATTTCCTGCTTCAGGTGCTGGCGCTAGCCATGCTGGTGGTCGGGTTCTGTACCGCAAACGGCGCGCCGACCGGCACCCGGCAGCCGCTGCTGTGGTGGGCAGCAGTGCTGCTCGTGCTCGTTGCGGCCCTGCAATTCCTGCCGCTTCCGGCTTCGCTATGGCCGGCCCTGCCAGGCCGGTCGACGATCGCCGAAGGTTTCGACCTGATGGGGCAATCGCGCCCGTGGCTCGGTCTTTCGCTCGCACCGTATGACAGCCTGGCCTCGCTGATGTGGTTGCTGCCGGCGGTCGCCGTCGTCTACGTCGCGACCAAACTGCTCGATTTCAGGGCGGAACGGGTCGCGATCGCGGTTTGCATGATCGCCGTCGCCTCGGTTCCGCTCGGTGCGATGCAGGTCCTGCACGGGGCCGACTCGGGCTGGTACCTCTATCAGCGGAGCGGCTTCGGACAGGGGGCGGGCTTCTTCGCCAACGGCAACCACCAGGCGACCTTCCTGCTTGTCGCGATCGCCCTGCTGGCGGCATTGTATGCGAGCTACGCCAAACGCGACGAAGCCGCAGTGCCGGCGGCGCGCCTCGGGTTCGCGGCGGTACTGCTGGTGCTCGTATGCGGCGTGCTGCTGACCGGCTCGATGGCAGGGGTCGGGTTGCTGCTGGTCGTGTTGCCAGCGAGCTACGTGCTGATGACCCCGCGTATCGCACTGCCCGGCCCGTGGGTCCTGTTCGCGGCGGGGCTGGCCGGTGTCGTGCTGGTTATCGCGCTTGCCAATTCGGGCTTGCAGCAAACCGGATCGGCGCTCGAAGCGACCGGCCCGATGTCGCGTCAGGGCATCGCCGCAACGACGCTCGAAGCGGGCTGGGCCTTCTTCCCGTTCGGGTCGGGGATCGGCACCTTCGGCGATGTCTACCGCATGTTCGAAGACCCGTCGCAGGTGACCACCACCTACATCAATCACGCGCATAACGACTATCTCGAACTGCTCCTCGAAACCGGCGTACTCGGCATGATCGCGGTGGTGCTGTTCCTCGCCTGGTGGGTGCGGCGTTCGCTCGCGCTGTGGACCGGCGACCGCAAGAATTTCTACGGCCTCGCAGGATCGCTCGCGACCGGTATCGTGCTGGTTCACTCGCTGGTCGACTATCCGCTGCGCACTGCTGCGGTGGGCGCGCTGTTCGCGCTCTCCATCGCGTTGATGGCGCGCAGCACCGCATTGTGGACGCGGTCTAAGCGATCGAAGCGGACCAACCGGACCAAGAAAAAGAAGATAACGCTGTGATGCCATGGCGAAGCGGCTGTTCGACCTCGCCTTTGCGCTAGCGCTGCTTCCGGTCGCGATCCCGGTCCTTGCCGTGGCGGCGGTTGCAGTCGTGCTGGACTCGCCGGGGCCGGCCTTCTTCCGGCAGGAGCGCGTGGGCCGCCATCGCCGGGCATTCACGCTGATCAAGATTCGCACGATGAGCGCCGGCACCAGACAGGCGGCCTCGCACGAGGTCGGCGCGGCGCAGATCACGCGTGTCGGCGCTTTCCTGCGCAAGACCAAGATCGACGAACTGCCGCAGATTTTCTCCGTGTTGCTCGGCCATATGAGCTTCGTCGGCCCGCGGCCGTGCCTGCCGGTGCAGGAGGAGCTGGTCGAAGAACGCAGCAAACGCGGCGTCTATGCCGTGCGGCCGGGCATCACCGGACCGGCCCAGATCGCCGGTATCGACATGTCGACTCCGGTCAGGCTGGCCGAAACGGATGCCGCCTACGTCGCCGACCGCAGCTTTTTCGGCGATCTCGAGCTGATCCTGCGAACCGCACTCGGCGGCGGATCGGGCGACGCCGCGCGCTAGTCGCGCAGATAGCCGAGGTTAGCGACCAGATCGGTCGAAGGATGCCAGCCGGTCAACTCGCGCAATTTCGCGTCGTCGGCGCATTCGAGAGACGAGAAGATTGCCTCCGCGCCCGCACGCTTGCCGAGCAAGGCCGCCGGAAGTGCGAGCGCCGCCGAAGGCATGGGGAGCAGTAGCGGCGTCTTGCCGGTCGCAGCGGCGATCGCGCGCGCTAGATCCGCCGTCGATACCGCCGTGTCGCTTGGCTCCCACACGTGCTCCGATGCGGCCCGGAACGAGGCGCCGTCGGCCTTCGCGAGGGCCACGACCAAAGCGGCGAGATTGTCACGCGAGAGGTAGGCCCGTTTTGCTCTCGCCAGACCGAAGGGAAGCGGCCAGCCGCGCCGGACCAGCTTCGTCACAAGCGCGAACCCGCCCTTGCCGCCGGGTCCGTAGACCGGCGGCAGGCGCAGGACGACGGTATCGACGCCCGGAGTATCGGCGAAGATGCGTTCCGCCTCGCGCTTGCCCGCCCCGTAGTCGCTGGCCTGCCCGCGCTCGTCGAACGTCGCGTAGATCGAGCTGGCGAAAACGACGCGCGGGACGCTCTCGTCTACCGCCGCCCGGACAAGCGAGCGCGCGAGCGTTGCCGAACCGCTGTCCGCCTCGGCGCGTTCGGGATTGTCGGCCAGATGGACGATCAGGTCGGCATCGCTGCACGCCTGCCGCAGACCTTCAGGGTCTTCCGCGAGTCCCGCCAGCCGGCAAACCTCGGCGTCCTCCGGAAGCGAGCCGGGGACCGGCTGCGAACGGACGATGGCGCGGACGCGGAAGCCGGCATCGTCGAGCGCCTGCACCACGCCACGGCCGATGAAGCCGCTCGCTCCGGTGACCGCAACGCGCATCATGTCCGCAACGCCTTGCGGTACAGGTCGAGATGCTGCGCAACGATCGCTTCGATGGCATAGTGTTCTTCGGCCAATTTCCGGCCCGCCGCGCCGAAAGCGAGGCGCTTCGCCTTGTCCTCGGTCAATTCCCGCATTCCCGCAGCAAGGCTGTGCGGATCGCGGGGCGCGACGAGCAGGCCGGTTTCCCCCGGAACGATCGCATCGCGGCAGCCGGTCACGTCGTTGGTCACCACCGCCCGGCCAGCCGCCGCGGCATCGACAAGCGTCTTGGGAAATCCTTCGTTGTGCGACGGCAAGACGACGATGTCGGCTTCTTTCAGCGCTGCAGCGATGTCCGCGCGATACCCGACCCAGCGAACCACTCCGTCGGCATCCCATGCGCGTAGCTGCGCTTCGGGAATGCTCGCCGGATTGGCCGGATCGGGATCGCCCGCGAGCACGAATTCCGCCTCGATCCCCTGCTCTTGCAGGAGCTTCGCCGCCTCCACGAATTCGGCGACGCCCTTGGCGTAGAGCATGCGCGCGGGCAGGATCAGGCGGGGCACGGCATTGTCGGCGGGCGCCGGGTCGAAATCGGCCAAGTCGGTGCCCGCACCACGCATCAGGGTCGGTTCCTCGTGGAGCGCACCGGCCTCGCGAAACAGCGCCAGGTTGTCGCGGTTCTGGAAGATCGGGAACAGGCCGGGCCGGTTCATGGCCATGCGATAGCCGAGCAGGGCGATCCTGCGCAGCAGGCGGGCCTTCGCGCCCTCGTCGATGAACACATGCCCCAGACCCGACACCGCCGCGACGGCAGGCACCTTGCGCCGCCGCGAAACGAGGCCGCCGTAAATAATCGGCTTCGAAGTGATCAGATGCGCCAGGTCGGGTCGGAAACGGGCGAACAGCCGATCGAGCGCGTGCAGCGCCTTCACCTCGCCGAGAGGCCCGATCTTGCCTCGACCGAGCGGCAGGCCGATATGGCGCAGTCCCGCTTCCGCGATCCTGCCCGCCCCGGCATCGTTCGGACAGGCAACCGCAACATCGTACCCTTCGGCCTGCGCCGCCACCGCGATCGGCAGGCGGTGCGAGCAGAAGAAGCCGGCATCGTTGACGATATAGAGGAGCCGCTCAGCCATGCGCGGCGAGCGTTAGGCAATTGCGCGGCACGGCACTAGGGTTGTTTTCCGGCGGCGATGATAAGTCTTGCTGCTTGGCCAGCATCTGACCGCCGGGAGCGGCACCGGCCCACGCCCCCACCCGGCCACCCCGACTATAGTAACCTATGGGTGGCCGGGTGGGGGCGTGGGCCGGTGCCGCAAGGGCCAGACGGAGGTCTGGCCCGCACGCTACCAATACTCCAGGCAAGAAATCAACCGGCGAGGCGCAACCCCGCTGCTCGCGGCGGGGCGCCGATATCCGGCCAGATCCCGCGCGTGTCGTAGACCAGCGCGCGAGCGCGTTCCTCGAACGGAACCGCCTTGAACACGTCGTGATCGACCAGCACCACGAGGATGCCGCAATTCTCCAGCGCGTAGTCGAGGTCGACCAGTTCCGCACCGGTCCCCTCGAACTCGCGCGGCAGCTCTGCGGCATAGGGCTCGACGATCTTGATCCGCTCGCCATGTTTGCGCGCCAACGTTGCGGCGACGAAGCGCGCGGGGCTCTCGCGAAAATCGTCGATATTGGCCTTGAATGCGAGGCCGAGACAAGCGGCCGGCACGCCCGGATTTTCGGCTACGAAAGCCTCGGCGCGCGCGACGACATGGTGCATCTTGGCGTCGTTGACCTCACGCCCGGTGCGGATCAGCGGCGAGGCGTCGGGCGCGCCGTGGATGATGAACCACGGATCGACCGCGATGCAGTGTCCGCCCACGCCCGGCCCGGGCTGGAGGATGTTCACGCGCGGATGGCGGTTGGCGAGCCTGATCACCTCCCACACGTCGAGGCCCATCGCGTCGGAGATGATCGACAATTCGTTGGCGAAGGCGATGTTGACGTCGCGATAGGCGTTCTCGACCAGCTTGGTCATTTCGGCGCTCTTCGCATCGGTGGTGACACAGGCGCCGCGCACGAAGCGCTTGTAGAAGGCCAGCGCCTTCCTCGCACAGCGCGGCGTGATGCCTCCGATCGAGCGGTCGTTGTGAGTCAGTTCCTCGAGGATGCGGCCGGGCAGCACGCGCTCGGGGCAATAGGCGATCGCGATATCGGGCGTCTCTTCGGTCTTGCCCGGAAGCTTGAGATCGGGGCGCAGGCCCGCGATCAGATCGCGCATCGCCCCGGTCGTGCCGACCGGCGAGGTCGATTCGAGGATGATGCAATCGCCCTGCTTCAGCACGCCGGCGACCTCGGTCGCGGCGGCCATGACGTAAGACGTATCGGGTGTATGCTGCCCGTCCTTCTCGAACGGTGTCGGCACCGCGATCACGAACACGTCGGCGGGTGCAACCTGGGTCGAGGCCCTGAGCATCCCGCGCTGGACCACGCCGCGCACCAACCCGTCGAGATCGACCTCTTCGATGTGGATTTCGCCGCGGTTGATCGTTTCGACGACTCGCTCCGATACGTCGATCCCGGTTACCGGGCAATCGGCGCGCGCGATGATCGCGGCGGTGGGGAGCCCGATATAGCCGAGCCCGATGACGCAGACATGCGGTTTGGTGTCGCGCTGCATGGATATCCTGTCCGTTATTCGAGGCAGGACTGTTAGGGAGAAGTGGTAAACATCCGGGTAACGGATGCCCGCTTCAGCGCGCGAGCAGTTCGACGATACGCTTCGCCGCCCTGCCGTCGCCGAACGGGTTGTGCGCCCGCGCCATGGCGGCGTAGGCCATCTCGTCGTCGAGCAGGCGTTCGGTCTCGGCGACGATACGATCGGCATCGGTGCCGACCAGTTTCGCCGTGCCGGCCTCGACGCCCTCGGGCCGTTCGGTGGTTTCGCGCATCACCAGCACCGGCTTGCCGAGCGCAGGCGCTTCTTCCTGCACGCCGCCGCTGTCGGTCAGCATGAGGTACGCAATATCGAGCAGCCGCGCGAAATGCGGATAGTCCAGCGGTTCGATCAGCGCGACATTGTCCAGCCCGGCCAGTTCCTCGTTCATCACCGCGCGGACATTGGGATTGAGATGCACGGGGAAGATAACCGCAACGTCATCTCGAACAGCAATGCGTTTAACCGCATCGGCGATGGCTCGCATGCCGTCGCCGAAATTTTCGCGCCGGTGGCTGGTCATACCGACGATCCGCCTCCCTTCGAAGCGCTGCTCGAGCGAGGTCAGGCCCTGCGCCAGTTCGGGCCGCGCCTCGATCCGGTCGGTGATCCAATGCAGCGCATCGATGACGGTATTGCCGGTGACGTGGATCGCCGCCGGGTCGATATTCTCGCGCCGCAACGCCTCGGCCGCGGTTTCGGTCGGCGCGAAATGCAGCGCGGCGAAGCTGCCGATTATCCTGCGGTTGACCTCCTCGGGCCAGGGATGGTGGATATCGCCCGAACGCAGCCCCGCCTCGACATGCGCGACCGGGATCTTGCGGTAGTAGGCCGCAAGCGCGCCGCTCATGGCGGTCGCGGTATCGCCTTGCACGACGACGAAATCGGGCCGCTCCTCGTCGAGCACCTTTCCGATCCCGGTCAGCAGGCCGGCGGTCAGCGCGTCGAGCGTCTGGTCGGGGTGCATCAGGTCGAGATCATGGTGCGGAACCAGCCCGGCGATTTCGAGCACCTGGTCGAGCATGCCGCGATGCTGGCCCGACACGCAGACGCGCGAGACGAATCGCTCGTCCGCCTCGAGCGCATGCACCAGCGGGAACAGCTTGATCGCCTCCGGGCGCGTGCCGAAGACGGTCAGGATTGTGCGCGGCTTGCTCATTCGCAGCCGGTTAGCGCAATTTGGTTAAGCGCGCTTCAACCGTGCCGGGTTCAGCGCTCGGGCGAATCCATGATCGGCTCGGCGTCCTCGCTCGGAGCGACGCTATCGCCCGTTTCGACCGCCACCGACTGTTCGTCGGGCAGTTCGGCCGCGCGTTCGGCTTCGAGCCGCTCCATATACTGCCGCTCGAGCTCCTCGACCCGCGCCTGTTCGTCCGCCGCCTGCTCGTCGATCAGCGACAGCCTGTCTTCGCGCGCGGCCTGGATCAGCTCGCTGAAGCGGATATTCGAGCCCTCGGCGCGGTCGGCATAGGCCTGCCGGATCATCTCCTGCGTGCAGCCGGTGATCCCGCCCGCGCCCGTGGGCGAGCACGACATGGTGCCGAAATTGCCGATCACTTCGAGCCGCTCGACGCGGCGCGTCCACGCGGTGTTGGCGGGATCGTCGCTGAACCGCAGCGTCGGCGGGATGCGATAGCGCTCGTTCTCGGGCAGCCGCGCGACGACGCAGATTTCGTCCTCGGCGCAGACCGGCGCTTCGTCTTCGCCATAGACGATCGACATTCGGACATCGTCGCCGAGTTCGGTGGCCACATCGTCCTGGGCGGTGAGCGGCAGCGCGATCGTGGCGCAGGCAAGGGCGGAAGCGGCGAAAAGGCGTTGCATGGCGGTTTCCATTCGATGGCGTGTCGGCGACTTTCTAGCGCCGGTTGCAGTGAACTCTATATGAAGCGCGCCGAAGCCCCAAGCGGTTCCGACCCTCACACGCGTTCGGCGAGCTTGATCGCGACCCGGCAGCCGAGCCGGATCGCGCCCGACAGCAGCGGATAGGCGGGCGCCCGTTCCGCCCCGGCGGCCAGCGCCGCGTCGCGATGCTCGCGCTCGTCCTCGCGAAATTCCTCGATCATGTCCGAAAGCTCGGGGTCCGAATCGCTCTCGGCCAGCTCGTCGAGCTGCGCCGAATAGTGCCGGTCGATCTCCTCCTCGACCGCGGCGGTACAGGCCATCGCCGCCTCGGGCCCGAGCAGCGCGGTCGCCGCGCCAAGCGCATAGCCCGCAACCGACCAGAACGGCTGCAGCGCGGTCGGACGCACGCCACGTTCGGCCATCAGCGCGTCGAAGCGCGCACGATGACCCTCTTCCTGTTCGGCCATGGCCTTGATTTCCGCCGACATCGGGTGCCGGTCGCCCATCACCGCGAGCTGCCCCTGGTAGATGCGCGTCGCGCCGAATTCCCCGGCCTGGTCGACGCGGATCATCCGTTCGATATCGGGTTTGCTCATGCCTTGTCCTTCGCCAGCAACCGCAGGATGGCGATTCCGCTAACGGTCGAGATGAGGAAATTCCACCCGGCCAGCGAAACCTCGAACAGGCTCCACGGGACCGTGTCGCAGCGCACCAGCGGGGCGTTCATGACGTTGTCGAATGCGCTGCCCGACCCGCTGCCGAGCGCAGCCGTGCACCCGGTCATGCCCTCCCACCAACCGTACTCGACGCCGGCATGGAACAGGCCGAGCGCGCCGGAGACGAGGATTCCCGCGGCTGCGAGCGCAATCCAGACGCGACGCGGCGGCGCGACCGTGGAAAGCAGCGCCAGCGCGAGCGCGGCGAAATGCGGATAGCGCTGCCACCAGCACATCTCGCACGGATGGAGGCCGAAGCCGTATTCCGCCAGATAGGCACCGCCGAGCAGCACGGCGGGGACGCCGAGCGCGAGACGTTGCGCGAGTTTGCCGCGTCGGGAGAGCGTCATCGAAGGCCCGTCAGTTGCGCCGCGCCATGTTGGTCGAAGCGGTGCGGCGCAAGGTGCGCAGTGCATAATCGAGCTGGAAATCCTCGACGCCCTGTTCCTTCAACTCCGCCGCGGTGAGCAGGAAGCGCGGATCGTCGTTCTTGTCGCGCTCGAGTTCCTCGTCCTTGAGCGCCGCCTCGTTGACGAGATGGCCGCGCAGGTCCGATTCGCGCATCCGGAACCGGGCGCGCTTTTCGAGATCCGGATCGGACAGTTGCGGCACGCTGATATCGGGCTTGATCCCGCCTTCCTGCACCGAGTGGCCGGCCGGGGTGTAATAGCGCGCCGTGGTCAGCTTGAGCGCCGCGTCGCGCCCGAGCGGCAGCAGCGTCTGCACGCTGCCCTTGCCGAAGCTGCGATCGCCCATGATCACCGCGCGGCGATGATCCTGCAGCGCACCGGCGACGATCTCCGACGCCGAGGCCGAGCCGGCGTCGATCAGCACGATCATCGGCGTGTCGCGCGCGATTTCGCCGCGATAGACGGTTTCGGAATCGAAGAAGATCGTTTCGCCCTGCGCGCGTCCGCGCTGCGACACGATGCGTCCCTTGGTCAGGAACAGGTCGCTGAGCGCCACCGCTTCGTCGAGCGAACCGCCCGGGTTCGAACGCAAGTCGAGCACCAGCCCCTGCAGACGTCCGGACGCCTCGGTGCGCAGCTCCTGCCACGCCGCGAACACGTCGGCGCCGACGTCGCGCGAGAATTCGTTGACCATGATGACGCCGATATTGCCCTCTTCGAGCTTGTGCGTGACCGGTTCGAGCTCGATCACCCCGCGGGTCACCGTCACGTCGAACGGCTCGTCGCGGCCGGGGCGGAAGATGGTCAGGCGGATATCGGTTCCGGCCGGGCCGCGCATGCGGCTGACCGCATCGTCGAGATCGCCGCCATAGATCAGCTCGCCATCGAGATGGGTGATGTAGTCGCCCGCCTTGATCCCGACTTCCATCGCCGGGCTGCCGCGGAAGGGCGAGATCACCTTCACCGCGCCATCGTCCATCTGCACCGACAGGCCTAGGCCCGAATAATTGCCGTCGATCATCGTCTCGAGCCGCTGCAGGTCGGCCCCGTCGAGATAGGCCGAATGCGGGTCGAGGCTGCCGAGCATGCCGTCGATCGCGCCGCGGATCAGCTGCTCGTCGTCGACCGGTTCGACATAGGCAGCCTTGATCCGCTCGTAGGTCGCGAACAGCTTGGCGAATTCGGGGCCGACGCGACCGTCGACCTGTGCCATCCCCGCAGTGGTCGCGGGAATGATCGCAACCGCAGTGACCAAGGCGGCGGATTTGACGAGGGCGGCAAACTTCATGGCACAGGGCTCCTTCGGATGACGCTTCTATCGCGCAAGAGTCATGAATGCCAGATGAGGTTTGTCCGGGCGTCCCGGGGTGGGATGCGCGGCAGTGTGGTTGTTACCGGGTGTGGGTTGGTTGTTTTCCGGCGGTGACGCGACCTGTCGCTAGGTGGCAATCGTCGGACCGCCGGGAGCGGCGGACGCCCCGACCGCACGTAACAAGCACTCTCGTCCCCGCCTACCGCACATGATCCAGCGGATTGACCGGCTCGCCGGCGCGCCTCAGCTCGAGCGTCACGACCGGGCGCTCGACCCCGGCCACGCCGAGCGGTGCTCCGCCGACCAGTTCGTCGCCGACCGCGACATCGGCGCGCGCGAGGCCGGTGACGAGGCTGGTCCAGCCATCGGCGTGCTCGAGGATCACGATCCGCTCGTAGCCGCGATAGGGGCCGGCAAAGGCAACCCGTCCGCCGGCAGGAGCGATGACCTGCGCCGCTTCGCGCGGAGCGATCGAAATTCCCCGGCTGAGCGTTCCGCCGCCGGTCTCGGTTCCGAACCCGGCAATCGTGCGCCCCGTTACCGGCAATTGGTATCCGGCCGGGGCGGTACTGCGTGCGGGGCTCGGGCTGGCGGACGGGACTGCCGCAACCCGCGCCGTTTCGGGCTGCGCCGGTCGCATGACCGGGCCGGGCAGGGCTTCGAGCTCGCTGCGCAAATTGCCCGCTTCCCCGAGCCTGTCGACGAGCGCGTCGAGATCGCGCGCCTCTTCGGCCAGGGCCAGCGCACGCTCGTTCTCGCGGTCCGCGGCCCCCGTCGCACTGTGCGATTCGAGCCGCTGGCGGGTCTCGAGCGCCGCCAGCCGGGTCCGCCGTTCGTCCAGACGCTCCTCGTTCGTCCGCAGCGTGGCAAGCGCCTGCCGCTGGTCTCTTTCGAGCGCCCTGCTGCGCTCGATTTCCCCCCTCAGCGCAGCCGTGCGTTCGCGCACCTGGGGGATCGTCGTTTCGAGAATCGCGCGCAGATACACAGTCTCGCGCAGCGAACCCGGGCGCAAGGCCGACAGCACCAGCGGCCGGCGCGCCAGCTTCTGCAGCGACGCAGTCAGCCGCACCAACGGCTCGCGTCGCTCGGCCAGCCGCCGCGACAGCTGTTCGCGCTGGCCGTCGATCAGCGAAAGCTGCGCCTCGGCCGCCGCGATGTCTGCCTCCGCCTGCTGGATGCGCGCAGCCAGCGCCGCGGCTTCGCGCGCAGTCTTTTCGGCCGCTTCGGTCGCCGCGCGCGCTTCGCTTTCGAGCCGGGCGCCGCGCCGTTCCGCCTCGGCCGCCTGACGCTGCGCGCGCTGCAGTGCCTCGCGCGTTTCCTCGGGCCCGTCATAGGATTGCTGGCGCTGCGCCGACGGCGCGGCGAGAGCGGCTGCGAACAGCGCGACGACCGGCAGGGCGAGCAACGGGCGATGCATGGCTCTATCCTGCCCGATGATAGGGATGCCCGGCAAGGATCGCCGTGGCGCGATAGAGCTGTTCCATCAGCATCGCGCGCGTCAGCAGGTGCGGCCAGGTTGCCTTGCCGAATGCGAGCAGCAGGTCGGCACCGGTGCGCTCCTCGCGCGAATGCCCGTCCGCCGCGCCGAGCACGAAGCGCGCCTCGCGCATGCCGTCCTCGCGCCAGCGCTGCAGGATGCCGGCGAGTTCCTCCGAGCCGAGCTGCTTCCCGCGCTCGTCGAGAAGTACAGTTTTGTACGGCGTTTCCGGCTCAGGAATCCTGCCGCCCGCTTCAGGCAATTCGGTCAGTTTGAGCGGCCATCCGATGCGCTTTTCATAGCGCTCGACGAGATCTGCTTCGGGCGAACGACCGATCTTGCCGCGCGCGATCACATGGAGGAGCATCGGACGTTCCGTGGAATGGCTGGTGTCTGGCGAAGCTCTGGCAGAGCGGCGGAGTGGAGGCTAGCGAGGAGTCCTTGGTTGCGTGCGGGCCAGACCTCCGTCTGGCCCTTGGCTGTTCCATCCCACGCCCCCACCCGGCCACCCCGACAATAGTAGCCTATGGGTGGCCGGGTGGGGGCGTGGGATGGAACAGCCCCGGCGGTCCGATGACTACCAAGCAGTGACAGGCCTCGTCACCGCCGGAAAATTACGCCGTGCCCGCCGCCACCGGAGGCGCGTCGCCGAACGCCCACATGCGTTCGAGATTGTAGAAGCTGCGCACTTCGGGGCGGAACAGGTGGACCACCACGTCGCCCGCATCGAGCAGCACCCAATCGGCGGCGGGAAGGCCCTCGAGGCGTACGGGACCATGCCCGGCCTGCTTGATCTTCTCCGCCAGTTTCTGCGCGATCGAGGCGACCTGCCGGGTCGAGCGGCCCGACGCGATCACCATGTGATCGGCAATGCTCGATTTGCCTTCCAGCGGGATCGAGACGATTTCCTGCGCCTGGTCGTCGTCGAGCTGGTCGACGACCAGCGCGTGCAGCGAACCGGGCTTGGCCCCGATATCGGCCGGCGAAGCGGCCCTGTCATTGGCGGGCGACGTGGACGTGGACGACCGGGATGTGTGCGCCGTATTCATGGGCGAAAGCAGTGCTCCTGTGGGAAAGTCCCGATCGGGTGCGGAAATACAATGCGCATCATGGCGCCTGCATATCCTCCCGTATCGGAACGAGGCGACGGGTCAGCCGGTCGCGCGGCGGGACGTCGGAATAATGCGAAGCCCAGTCCGGGTCGGCGCGGCGCAGGGCCGTGGCCGATCGGCTGTCCGGGTCGAAACGCAAAACCACCAGTGCCGGTGCGCTCCATTCGCCCCCGTCGGTAAATCCGGCCGCCGATACGCGGTATCGGTTCAGCCAGGCCATCGCGGGGCTTGCGATAGCGGCAGCATCATAGCCGGGCCGCGCGATGACTGCAATCGGCATGATCCGCGCGAGTTTTCGCCAGTCCTTCCAGCGGTGGAACTGCGCGAGATTGTCCGACCCCATCAGCCAGACGAAGCGCTTCTTCGGATAGCGCCGGGTCAGCGCCGACAGCGTATCGACCGTATAGCGCGTGCCCAGTTCGCGCTCGATCGCGGTCACCCGGATCGGCGCGCGGCGCGCCTGGCGGATCGCCGATTTCATGCGCGTGCCGAGCGGCGCCATGCCTGTCTTCGGCTTGAGCGGATTGCCGGGCGAGACCAGCCACCACACCTCGTCGAGCCCGAGCGCATCGCGCGCGAACAGCGAAATCCGCCGGTGTCCGCCATGCGCCGGATTGAAGCTTCCACCCAGCAGGCCGATCCGCCTTGCAGTCACGGACGGATCCGCCAGTCGGCATTGTGTGCCGGATCGGGACTGGGCATCGATTGCTCCATTCACCGCCCCTAGCAGCCGGATTCGGCCGAGTCAGGCAGCAATGCGAAGGGCGGCAAATGCATTTTCGAGCGTTTCGTTCCCGGCGAGCGAAGAAAATTTCGCCGCCGCAAAACGATTCATCGCGCGACTCCCCCCACTCGCCCCTTCGGACGGTTAACCGATTCGACCCATTGGGTTTTGTTTGCTAGCCGCGCTGCGGGTCAAACATTGGGACGTGGGGTCACCGTTTTGAGCAAGCCTAACGCCGCCGGCGGATGGACAGCACGTTTGCGGGACTGGTTCCCGGATCGCGAATTCTTCATGCGATCGCAGGGGCAGGTCCGCTTCATCAAGATCACGTCGAAGGTGCAGATGGTCGCCGCGGGTGCGGTGCTGATCGCGCTGCTCGCCTGGGCGATCTCGCTCGCGGTGATGGGCTGGACGCAATACCGCGCGCAGGCCGACCGGCTGGCGATGCTCGAGCGCGAGGCCAAGGTCGCGACCGCCGAAGAGCGTGTCGGCGCCTATCGCGACAATCTCGACGACGTGACGCAGGACCTCGCCAAGCGGCAGGAATTCCTCGAACAGATGGTCGAAGCGCTGCCCGAGGACGTCAAGTCCGAAGGCACGGTGACCGATTCCTCGTCCGAAGCGGCCGAGATGATCGAAAAGGTCAGCAGCGCGATCCCGGAAGCCGCGGAACTCGCGCGGATCGAAGCGCGCCAGCTCGCGCTGGTCGAACGCCTCACCCATTACGCCGACATCCGCTCCTCGCGCGCCGCCGCCGCGATTCGCAAGCTCGGGCTCGATCCGAACGCCATGCTGCGCAGCGCCGAACGCGAAGCGATGGGCGGCCCGCTCGAACTGCTCGCCACCGGCGCCAACGGGGAGATCGATCCGCGCTTCGAACGCCTCGGCCTCAGCCTCGCGCGGATGACCGCGCTCGAACGCGGCCTCGACGGCATCCCGCAGGTCAGGCCCGCAAGCACCATGAACCTGTCGTCGGGGTTCGGCTATCGCCGCGATCCCTTCACCGGCCGCGGCGCGATGCACAAGGGGCTCGATTTCAAGGGCGCGGTCGGCGCGCCGATCTATGCCGCTGCGAATGGCCGGGTCAGCTTCGTCGGACGCAAGTCCGGCTACGGCAACGTCGTCGAGATCAGCCACGGTAACGGGCTGATGACGCGCTACGCGCATATGTCGAAATTTTCCGCCAAAGTGGGGCAAGAGGTCGCCGCGGGCGACGTGATCGGCGGAATCGGCAACACCGGCCGTTCGACCGGCCCGCACCTCCATTTCGAGGTGCGTATCAACGATCGCGCGGTCAATCCGCGCCCATTCCTGGAGATTGCCCCCAATGTTCTCGAAGAAGCCCGACGGGTCCCCGAACTCGCCAGCACCGAAAGCCAGGCCCGTGGCCGGCAGTAATTCGACCTTCTCGGTGATCGGCGCCGACGTCACCATCCGTGGCGATGTGAGCGCATCGACCGAGCTGCATGTCGACGGCAATATCGAGGGCGACCTCCACTGCGCCTCGCTCGTCCAGGGCGAAGGCAGCACGATCAATGGCGGGATCGAGGCCGAAAGTGCCCGGCTCGCGGGCCATGTGGTGGGCAGCATCACCGCGCGCGAACTGGTCGTGCTCAAGTCCGCCCGGATCGAAGGCGACGTGCATTACGACGCACTGACGATCGAACAGGGCGCCGAGGTCGAAGGCCGCTTCGCGCACCGCGTGCCCAACCAGCGTGCGTCGGACAAGCCGGCGACGGCCCGCGCCGAGCAACAGCCCGCCAAGGCGCCTGGCGAAGAGCCGAAGCTCAGCCTCGCGAATTAGGGTTTTATCGTATCGGAGTGGAAAGGGCGGCCGCGTGCCGCCCTTTTTTGTTGCGTGCGGATCGGACCTCCGTCCGATCCTTGCTTTTCCATCCCACGCCCCCACCCGGGTTTGTTTGCTGGCGGTGACGCGACCTGTCGCATTGCGGCAAGCATCGGACCGCCAGAAGCGGCACCAGCCCCGGCGGTCCGATGACTGCAACGCAGCGACAGGTCTCGTCACCGCCGGAAAATAACGCGCCGGGTGGGGACGTGGGTCGGTCCCGCTTTCGTTTCAGCTCTCCCAGAACCGACCCTACCCGAACACCTCTTCCCGCAGCGCCTTGCGGTCGAGCTTGCCGATCATCGTCTTGGGCAGTTCGTCGCGAATAACGACGCCAGACAGCCGCTCGTGCTTGCCGACGCGCGCATTGAGCCAGTCCCTGAGCGTATCAGGCTCGACCTCGCCCGCCAGCGTCACATAGGCGCGCGGCGTCTCGCCGAGATAGTCGTCGGGCACGCCGATGATCAGCGCTTCCTTGACCGCCGGGTGCTGCAGCAGCACCGCCTCGACCTGGCTCGGGAACACCTTGAACCCGCCGACCGCGATCATGTCCTTGCTCCGGTCGACGATGGCGATGAAGCCGTCCGCGTCGATCGTCGCGATGTCGCCGGTCCGCAGCCAGCGCTCGCCGTCTAGCTCCGTAAAAGCGGTCGCGGCGGCGTCGGGCCGGTTCCAGTAGCCCTGCATGATCTGCGGCCCCGCGACGACGAGCTCGCCCGGCTCGCCCTCGGGAGCGGGCCGGGTGGGATCTTCCTTGTCGACCAGCCTCACCCGCGTTTGCGGGATCACCTGCCCGATCGTGCCGGGCTTGCGCAGGCCTTGGTAGGGATTGGTCGAAACCACCCCGCTGCTCTCGGTCAGTCCGTACCCCTCGACCAGCCGCGCATCGCTGGCGGCCTCGAACTTCTCGCGCACCGGCGCGGGCAGCGCAGCGCCGCCCGAAATGCACACTTTGAGCGAGGAGAAATCGGTCTTCGCGATCCGCTTGTGGTCGAGCAGCGCCTGGAACATCGTCGGCACGCCGGGGAAGGCGGTGGTGCCGACCCGTTCGATCGTCTTGAGCACCTGCCCCGCCTCGAAGCGCGGGACCATCGCGATGCAGCCGCCCTTGGCCACGGTCCGGTTGAGCACGCAGGTGTTGGCGAAGACGTGGAACAGCGGCAGCGCGCCCATGATGATATCGGGCTCGCCGCGGTCGAACGGATCGATCGCGTCGACCTGCAGCGCGTTGGTGGCGAGATTGGCATGCGTCAGCATCGCCCCCTTGGGCCGCCCGGTCGTGCCGCCGGTATATTGCAGCAGCGCGAGATCGTCGGGGGAGCACGCGACCGGCTCGAGGTCCGATTCGAGCGTGCAGCTCGACCAGTGCAACACGTCGGCGCGGGGCGGTATCGCGGAGATGCTCTTGCGGCCGAGCAGTTTGAGAGCGATGCGCTTGAGCGGCGCAAGCATGTCGCCGAGCCGCCCGACCACCAGGCGCTCGAGCGAGGACGAGTCGAGCACTTCGAGCGCGGTCGGAAGCAGGCTGGCCGCGTCGATCGTGACGAGCAGCTTCGCGCCCGAATCCTCGACCTGCTGCGCAAGCTCCTCGACCGTGTAGAGCGGCGAGAAATTGACCGCGACCGCACCGGCCATCATCGCCCCGTAATAGGCCGAGACGTAGATCGGCACATTGGGCAGGAACAGCCCGACCCGGTCGCCCTTCCCGATACCGAGCGCCTGCAGCCCGGCGGCGAAGCGGCGCGCCTCGTCGTGCAGCTGCGCGTAGGAATAGATCCGCCCGAGAAAGTCGACCAGCGGCGCACCGGGAGCGCGCTCGGTGCTGCGCGCGAACAATTGCGGCAGCGTCACCGCCTCGAACGCGGTGTCCCAGGGAAGCGGATGGTGATAGGGCGCCTTACTTACATCCATGTCAGCGAGATGGTGCGTAAGGCCCGGCGGCGCAAGGAAAAAGGGGGTTTTCGTTGCGTGCGGATCGGACCTCCGTCCGATCCTCGCTGTTCCATACCACGCCCCCACCCGGCGCGTTTTTGTGGCGTCCATTCGGGCATCGCTTCGCGCTGCCCTGCGCCCGGCTTGCCGCAATGCGACAGGTCGCGTCACCGCCGGAAAATCACACTCAACCCTCGCCTTCGCCCGCAGCCTCTTCCTCGGCGCGCTTGTTCTCGAGCCAGGCGGCGGCTTCGGCTTCCTGCGCGGCCTCGGCAGCGGCCTTCTCGTTGGCTTCGCGCTCGGCGCGCAGTTCGGCGATCAGCTTTTCCCTGTCCGAACCGCTGTCGACCGCGACGCCTTCGCCTTCGGTCAGGCCGGCCTTCTTGGCCGCCTTGGCGACGACCGCGTCGAGCTCGCGCTGCGAGCACAGGCCGAGCGTGACCGGATCCTTGGGCTGGATGTTCTGGATGTTCCAGTGCGTGCGATCGCGGATCGCGCCGATCGTGTTGCGCGTGGTGCCGATCAGCTTGCCGATCTGCGCATCGGAGATTTCCGGGTGGTTGCGCAGGATCCAGGCGATGCCGTCGGGCTTGTCCTGCCGCTTCGACACCGGGGTGTAGCGCGGGCCCTTGGTGCGGGTGACCTCGACCGGCGCCTTCTGCATCACCAGCGAATAGCTCGAATCGGCCTGCCCCTTGTCGATCTCTTCCTGCGTCAGCTCGCCCGAATGCAAGGGGTCGCGGCCGGTATATTTGCTGCCGGCAAGGTCGTCGGCCATCGCCTGGACTTCGAGGATGTGGAGGCCGCAGAATTCGGCGATCTGTTCGAACGACAGGCCGGTGTTGTCGACCAGCCAGGTGGCAGTCGCATGCGGCATTAGCGGGGTCGGTTGGTCGGCCATCGGGCGTCCCTTTCATGGATTTCAAAATAGAAGGGCCGCCCCTTTCGGAGCGGCCGTTGCACCCGGCGATCTAGGACATCCCCCGCGATTGGGCAAGCGTCGAAGCGAACTCAGGCCGCGAACGGCGTCCCTTCCAGTGCCGCGAGGCCCTGAGCGAACTGGTCGGTCGCCGCGTCCCAGCTGAAGCTGCGGCCGTATTCGGCGCAGGCCCTGCGGTCGCACAGCACCGCGGCGGCGATGGCGCGGTCGAGGTCCTCCGACAGCGCGCCGACCGCGTCGGTGACGATATCGACCGGCCCCGCGACCGGATAGGCGGCGACGGGGGTGCCGCAGGCGAGCGCCTCGATCATCACCAGCCCGAACGTGTCGGTACGGCTGGGGAAGACGAACACGTCGGCCCCGGCATAGCATCCCGCCAGTTCGCGACCGCTGCGCCGGCCGAGGAAATGCGCCTCGGGGAACCGGTTCCGCAACTCGGCCAGCGAGGGACCGTCCCCGACCACCACCTGGCTGCCCGGATAGCGCCCCGACAGGAACGCCTCGATATTCTTCTCCACCGCCACGCGCCCGACATAGAGCTGGATCGGGCGCGGCAGCGCGGCGTATTCGGCCGGCGGCGGCGCATCGGGGGCGAAGCAATCGAGATCGACCCCCCGGCTCCAGTGGTGGAGCCGGTCGAGCCCGTGCTCGCGCAATTCGCCCCGGATCGAACTGGTCGCGACCATGATCCGCTGCGCGGGCGAATGGAACCAGCGGATGTAGCGCCAGAAGACGCTTGGCGAGATGCCGGTGCGCTTGGACACGTAATCGGGGAATTGCGTGTGATAGGCGGTGGTGAACGGCGTGCCGCGCCGCGCACAATAGCGTCGCGCGATCAGCCCCAAGGGTCCTTCGGTGGCGATATGGACGGCGTCGGGCGCGAAACCGGCCAGCTTGCGTCCGACCGCCCCGACCCATGGCATGGCGAGCCGGATTTCGGGATAGGTCGGACACGGCAGCGAGCGGAACAGGTCGGGCGAGACGACCATCACGTCGTGTCCGCGCTCGCGCAGCAGGCTGCAGGTGGTGGTCAGCGTGCGCACCACCCCGTTCATCTGCGGCAGCCACGCATCGGTGACGATCGCGATTTTCCGCGGGTGATGGACGGTGCCTGTATCCTCTGCCGGGATCGCCGCGATCCGGTTCACGCGGCACGTCTCGTATCGGGTGTGTCCGGATCGTCGAGCGTGGCCTCCGCCGCCTCGCGCCTGGCCACTTCCTCGGGCCAGTGGAGCAGTTCCATCCGCCCGTCGAAATGCTCGACCAGCGCGTTGCAGCCCTCGACCCAGTCGCCGTCATTGTAATATTCGATGGTCCGCCCGTCCTGCGCGAACGCGCGGATTTCGGCGGTGTGGATATGGCCGCACACCACCCCGTCGACGCCGCGTTCGGCGGCCGCGCGCGCCACCACTTCCTCGTATTTCGAGATGAACTCGACCGCGTTCTTGACCTTGTGCTTGGCGGCCTTGCTCAGCGACCAGTAGGGCAGGCCGAACGCCGTGCGGACGGCGTTGACCCACCCGCTGAGCTTCATCGTCACGTGGTAGAGCGTGTCGCCGACGAAGGCGAGCCAGCGATGCGCCAGCATGACCGCGTCGAACTCGTCGCCGTGCAGCACCATCAGCCGGCGCCCGTCGGCAGTTTCGTGGAACGCCGCGCGGAGGATTTCGACGCCGCCGAAATTCATGCCCGAAAACGGCCGCACCATCTCGTCGTGATTGCCCGGGATATAGACGATCCGCGTCCCGCGCCTGGCGCGCTTGAGGATGCGCCAGACGATATCGTTGTGTTCGGGCGGCCAGTAGAACTTCTTCTTCAGACGCCATCCGTCGATGATGTCGCCGACCAGGTACATGGTGTCGCTGTCGGTGCGGTCGAGGAAGTCGATCAGCAGCTCGGCGTTGCAGCCCTTGGTGCCGAGATGGACGTCGCTGATCCAGATCGTGCGGTAGCGCGTGCGCTTCATCCCCGACGGTTCCGGGATGGCGCTCCTGACCGGCGGGAAGCTGGCGACATTGGCCAGTTCGCCGAGCTGTTCGGTGAAATCCGGAATGTGTTCGTCGGACATGGTCGAAACCCCCGCGGCGAGCCCTTGTGCCCGCTGGCGTGGCAGGAGTTTGTTACAACCGATTCACAGTCCGGTGACGGTTCGGAGTCGGGAGGCGTGTTTGTGTCAAGGGATTGTCATGCAGATTCCCGGACAAGTCCCCGTCATCCCCGCGAAAGCGGGGATCCATCTCCCGACCCTGCTCATCGGTTTATCTCGAACCAACGGTCGCGCCAGTCCGAATTATCGCGCTCGATCAGTTCCACTTTCCACGCCCGCCGCCACTTCTTGACGGCTTTCTCGCGCGCGATCGCATCTTCGATGCGGTCGTGGTGCTCGCAATAGACCAGCTTGGAGATTTCGTACCGACGGCAGAAGGCGCTGCCCTTGCCCTCGCGGTGCTGGACCATGCGGGCGGCGATATCGGCGGTGACGCCCGTGTAGAGCGCACCGTGTTTGCGGTTGGCGAGGATGTAGACCCAGCCGCCGCGTTCGCTCATTGGGCATGGGCGGGAGATGGGTCCCCGCTTTCGCGGGGATGACGAGATGGACTGTGCGTTACGATCCCACCTCGAGCACGATCTTGCCGATATGGTCGCCCGCTTCCATCCGCGCATGCGCGGCGGCGGCTTCGGCGAGCGGGAAGGTCTCGTCCATCACCGGGCGCAGGCGGCGTTCTTCGAACAGCGGCCAGGCGTTGCGCTCGATCTCGCCCGCGAGCAGCGTCTTGAACGCGTCCGAACGCGGGCGCAGCGTCGAGCCGGTCAGCGTGTAGCGCCGCGACATGATCACCGCCATGTTGAGCTCGGCCTGCATCCCGCCGAGCACCGCGATGGTCACGTGGCGCCCGTCCTCGGCAAGGCATTTGAGGTTGCGCGCCACGTAATCGCCCGAGACCATGTCGAGCACCACTTCGACGCCCTTCCCTCCGGTGAAGCTCTTCACGTCCTCGACGAAATCGGCCTCGCGGTAATTGATCGACAGGTCCGCCCCGAACCCGCGCGAGGCCTCGCATTTGGCCTCGTCGCCGCAGGTGGTGATCACCGTCAGCCCGAACGCCTTGCCCAGCATCGTCGCCATCGTCCCGATCCCGCTGGTGCCGCCATGGACCAGCAGGCTTTCGCCCTCCTTGGCCCAGCCGCGCTCGAACACGTTGTGCCACACGGTGAACAGCGTTTCGGGGATCGCCGCCGCCTCGTCCATCGGCATGCCGCCGGCCACCGGCAGGCAATGGCCGATATGCGCGAGGCAGTATTCGGCATAGCCGCCGCCCGAGACCAGCGCGCAGACGCGCTCGCCGAGATAGTCCTCCGGCACGCCCGGCCCGACCGCCACCACTTCGCCCGACACTTCCAGCCCCGGGATCGGCGAGGCGCCCGGCGGCGGCGGATAGAGGCCCTGCCGCTGGATGCAGTCGGGGCGGTTGACGCCGGCATGGGCGACGCGCAGCAGTACCTGCCCCTCGCCCGGCTGCGGCACCGCGACCGTTTCGGGCCGCAGCACGTCCGGGCCCCCCGGCGCATCGAAGCCGATTGCAGTCATCTGCTCGGGAATTTCGCCAGCCATGCCTGCCCCTCATGCGCGAAATGATCCGGTCGCCGCCCGTTGCGCCCCTGTTGCGAACGGGCGACAGCCCCTTGTGCGCCGCGTCACCTAACCCCACCTCTCATTGACAGCAAGCGTTCCGGCTTGCGATGCTGCACCCCGATGGATCTCGAAGACCTCCCGCGCCCCAGGGGCGATGCCGCGAGCAAGCTCGCCGGAGAGGATCTCGCCCCCTATTCGCAGGACGAGCTGGCCGAACGGATCGAACTGCTCGAAGCGGAAATCGCACGGGTGAAGGCGCATCGCGACAGAGCCGCCGCGCACCGGGCGGCGGCGGATTCGCTGTTCAAGACGTCGGGTTCCTAGATGCACCGCGTGCGTTTGCTGCTCCTGGCGCTGTCCGGCATGGTCCTGACGGCCAACGCGCCGAAGGCGAACTTCCACGAACCGGCCTATACGGTTCTCCCCGTATTCCGGATCGATCTCGCCGATGGCTCGCTTCACACGTTCAAGAGCAACAGATTGGAGTGGGCGCCGATCGAGGATTGTTCGACCGACGAGGTCTTCTGCATACGTTCGCTGTGTGCGCCATCCGCCTTGCCGAGCCCGCCCATGCCGGCCTGTGCGCCCGGAGACGAGCTGGCACTGCTGTGGCCGCGGGCATGCGTGCGGCATTTCGAAGTCGGCGAGACGATCGAACATGCCGGGATGAGAGCGCAGGTCATCGGCCACTACGATCGCATCATCCATCACACCGGCATGCGCAGCCGGGAATTGGTGTTGCTCGTCGAAGGCCAACCCGATCTCGCGCTGCTCGTTTCCGGCACCCGCGTGCGCGGCTTCCTCATCGACACGGCCGAACGGGGGCAGATCATGCGCCGCTTCGAGCGGAATCGCGTCTTCGATTCGAGCAATGCGAACGACCCGGATTTCCCCGGATTGATCATCACTCGGGTCCTTCCCTCGGGGTTGAGCGGACCGTGCACGAAATGACCGCTTCCTCGCACAAGGTTTCGCAATCGCCCGGCATCGTCCCATATAAGGTTTCGTTAACCCCGTTTCTTCATACTCTTCCGCAAGGCGGTCGCCGCCTTTAGCCACGAAAGATCGCCGAATGCCCAGTTTCGCACAGAACCTCGAAAAGACGCTCCATGCCGCGCTCAGCCACGCATCGGACCGCCGCCACGAATATGCGACGCTCGAGCACCTGCTGCTGGCGCTGGTGGACGACGACGATGCGGGTCAAGTGATGAACGCCTGCGGGGTCGACATCGCCGAGCTGGGCGAGGTGGTGAAGCAGTATCTCGATCAGGAATACCAGTCGCTCAAGACCGAGGACGATGCCGATCCGCAGCCGACCGCCGGCTTCCAGAGGGTGATCCAGCGCGCGATCCTGCATGTACAGTCGTCGGGCAAGGACACCGTCACCGGCGCCAACGTGCTGGTCGCGCTGTTTTCCGAGCGTGACAGCTACGCGGTCTATTTCCTCCAGCAGCAGGACATGAGCCGGCTCGATGCGGTCAGCTTCATCAGCCACGGCATCGGCAAGGGCGGCAAGCAGCTCGAAGCGCGCCCGCCGCAGGGCGCCGAGGAAGGCGAGAAGGCAGAGGACGGCAAGGGCGACAACAAGAAGGAAACCGCGCTCGACCAGTTCACCGTCAACCTCAACGCCAAGGCGGAAGCCGGCAAGGTCGATCCGCTGATCGGCCGCGGACCCGAAGTCGATCGCACGGTGCAGATCCTGTGCCGCCGTTCGAAGAACAACCCGCTCTATGTCGGCGATCCCGGCGTCGGCAAGACCGCCATCGCCGAAGGCCTCGCGCGCAAGATCACCGAGGGCGACGTGCCCGAAGTGCTGCAGGATGCGGTGATCTACTCGCTCGACATGGGCGCGCTGCTCGCCGGCACGCGCTATCGCGGCGATTTCGAGGAACGGCTGAAGCAGGTCGTCAACGAGCTCGAGAACATGCCCGAGGCGATCCTGTTCATCGACGAGATCCACACCGTGATCGGCGCCGGCGCCACCAGCGGCGGGGCGATGGATGCGTCCAACCTGCTCAAGCCCGCACTTTCCAACGGCGCGATCCGCTGCATCGGCTCGACCACCTACAAGGAATTCCGCAACCATTTCGAAAAAGACCGCGCGCTGCTGCGCCGGTTCCAGAAGATCGACGTCAACGAGCCGACGATCGAGGACACGATCAAGATCCTCAAGGGCCTCAAATCCGCGTTCGAGGACCATCACAAGGTCAAATACACGCCCGACGCGCTCAAGACCGCGGTCGAGCTGTCGGCGCGCTACATCAACGACCGCAAGCTGCCCGACAAGGCGATCGACGTGGTCGACGAGGTCGGCGCGATGCAGATGCTGGTCCCGCCGAGCCGCCGCAAGAAGAAGATCACCGCGCGCGAGATCGAGGCGGTGATCGCGACCATGGCGCGGATTCCGCCGAAATCGGTCAGCAAGGACGACAAGAAGGCGCTCGAGAACCTCTCGCGCGACTTGAAGCACGTCGTGTTCGGGCAGGATCCGGCGATCGAGCGGTTGTCGACCGCGATGAAGCTCAGCCGCGCAGGGCTGCGCGATCCGGACAAGCCGATCGGCAGCTTCCTGTTCACCGGCCCGACCGGGGTCGGCAAGACCGAGGTCGCGCGCCAGCTTTCCTCGATCATGGGGATCGAACTGAAGCGCTTCGACATGTCCGAATATATGGAGCGGCACAGCGTCTCGCGGCTGATCGGCGCGCCTCCGGGCTATGTCGGCTACGACCAGGGCGGGCTGCTGACCGATGCGATCGACCAGAACCCGCATTGCGTGCTGCTGCTCGACGAGATCGAGAAGGCGCATCCCGACCTGTTCAACATCCTGCTGCAGGTGATGGATAACGGCCGGCTGACCGACCATCACGGCAAGACGGTCGATTTCCGCAACGTGGTGCTGATCATGACCACCAATGCCGGCGCCGCCGACATGGCGAGCCAGGGCATCGGTTTCGGCAACGTCTCCAAGGAGGATGCGGGCGAGGAAGCGGTGAAGAAGATGTTCACCCCCGAATTCCGCAACCGCCTGGATGCGATCGTGCCCTTCGCCTATCTCGGCAAGAGCACCGTCGCGCGGGTGGTCGACAAGTTCATCCTCGAACTCGAGCTGCAGCTGGCCGAACAGAACGTCCATATCCAGCTAGACCAGGATGCACGCGACTGGATGGCCGACAAGGGCTACGACAAGCTCTACGGCGCGCGCCCGATGGGCCGGCTGATCCAGGAGAAGATCAAGCAGCCGCTGGCCGAGGAACTGCTGTTCGGCAAGCTCGCCGATGGCGGCGAGGTCCATGTCGGCCTCAAGGACGGCAAGCCGAGCTTCGAACTCACCCCGGCTCCGCCGAAGGCGAAACGCAAGCCGCCCGCGCGCAAGAAAAAAACCGCAGCCAAGAAGGCTGCGCCGAAAAAGCCCGATGCCGATGCGAGCGGCGGTCCCGAGACGAAGGGCGAAAAGGACGGCTGATAGCCGCTCCGTTCCGGCGGAAGTTTGCCCTCACCGGCGCAATGTGCATACTCGCGCGCGGCGAGGGGTCGCCAGTGGGGGACACATCATGCGCACGATCGGCGCGGTTTGCACGATTTTCGGAATTTCGGCGGCGCTGGTGCTGGCGGCGGCATGGCCCGCCATCGCCACCACCCAGCAACAGCCGCAGATCGATCCCAATGCGAGCTATCCCTGCTGCAACCCGCAGACCGGCGAAATCGTCGGCGAGATGACGATCATGGCCTGTGCCCAGCGCCCGGGGCATGTGCCGAAAATCCCCGGCACGCCCGGCAGCGAGAACCTGTGCGCGGCGCCGCAGGGCGGCGGGGGCGGCCCGGCCGGAGATCCCGGCGACAACATGCTCGCCCCAACCGAGATTCGCGCTTTCGAGGACGAGCCGGTCTGGGACGAATACGAGGATAATATCCCGAACGGCAGTTTCGAACGCTGGCGCGGCAAGCATCCGATCGGTTTCGGCAGTTATCGCCGCCACGAATCGGTGCGCGAGTTCCCGCCCGAACTGCGCGATTTCGAAACCGTGTTCCGCAGCGGCGAGGCCTTCGAAGGCGGTACCGCGATCGAACTCAAGAACTTCTATCTCGACATCCGCAACCGGCTGCAGGGGGCGGCGCAGATCCCCCCGCAGGTCCGCCGGATCCTCGAAAACTTGGCGCTGCCCGGCGGCACGTTGACCTGCAAGGACAACTGCCCGCTCGGCGCGACCCGCGGCGGCTCGGCGCGCGAATTGCGCATCCCGGTCGAAGCGGGCGGCAACGCGATCTGCGGCGCCTATCGCGACGAGCTCAAAGGCACGGACGTGCTGTTCGCCAGCGTCTCGCTATACGCGGGCGGCGATATGCCGGTGGCCGGCGCGACGGCGATGGATATCCGCTCGGTCTATCGCAGCCGCGACCGCGACGGGTGGATCAAGTTCCGCCTGCCGATCGACCGCAACCCGATGGGCGGGAGCGGCGATCCGAGCGAGGCCACGATCCAGTTCCAGATCATGTCGAGCATCAACCCCGCCGCGGCCACGTTCGGCGGGCTTAACGGCCCGATGCTGAACAAGGACAGCCGGGTGCTGATCGACGCGGTGCATTTCTGCAAGGTGATCGACCTGCAGGTAACCGACAGCGAGAGCACCGGAGGTGCCGAAGTACCCGAAAGCGAGGACGAGCTCGGCGGTATGACCTGGGTCAACTGGGACAATGACGATGCCGACGGCATTTTCGATCACGAGGATACCGAGGTCGGCGAAGCCGAGGACGATCTCGCCAAGCTGGTCATGACCCTGCCGCAGAACGCGCGCGGCGAAGCGATCCTCAAGACCGTGTCGGGCGGAGGCAAGTTCAAGCTGTGGGAGAGCGAGACCAAGGCGCCCGGGACGCTGTGGTCGAAATCGGACCAGCCGCTCGAGATCGAGGAGGAATTCGAACTGCGCGACGGCGAATACGTCAAGGAATTGTGGGTCGAGGGGCTCGAAGTCAGCGAAGAGACCGGCGAGATCGAATGGGAGTTCGAATACCGTCCGGAAAGCGGCGCTCCGGCCGAAACCGACACGGTCGCCTTTACCGTGCTCGGCGTCGACGAACTGAGCTGGAAGGGCATCGAAAACAGCCGCAACGACGACGAGAACCTCGATCCCGACCCCAACCACCCGATCGTCGAGGCGCGCGCGGGCGGACCGGTCGCCGACCCCGACAAGGATGCGCCCGTGCGCGTGTTCCCGGGCAAGCGTTTCGTCGGCGCAAGCCCGACCGAGAACCGGCGCGACGAGGTCGAACTGGTCATCAGGATGGCGGCGCCGCCGCCCCGGGCCACGTTGCTTTATCTGCGCTCCTTCGACATCGACGATCCGTCGGCCAATGACGACGAAGTCGACGACGAAACCAGCCGCGGCGACAACCGGCAGGATTTCGGCGGGGGCAACGGGGATTTCACGCTCAACGATCGCAGCAGGCTCGAATACCAGGTCAATCGCGAGGAGCATCGCACCGGCTTCCGCGTGACCATGCAGCCGGGCGACAATTTCCGCGTCGTCGCGTTCGGCGACGAGGATTTCATCGGACGGATCGAGAACGACGACACCAAACTGGGCAAGAAGTGGGAGGACGGCGCGCGGATCGTCGATCCGGCGGTGCTCGACAGCGGCAAAACGCCCGAGGACGCCGAAGTGCGCGAAGCGGATCATTTCGTGTCCGACACGCTGACCGTGTGGCGCTTCCTCCACGTCGAACTCGATTCGATGAGTGCGGTCGAGAAGCAGCAGGTCAGCGGCACGATCTACCGCATCCAGCCGGCGGGAACGATCAGCGGATTGCCGGCGCAGACGCTGTTCACCAATGCCGATATCGTCGACCAGCGCCCGCCCTCGGCCGACGGGCCGCGCGGACAGGTCGACAGCTTCCGCGGCGGGCGGCTGAGCGTCGCCGGCTACAGCTTCGCGGTCGCGGGCAACACCGCCAATGGCAGCACCGACGACCGGATCACGATAGCCGGATCGAATCTCAACGATCCGGCGGTGCTGAACGCCATCATCCGCCAGACCTTCACCATGGTCGACGACGATATCGCCCCGATCGCGCTGGCAGGATCGCCGGGCACGACCGGCCCATGGAACGACGGCGCCGCGATCCCGCTGCCGCCCGACGACCGGCTGCGCGACACGTCCGACAACGCCTATTTCCCGGCCTATGTCTATCCGCGGCTCGACACGCTCAGGCACAGCGCCGGATCGTTCCCCTTCGTCGGTAATCTCAAGACCGACCGCGACATCACCTATATTCGCAGTTTTTTCAGCCAATACAGCGCGCTCGACTATCATGACGACCCCGATATCTGGACCGCCTACCTGCTCGGCGCCTTCCAGGGGGTGCATTGGGAGGATGCCGACGGCGCGGGTGTGGGCGGCGTCGCCGGCGAGGCCGACGGCACCAAGGGGACCGGCGCGCTGATCTACTGGGCCAGCGGCGGCGAACTGGAAGCCACCAACAATTCGGGGCCCGGATGGCGGCTGATCGACGCGGTGGTGCACGAGATCGGGCACCTGTTCGGCGGTGATCACGATCAGGAGGGGCTGATGTCGGACGGCGTCGACGGGCATCCGCCGCCGACCGGCGATTTCAGCCCCAAGACCCTCGACAAGATCAGGAGCGCGCAGAACCCCTAGCGTCGTTTTCGGCTTCGCTGAATCGGCACCGGCCCGCTCCCCGCGTTCGGGCGAGGAAGGATTCCGGGGGAATGCTTCCCCCGGACGGCGGCCACCCAACGATAGTAAACTATGGGTGGCCGGGTGGGGGCGTGGGCCAGCGCCGCATCCGTTTCAGCTTTGCTGAAACAGAGTCCAGCGTCCCCGGCCCGATCGCGCGGAACCGCCCGATGGGCCGTGCCGTTGCCCTTGCATGCCCGCACCCTTCTCATGGATCCGGCCCGAACCGCACGGCATCCACGTCGTGCCGGCCGATTGCTGGATCGATCCCTCGCGCCCGGTCGACAAGGCGCTGGTGACGCACGGCCACGCGGACCACGCGCGCGGCGGCCATGGCGAGACCGTCGCCACGCCTGCGACGCTGGCGATCATGGAGCTGCGCTATCGCACCGGTGCCGAGGACGAGGCGGGCGAAGTCCCGCACAGGGCCGTTCCGGTCGAATACGGCGAGACGATCCGCCTGCCCGGCGGGGTCGACGCGACCTATGTCCCGGCAGGCCACGTGCTCGGCAGCGCGCAGATCCTGCTCGAACATGCGGGCGAGCGGGTCGTCGTTACCGGCGACTACAAGCGACGGCCCGATCCGACCTGCCCGCCCTTCGAAGTGCAGCCCTGCGACATTTTCATCACCGAGGCGACCTTCGGCCTGCCGGTGTTCTGCCATCCGCCGATCGAGGACGAGATGGCCAAGCTGCTCGATCGGCTCGCCGCCTATCCCGAGCGCTGCGTGCTGGTCGGCGCCTATGCGCTGGGCAAGGCGCAGCGGGTGATCGCCGAACTGCGCCGCGCCGGGCACGATGCCCCGATCTATCTCCACGGCGCGATGGAGAAGATGTGCCGTCTCTACGAAGAGCATGGAGTCGAACTGGGAGAATTGCGGCTGGTCTCCGACCATACGAAGGACCAGATGCGCGGAGCGATCGTCGTCTGCCCGCCATCGGCGCTCAACGACCGCTGGAGCCGCCGCCTGCCCGATCCGGTCACCGCGATGGCATCGGGCTGGATGCGCGTGCGCCAGCGTGCCCGGCAGCGCAATGTCGAATTGCCGCTGGTGATTTCCGACCATGCGGACTGGAGCGAACTGACCCGCACGATCGACGAAGTCGACGCGCAGGAAACCTGGATCACGCATGGCCGCGAAGACGCGCTGTTGCGCTGGTGTCAGTTGCACCAGCGGCGCGCGCGGGCATTGGCGATGGTCGGGCGTGAGGATGAGGATGATTGAGCAGTGCAAGTTCCTCCCCCACCGGGGGAGGGGGACCATGCGAAGCATGGTGGAGGGGCACGTGCCAGAGGTGTCGAGCTTGTGGAACGTGCCCCTCCACCACCCTGCGGGTGGTCCCCCTCCCCGTTCCGGGGAGGAATGATGAAACACTTCGCCGCCCTGATCGACGCGCTGGTCTATACGCGCAGCCGCAACGAGAAGCTGCGGCTGATTGCCGAATACCTGCGCGCAACCCCCGATCCCGACCGCGGCTGGGCGCTGGCGGCGCTGAGCGACGGGCTCGACTTTCCGGCGGTCAAGAGTTCGACGATCCGCAATCTGATGAAGGAACGGGTCGAGCCGGTGCTGTGGACGCTGAGCCGCGATTTCGTCGGCGATACGGCCGAGACCGCGAGCCTGCTTTGGCCCGCCCCCGATCACCCGCCGTCGCCGCCGAGCGTCGGCGAGGCCGTCGGGCTGCTGTCCGGCATGACCCGCAAGAGCGTGCAGGCAGAATTGCCCGAACTGCTCGACCGGCTCGACGCCTCCGGCCGCTACGCGCTGCTCAAGCTGGCGACGGGCGGGATGCGGATCGGCGTTTCCGGCCGGCTCGCCAAGACCGCCTTCGCGCAGGCGTTCGACGTGCCGGTCGAGGAGGTCGAGGAATACTGGCACGGCCTCGACGCGCCCTACCCCGAACTGTTCGCCTGGGCGGCGGAAGGCGAGCCGCCGCCCGACATCGACAACCTGCCCGCCTTCCGGCCCTTCATGCTCGCGCATCCGCTGGAGGAGACGGTGGTCGATCTCGCCGACTATGCGGCGGAATGGAAATGGGATGGCATCCGCGTGCAGCTGGTGCGCGCGGGCGAGGAAACGCGGGTCTATTCGCGCTCGGGCGACGATATTTCGGCGACCTTTCCCGAACTGCTCGACGTGCTGCCCTTCCCCGCCGTGCTCGACGGCGAGCTGCTCGTGCGCGGCGCGCACCAGGGCGGCGAGGAAGGCGGGGCGGCGAGTTTCAATGCGCTGCAACAGCGGCTCGGTCGCAAGACGGTAAGCAGGAAGATGCTCGCGGACTATCCTGCCTTCGTGCGGCTGTACGATGTGCTGCTGCTCGAAGGCGAGGATCTGCGCGAACTGCCATGGACCGCCCGGCGTGCGCGGCTCGAGGCTCTCATCGAACGCTTGCCCGAGAGCCATTTCGACCTGAGCCGCGTCGTCGAGGCGCGCGATTTCGCGCATCTCGCCGAAATACGCGAAGGCGCACGCGACGATGCGATCGAGGGACTGATGCTCAAGCGCCGGGACAGTGCCTATGTCGCGGGCCGCCGGACCGGGCTGTGGTACAAGTGGAAGCGCGACCCGCTGCTGGTCGACTGCGTGCTGATGTACGCCCAGCGCGGCAGCGGCAAGCGCTCGAGCTTCTATTCGGACTACACGTTCGGTTGCTGGGACGGCGATCCCGACAGCGGGGCCGACCTGCTGCCGGTCGGCAAGGCCTATTCGGGCTTTACCGACGAGGAACTGAAAAAGCTGGACCGGCATGTGCGCAGCAATACCGTCGACCGTTTCGGCCCGGTGCGCGAGACCGACAAGAGCCTCGTCTTCGAAGTAGCCTTCGACAGCGTGCACGCCAGCAAGCGGCACAAATCGGGCCTCGCCATGCGCTTCCCGCGCATCCACCGCATCCGCTGGGACAAGCCGCCGCACGAGGCCGACCGGATCGAGGCGCTGCGCGCGCTGATAAGGGATTGACGCAGCACATTGCCCCAATTAAGTTGCAATTTGCAACGAATAGGGAGCCTGCGATGTCCTACGCCACAAACACCCTTGCCACGTTCGACCAGATGCTCGGCACGCTCGGTCACCTTCTCGACAAGGTCGAGCAGTCGGGCAAGGTCGACCTCGCCGCCCGCCTCGCGCCCGACATGTTCCCGCTCGCGACCCAGGTGCGCTTCACGACCTACCAGGTGCTGAACACGCTCAACCGGCTCGCGGGCACCGACCTCGCGCTCGACGAAGAGGATCCGGCCGACTTCGCCGAAGCGAAGGCGATGGTGGCGAAAGCGCGCGATGCGGTGAAAGCGGCGGCGCCCGATGCCTTCGCGGCTGCGGATGCGCCGGTCGAATTCGACCTTCCGAACGGGATGGCCTTCGCGCTCACGGCGGAGGAATACGTCCGCGACTGGTCGATGGCGCAGTTCTATTTCCACCTGATGGCATTTTACGCGATCGCCCGCGCCGGGGGCGTCGAACTCGGCAAGGCCGACTACGTCCCCTACATGATGCGCCACCTCAAGCAGCCGGCTGCGGCCGCGTAGCGCGACCGGCTTGCCCTGACCCGTTCCCGGTCAAATGATCACGCGCCAGCAGCGTCCGGACGAAGTTGCGCGACGCAACCTCTGCCGTCGTGACGCCGTTTCGGACTCTGTTTCAGCGCAGTCGAAACGGATGCGGCACCGGCCCACTCCCCCACCCGGAGTCTCTGTTGCGTGCGGGAAGCACCTCCGTGCTTCCCTTGGCTGTTCCATCCCACGCCCCCACCCGGCCACCCCGACCATAGTATCCTATGGGTGGCCGGGTGGGGGCGTGGGATGGAACAGCCCCGGCGGTCTGACACTTGCCACCTAGTGACAGGTCTCGTCACCGCCGGAAAACATAAATTCCGGGAGGGGGAGCGGGCCGGTGCCGGTTCGGCCAAGCCGAAAACAGCGCTAGCCTAGCGCCTGCGACACCGCCTCCACGTGATGCCGCGCGTTCTCGGCGTAATGCGCCACGCCCATGCGCATACCGGCAATCGCCGCATCGTCGAGGTCGCGCATCTTGCGCGCCGGGCGGCCGCCCCACAGTTCGCGCGCGGCCATGACCTTGCCCTCGGTCAGCATCGCGCCGGCGGCGAGCATCGCGTCCGAGCCGATCACCGCCTTGTTCATCGCGATCGCACCGAGCCCGACGAAGCCGCGGTCCTCGATCACGCAGCCATGCACCATCGCCATATGCCCGATCAGCACATCGTCGCCGATCAGCAGCGGCGAGCCGTCGGGGTCGCCGGGCCGTTCGGGGTCGCAATGGAGCACGCTGCCGTCCTGCACGTTGCTCCGTTCGCCGATGACGATCCGGCTGACATCGGCGCGCAGCACGCAATTGTACCAGATCGAGCTGTCGGCACCGATCTCGACGTCGCCGATAATCGTGCAGCCCGGTGCGATAAAGGCGCTGTCGTGGATGCGCGGCGTCTTGCCGTGGATCGGGACGATGTGGACGCCCGGTCGAATGATCATGCTCGGCTCTCCTGCCCCAATTCCCGCCAACGTTCGGCGCTCAGGCTGTAGAGGATCGTGGTGCGATCCTCGGGCGGATAGGCGGGATCGTCGAAATCGAGATCGCGCCGCCGCTCCATGCCGAGCTTTTCCATCAGCTTCCAACTCGCGACATTCGCCTCGCTGGTCAAGGCGACGACATGCGGCGCGCCGACGCGTTCGAAGGCCCAGTCGAGCACCGCGCGCACCGCCTCCTCGGCATAGCCCATCCGCCAGCGGTCCTCGCGCACCAGCCAGCCGATCTCGTGGTCGCCGACATTCTTCGCCAGCGGATTGTCGACCCGCTTGAGCCCGCAATGGCCGACCATCTCGCCGCCGGAAAATCCGTTATGGGCCTTTTCGATCATGAACAGGAAGCTGAACCCCTCGCTCGCATGGAGCGCCATCGACCTGGCGTGCTTGGCCTCGATCTCGTGCAGTTCCTTGACCCCGCCGAGCCGCTCCATCACCGCGGGCGTGTTGAGCACACGGTGCTGCTCCGCCGCATCGCCTTCCTCGATCGTGCGCAGCACCAGCCGTTCGGTCTCGGCGACGATGTCAGCCATTCAGGAGCCGGGCGGCATGCGTGGCGTGGTAGGTCAGCACCCCGGTGCAGCCCGCACGCTTGAACGCGGTCAGCGTTTCGAGCACCAGCGCGTCGCGCTCGCCCGCCCCGGCGGCGACCGCCGCCTCGATCATCGCGTATTCGCCGCTGACCTGGTAGGCGAACACCGGCACGCCGAATTGCTCGCGCACGCGGCGGACGATATCGAGATAGGGCAGGCCCGGCTTGACCATCACGCTGTCGGCGCCTTCGGCAAGGTCGAGCGCGACCTCGCGCAACGCCTCGTCGCCGTTCGCGGGGTCCATCTGGTAGCTTTTCTTGTCGCCCTTGAGCAGCCCGCCGCTGCCCACAGCATCTCGGAACGGGCCGTAGAAGGCGGAAGCGTATTTGGCCGCGTAGCTCATGATCTGGACGTTGGCATGCCCGCCCATCTCGAGCGCCATCCGGATCGCCCGGACCCGTCCGTCCATCATGTCCGAGGGCGCGATGATATCCGCCCCGGCCTCGGCCTGGTTGATCGCCTGGTCGACCAGCACCGCGACGGTATCGTCGTTTGTTACATAGCCGGCATCGTCGAGCAGCCCGTCCTGCCCGTGCGCGGTGTAGGGGTCGAGCGCGACGTCGGTCAGCACCCCGATATCCGCACCGCAGGCATCCTTGATCGCGCGGATCGCGCGGCACATCAGATTGTCGGGGTTGAGCGCTTCGGCGCCGTCATCCGAACGGCGGTCCGGCTGGGTGTTGGGGAACAGCGCCACGCAGGGAATGCCGAGATCGATCGCCTCCTTCGCGCGCGCGACGATCCGGTCGACCGACCAGCGCGAGACGCCCGGCAGCGTGGCGATCGGTTGTTCGACATCCTCGCCTTCGGTGACGAATAGCGGCCAGAGCAGGTCGGCCGGCGTCAGCACCGTCTCGCGGTGCAGCGCGCGGCTCCAGCCGGTCGCGCGCGTCCGGCGCAGGCGGAGATTGGGATAGGCCGCGGTCATGCGCGCCTGTTGCCGCAAAGCGGTGCGCCGGACAAGTCATGCGCGTCCCCGCGAAGGCGGAGACCTCAGGCCACCGGCACTCCGCTACTGGCACGAGGTCCCCGCCTTCGCGGGGACTCAGGCCGGATCATCACCCCACCCGCTTGGGCCGTTCGAGCTTGTCGATCTCGCGCTCGGGCTCCTCCGCAGCAGACTCTTCCGCTGTCGGCGCGAGTTCGGTGAGCGCTGCGCCCGCGCCGACCGTCTTGATCGCCGCCAGCGCCTCGCGGAACTTGCGCAGATCGGCGCCCGACAATTGCGCGCGGGTGACGAAGCGGACCGAAGCTGGGTTCACCGCGCGCCCGCCGCGATACATCTCGTAATGGAGGTGCGCCCCGGTCGAGAGCCCGGTCGAACCGACATAGCCGATCACCTGCCCGCGCCGCACGCTCTGCCCGCGGCTGACGGCGACCCGGCTCATGTGGCAATAGCGCGTCTGCAACCCGCCGCCGTGATTGAGCCGCACCGCATTGCCGCAGCCGCCCATCCTGCCCGCGCCCTGCACCCGCCCGTCGGTCACCGCGACGATCGGCGTGCCGTAGCTCGCTCTGAAATCGACCCCGCTATGCATCCGGCGATAACCGAGGATCGGATGGCGGCGCATGCCGAAACCCGAGGTCATCCGCCCCGGCACCGGCGCGACCAGCCCGCTGCGCTGTTCGCCGACGCCCGACGCCTCGTAGAAGCGCCCGTCGCTGCCCCAGCGCATCAGTTGCGTCTTCGGTTCGCCGCCGCGGTCGATCCCGGCGTAGACCAGCTTGCCCGCCTGCCGCTCGCCGGTGGCGGCGCGGCGATATCGGACGATCATGTCGAACGTGTCGGTCGCGCGCACTTGGCGGTCCATGTCGATCTGTTCGCTCAGCGCCTTGAGATATTGCTGGACCGCGCTCGCCGGAGCGCCGGCCGCGCGCGCCGAGCGATAGAGGCTGCGTCCGACCGTGCCGCGGATGCGCAGCGGCGTATCGTCGACGCGGATCGGCTTGCGGGTGAGCGCGAGATTGTCGTCCTGGCGCGACACTTCGAGCGCGAGGTCGAAGCGGGCCCGGAACGAGAGATTGTCGAGCGGGCGCGCGGCGCCCGGTTCGGGACGGCGGCCGAGCGTGATGTCGACCTGCGTGCCCGATTCGATCTCGTCGAGCGGAATGGCGCGCGCCACGAGCTCGACGATCCGCTCCGCATCGCCCGAACCGACGCCGGCGCGCCGGAGCATGCGCTGGAAGCTGTCGCCGCGCGACAATGTCGCGACCAGCTGCTGCGTCGGGCGCTCGGGCGCGGCCTCGAGCGGCTTGACGTCGAACGTCGCCCCCATATGGCGCCCGCTGTCGCTGCCGAGCGCGAGCGGCATGATCATCTGGCTGCGGAACTCGTCGCGCGCGGCCTCGTCGATCTGCATGGCGGGTGCGGCTTCGAGCGGGCCGAAGCTGGGCCAGAACCCGATCGCCAGCGCCGACAGGCCGATCAGAGTGCCGAGGCCGCGAAACCATGTCCGGCTGCCGATTCCGCTGGCGAGATCGGGCGCGAGGTCGAGCCGGTCGAGCTTTTCCGAAACGTCGAACCGCCAGGCCCGATATTTCTCAACGTATCGCTCGGCGACACCGCTCGCGCGCTGAAGCACCTGCGGTTTCCGGTCGGGCAGGATCTGCGCATGCGACAGCGCGACCGCGCGCCAGCCGGTGTCGGCAGCCGCGGCCTGTTCGATGCTGTCCTGTTCGCGTTGCGTGTACACGCACCCTCCAAACGGGGCCGCATTCCCTGACGGACTCGTGCGACCCGACCCGAGCGTTTCCTATGCCGCCAAACCCTGTGCGATTAAAGTTAAGGACGGCCTAAGCTGCGACGATCCGAGTCCCTCGTCGGACAGGCTGTGCAGCACACGGGACCGATGCTTGCCGCGCTTGCCGTGCACTGCCAGAACCGCCGCGTGAGCGACGGTACGATCAAGGCGGTTCTCGGGCCGACCAATACCGGCAAGACGCATCTGGCCATCGAGCGCATGTGCGGCCATTCGAGCGGGGCGATCGGCTTCCCGCTGCGGTTGCTGGCGCGCGAGGTCTACGACCGGGTGGTCGCGATCAAGGGCGAGAAGGCGGTCGCGCTGATCACCGGCGAGGAGCGGATCGAGCCGCCCGATGCGCGTTATTTCCTGTGCACCGCCGAAGCGATGGCGAGGGACGGCGGCGGACACGCTTTCGTCGCACTCGACGAAGCGCAGCTCTCCGCCGACCCCGAGCGCGGGCATGTCTTCACCGACCGGCTGCTGCATGCGCGCGGACGCGAGGAGACGATGCTGCTCGGCGCGGCGACCCTCGAGCCGGTGGTGAAATCGCTGATCCCGCGCGCCGAGGTGATCGAGCGCCCGCGCTTCTCGACCCTCACGCATATCGGCGCGCGCAAGCTGTCGCGTCTGCCGCCGAGGAGCGCGGTCGTCGCCTTCTCCGCCGAGCAGGTCTATACCGTGGCCGAGATGCTGCGGCGCTTTCGGGGCGGCGCGGCGGTGGTGATGGGCGCGCTCAGTCCCGAAACGCGCAACCGGCAGGTCGAACTGTTCCAGTCGGGCGAGGTCGATTACATCGTCGCCACCGACGCGATCGGGATGGGGCTCAATCTCGACCTGCGCCATGTCGCTTTCGCCGCGCTGACCAAGTTCGACGGGCGGCGCAAGCGGCGGCTTCATCCGGCGGAAATGGCGCAGATCGCCGGGCGCGCCGGGCGGCATCAACAGGACGGCACGTTCGGCACGCTGGCGGGCGGCGCCAGGGGTTCCGGGGGCCCTCCGCTCGAATTCACCGAGGAAGAAGTCTACGCGATCGAGGAACACCGTTTCGCGCCGCTCACCAGGCTCTTCTGGCGCGAGGCCGAACCGCGTTTCGACGATCTCGCCACACTGATCGCCGACCTCGAAGCACCCCCGAACGAGCCCGAACTCGCGCCCGCGCCGGAGGCAATCGATCTTGCGGTGCTCAAGCGCCTCGCCGAAGAACCGCTCGCCGCCGATATCCGCACCCCCGGCTTGGTACGGCGCTTCTGGGAAGCCTGTTCGCTGCCCGATTTTCGCCAGTCGGGCGCGGATACGCATGCCCGCTTCGTCGCGCGGCTGTGGCAGGATCTGCGCGAGGGTCATCTCGGCGCGGATTATGTCGCCGCGCGGATCGCCGAACTCGACAATATGCAGGGCGATATCGACATACTGCAGGGTCGGATCGCGGCGATCCGCAGCTGGGCCTATATCTGCCAGCGGCCCGACTGGGTGCTGGCGCGCGACGAGATGGCGGCGCGCGCGCGGGCGGTGGAAGCCAGGCTGTCCGATGCGCTACACGGGCGGCTGACCGAACGATTCGTCAACCGGAGGACCGCGATCCTGATGAAAACGCTGGGACAGGATGCCTCGCTGCTGCCCGTTTCCGTCGCGCAGGACGGCACCGTGGCGGTCGAGGACGAGCCGATCGGGCGTCTGCAGGGATTCACCTTTACCGTCGATCACCAGGCCAATCACGAGGACCGCCGCATGCTGCTTGCCGCAGGCGAGAAGGCGCTGCCGATGCTGCTGTCGGAGCGCGCCGCAGCGCTGGCGGAATCGGGCTTCGACGGCGTCGAGATCGCCAAGGGCTCGCTCCGCTGGGACGGCCGGCGGATCGCGAAGCTCGAGATCGGCGAGGATCCCTCGGCGCCCCGGATCGTGCCCGAGCGCGAAATCGGTCTGCTCCCGGACGATGCCCGCAGGAGCTTTCTCGGCGCGCTGGAGACATGGCTGGCGGACCGTTTGCAGCCGCTCGCTCCGCTTGCGAAAATGCTCGCCGCGTCGAAGGATCCGCAGGCCGGGTCGCAGGCCCGTGCGCTGCTCCTTACGCTGATCGCGGGCAAGGGCCATGTCGCGCGCGAAAAGGCGGGCCTGCAGCATCTTCCCAAGGAACTCAGGCCGTTCCTGCGCCGCCTTGGCGTCACTTTCGGCGCGCTCGACGTGTTTTCGCGCGATCTGCTCAAGCCCGCGCCGCGACAATTGCTGCACGCGATCGGGGCCGACCGGCGGCCGCTCGACGAAGCGATGATCCCGGTCGTCGAGGGTGCGCGTAAGCTACCCTCGGGCTATCGCCCGGCGGGCAGGCAGTTCGTGCGCATCGACGTGGCGGAGAAGATCCTGCGCGCCGCGCACGAGGCACGCAGCAAATCGGGCAGCCGCAAATTCCACCTCGACCCGGCGCTGGCAATTTCGACCGGATTGGCCGAGGACAGTTTCCACCGGCTGCTCGGCGCCGCTGGTTTTCGCGTCCAGCGCGGCAGGAAGCTGGCCGAGGGCGCGTTCGGTCCGCCCGCTCCCGACCGCTGGGAATGGCGTCCGTCGCGGCGCAGGCAGCAGCGCGCCGAGCGCCGCGAAGAGCCCGCCCAAGGCAACGCCTTCGCCGCGCTCAAGGACCTCGTCCGCTGATGCGGGTCGACCAGCTGCTGTACCGGCTCCGGTTTCTCAAATCGCGTTCGCTCGCGCAGAAGCTG
Source organism: uncultured Altererythrobacter sp. (assembly GCA_913055875.1). Classification (GTDB taxonomy): domain Bacteria; phylum Pseudomonadota; class Alphaproteobacteria; order Sphingomonadales; family Sphingomonadaceae; genus CAJXJY01. The sequence goes on from CAJXJY010000001.1 coordinate 81,041, forward strand.
GTCGAAACCGGCCATGTCCGTTGCAACGGCAGCCGCGTTTCGCGCACCAGCCATCCCGTCGCCGAGGGCGATGTACTGACCTTCCCGATCGGCAAGGGGGTCAGGGTGATCGAGGTCGCGTCGCTTCCGCAACGCCGCGGCCCGGCCGCGGAAGCACAGCGCTGCTATCGGATGCTTGACGGATTCGGCCAATCGGCCCTAGCAGCGGGCGAAGGCTCAGCCAGCAAGGGAATATCGCCGCAATGACCTATGTCGTCACCGACGCCTGCATCAAGTGCAAGTACACCGACTGCGTCGAAGTGTGTCCGGTCGACTGCTTCTACGAGGGCGAGACCATGCTGGTCATCAACCCCAGCGAATGTATCGATTGCGGCGTGTGCGAACCCGAATGCCCGGCCGAGGCGATCCTGCCCGATACCGAGGACGGCCTCGAGAAATGGCTCGAGGTCAACACCAAGTTCTCCGCCGAATGGCCCAACATCACGAGCCAGAAGGAACCGCCCGCGGACGCCGACGAGCACAAGGGCGAAGAAGGGAAGTTCGACAAGTACTTCACGCCCGAGCCCGGCGAGGGGGATTGAGGGGAGTCCGTTTGCCGGAGGTGACGAGGCCTGTCACTGCCTGGCAAGCATCCGACCGCCGGGGCTGTTCCGTCCCACGTTTCCGCCCGGAGTCATTTGTTGCGTGCGGATCGGACCTCCGTCCGATCCTTGCGGCGCCGGCCCACGCCCCCACCCGGCCACCCCGACCACAGTATCCTATGGGTGGCCGGGTGGGGGAGTGGGCCGGTGGCGCTTCTGGCGGTCCGACGATTGCCACGCCGCGACAGCCATCGTCACCACCAGCCAACCTAATGACTCGCAATTTTGTTGCGATTGTGTTATATAATGTAAGCAACTGCACCGGTTTGGTCCCGGTGACGGTCGAGACAGTACGGAAAGGCAGGACCACTCGCGACAGTTCAGACGAGGGTTTCGACCGCGCCGCTAGGCCCGGGCGCTGGCCCCCTTGACACTCCGCGACGGGCCCGACCGCGACGAAAGGAATGTGCATGGCAAGCAATGCCCCCGCTTTCGAAGTCGGCGACTATGTCGTCTATCCCAAGCACGGCGTCGGCCGTGTCATCGAGCTGCAGAACGAGGAAATCGCCGGCATGCAGCTCGAGCTCTACGTGCTCCGCTTCGAGAAGGAGCGCATGACGCTGCGCGTACCCACCAACAAGGTCGAATCGATCGGCATGCGCAAGCTGTCTTCCGACAAGACGCTGAAGGAGGCGATGGATACGCTCAAGGGCAAGCCCAAGGTCAAGCGCACCATGTGGAGCCGCCGGGCGCAGGAATACGAAGCGAAGATCAATTCGGGCGAGATCGTGCTGATCGCCGAGGTGACGCGCGACCTGTTCCGCCCCGACGATCAGCCCGAGCAGAGCTATTCCGAACGGCAGATCTTCGAAGCCGCATCGAGCCGCCTCGCGCGCGAACTGGCAGCGATGGAGAAGACCGACGAGCCGACCGCGCTCGAGAAGATCCTCGACGTGCTGCGCGAACACGCGCCGCAATATTACAACAACGACGACGACGACGCCTGATCGATCGGCGCCGTTTCGGAACGACGAGGGCCGTCCGCGAGGGCGGCCCTTTTCGTATGCCCCCTTGATGCGCCGCGTTTGCTGTATTATGTCGGCAATACGCTTTCGCAGCTCGCTTTCGAGGAGGATACAATGAATTTCGCCAAACTGTTGCGCGGCCTGGCTCCCATCGCGGCGGTCGCGCTCGCGGCCGGTCTCGCCGGCTGCAAGGACATGAACATCTCGATCGGCGACAGCGAGGGCGTGCCGCTCGCCGAGCTCGACATGAGCGGCGATCCGCCGACCGAATTGGTGCTCGCCGCACCGGACAGCGTGGTGCTGACCGACGGCGACACGCTGACGATCGATGTCGAAGGCGACCGGGACGCGGTCGACGTGATGCGTTTCACGCTCGAGGACGGTACGCTCGGCATCCTGCGCGAGAACGACAGCGATGTCGACGGGCGCGCGACCGTGCGCGTCACCATGCCGAGCCCGCGCGCGATCGTGATCGCCGGGTCGGGCGGAGTGGCGGCGCAATCGATGGCCGAGGAGGCCAGTGTAACGATTGCCGGGACCGGACGCCTCGACGTGGCGAGTGTCCGCGCCGACAAGCTCGACGTGAACGTGATGGGCTCCGGGACCTTCGGTGCCGCGGGCTCGGCGAAATCGCTCGACCTGACGGTTGCCGGTTCGGGCAGCATGGAAGCCGCCGGGCTCAAGGTCGACGGCGCCGATATCTCGATCATGGGATCGGGCGATGCCGAATTCGCCTCAGACGGCAAGGTCGAGGCGAGCGTGATGGGATCGGGCAATGTCACGATCACCGGCAATGCGACCTGCACCGTCAACTCGATGGGTTCGGGCACGGTCACCTGCCGCGCCACCGCCCCGGCGGCGGACGACGAGGAAACCGGCGACAGCGAAAGCTGATTCATCGACGGCAAAGCCGGAAGCGGCTATGCCGCGCGGGAAAGGAATTTCCATGCGCGGCATAGCCCTTCCCCTGTCCGCAGCGCTAGCCCTGCTGTTGCCGGGCTGCGTCGCCAAGACCGCCTTCGACGTCGCAACCGCCCCGGTACGGGTTGCGGGCAAGGCGGTCGACCTCGCCACCACCAGCCAGTCCGAGGCCGACGAGAAGCGCGGGCGCGAGATCCGCAAGCGCGAAGAACGGCTCGGCAAGCTGCAGCGCCGCTACGAGGACCAGCTCGACGATTGCCGCGACGGCGACCGCCGGGCGTGCAGCAACGCGCAGACCACCTATGCCGAAATCCAGGGGATTCTGCCGACCATCCCCGCCGAACCCGACGACGACTAGGCTGCGGCGCGGCGCAATCGGTCGTTGATGGCGCGGCCCAGGCCCCTGTCCGGAATTTCGGCGACCGCGATCCGCGGTTCCGGCGCGGCCGATGCCCGGTGCAGCGCCTGATAGAGACGCTGCGCTGCAACGCGCAGATCGCCCGTTTCGGACAGCGAGAAATCACCCGCGATCGGCCCGAATCCGATGAAATATTCGCCATCGTCCGGCACGCTGGCGTTCAGCCGGACGGGCTTGCCGGGCGAATAATGGCTGGCCAGCTGCCCCGGCGCCTCGATTCGCCCCGCGGCGGCACGCGGGCGCTCACGCGCCACATCCTCGAAATAGTGATCGAAGATCGCGTCGACATCGACCGGGCCCGGGCGCAATTCCTCCCACGTGCCGTCTTGCCGGATCGCCAGGATCGTCGATTCGATACCGTTCTCGCACTCGCCCGCATCGAGAACCAGATCGATCCGCCCGTCGAGAGTGGCTGCATGCGTTGCGCTGGTCGGGCTGACGAAACCGCTGCGATTGGCCGACGGCGCGGCGAGCGGCACTCCCGCTGCAGCGATTACCGCCTGCATGACCGGGTGCGCGGGCATGCGGATCGCCACGGTATCGAGCCCGGCGGTCACTGCGGGTGCGAGCGCGGCGCGCGCGGCGAGCGGGAGCACCAGCGTCAGCGGCCCCGGCCAGGCGACGTCCGCAACGATATCGGCATCGGTGCTCCATCGGGCTATGCGCCTGGCCTGCTCCACGTTCGCGACATGCACGATCAACGGGTTGAACGAGGGACGGCCCTTCGCCTCGTAGATACGCGCCACCGCATCCGCATCGTCGGCGCGCGCGGCAAGGCCGTAGACGGTTTCGGTCGGAACGGCGACAAGCCCGCCGTCGCGCAGGATCTGTGCCGCGCGGACGATGCCCGCCGCATCGGCCGGCAGCACTTGCGTAGCGTTCTTGCCCGTCATGGGCGCGGCCTATAGGTGAATGGCCCGCCAAGCCAAGAGGATGTTGCCCCCGTGATTCCCTATTCGCCCGCCACGCAGGACCAGCTGCTCGCCATCCGCACCAATGCCGGGATCGCCGAGCTGGCGCAGAGCGAGCGTTTCGCCGCCGCCGAGCCGGACCTGGTCGAGGCGATCGTCGAGGGCGTCGGCGCGCTGGCGGCGGGCGAGTGGGCACCGCTCAACCGCAGCGGCGATCTCGCAGGCAGCAGGCTCGAAAACGGCGTGGTCCGCGCGCCCGATGGGTTCGCCGAGGCCTACGACCACTATGTCGAACAGGGCTGGAACGCGATCGCCTCGCCCGAAGAACATGGCGGGCAGGGCCTGCCCTTCACGCTCGCCTGCAACGTGCTCGAGAATCTCGGTACCGCCAACATGGCGTTCAACCTGCTGCCGATGCTGTCGGTCGGCGCGATCGAGGCGCTCGACCATCACGGCAGCGATGCGCAGAAGGCGAAATACCTGCCGAAGCTGGTCAGCGGCGAATGGTCGGGAACGATGAACCTGACCGAACCGCAGGCGGGCAGCGATGTCGGCGCGCTGCGGACCACCGCCACCCCGATCGAGGGCGGCGAACACGCGGGCAAGTACCGCATTCAGGGCCAGAAGATCTACATCACTTGGGGCGAGCACGAACTGGCCGGGAACATCGTCCACCTGGTGCTCGCGCGCCTCCCCGATGCACCCGAGGGCAGCCGCGGCATCTCGCTGTTCGTCGTGCCGAAATATCACGTCAACGAAGACGGCTCGCTCGGCCCCAAAAACGACCTCAGATGCGTCAGCCTCGAGCACAAGCTCGGCATCAACGCCTCGCCCACCTGCGTGATGAGCTACGGCGACAACGACGCGTGTATCGGCGAGCTGGTCGGCGCGGAGAATCGCGGGCTGGCGGCGATGTTCACCATGATGAACAATGCCCGCATCAATGTCGGCAATCAGGGCGTCCAGATCGGCGAACGCGCGACGCAGCAGGCGATCGCCTTTGCCGCCGAGCGGATCCAGTCGGCGCGCGCCGGAGCGGCGGACAGGTCGCCGGTGGCGATCGTCGAGCACCCCGACGTGCGCCGGATGCTGCTGCGGATGAAGGCGCTGACCGAAGGCGCGCGCGCGCTGCTCTATTACACCGCCGGGCAGGTCGACCGCGGGACGATCGGCGACGAAGCCGCCGCCCGCCGCGCCGACGTGCTGGTGCCGATGCTCAAGGCGTGGGGCACCGATATCGGGATCGAGATCGCCAGCCTCGGCGTGCAGGTGCATGGCGGGATGGGCTTCGTCGAGGAGACCGGCGCCGCGCAGCACTACCGCGACGCGCGCATCGCGCCGATCTACGAAGGCACCAACGGGATCCAGGCGGCCGATCTGGTCACGCGCAAGCTCGGGCTCGAAGGGGGCGAGGTGTTCGCCGCGCTGATGGCCGATATCGCGCGCGACACCGCCGACGAGCCCGCGCTGTTCGCGCTGGCGGGCGATTGCGCCGCGATCGCCACCTGGATGCGCGACGAGGCCAGCCTCGACGACCGTCTCGCGGGCAGCGTACCGTTCTGCACCATGTGCGCAGTGGCGGTCGCCGGGTGGCAACTGCTCGCCCAACTTCGCGCGGTCGAGGCGGGCGAGGCACCGTCACTCGCCGCGACCAAGCCGGCGACAGTGCGGTTCTTCCTCGACCGGGTCGTCGCCGAGGCAGCGGGCCTCAAATCCTCTGCTGTCGCAGGCGCAGAGCCGCTCTACACGCTCACCTCCGACCAGCTCGCCGGCTGACAATGACGGACGTGACCGATCCGGACTGGACCGCCTGCCCGGCCTATGTGTGGGACGGGGCCGAGGGGCGCGGCATTGCGGAGATCGATGCGTTGCCACTGGCACGCCTGATCGGAATCGACCGGCAGAAGCAGCGCGTGGTGGAAAATGTCGAGCGACTGGCGCGCGGCCATGCGGCGCACGACATGCTGCTGTGGGGCGCACGCGGCATGGGCAAGTCGGCGCTGCTTCGCGCCGCGATGGTGGCGGCGCAGGACCGGCACGAACACAGCCCCGCACTGGTCCAGGTAGGATCGGCCGCGCTCGAAACCCTGCCCGCGCTGTTCCGGCTGCTGGCGGGTGTGGAGCGCCGCTTTCTCGTTTTCATCGACGATCTCGGTTTCGACGACGACGATACGCTCGGGCCCCGGCGGCTACGCAGCTGGCTCGAGGGCGGGGTCGAGGCGCGGCCGGGCAATGTCCGTCTTGCCGTCACGTCGAACCGGCGCGCGATCCTCGCCCGGCAGCTTTCGGAACAGGACGATCCGGTCAATCCGCGCGACGTGGTCGATGATCGGCTCGCCCTGGCCGACCGGTTCGGGATCGCGCTGGGCTTCCACGCCTGCGACAAGGCGACCTACCTCGAGATCGTGCGCGCCCATGCCGAGGCCTACGGGCTCGACTGGTCCGAAGAGGGCGCGATGGATTGGGCCAATGAACGCGGCGCGCGCTCGGGACGTACCGCGTGGCAATATGTCACGGAACTGGCGGGGCGGGCGGGGAAAGTGGTTTAGAGGCTCTGTTGCGTGCGGTCGGGACGTCCGTCCCTCCCTTGGCTGTTCCATCCCACGCCCCCACCCGGAGCTTTGTTTTCTGGCGGTGACGCGGCTTGTCGCTGATTTGCAGACATCGGACCGCCAGAAGCGGCACCGGCCCACTCCCCCGCCCGGCCACCCCGACCATAGTATCCTATGGGTGGCCGGGCGCGGGAGTGGGCCGGTACCGCAAGGGACGCACGGACGTGCGGCCCGCACGCAACCAGGACTCATGCCGCTACCGCCTCAACTCTGCCTCAACAGATCTAACGCGGATCGTCGTCCTCCCGGAACGTGGCCGTGGCATTGCCCGTCAGTTCGCGCCGCGGAGCAAGCGGTTCACTGCGCCGGCGCTCGATCGCCGCGGCGGGTTCGGCCCCCGGAGCAATCACGCGCCAGATGATCCCTGCAGTGTCGTCGCTGACCAGCAGCGCGCCGTCGCCGGCCCATTCGACCCAGGTCGGCCTCCCGCGCGTGGTTCCCTCGCCCGTCAGGAAGCCGCCGAGCACTTTCACCGGCTTGCCCTGCGGATTGCCGCGCTCGTCGAACGCGACATAGACCACGTCGTAGCCCGAGGGCGGCTTGCGGTTCCACGAGCCGTGCCGCGCGATAAACGCGCCCTGCCCGAACGCTCCGCCCATCCGGCTGCCTTCCTCGGTGAACACGAGCCCCAGCGCGGCGACATGCGGCCCTAGCGCGTATTCGGGCCGGCGGGTGTATTCCTGCATGTATTGCGGCATCGGTTCCTCGACGCGGCGGTCGTAATTGTCGCCCCAGTAGATCCACGGCCAGCCGTACTGCGCGCCGAGCGGCACGTTGGTGAGGTAGTCGGGCACCAGGTCCGAGCCGAGCATGTCGCGCTCGTTGACGGTGGTCCACAACTCGTCGCTCCACGGGTTCCATGCCAGCCCGTTGGGATTGCGCAGGCCCGCCGCGAACACGCGCGCGCTGCCGCTGGCGACATCGTATTCCCAGATCGCCGCGCGGCCCTCCTCGACGTCCATCCCCTGCTCGCCGATATTGGAAACCGACCCCACCGCTACGTAAAGCTTGGCGCCGTCGGGCGAGAGTTCGAGATTGCGCATCCAGTGCCCGCCGCCGGGCGGCAGATCCATCAGCTTGCGCCCCTCGCCGCCGAGCGCGGTATCGCCCGGGCTGTAGGGAAAGGCGAGCACCGCGTCGTGATTGGCGACGTAGAGCGTACCGTCGCCCCAGGCGATGCCCGATGGCGAATCCAGCTCGTCGGTCAGTACCACCGGCGCCTCGGTCGCGCCGTCGCCGTTGGTATCGCGCAGCAGGACCAGCTGGTTGGCCGATACGCCCTTGGCCCCCGCACGGCTCATCAGCATGTCGGCAATCCAGCCGGTAATCCCTCCGCCGTCCTCGCGTGCAGGCGCGCGTGTCAGCGTGACGAGGATATCGCCGTTGGGCAGTGCATGGAGCACGCGCGGATGGTCGAGCCCGTCGGCAAAACGCGTCACCGCGAGACCTTCGGCGGCCTGCGGTACCGCATCGTCCGCCCAGCCGACCGGCTCGGCGATGCGGACGGTCGGGAACATCTCCGCATCCGCTTCCTCGAGCTGGGGATCGGTTCCGGTCACCGCATCGACCGACAAGTCGGCCGTATCGCCGCGATAGACCCAGACGGCGAACGCGACGAGGATGAGAAGGAGGACGAGAAGTCCGACGAGAATCTTGCGGCCGATGCTCATAGGCGCTGGATAGGGCCAAGCCGGGCTTGCGGCAATGGCGCAGCGCGCTAGAGCGGGCGCCGATGTACGATTTCCAGCCCGACGCGGACCTCGCCAAGCCCGAACTGTACCGCCAACTGGCCGATGCCGCCGCGGCGCTCACCGAAGGCGAGAGCGACGGCGTCGCCAACATGGCCAACATCGCCGCGCTGATGCGCGAATTCGTGCCCGACCTCAACTGGGCAGGATTCTACCGCACGATCGGCGGCGAACTCGTGCTCGGTCCCTTCATCGGGCGCCCCGCCTGCATCCGTATTCCACTCGGCCAAGGCGTCTGCGGCGCTGCTGCAGCATCGGGCGAGACGCAGCTGGTCGATGATGTGCACGCCTTCCCCGGCCACATCGCCTGCGATGCAGCGAGCCGTTCGGAACTCGTGGTGCCCGTCATGCGCGACGGGACGGTCGTGGCCGTAATCGACCTCGACAGCCCGCTCCCGGCGCGCTTCGACCGGGACGATGCGGCGGGCATCGAGCGGCTGGCGGTGGTCATTTCCGACCGGATCTGACCCGGCGCGCGACGAACCGCCCCGAAACGGGACATCCCCGGGGCCGGCCTTGGGAACTGGCGCGATACGATGGTAGATTTTCCGTTAATGCGCGGGAATCGGTCCTGCGCGAATCGAGTTTGGGGAATCCGCATGACCGTTCGCCACCTGTTTTCGTTCGGAGCTGCCGGCTGCGCACTGGCCGCCGCCGCGCCCGCACTGGCCCAGTCCGGACCGACCCCCGAAATGACCTACGAGCAGCGAACCTATCAATATGCGCAGCCCGTGCCCACGACCGCCGAGGTGGTCTACCGCCAGCAGCCGGTGGTCCAGCGCGTGCCGGAGGAGTATCGGGAATACGATCCCTATTACGAGCAATACGAGGTCGAATACCGGCAGGCACCTCCTGCTGCGGCTCCCTATCCCGCTTACCGGCCCGCTCCGCCTCACAGGCAGCAAGGCTACCACTACCCCGCACCGCAGAGCGGCTACGCGCCGCTGCCGGCCGATTTCGACCGCGAAGCATGGCTCGACGATTGCCGCGAAGGCTATCGCAACCCGCGCCGCCGCAACAGCGGCGCCGTGGGTGGCGGAATTCTCGGTGCCGCGGTGGGCGGCGTGATCGGCAACCGCGTCGCCGACGGCAACCGGCTCGCCGGAACGCTGATCGGTGCCGGAGTCGGCGGACTGGCCGGATTGGCGATCGGCTCGGCGATAGCCGGTTCGGGCGATCGCCGCCGTGCGCGCGAAGCCTGCGAAGCCTGGCTCGACGACTACATGGCCGGGCGGTACCGCGGCGGCTACGGCCACCAGGCGGGATATGCCTATCCGGGTTACGGATACGGACACGGTTATGCCCAGGGTTATGGCTACGGTTACGGCCATTACGGCTACGCCATGCACATGACCTACGTCCCCGTGCTGGTCGCCGTTCCGCAGCGTGCGGTGGTGCGCGAAACCGTCACCGAGGAATGGGTCGAGGAGGAAACGCGCAGCTACCGCAAGCCGTCCAGGCGCGTCATCTACCGCAAGGCCCCCGCACCGAAACCGGCCAAGCGGACCAAATACACCAAGTCGCGCTAGAGGTGGTTTCAGCCTGACGGAAACGGAGCCTAAGGCGACGGCCCGGTCGCAGACTCCTCGAGCCGCGCGACACCGTCTCCTCCCGTCCGCAGCTTGATTGCGCCGAGCCGTGCGATATCGGCATCGCGCCCGATTGCCACCGGCTGCTCGATCGCGCTGCGCACGGCGAGCTTGCGCGCGGCATCGGCGGCGACGCGCAAGCGGTAGCGGCCGTAAGGTACCCGCTCGAACAGGAAGAAGCCGTCGAATTCGCTGATCGTCGCGGCGACGACCTTGCCGTTCGCGTCGAGCAGCTCGAGCTCGACCCCGGGCTGCTCGGTCCCGTTGGGCGAGAGGATCGTGCCCTCGACCTCGCCCGAGGGCGATATCGCCAGTTCGACATGCGTGATAACCCCCGGACGCGGCACGACGACGACGCCCTTTACCGCCGGGACCAGGAACGGATCCTCCAGCGACGCTTCGTCGACCCCGACCAGCACCGGCTGGAACGGGCGCAATCCGTCGACCACGGCCTTGCCGTTCTCGGCGGTAACGGCATCGTCAAAGCGCAATCCGGCTTCGATCATAACATCCTTGAGCGGCTCCTCGCCAGGCGACATCCGTCCGTCGCCATCGTCGTCGCGGAAGACGGTCACCGCCGCCTGGCCGTTCTGCGCCAGCCTGGTATCGGTGACGCGGATTCCCCCGTTCACAGGGTTCGGCCCGAGGCTGAACGCAAGCGCGACATTGAGGCCCAACGCGCCGTCCGTGCGATAGCTGGCATCGGTGCGGAGCGAAAACCGCTCGAAATCCCGCGTGTAGCCGAGCGCGAATTCGGTGTCCTTGTCCACCCCGTCATATTCGATCTCGAAATTGATGTCGGACCTGTCGTCGAGCCGCTTGCCGGTGTCGAGCCGCGCGCTGTGCAGGCCCTTGTCCGGTCCGTCGAGGAAGAAATCGGCGCCGGCGCGCATGCTGAGGCCGAACAGCCGCCGGCTCGCCAACAGGCGCAGCCTTGTGCCATCGTCCTCCGGTTCGTCCTCGAGCCCACCCTGCGCATTGCCGCGCAACTCTGCACGCACGAGCGTGCCGAGAACGCGCGCGCTGCTGCCGATAAACCATTCGTTGACCGTTCGCCCGCCGTCGCGGCGCAAGTGGTTGAACCCGGCTTGCAGTGGAAGGGTAAAACTCCCTAATTTCAAAGAGGTATCGGCACGCAAGCCCGCCCGGAAGGCGAGATTGCCCCCGGTGAACTCGCTGTTGAACTCGCCCGACACCCAAGTCGTGTAGGCGGCGAGGTTGACGGGTCCGACGCGGCCGAGCGCGTTCGCCTCGGCGACGAAGCCCGCCCCGAGTTCATGCGCGCCGGCGAGCAAAACGTGCATCGCCCCGAAGGTGCGCTGCAGGTTGGCCTCGACGAATTGGCGCCGTTTTCCGTCGTTTACGAAGCTCTGATAGCCCAGAGCCGCGCTGGTTCTGTCGTCGAGACCGCGTTCGACACCGACACCCCAGCGCCAATGTCCCGAATCCGCATCCGACAACCGCGGCGCACCGATCGAGATCAGGTCGCGGTTCTGCTGCAGGATCCCGGCCCAGTAATAGGTCTTGCCCGGCTCGATCATGCGCTGGCCGACCGGTACCTCCTCCCGGATTCGCCGAATCTGACCTTGCGGGCCGTAGAGCACGATTTCGAAATCGTTGCGGCCGAAGTAGAGGTCGATTTCCTCGAATTCGTAGCGTCCGTCGCCTTTTTCGCCCTGGAAGGCGATCAACTGCCCGTTGCGGTACAGTTCGGCATCCCAGCCCGACGGCAAGGCGCCGCGCAGGGTCGTGGTGGAGAAGCGCGAGGAGCGGCCGATCGGCTGGTTCCCGACGAACACGCCGCGCCCGACCACGCTCTGTCCGGTCAGCTGGCCTGCATTCAGCTCCACATCGCCACCCGCGACGCGTGTCGCCTTGAGCGGGCCGAGCAGGTTGCCGTCGGGGTCGTTTCGGTAGCCCGTCACGCGAAGCGTGGCAGGCTCGAGATTGCGGTCGGAAGCGAGGCGAGCGGTATAGCTGACCTTGCCGATTTCGCCCGCCGCGAGAGCCTCGTAGCGCAATTCGCGCCCGCTGGCATTCGATCCGCCCGAGAAACGCGCGCGCATGTTCACGTCGACCGAGGGCGTCCGCCACATACGGTATTCGGCATCGGCGCGCGGATATTCGGCCAGGTCGAACGATTTTTTCTTCGTCCGAAGTCGCGCGGCGCGACTTCTGCGCTCGAGCGCCTCGATAAAGGGCAGTTTGGCGGTCTCGTCGATGCGGATCGCCGCGTTGAACAGGTCGGTCTTGAGACCGATACCGAACCATTTCGACAACGCTTCGACCCGCACGCACCACCCCTCCGGGGTGTCGTGGATGTCGTCGGCTACCGGCGCCGTACCGACGTTCACGTTTTGTACCCTGTTCGAGTCACGATCGATCGTGAAGGTCTGGTCCTCCGAGAACAACCAGCCGGTTGCGCGGCGCGACTTCTTGTCGAGGCGCACGGGCAAATCGAGCGACTGAATGACGTCGCCGAGATCGAGGCAGACACCCCTGTCCGTCTGGTAGCCGCGGATTTCGTTGACGAACTCGTGTTTGCCCAGGGTCATCTTGAGCAGCAGGAAATCGTCGTCATTGGCCTGCCAGCCCGACTGCGCCGTCGCCGGAGCAGACGCAGCAAGCGCCACCGCAACGGATGCGATGGCGCCTAGTGCGAAGGATCGGACGCGCAACATTGTCGGCTCGGCCGGCGAAAGGCCTCGGCCCTATTGCAGGACCGTGTCGATCGCGGCGATGAGACCGCCGCCCGCCCCGGAAGCCTCGCGGTACTCCACACGAACCGGCCCCTGGATACGGGCAAGCTGGTCGTTGGCTACCGGCAGGGTGAATTCGCGCGAATCGACCTCGGCATAGACCGCCAGGCCACGCGCCGAATAAAGCACTTCCTCGCTGCCCTGGCGGCGGATCTGGAGGTCGCCATAGGTCGACGCTTCGCCGCTCCGATTGATCGTGAGCTTGATCGCGCTTCTGTCTTCGCCCCGTTCGATGCGCGGCTGCGCCAGCGCGACCTGCGCCTCGAGCCGGCCGTGGCGCACGATGATCGGGATCGTCACGCCGTAGATCGGGATCAGCCTGAAGCGCATGCCGCCCTGCTCTTCCTCTTCCTCGGTCACCGAGACCGGGCGCGGGATGGCGCGGAATGACATGTGCACACGGTATTCGCCGTCGGGCAGGTCGGCTCCCGGACGTGCGGTCAGGCGGACCGCCTGCGGCTGACCCGGCGGAAGCGTGATTCGGCGCGGGGCGTAGCGGATCATGTCGAGTGCAGCCTGTTCGGCCGCATTGGCCTGTTCCGGCGTCACGTCGACGAGCCCGCCCTCGTCGGTCATGCGGCGCAGCTCCAACCCGATACGATAGGTCGCCTCCTCGGTGCCGATATTGCTGAGGATGACCTCGGTGCCGCGGCGTCCGTCCAGAACGACCCGCGTCGGCGCGACAAGCAGATCGCCCTGCGCGGCGGCGGGGGTGCCGGACAGAATCGCCGTGCCGGCCATCGCGGCAGCTGCAAGCGTGATACGGATATGCGAAAACAGGCGGTGTTTCATGATCTTGTCTGGTCCCTGGTCCGACCGGGCGGGAGACGCACCGGCTCGATCCCGGCCTAGGCGAATATGGTTAAGGCGAAGCTAACCAGCGCGGCAGAAACGGCGCGCTGGTCGAGCCGTCGATGCACGAAGGGGCGCGCCCTTGCGGACGCACCCCCCTCGATTTTTCCCTTGTCCCCGCTGTGGGCGGAGACCGATCGGATTACTCGTAGTCGACGGTGACGCTGAAAGTCGTGCTGTAGGTGCCTTCGACTTCCGAACCGTCGAGCGTGGCGGTGCCGCCGACCGAGAAGCCGGCTTCCCCGACACCCGAGCCGTCGTCGGCGACGGTCACGAAATCGCCATTGGCGTCGGAACCGTCCGAGGTCGTGGTGAAGCCGTCGAGTTCGATTTCCACCGCAGCGTCGAGCAGCGTCGGGTCGGCGAGCTGCAGCGCAGCCTTGTCGGAATGCTCCATCACCAGCGAACCGCTCGACGTGTCGGGCAGCGTGATATAGAGGTTCTTGCCGATCGTTCCGCCGTCGATCGAGAAGGCCGCAGCCGAACTCGAACCGTGACAGACGAGCGAACCGCCACAGCTGACCGAGCCGTCGGTCGCCACGACGACCGTGCCGCCACCGGCTGCGTTGACGATGGCGCCGAAGTCGAGATCGGTGTCGTTGGTCAGCGTGAAAGCCTGGACGATATCGGCCTCGGCGGTCGCGGTTTCGGTTTCGGCGGCGTTGGCGGCCGAAGCCATTGCGAGCACGGCGATAGCGGCGCCGGCGGCGCCCATGCGAAGCGTCTTGATCATTGTATCTGGTCCCTTCCAAGAATGGTCTTGTCCCGAGCGGGGCGACCGTCCCGGGTGCCCCGCCGAACGGGTCTTGCGGCCCATCCGTGGAGTGGCTTGTAAGGGACGACAGGTTCAGTCTTTGTTGCCGGTCATGGTTAACGTGTGAACGGTGTTTCGTTAATCACCTCTGCGTAAGCCTTCGAAGAATACTTTTATTATCAATGGCCTACGGAATCTCTAGAGATCGCCACCGGTCAGGCGCTGGCAGATCAGGTCGAGTTGATCGAGCGTGCAGTAACGAATCGTGACCGCTCCGGAACGCGGATCGGAATCGGTCTTGATTCGCACCGACAGACCGAGAAATTCCTCCAGATGGCCCTGGACCGCCGCGATGTCCGCATCCTTGGCCGGATCGCGCGACGAGCGGCTCTTGCGTCCGGGTTTCACGACCTCTTCGCCGACGCGTACGAGCGCTTCGATATCGCGTACCGACAATTTCTTCGCTACCGCCTGCTTGGCCAGTTCGACCGCGCGCTCGTTTCCGATCAGCGCGCGTGCGTGCCCCATAGACAGCGCGCCGCTCTCGACCATGTCGAGCACTTCGGCCGGCAGTACGAGCAATCGCTGGAAATTGGCGACGTGGCTACGCGACTTGTCGACCAGCCCGGCGATTTCCGCCTGCGTCATCCCCTCTTCGTCCGACAGGCGCTGATAGGCGCGCGCTTCCTCGACCGGATTGAGATCCTCGCGCTGGAGGTTTTCGATCAGAGCGAGCGCCATCACCTCGCTCTCGTCGAGATCGCGGACCAGTGCGGGAATTTCGTGCAGCCGCGCCTTCTGCGCCGCGCGCCAGCGGCGTTCGCCCGCCACCAGCTGGTAACGCCCGCCGGCGAGCGGACGCACGATGATCGGCTGGATCACCCCACGCGCCGCTATCGACGCCGCCAGTTCGTCCAGCGCATCCTCGTCGAAATACCGGCGCGGCTGGCCGGGCAACGGCTCGATCGCGGAGACGGCCAGCGAGGCGAGTCCGCTCAGGGGCGAACCCCCTGATTTGTCGTCCTTTTCCTCCGCGCCAGCATCCTGGACCGACGTGACCAGGGGCTCTTCACGCCGGGTTTCGCCCAGCAATGCGCCAAGCCCCTTGCCGAGTTTCTTCTTCCTGTCTGCCGCGCTGCGGCGGGTGCCGGCAACGGTGGCGGGTTGATCGGGTTTGCTCATGCGGCCTTCCTTTGCTCGGGCAGGCGCCCGATCAGCTCGCGCGCCAAGGCGATATAGGCGCGGCTGCCGGGGCAGGAATGATCGTAAACCAGCGCGGGCATGCCGTGGCTCGGCGCTTCGGACAGGCGGACATTGCGCGGGATGACCGTCTCGAACACCAGATTGCCGAGGCAATCGCGCACATCGTCGGCGACCTGGTCGGTCAGGCGGTTGCGGCGGTCGAACATCGTCAGCGCGACGCCGATAATGCCGAGATCGGGGTTGAAGCGCTGCTGGACGCGTTCGACCGTCTGCAACAGCTGGCTGAGGCCTTCGAGCGCGAAGAATTCGCATTGCAGCGGCACCAGCAAGGTATCGGCTGCGCCGAGCGCGTTGAGCGTCAGCAGGCCGAGCGACGGCGGGCAATCGATGAAGCAGATATCGTGGCCCTGATGCGCCGCCAGCGCGTCGCGCAGGCGTGCGGTGCGGTCCTCGACCGAGACGAGCTCCACTTCGGCACCGCTCAGATCGACCGTGGCGGGAACCAGATCGAGACCGGGTATCGACGTCGCGGAAACACATTCGGCGACGGGAACTTCGTCGATCAGTACGTCGTAGCTCGAATTTTCGCGGTTCGCGGCCTCGATGCCCATGCCGGTCGAGGCGTTGCCCTGGGGGTCGAGATCGACCAGCAGCGTCTTCCAGCCCGTCGCCGCCATCGCCGTGGCGATATTGATCGCGGTGGTGGTCTTGCCGACCCCGCCCTTCTGGTTGGCGATGGCGATGGTGATCATAGCTTGGCCAGGGCCTCCTTGCTCAATCGGCCGACGATTATGCCGGAATCCGCGTCCGTGCGCGATTGTTCCACGTGGAACGTCTTGCGAATCCGGCGCGGCATGTCCTGCAGTTCCTGCGCCGCCGAGCGCCCCTTGGGCAACAGGTAGCAGGTCCGCTCTGTGGAAAATCGTGCGGATAGACGGAGGATTGCCTCCAACGGTGCAAAGGCGCGCGCGGTGATGACCCCGACCGGGACGGTTTCGACCTGCTCGAGCCGACGTCCCTCCACGCGGCAATTGGCAAGCTCCAGCTCTGACACCATCCGCACGAGCCAGTCGATCCGTTTCCGGCGCGATTCGACCAGGATCATTTCGGTTTCGGGGCGCATCGCCGCGATCACCAGCCCCGGGAACCCCGCCCCGCTGCCGAGATCCACCCATGGCGCTGTTTCCGCTTTGCGGACTGACGTTCCACGTGAAACAAGGCCGAGCAATTGCGCGCTGTCCGCGATATGGCGCTGCCACACGATATCAAGCGTCGCCGCAGCGACGAGGTTCTGCCGTTCGTTCTCCGCCCTCAATGCGCTGATCAGCCGTTCGAGCCGCGCCATGGCGGCCGCGTCGCACAGTTCCCCGACGAATGCGCGCGCCGTCGCTTCGTCGGCGATCATGCCGCCTGCCGCGCGTGCTTGCGCGCATGGACCAGCACTGCCGACAACGCGGCAGGGGTGATGCCGGGCACGCGTCCCGCCGCCGCCAGCGTCGCCGGACGCGCCGCGCCGAGCCGCTCGACCATCTCGTTCGACAGGCCGGGCACGTCGCGCCACGGGAAATCCTCGGGCAGCCGCACCGCCTCGCTCGCGCGCAAATCGCGCAATTCGGCGTCCTGCCGGGCCAGGTAGGGCGCATAAGCTGCATCCTCGGCCACCTCGCCCGCGACCTCGTCGGTCGGATCGAGGCCGTCGTCCAGCCACGGCCCGAGCGCGGCAAGATCGATCCCGCCATGGCCGAGCCATTCGCCCAGCGTGCGCCGCCCGGCATCGCGTTTCACGTGGAACCCCGCCCTGGCGAGCTCGGTCGCTGGCACGGGCCGCTGCAGCGCCGCCTGCCAAGCCCCGCGTCGCTCTTCGCGCGCTTCGAACCAGCGCCGCCGCTCCTCGCCGACGCAGCCGGCCCCGATCGCGAGCGGCGTCAGCCGCGTGCTGGCATTGTTGGCGCGCAGCCGCAGGCGGTATTCGGCGCGCGCGGTCAGCATGCGATAGGGCTCGGTCACCCCCTGCAAAGTCAAATCGTCGACCATCACCGCGAGGTAGGAATTGGCCCGGTCGAGCGGCGCCGGATCGCGCCCGAGGCACGCCGCCGCCGCGTGCATCCCCGCGATCAGCCCCTGCGCCGCCGCTTCCTCGTAGCCGGTGGTGCCGTTGATCTGCCCCGCGCAATAGAGCCCGGGGATCGCGCGGCATTCGAGCCCGGTCGTCAGCGCGCGCGGATCGACATGGTCGTATTCGACCGCATAGCCCGGCACCGCCATCTCCACCTCGGCCAGCCCGTCCATGCTCCGCAGCATGACGAGCTGGACATCCTCGGGCAGCGAGGTGCTGATCCCGTTGGGATAGACGAGGTGGGTCGTCAGCCCCTCGGGCTCGAGAAACACCTGGTGCCCGTCGCGGTCGCCGAAGCGGTGGATCTTGTCCTCGATCGAGGGGCAATAGCGCGGCCCCTCGGCCCCGATCGCGCCCGAGAACAGCGGCGAGCGGTCGAGATTGGCGCGGATGATATCGTGGCTCGCCGCATTGGTGCGGGTGATCGCGCAGAACACCTGCGGATTCGCCCTACCCCCGCTGAGCGGCGACATTGTCCAGCTCTCGCCGTCGGAGGGCTGCTCGGGCAAGGCCGCCCAGTCGATCGTGCGCCCGTCGAGCCGTGGCGGGGTGCCGGTCTTGAGCCGCGCCATCGGCAGCGCCTCGCGCATCTGTTCGGCGAGCCGCTGCGCCGAGGCCTCGCCGATCCGCCCGCCTTCGAACCGCTCCTCGCCGCGATACAGGATCCCGCCGAGAAAGGTCCCGGTGCACAGCACCACCGCGCGCGCCGAGAGCACGGTGCCGTCGGCCAGCGCGACCCCGATAACGCGCCCTCCCGCGATCCGCAGCGCCGCCGCTTCGCCCTCGACCAGGTCGAGACCGTCCTGCGCGCGCACCACCCGCTGCACCGCGGTCTTGAACAGCGCGCGGTCGGCCTGCACGCGCGGCCCCCACACCGCGCTGCCCTTGGAAAGATTGAGCATCCGGTAGTGGATCGCCGCCGCATCGGCGGCGCGCCCGATCACCCCGTCGAACGCATCGACCTCGCGCACCAGATGCCCCTTGCCCAGCCCGCCGATCGCCGGATTGCAGCTCATTGCCCCGATCGCCTCGAGATCGAAGCTGACCAGCGCCACGCGCGCGCGCATCCGCGCGGCGACGCACGCCGCCTCGACCCCGGCATGCCCGCCGCCGACCACCAGGATATCGTAGCTCTCGCGCATGGCTGCGCCGTTAGAGCAGCGCTGCGGGCGGGTCAAAGGGGTGTTTCACGTGGAACGCTGTGCGGTGAATAAGAGCGTTGTTCCACGTGAAACACCATTTCTTATTTTCGCGGCGCAGAGTCAGGAACTCTGGAATAGTCCAGTTACCACCGCAGCGACCAGACCGATTGCGCTCACAGCCGTACTTCCTACCAGCGCCCCTAAAGCGAGATCCGGAAGAGCGAAGCTACCGATACCAAAGCCATGTAAGATCACGATAAGTGCCGAAAAAAGCGAAAAAACCACAAGGTATCGAAACACCCACTTGGCATATCGCCATCGGAGCCTGCGGTTAGCCTTCTTATTGCGATTGTCTTCGCGAAGACCTTCAAGGCCCGCCCGTTGAATTTGGTGCGTGAGCGACGCCTCTTCTTTCGCGTCCTTATCATCCCGCGACCGCTTGCTCTGGACGGCTGGAAGGCTCGCATCGATAGCAGCCTCAAGCTTTTCGTTCAGACGCTCGTCAGCGCTCATGCTTTTGCGAGAAGCCCCTCGAAATGACCACGTATTTCAGCATCCTTAATCACCGAATTGCGAGCTTTTGCAAAAGCCCTGTACCAAGGAGTGCCTTCTTGATGGGTCAATGCCGAAAGCTGAAAAGCCGGGTAATTGCCGTACTTCTGCCAAACCAAATCAATCACATCGATTTCTTGAGGCGTAAGCTGCTCGAAAGCTTCTTCGGCGTCATCAAAATCGAATGGCGTATCGTCACCCCAGCGAAGAAGGCGCCGAACCGGCCCCCGGCCAAAACATTTCATCGCGTCGTATAGGCGGCGGATAACGGGACCAAACTCCCAAGCTTCGACATCATCCTCGATCAGTGGCTCACCATATGCACCAAGATTCCATCCGTGGGCCAAGTAGACCAGCTTCTGGACCTGCATATGCGTAAGCGGGCGCCCACCTTGGGCGCGCTGCAAAAATTCATTTGCAATGGCGAGTGACGAATGAGGCATGGGGATTTCTCCACACGAACATATAGAGAATCTCCCGGATTCCGTCAACATTTTGCCACCAAAATCGAGCAGTCAACCAATTTGCGGGCGACGGGCGATCTTGCCAATTCGCTGGGCTTCACTTCCCGATACAAAACCGCCCGAACAGCGCGTCGAGCATGTCCTCGGTCGAGCTGCGGCCGATCAGGCGGTCGAAGGCGACGCGGGCGAGGCGGAGCTTTTCGGCGGTGAGGAGCAGGTCCTCGCCGGGCGCGATCGTCGCGAGCGCGCGGTGCGCCTCGGCGAGCAGAGCGTGCTGGCGGGCGTTGAGCGCGACCTCGCCCGGCGCGGGCATCGCGGCGCGGGCGGTGTCGATCAGAGCGCGGCGCAGTTCGTCGACGTCCTCGCCGCCGAGCGCGGAGACGCGCGCCCAGGGTTGCGACTTCGCCGGCGTCGCCGCGAGGTCGGTCTTGGCCTCTACTTCGCGCGCGCCCGCGGGCCCCTCGCCTTCGGGGCCGAGCCACAGCACAAGGTCGGCGCGGTCGAGCTGGGCGCGGGCGCGCGAAATGCCGATGGTTTCGACCGCATCGTCCGAGCGCTCGCGCAGGCCGGCAGTGTCGACGAAAGTGAACGGCACCCCGCCCAGCGCCACGCTGCGTTCGAGCACGTCGCGCGTGGTGCCCGCGGTGGGCGCGGTGATGGCCGCCTCATTCTCTACTAATGCATTGAATAGTGTCGATTTTCCGGCGTTGGGCGGACCTGCAAGCACGACCCGGAATCCCTCGCGCAACAATTCGGCGCGCGGGCGCTCGAGCCAGCCGGCCAGCTCCGCCGCCAGCGCCTCGACCGCGCGCGCGAAATCCTCCGGTAGACCCGCGACATCGTCCTCGTCGGCGAAATCGAGCGCCGCTTCGACCTGCGCCGACAGCGCCAGCACGCCGTCGCGCCAGGCTCCGACGCGCTGCGACAGCGCGCCCCCGGCCATCGCCATCGCCGAGCGGCGCTGGAGCTCGGTCTCGGCCGAGAGCAGGTCGGCCAGCCCCTCGGCCTCGGCGAGGTCGAGCTTGCCGTTGGCGAGGGCGCGGCGGGTGAATTCGCCCGGTTCGGCGCGGCGCAGGCCCTCGATACGCTCGAGCGCGGCCTCGACCGCCGCGACCACCGCCCGGCCCCCGTGGAGATGGAATTCGGCGACATCCTCGCCGGTCGCGGTCGCCGGGCCGGGCAGGAACAGCACCAGCGTGCGATCGAGCACCGCTCCGCCCGCATCGCACAGCGTACGCGTCACCGCACGGCGCGGGGGAACACCCTCGCCCGCCAGCACGCGCATCGCTTCGCCCGCCTGCGCGCCGCTGACCCGGACGATGGCGATCCCCGCGGGCGGCGCACCGCTCGACAAGGCGAAGATCGTATCCATTTCGGGGTGGCTAACGGCGCTTAATCGTCGTCCTTCTTCGACTTGGTGGACTTGGTGCCGGTCGAGGCGGCGGTGGCGCCTTCGACGAAGCTCTGGAACATCTTGAGCCCCATCTGCCCCATCGGTGCGAGCTGCTTGGCGTATTGCTGCAGCTGGTCGGGGTTGCTGACCTCCTTCATCGCCTTGGCCATCGCATCGACATAGACCGCGTTGGCCTTGTCGACATCGGGCAGGCCCATGAAGGTCCGCGCCTCTTCGGGCGTGCAATCGATTTCCACATGGACCTTCATCGCGTCTTCTCCGTTGCGGTAGTGAGACCAAGCTGGGTTTGGCATTCGCCGTACGCAAGGGCTAGGGCCTTGTCGTCGCGTCGAGAGGAGCAAGGGATACACCAATGAGCGAGACCGTCACCATCGAAACGCTGTCGGGCGACAGCGGCTTTTCCGCCTATGTCGCGCGGCCCGCGGGGGATCCGCGCGCGGCGATCGTCGTGATCCAGGAGATCTTCGGGGTCAATGCCGGGATCCGCCGCAAATGCGACAGGCTCGCCGAGGACGGCTATCTCGCGGTCGCGCCCGACCTGTTCTGGCGGCTCGAGCCGGGCATCGAGCTCGATCCCGATGTCGAGCCCGAGTTCCAGCAGGCGCTCGAATGGATGAACAAGTTCGACCAGGACCAGGGCATCCGCGATATCGAGGCGACGATCCACTTCATCCGGCAGCAGGAGGGCGTGGGACAAGTCGGCTGCGTCGGCTACTGCCTCGGCGGGCGGCTCGCCTACATGACCGCGGCGCGGACCGACGTGAACGCCAGCGTCGGCTATTACGGGGTCGGGATCGACTGGCTGCTGCGCGAGAAGCATTCGATCGCCCACCCGCTGATGCTGCATATCCCGACCGCGGACGGCTTCGTCGACAAGGATACGCAGAAGGCGATGCACGAGGGGCTGGACGACCATCCCAAAGTAACGCTGCACGATTACGAAGGGCTCGACCACGGCTTCGCGACCGAATTCGGCAAGCGGCGCGACGAGGACGCCGCGCAGCTGGCGGACAAGCGCACCGCGGAATTCTTCGCCGAGCATCTCGCTTGATCCACAACCGGGCCGACTGGCGCGATTCGGCGGAGCTGTTCACGCGTTTCGTGCTGCCGCTCGTGCTGCTCGCGCTGAGCGCGCTGTTCGCGTGGGTCGGATGGCTGCGCTGGGGGCTGCTGGTCACGCTGCCGCTGCTCGCCATCGCATTGTGGGATTTTTTCCAGCGAAAACATACGCTTAGACGCAATTACCCGCTGCTCGCGCGGGTGCGCTGGCTGATGGAGGACCTGCGGCCCTATCTGCGCGCCTATGTGGTCGAGGGCGATCTCGAGGGCCGCCCGTTCAACCATGACGAGCGCGCGCTGGTCTATGCGCGCTCGAAGGGCCAGCTCGATTCGCACCCGTTCGGGACCGAACTCGACGTCTATTCGGACGAATACGAATGGCTCGCCCATTCGATCGTGCCCAACGCCGAGGCGCCGACCGAATGGCGTGTCGATGTCGGGTCGCGGCAGTGCACGAAGCCCTATTCGGCCGCGCTGCTCAATATCTCGGCGATGAGCTTCGGCTCGCTCTCGGCCAATGCGATCATGGCATTGAACAAGGGCGCGGCGGCGGGCGGCTTCTACCACGACACCGGCGAAGGCGGGCTGTCGCGCTATCACCGCGCACATGGCGGCGACCTGGTGTGGGAAATCGGCAGCGGCTATTTCGGCTGCCGCACCGAAGACGGCGGGTTCGACCCGGCCAAATTCGCCGACACCGCGCAGATCGACCAGGTCAGGATGGTCGAGATCAAGCTCAGCCAGGGCGCCAAGCCGGGCCATGGCGGGGTGCTGCCGGGCGAGAAGGTGACCGAGGAAATCGCCGCCACGCGCGGCGTCGCGGTGGGGAAGACGGTCGTCTCGCCCCCTTGCCACTCGGCCTTCCGCACCCCGATCGAACTGCTCGAATGGGCCGCGCAACTGCGCGAGCTGTCAGGCGGCAAGCCGGTCGGGATCAAGCTGTGCGTCGGCAAGCCGCACGAGGTGTTCGCCATCGCCAAGGCGATGGTCGAGACCGGCATCGTGCTCGACTACATCGTCGTCGACGGCGCCGAGGGCGGCACCGGGGCGGCGCCGGTCGAGTTTTCCAACCGCGTCGGCATGCCGCTGCGCGAGGGCCTGATCCTGGTGCGCAACGCGCTGGTCGGCACCAGGCTGAAGGACCAGGTGAAGGTCGCCGCGGCGGGCAAGGTCCATTCGGGCGCGGGCATGGCGATGAATTTCGGGCTCGGCGCCGACTGGTGCAATGCCGGCCGCGCCTTCATGTTCGCACTGGGCTGCGTCCAGTCGATGAAATGCCACACCGACCGCTGCCCTACGGGCGTCGCGACGCAGGACGCGACGCGCCAGCGCGGGCTGGTGGTGCCGGAGAAGTCCGAACGCGTTGCACGCTTCCAGCGCCACACGCTTCATGCGCTGCGCGAAATGGTCGTCGCGATGGGGCTCGACAATCCGTGGCAGATCGAGCCGTGCCATATCTCCGAGCGGCAGAACAGCGCGCGCTCGGACAGCATCGACCGCATCTATCACTTCCTCGCCCCGGGCGAATTGCTCGACGCGCCCGGCGGTACGCAATACGCCGACCATTGGGACGCGGCGCGCGCGGACACTTTCGGAGAGGCGACATGTCGGCAATAGACGGTCTCAAGCGGTGGCATGCGGTGGTCGAGGGCGGCAATTCGCCCGCGGCGCTGGCGGAAATCCTGCACGAGGACGCGGTGTTCCATTCGCCCGTAGTGCACACGCCACAGCGCGGAAAAGCCGTCGTGACGGCCTATCTCAGCGCCGCCGGAGCGACGCTCGGCAACGATTCCTTCGCCTATGTCCGCGAACTGGTCGACGGCGACGACGCGCTGCTCGAATTCGAGACCGAACTCGACGGCATCCACATCAACGGCATCGATCTCATCCGCTTCGATGCCGACGGAAAGATTATCGATTTCAAGGTGATGGTGCGTCCGCTCAAGGCGGTCAACAAGGTGTGGGAGATGATGGCCGCGCAGCTCGAACGGCAGGGCTGACGCGGCGTGGATGCTTGATTCCGTTTCAGCCAAGTTGGAACGGACGCGGCACCGGCCTGGAGTCGTTTGTTGCGTGCGGATCGGACCTCCGTCCGATCCTTGGCTGTTCCGCCCCGGCGGGCCGACGATTGCCAAGCAGCGACAGGCCGCGTCACCGCCGGAAAACAACACTCCGGGTGAGGAGCGACCCGGTGCCGGTTCAGCGTGGCTGAAAACGACTCTGGCTCAGGCGGCCTTTGCGCAGCGATAGGTTTCGAGCACCGTCCGGATCGTGGCCGGTTCGATCCCTGCCTCCCGCAGGCGTTCTTCCAGTCGGGAAGCGTCGCCGTCCCCGACCGCCAGCCGTTCCATCCGCCATTCGGGAAATCTGCGCCGCTCGATCGGCCGCCGTTCGAGCACTTCCAGTTCGCAGTGGCGGCCGTCGTTTCGCAGGTCGCCCAGCAGGCCGTCGAGGGCCTCGGCCGGTCCTTCGACCAGCTGGACGAAAGTGCCATGAGCGAAGGCGAGGAACCCGGTCACATCGCGCCCCGGGTTCCTGCGCGCCGAGGTCTGGATGATCGTGAAGACCTGACCCGGATCGAAATTCTCGCTCGCTCGCGAGCGGTAGAGCAAATGTTCCAAGGCGCTTCCCTTTCGTCGCCGGAAGAGTATTACCTTCGCGTTGACATTATCTTACTGGAGCTACCGCGCCGTTTCCGGCTCCCACGGGTGATAGCGGCGCTGCCTGATCCAGCGGGTCGCGATCCATTTGGTCCCTGCACTCACGGGTAGCCCGGCATGTTCGCTCCGCTTGTCGCTCCCGCCATCGCCGTCGGTATTGGCGAACAGCAGCAGGTCGCCCTCCTCGCCGCGCACAGTCAGGTCGAGCCGGGGGAAATGCGTCTCGCCGCCCTCGTAACCCGCATTGCAATAGGCGATCGCGGTCCATTGCCGCTGATTGGCGACGCCCGGCAGCGCATCGACATGCGGGCGGTATTGCTGCTGCGGGGCGTAGCGCAGCACGTGCAGCGGCTCGCCCCATTCGTATTCGGTGCCGCTCAGCCGCGCGATGCGGCGGTTGATGCGGTTGACCACCAGATCCTCGTGGAGCGGGCCGAAGCTGGCCCCGTCCGAGGTCCGCACGGGGTGCGGGATGCGCCGGCCCGTGCCCGGCTCCTCGACGAAGGACGGTTCGAGCCGCGGCTCCGCCAGCGCACGGATCCACGCGCATTCCTCGCGCAGCAGCGCGCCGCGTAACAGCACGACGCGCGGATCGCCGGACAGCTCTTCGCCGTCGGGCCCGGGCTCTCCGGCATGCTGGCGCAGGAACACGCATTGCGCCGCGATCAAACCGCCATGCTGCTCGAGCCGCTCCGCCAGCGCCAGCGCGCGCGCGTAATCCGGCTCGCACCCCGTCCCGCTCGCATAGAGCGTGACGAGGCGCAGCGCCGCGGCATCGGCGCCGCGTCCGGCCGCCGCTTCGAGCAGTTCGACCGCGCCGGCGGGATCGCGCGCGATCCCCTGCCCGGTCAGCTTCCATTCGGCGAGGCACAGCGCGGCCCAGTCGTCGCCCTGCTCTGCCGCTTCGGTGACGCGGGCGATCGCCTCGTCCTGCTTGCCGCGCCCGATCAACTCGGTCACCGCCTGCAGCAATTGCGCGTTCTCAACCATCGAGGCATGTTTCCACGAAAGCGGCGCGTTCGGCAATTCCCGCCAGCGGCAGGTCGACCGGATCGTAGCCGTAGTCGCGCCAGGCCCGTGTTACGGCATCGTCGCTGGCGACGGCTTCCTCCCAGCTCTGGATTCGCTCGCTGTCGCGCCGGTAGATCGCCCGCCAAGCCGGCGCGCGGAAGATCGGCCCGTCGTAGCGCAGGCTGCGACAGGCGCGGTCGATCTCGGCTGGAACGGCGAACCCTTCGAGCCGCAGGAAGCCGACGATATCGGGGAAGCCGCGGTCGAATACGGTGACGCCGCCCCTCGCTTCCGCGGCATTCCAGGTGCGCAGCTCGGCTTCGAACATGGCAAGCGCGAAGTCGAGCGGGCGCTCGGCGCGCAGCTCCATCCCGCCCGGCGCCGCGAGGATCGCGCGCGCCCCTTCGGCTTCGGTCGCGATTCCCCGCCGTGCGAGTTCGGCCAGCAGCGTCGATTTGCCCGCTCCCGGAGCGCCGGTGATCGCGGCTTTCCGGGCCGAGAGCACGCTACTGGTTCATATTGGCGAAGAAGTCCTCGTTGCTCTTCGAATCCTTCATCTTGTCGAGCAGGAATTCCATCGCGTCGACGGTGCCCATCTGCATGAGGATCCGGCGCAGCACCCACATCTTGGAGAGCACGTCCTTGTCGACCAGCAGCTCTTCCTTGCGCGTGCCGGACTTGCCGACGTCGAGGCTGGGGAAGATGCGCTTGTCGGAGACCTTGCGGTCGAGCACGATTTCCGAGTTGCCCGTGCCCTTGAACTCCTCGAAGATGACTTCGTCCATGCGGCTGCCGGTATCGATCAGCGCGGTGGCGATGATCGACAGCGAGCCGCCTTCCTCGATATTGCGCGCCGCGCCGAAGAAGCGCTTGGGCCGCTGCAGCGCATTGGCGTCGACACCGCCTGTCAGCACCTTGCCCGAGCTCGGGACGACGGTGTTGTAGGCGCGGCCGAGGCGGGTGATCGAATCGAGCAGGATCACCACGTCCTTCTTGTGCTCGACCAGCCGCTTGGCCTTCTCGATCACCATCTCGGCGACCTGGACATGACGGTTGGCGGGCTCGTCGAACGTCGAGGAGATGACCTCGCCCTTCACCGAGCGCTGCATGTCGGTGACTTCCTCGGGCCGCTCGTCGACCAGCAGCACCAGCAGGAACACTTCGGGGTGGTTGTCGGTGATTGCCTTGGCGATGTTCTGGAGGAGCACGGTCTTGCCGGTGCGCGGCGGGGCGACGATCAGCGCGCGCTGGCCCTTGCCCTGCGGGCTGACGATATCGATCACCCGCGCCGACTTGTCCTTGACCGTCGGATCGGCGCTGTCGAGCGTCAGCTTCTCGTCAGGATAGAGCGGGGTGAGATTGTCGAAATTGGTCCGGTGGCGGACCTGCTCGGGATCCTCGTAATTGACGCTGGTGAGCTTGGTCAGCGCGAAATAGCGCTCGCCTTCCTTAGGCGCGCGAATCTCGCCCTCGACCGTGTCGCCGGTGCGCAGGCCCCATTTGCGAATCTGGTTGGGCGAGACGTAGATGTCGTCGGGCCCGGCGAGGTAGTTCGCCTCCGGGCTGCGCAGGAAGCCGAAACCGTCCTGCAGCACCTCGATGGTGCCGATGCCCATGATCTTGTCGTCGTAATCCTCGTCCTCGGCGAGTTCGCGCAGGATGCAGAACATCAGGTCCTGCCGGCGCATGGTCGAGGCGCCCTCGACGCCCAGCTCTTCCGCCATGCCGACGAGTTCTGCCGGCGGTTTCAGTTTCAGATCCTTGAGATGCATGATGTATTTCCAGTAGGTGGGAATCGGCCGGCAGGTCGTATGGGCTTGGAGAAAGCGGACCCGGCTCCTGCTGAAGCAAGGAACCTCGACCGGGATTGGTGACACGCGAAATATGTCAGCTGCGGCGCGGCGTCAATTCGATTCGGGATCGGCGGCGTTCGGCTCGCCGCAAAGCGCGAACGGGCCGGGTTAGAACGGCTTGATGATGACCAGCACCACGATCAGCGCTGCGGCGATGCCGGGCACCTCGTTGAGCAGGCGCAGCTTGCGACCCTCGAACGGGCGCTCGCCTCTGGCCAGCTTCTTCGCGTAGCCCGCCATCCAGCCGTGATAGCCCGACAGCAGCAAGACCAGCAGCAGCTTGGTATGGAACCACCCCTGCGCCCAGACTTCGGTGGCGTAGGCGAGCGTCAGCCCGAGCGCCCACACCACGACGATCGACGGGAGCAGGATGATCTTGAGCAGCTTGCGCTCGCGATCGATCCACACGGCGTCCGCCTCGCTTCCGGGCGGCCCGTCTTCCTGATGGTACACGAAGAAGCGCGGCAGCATGAACAGCCCCGCCATCCAGAAGATGACGAAGATGATGTGGCCAGCCTTGAGCCAGAAATAGGTCATCGCGAGGACATCCTGCATGGCGGCGATGTAGGAACTCGGACCGCGCGCGTCACCCCCGCCATGCGCGGACCGTGCGGATCAGCGTCTCGACATGCGCGATCGGCGTGCGCCGGTCGATCCCGTGGCCGAGATTGAACACGTGCGGCCGGTCGGCAAAGGCGCGCAGGACGGTCTCCGCCCGTTGTTCGAGCCGCGCGCCGCCCGCAAGCAGCAGCAATGGATCGAGATTGCCCTGCACCGGCATGCCGGCGGGCAGTTCGCGCGCCGCCCAGGCCGGGTCGAGCGCCTCGTCCACCCCGACCGCCTGCACAGCCGTCTCGCGCGCATAGGCGGGCAGTTTCTCGCCCGCGCCCTTGGGAAAACCGATCACCGGGGTCGCGGGATGGCGTTCGCGCAGCGCCGCCACGATCGCCGCATTGGGGGCGATCACCCAGCGCTCGAATTCGTCGGGCGCGAGGCTGCCCGCCCAGCTGTCGAACAGCTGCACCGCTTCGGCCCCGGCCTCGATCTGCCCGCACAGGTACTCGATCGTGACCGCGGCAATCCGGTCGACGATCGCCCGGAACGCGTCCGGGTCGCGATAAGCCATCGCGCGCGCGGCGTGCTGGTCGCGGCTCCCCTCGCCCGCGACCATGTAGGTCGCGACCGTCCACGGGCTGCCCGCGAAACCCAGCAGCGTCGTCTCGTCGCCCAGCGCAGTCTTCACCTTCGCCACCGTGTCGTAGATCGGCGCGAGCCGCTCGGGCACGGCTGCGAGCGAATCGAGTGCCGCATCGACCAGCGGCGGCGACAGCTGCGGTCCTTCGCCCGTGAGGAAGGCGAGATCCTGCCCCATCGCGTAGGGGACGATCAGGATGTCGGAGAACAGGATCGCCCCGTCGAACCCGAACCGCCTGATCGGCTGCAGCGTCACTTCGGCCGCGGCGTCGGTGTCGTAGACCAGTTCGAGGAAGCCGCCCTTTTCGGCGCGCAGCTCGCGATATTCGGGCAGGTAGCGCCCCGCCTGGCGCATGAGCCACAGCGGCACGCCATCGCCGCGCCTGCCGTTCAGCGTATCGAGGAGGATTCCGGGCATCGGGTCGGGGTCAATCCAATTAAATAAAGATTCTTATTAAGATTGTTGGAGACTGTTGGCCCTGTGGAAAGCGGGGACAAGCGCCCCCTGCCCGATTTGTCCCGCTTTGAACAGGCCGCCGGCAGGCGCGACTCATGCATTTGCCGAGTCAACGAAAGCTTTTGCCCGCTATCCCCAGCCTGCGGAAAACACTGTTCGCATGTCCACAAGTGCCGGGGCGAAGGACTCGGATCGGGCATGGAATCGCCGCCCGAACTTGTCGACGGCGCTGTCCCGTGGTTTATCCCGGACCTTCTCCACAACCCTCGTTCACTGGCCGACCGACACCTTCATGAGCCGATTGCATCTTCATCTCGTCTCCGATTCCACCGGGGAAACGCTCGAAATGGTCGTCAAGGCGGTGCTGGCCCAGTTCGAGGATACCGAGGTCGACCGCCATTTCTGGCCGATGGTCCGCTCGCGCCAGCATCTCGACCGGATCGTGCCCGAGATATCGGCCCATCCCGGCCTCGTCCTGTTCACCCTCGTCAACGAGGAGACGCGCGCGCGGCTGGAAGACCATTGCCGCCAGCTCGGCCTGCCCGCGGTGCCCGCGCTCGACGCGGTGACCGAGGCGCTCGAGGCGCAATTGGGGCAGGAGGCGCATGGGCGACCGGGGCGCCAGCACCTCATGGACGAGGCCTATTTCCGCCGTGTCGACGCGATCCACTACACTATCGCGCATGACGATGGTGTCGGGCACGAGAACTGGGAGGAGGCCGATATCGTGCTGGCAGGCGTGTCACGCACCTCGAAGACGCCGACCAGCATCTATCTCGCCAATCGCGGCTACAAGACCGCCAATATCCCGATCGTGATCGAGAGCCCGCCGCCCGACGCGCTGTATAAGCTGCGCAATCCGCTGGTGATCGGCCTCACCACCGCCCCCGACCGGCTGGTCCAGATCCGCCGCAATCGCCTGTTGAGCCTGCACGAGGATACCGGAACCTCCTATGCCGACGACGAGCGCGTGCGCGATGAAGTGAAATTCGCCCGCCGCATGTTCGCCGACAATGGCTGGCCGGTGATCGACGTCACCCGCCGCTCGATCGAGGAGACCGCCGCGGCGGCGATCCGCCTGCTCGGCCAGCGTTCGGGGGACGAAACGCCCTCTTTGCTGGGATCGAAGCCGATATGATCCTCGTCCTCGCATCGCAGAGCGCGTCGCGCCGGGCGATGCTCGAAGCGGCGGGCGTGCCGTTCGAGGCGATTCCCGCCGCCATCGACGAGCGCGCGGTCGAAGCCGGGTTGGAGGGTCGCGCGCCGGACGCGGTCGCGCGCGAACTCGCCGGGGCCAAGGCGCTCGAAGTGTCGAACCGCTATCCGCACCGGACCGTGCTCGGCAGCGATTCGCTGGTGACGGTCGACCATCGCCGCTTCGACAAGCCGCAATCGCGCGAGCATGCGGGCGAACACCTGCGGTTCTTTTCGGGCCGCACCATGCTGCTGCACAGCGCCGCGGCGCTGGCGGTCGACGGCAAGCTCGTGTGGAGTACCGCCGAGACCGCCGAACTGAAGGTCAGGACGCTGAGCGAAGCCTTCATCGAGGACTATTTCGACCACGAATGGCCTGCCGTCGCCGGCTGCGTCGGGGTGTTCCGGATCGAGGCGCGCGGCGTGCAGTTGTTCGAGCGCATCGAAGGAAGTCATTTCACCGTGCTCGGCATGCCGTTGCTGCCGGTGCTTGGCGCGTTGCGCGAGCGCGGAGTGCTGCCGTGAGCGTTCCGTACGCCGAAGTGATCGGCGATCCGATCGCGCAATCCAAATCGCCCGCGATCCATCGCTTCTGGTTCGAGCGAAAAGGGCTCGAGGGCGACTATCGGGCGCAACGGGTCTCCGCCGGCGACCTCGCGGGCTATTTCGCACGGCGGCGCGAGGATCCGGCCTGGCGCGGCTGCAACGTCACCATGCCGCACAAGCAGGCGGCGATGGTGCAGTGCGACCGAATAGACCCGCTGGCGCAACAGGTCGGCGCGGTGAACACGGTGGTGCGCACGGACGACGGCATGCTGACCGGATACAACACCGATGTCGCCGGGTTCCTGGAGCCTCTCGGGCCGACGCTCGCGCAGAATCACCTGTTCCGCATGGCGCGCGTGCTCGGAACGGGAGGAGCGGCGCGCGCCATCGTCGCCGGGCTGGCCGGGCAGGGTTTCGTCGTCGTCCTCGCCGGGCGCAATCCGGACAAGGCGCGCGCGCTGCTCGACGAATTCGATCCGGGCGGCGAGCACCATGCCACGACCCTCGACCATTTCGCCGAACCGACCGATTTCGCCTTCGACGGCCGCGAAGGATGCTGCGACCTGCTGGTCAACGCGACTCCGCTTGGCATGCGCGGGCAGCCGGCATTGCCGTTCGATTTCGGCCATGCGCCGCCCGGCAGCGTCGCCTACGACATCGTTACCGACCCGGTGCGGACCGATTTCCTCACGCGCGCCGAGGCCGCAGGGTTCGCGACCATCGACGGGCTTGCGATGCTGATCGGCCAGGCGGCCGTCGCCTTCCGGCACTTCTTCGGCGCCGACGCCCCGCGCGAACACGACGCCGAACTACGCGAAATGCTGCTCCGATGAGCAGGCCGCTGATCGTCGGCCTCACCGGTTCGATCGGGATGGGCAAGTCGACCGTCGCGGCGATGTTCGCAGGCGCCGGCGTGCCGGTATTCGACGCCGATGCCGAGGTGCGGCGGATGCAGGGCCCGGGCGGCGCGCTGGTATCCGCGATCGAAGCCGCTTTTCCCGGCTCGACCGGCGCAGAGGGCGTGCTGCGCGACGCGCTCGGCGCGCAGGTGTTCGGGGATCCCGACGCGCTCGCCCGGCTCGAGGCGATCGTGCACCCCGCCGTCGCGGCCAAGCGGCAGGAATTCCTGCTCGAGCACGCCGGCGCGCCGCTGGTGCTGTTCGACATCCCGCTGCTGTTCGAAAAGGGCGGGCACGAGCTGGTCGATACCGTGGTGGTGGTCTCCGCACCGGCCGAAATCCAGCGCGAGCGGGTGCTCGCCCGCCCCGGCATGACGCCGGAAAAATTCGCCCATATCCTGTCGCTGCAGGTTCCCGACGCCGAGAAACGCACGCGCGCCGACCACGTGATCGACACCGGCACGACGCTCGCCGAAACCGAGGCGCAGGTCGCCGCGCTGGTCAACCGGCTGACCGTCACCGAAACGTAAAAAAGAGCGAGTCGCGCTCTTGCAACCGGGCGATCCGAGTCCGATACAGAGTCCGATGCGCGAAATCGTGTTCGATACCGAAACCACCGGCCTCGACCCCCAGACAGGGGACCGGATGGTCGAAATAGGCTGCGTCGAACTGGTCAACCGCGTTGAAACCGGCGCCACGTTCCACGCCTATTACAATCCCGAACGCGACATGCCGGCGGGTGCCGAGGCGGTGCACGGGCTGTCCGCCGCTTTCCTGTCGGACAAGCCGCTGTTCCGCGATACCTTCGCCGAACTGCTCGAATTCATCGGCGATGCGCCGCTCGTCGCGCATAATGCCGGGTTCGATTTCGGCTTCCTCAACGCCGAGCTGGCGCTGTGCGCGATGGATCCGGTCTGCACCAGCCGGATGGTCGATACGGTTGCGCTCGCGCGCAAGAAACATCCCGGGGCCAAGCTCTCGCTCGACGCGCTATGCACCCGCTACGGCATCGATCGCAGCCACCGGGTCAAGCACGGCGCGCTGCTCGATGCCGAATTGCTGGCGCAGGTCTATGTCGAGCTGACCGGCGGGCGCCAGATCGGGCTCGAACTGGCCGCCGAAGCGGGTGAGGACAAGGCGGTCGCGCTCGCCGGCGCCCCGGCCGCGACCCCGCGCGAACGGCGCGAGCCGCGCCCGCATGCCGCCGGCGCCGAGGAACTCGCGCGGCACGAGGCGTTTATCAAGACGATCGAATCGCCCCTCTGGGGCCGATAGGACTTCGCTTCGCAGCAGGAGAACAGCGACGATGGATATCAGGGTTTCGGGCCACCAGATCGAAACGGGCAGCGCGCTCCAGGATCATGTCTCCGACCGGCTGAACGCCATCGTCGAGAAATATTTCAACCGGGCGATTTCCTCACAGGTCACCTTCGGCAAGGCGCCGGCAGGGATGTTCAGCTGCGACATCGTCACGCATGTGATGCAGGGCCTGATCCTCAAGGCGCATGCCGCGGCGCAGGACGCGCACCAGGCGCTCGACCAGGCGGCGGGCAAGATCGAGAAACAGCTGCGGCGCTACAAGCGGCGCATCCAGGACCGCCACGAACAGGCCGCGCAGGCGCTCAAGGACGAGGAGGCGTCCTACCGCATCTTCGCCGCTCCCGACGCCGAGAGCGAGGATGGCGAGCTCGAGGCGGAAGCGCCGCCGATCATCGCCGAAACCACCGCCGACATTCCCGAAGCGAGCGTCGCCGATGCGGTGATGATGCTCGATCTGCGCGATACCAACGCGCTGTTTTTCAAAAATGCTGGCAGCGGACGGCATAATATGGTTTATCGCCGCCGCGACGGTTCGATCGGCTGGGTCGAACCGCGCTGACCGCCCCGCTCGCAGATTGGGGCACACCGGCATTCCGTCACGCCCGGGCAAACACCGCGTTTCGCGGCCGACAGGGTGCCGTTCGGTCGGTATTTCGATTTTGGTCGCGCAAGATTTGGACATGAACGTCGATTTCAAACTCTCACCCGAAGCGCTCGCTCTAGCGCAGGCCGACAGCAAGCCGGCGATTCTCGAACAGCTCGCGCAGCGTTTCGCGCTGGCCTACGGGCTCGACGCGGGACTCGTGCTCGAAGCGCTCAAGGAGCGCGAGACGCTCGGCAGCACCGGTTTCGGACGCGGGGTCGCGCTGCCGCATGCGCGTATCGAGGGTATCAACCGGCCGGTCGCCGCGCTGCTCAAGCTCGAGGCACCGGTCGATTTCGCCGCGGCCGACGATCTGCCGGTCGACCTGGTGATCGGGCTGCTTTCGCCGGTCAACGCCGGCGCCACCCACCTGCACGCGCTGGCGGCGATTTCGCGCATGGTGCGCGACGATGCGACGCACGAGGCGCTTTGCGAGGCCGGCAGCGCCGAAGCGCTCTATGTCCTGCTCGCCGACGCAACCGATCGTGATGCCGCCTGAGCCGAGCGGCGGTGCGGCGCTCCACTATCGGGCGCTCGAAGGGCTGTATCGCTCCGCCCCGGTCAATGCGCTGTTCGATTCCGAGATCGAGATACCGCGCGAAGGGCAGGCGCGGGTGACCTTCACCGTGACCGAACAGGCCTACCATGCGGCGGGGGCGGCGCACGGGACGATCTATTTCAAGATGCTCGACGATGCGGCATTCTACGCCGCGAACACGCTGGTCACCGATCGCTTCCTGCTGACCACCTCGTTCAACCTGCATTTTACCAAGCCGGTGCGTGCGGGGCGGGTGGTCGCCGAGGGACGCTGGATCAGCGGCCGCCGCCGGGTGCTGGTGGCCGAATCGCGGCTGGTCGATGCGGAAGGCGACGAGATCGGGCGCGGGACGGGGACCTTCATGCGCTCGCGCATCGCGCTGTCGGGTCTCGAAGGCTATCGCGGCTGAGCATGGACGGGCGGCTTCCTGCGCATATCGCGGTCGGCGGGCTGATCCGCGCGGTGCAGGCCGCCGGGGGATTCGCCACCGTGATCGCCAAGGGCGAGCGGGATGCCGGCACGATCCTTATATTAACCTTGGATAATTGCGCAAACGCGACACTTTATGAGCGGATGCCTCAAGCCGACGGTTCGCGGCCATATATTGTTGCAAAGCGGCAAACCGAAGAAAACAAACATGAATTCGAGGAATATCTGGCACGGCGAAGGCGCCAGGACAGCGATTGCTGGATTATCGAGCTGGACGTCGCGGATGCGGAACGGTTCGTCGCATCGCTGGAACGTTAAGTTGACTTAAACATCTGTGCGCCTATTTGGCCGCCGCAACTTCGAAAGCGCAGGCGGCTTGGACGGCATGGGGTCGACCGGCTGGCACGCAGACGGGGGGCGGCCGGCAGGCCTGCAACGGACCTAACTTACAACGCAAGCAACGCACCCAGGTCCCAGCCTGCGACAGGGCTCGTCAACCGCTCGAATTGACGAACAGATGACCAGAAAACGTTTCGCCGGCGCGGCAGCGATTGCCGCGGGGCTGGCTTTTACCCTTGCTAGCGCCGAGAGTTCCGGCGCCTTCGCCCAGGAGGGCGAAACCGTCGCGCAGCCGCAGGCCGAGCTGACCGACGAGACCATGCCGGTCTTCGTATCCGAGGAAGTGGTCCAGCCGCTCCCGGAAGAAACCGACGAAACGGCCCGAACCGAATTTTCCGACGAAGAGCGCCCCGCCTCGTTGCGCGAGCTGGTCGCCGAAACGCGCGCCCCCGAGGCGCTCTCGGCCGAAATGGAGTGCCTTGCCGGCGCGGTCTATTTCGAATCGCGCGGCGAACCCCTTGCTGGGCAGCTGGCGGTGGCGCAGGTCGTCATCAACCGCGCCGATTCGCGCGTGTTCCCGTCGAGCTATTGCGGCGTCGTCACCCAGCGCGCGCAGTTCTCCTTCGTGAAGAACGGCCGCATCCCGCGCGCGAGGCGCAATTCCGCCGCGTGGGAGCGCGCCAGGAAAATCGCCCGCATCGCGCATGAAGGCCTGTGGGAAAGCAAGGCGGCGGATTCGCTCTATTTCCACGCCCGCTACGTCAAACCGCGCTGGAGCCGCACCAAGCAGGCCCGCGCGACGATCAACACGCATATCTTTTACCGGTAAACGCCGGTCGATCGGAGCTACGAAGCGGGCTTCGTCTCTCGGGACGGGGCCTGTTTTGTTTTCCGGAGGTGACGAGGCCTGTCGCGTGGTGGCAATCGTCTGACCGCCGGGGCTGTTCCATCCCACGCCCCCACCCGGCCACCCATAGGTTACTATGGTCGGGGTGGCCGGGTGGGGGCGTGGGATGGAACAGCTAAGGATCGGACGGAGGTCCGATCCGCACGCAACAAAGACTCGGGGGGCAGCGGACCGGAATGGGCCGGATGGAGGTCAGGCCCGCAACAAATACACTCAATCCCGCAATTCCACCCACACCGGTGCGTGATCGCTCGCTTTCTCGCGCCCGCGATGGTCCTTGTCGACCCCGACCGCAGTCATGCGATCGGCCAGTTCGGGCGACAGCAGCAGGTGGTCGATGCGGAAGCCGTGATCGCGCTGCCACGCGCCCGCCTGGTAATCCCAGAAGGTCCACACCCCACCGCGCGGATTGAGCGTGTCGATCGCATCGGTCCAGCCATCGGCGAGCATCCGCGCATAGGCGTCGCGCGATTCGGGCTGCATCAGCGCGTCGCTCGCCATCGCCTTGGGCGACCAGACGTCCTTGTCCTCGGGGATGACGTTGTAATCGCCGACCAGCGCGGTCGGAACTTCCTGCTCCCACACCCCCGCGGCGTGATTGCGCAGCCGTTCCATCCAGCGCAGCTTGTAGTCGAATTTCGGCCCCGGCTGCGGGTTGCCGTTTGGCAGGTAGATGCAGCCGACGCGCACGCCATTCACCTCGGCCTCGAGATAGCGTGCGTGATCGTCTTCGGGTTCGCCCGGAAGCCCGCGCTGCGTCTCGACCGGCTCGACCCCGTCGGCGAGGATCGCGACGCCGTTGAAACTCTTCTGCCCGTGCCAGATCGCGTGGTAGCCGATCTCCTCGAACTCCTGGTGCGGGAAGTTCTCGTCCATCGACTTGATTTCCTGCAGGCAAGCGACCGTCGGACGCGTTTCCTCGAGCCACTCCCTGAGCCGCGGCAGGCGGGCCTTGATCCCGTTGATGTTGAAGCTGGCGATTTTCATGCGTGAGGTCTTATGGCGGCAGTGTGCGCTTGGCTAGCGGGAGAGGAGTCTTTGCACCCGGCGGTCCGAACAATTGCCACCAAGCGACAGCTCTCGTTACCGCCGGAAAAAAGACACCTAAATACCGAAGCTCGAGCCGCACCCGCAGCCCGCGGCAGCGTTCGGATTCTCGACCCGGAAAGCCGCCCCGCCCAGCGATTCGACGAAATCGACCACGCTGCCGGAGACCAAATCGAGGCTGACCGGATCGACCACCAGCCGCACTCCGTCGGTCTCGCTGACCGCATCGTCGCCCTCGGCGCTGTCGGCGAGGTCGAACCTGTACTGGAACCCCGAGCAGCCCCCGCCCTCGACCGACAGCCGCAGGATCGCCGGTTTCGCCTGTTTCTCGGCGATCCGGGCGACGCGTTGCGCGGCGGCGGGGGTCAGGGTCAGCGTCTCGGCCATGGCTTGCGATGTAGGAACTCGCCGCGCCGCACTCAAGCGTGCTGGATATAGTCGCGCAGCGCCTCGGCCTCGTGCTCGACCTCGTCGATGCGCGATTTGACCAGGTCGCCGATCGAGATGAAGCCGCACATCACCTCGCCGTCGACCACCGGCAGGTGGCGGATACGGCGCTTGGTCATCAGGCCGAGCGCCTGGTCCGCCTTGACTGAGGGCGCAACGGTGATCGGCGGCGCGGTCATGACTTCGTTGACCGGCCGTTCGAGGCAGGCATCGCCTTCCTCGGCGAGCCGGTAGATCACGTCGCGTTCGGAGAAGATGCCGACCACTCGTCCGCCGTCCATCACCGGCAGGGCGCCGATCCGCTTGCGCGCGAGGATGGCGATGACGTCGCGGACCTTCGCATGGGTGTCGCAGCGAATGACATCGGCGCTCGCACGGCCGGCGATGAGCTGGGCAATATCCATCGGAACAATCCTTTCTCTCCCGGCGGCAGAATGCCACGAAACGCTGTCGTTCGGCAAATCGAACCGTTGCAATGCGGTCATTCGACCCACATGAGGCGCACATGGTTCCCGACTCGCCGCTCGAAGATCCCGACAAGGCCGCGTTCGCCTGGGCGCGCTACAAGCGGCTGATGAAGTTCATGGTGGGGGTCACGCTGGCGGTGGTCGCCGCGGTGCTGTTCTACCTCCACGAGAGCGGCAGCGAGGTCTCGATCCACTTCTACATCGCGACCGGGCTCGGCGTGTTCGCGGCGATGATGCTGACCGCGGGGCTGATGGGGCTGGTGTTCCTGTCGAGCGGAACCGGCCACGACGAGAGCGTCACGGATCTCATGGACGAGCGGAATCGGCGGGATTGAGATTGGGCGTTTGTTTTCCGGCGGCGATGCAGACCTGTCGCGGCGTGGCAGTCGTCTGACCGCCGGGAGCGGCACCGGCCCACGCCCCCACCCGGCCACCCATAGGATACTATGGTCGGGGTGGCCGGGTGGGGGCGTGGGCCGGTGCCGCAAGGGAAGCACGGAGGTGCTTCCCGCACGCAACAAGGACTCGGGCTGGTGCCGCACCCGTCGGTCCGACAATTGCCAAGCAGTGACAGGCCTCGTCACCGCCGGATAACGACTCACCCCTAATCCCCCTCGCGCAACCGGTATTCCTCCACCGGCACTCCGCCGATCAGGTGGCGTTGGATGATCGCCTCGAGCACTTCCTCGTCGCAGGAATGGTACCACACGCGGTCGGGCCACACGACCGCGATCGGGCCCGCCTCGCAGACCTGCAGGCAATCGGCCTTGGTCCGCTGGATCCCGCCGCTGCCGTCGGCGCGCTTGGGACCGGCGAGCCCGAGCTGCTTGAGCCGTTTCTTGAGGTAGTTCCAGGCGCGCTTGCCTTCCTCGCGGTTGCAGCATTTCTGCTTCTCGGACAGCGCGCACAGGAAGATGTGCCGCTCGACCTGCGCGCCGCCGATCTTGGCGAGCGCGCGTTCGGCCTTGGCCAGCTGCTTGGCGGAGGTCATTCGCCCGGCGTTTCCTCTCCGAGCCAGCGGTCAAGCCACGCGAACACGGTCTCGTGCCATTGCAGCGAGTTCTTCGCCCCCAGCACCCAGTGATTCTCGCCCGGGAAGACCAGCAGCTGCGAGGGAATGTCGCGCTCCTGCAAGGCGGTGAAGCTGGCGATGCCCTGCGTATAGGGAACACGGAAATCCTTCTCGCCGGTGATCACCAGCATCGGCGTTTTCCATTCGTCGACGTGGTGGACCGGGTTCCATTTTTCGTAGAGCTCGGGGTTCTCGGCATAGGAGCCGCCGAAATCCCACTTCGGAAACCACAGCTCCTCGGTCGTGTAATAGAAACTGCGCATGTCGAACAGCCCGTCATGCTGGACGAGGCAGTTGAACCGGTCGGGCCATTTCCCCGCGATCCAGTTCATCATGTAGCCGCCGTAGCTCGCGCCCATCGCGCAGGCGCGGGTCCCGTCGATCTGCGGATCGAGTTCGAGCGCGGCGGCAAGGCCCTTCTGCAGATCCTCGAGCGGCTTGCCGCCCCAATCACGATTGATGCTGTCGGTGAAGACCTGTCCATAGCCGGTGCTCCCGTGGAAATCGACCGAGATCACCGCATAGCCCTGGCTCGCGACCACGCGCGGGTTCCAGCGGGTCGACCAGCCGTCGTTGAACGAGCCCTGCGGTCCGCCATGGACATAGAGGATCGCGGGCATCGGGCCGTCGTGACCTTCGAGCTTGGTGATCTGGCCCCACACGGTGTCGCCGCCTGCGCCCGCGAAGCTGAAGCGGGTGGTGACGGTTGCGGCCATCTGCCCCATCCGCTCGGTGGCGACCGAGGTGATCGGCATCGCCTGTTGCCAGTCATCGGACAGGAACAGCTCCGACGGCGCGCCGATCGAATTGCGGCTGAACAGCAGGCGGTTGCCGGGCAGCGGTGTGACATCGCCGATCCGCGCCTCGTTGCCCGCCATCAGGTCGAGCCGCTCGACCGCGCCGCTGCGCGGATCGATACGGAAGGCGGGGGTGTCGAGCACGTCCTGCGCGGTGGCGACGATCCACCGCGAATCGGGAGTCCAGGCGAGCGAGCCGAACGAACGGTCGAAATCGCCGGTCAGCGCGCGGGTCTCGCCGGTCGCGACGTCGCGCAGGTGGACCACCAGCCGGTCCGACTCGTAGCCGGGCCGCGCCATCGCGGTGTAGGCGAGCCATTTGCCGTCGGGCGAAGGCGCGGGCGACAGGTCCATCGCCTCGTTGCCCGCAGTGATGTTGACCGGGCCTTCCCCGTCGATGGCGGACCAGAAGATATCGGTGTTGGTCGAGGCCGGTTCGCTCGCATCGACCTGCTTGGAGACGAAATAGAGCCCCGAGCCGTCGGGCGCCCAGGCGATGTCCTCGCCGCCGCCGAACGGCTTGTGCGGCGTGTCGCCGACCAGCGCGCCCTCGCCGGCCGGGCCGTCGATGGCGAAGCCGTCGCCTTCCGCGCCCCCTTCGCCCAGGCCGTAGACGAACACGCGGCTGAACGTCCCGGGCGTTTCCCAATGGTCCCAGTGGCGCACGAAGGTATCGTCGCCCTCGTAGAGGCGCCCGTCGCCGGGGCCGGGCAGATGCGCGGCGCCGTCGCCTTCACAGCCGAAGCGCGGGCAATCGCGCGCGATTTCGGCCCATACCGCGATGGCGTTGCCTGCGGGCGAGAGCGCGAAGCCGTCGACCGGAGTGCCGAACCGGGTAACCGGGACCGGGCCGGTGACGTTGCCGCTTGCTTCGAGCGCGGCCTTCCACACTTGCGAGGTGCCCTCTTCGGCATCGCCGACCGGCCGGTCGGAAAGGAAATAGAGCCAGCCCTCGGAGCCGAAGGCGAAGCTGTGCGCGCCTTCGCCGAGTTCGACGCGCACCGGGGCAGCATCGGGCGCGGAAAGATCGCGCAGGTAGACCTCACCGTTGCGCGCGTAGCTCTCGGGATCGGTCACGGTGACCGAATAGACCGCGGTGCGCCCGTCGGGCGAGACGGTCGGGCTGCCGAGGC
Source organism: uncultured Altererythrobacter sp. (assembly GCA_913055875.1). Classification (GTDB taxonomy): domain Bacteria; phylum Pseudomonadota; class Alphaproteobacteria; order Sphingomonadales; family Sphingomonadaceae; genus CAJXJY01. Next base: position 122,114 of record CAJXJY010000001.1, read on the forward strand.
GCGGGAGCGTGATCAAATCCTCCGCGCTCATCGGTGGGGCGTCTTGGGCAGTGGCGGGAAACGCGGCCGCAAGGGCGGCCAGGGCGAACAGGGACCCGGGGAGTGTTTTCATGGCGCGCAGGACTACTCGCCGTGGCGCGGCGTGCAAGCGGTTTTGGTTGGAGTGGTTTTCCGGCGGTGGCGAGAGATGTCGCTTGGCTACAAGCACTGCACCGCCAGAAGCGGCACCGGCCCGAGTCCTTGTTGCGTGCGGGCCGCACGTCCGTGCGTCCCTTGCTGTTCCATCCCACGCCCCCACCCGGCCACCCCGACGATAGTAGCCTATGGGTGGCCGGGTGGGGGCGTGGGATGGAACAGCCCCGGCGGTCCAACAACTGCCACCGAGTGACAGGTCACGTCACCGCCGGAAAACCCACTACTGGTAGCGGACCAGTCCTGGTTCGGCGGAGCCGAGACTTCTCAGCTGCGCTTCCCCGCGATCCGGCTGATCTCGGCCTTGACCATTTTCTCGACCATGCCGGGCAGGTTCTTGTCGAGCCATTCGGCCAGCATCGGGCGGAGCATTTCGCGCACCAGCCCTTCGAGCGAGGTTTCGCCCGAGCGGACGATCTGCGGCTGCGCCCCCGGCTGGGCCAGCATTGCCAGCGCGGCAATGTTGTCGCGCATCGAATCGCGGATAGCGTCGGCCATCAGCGGCGCGTCGTCCGCGTCGACATCGGCGTCGGCATCGTCATCGGCCATATCCGCTTCGCCGAGTTCGAGCACTTCCTCGGCTTCGTCCTCGAAGGCAGGCTCGACGACGCCTTCGGTCTCGCGCCGGTGGCGTTGCACGGCGGCGCCCGCACGGTTGTCGCGCGCAATCACCTTCTTGATCGATTCGAGGATTTCCTCGACCGAAGCTTCGTTGTGATGACCCATTGGCAGCCCCCGCTGTTACTCGAGACCCTCGTAAGGAGTGCTCTCGTCCGGCTCGGTGGGGGGGATTGAGGCATCGGGGGCGGGGATGTCAACGGTTCTCGTCGATTGCGGCACGGGATCGGGATCCCGATCCCAGTCCCAGATAATCCCCTTCACGCGCTCGTAATTGACCACCGGGTCGTACAGCAGACCCTCGTCGACCAGCCCGAGATCGCGTGCCTCGGCGCGGCCCATCGCGGCGAGCAGCGAGAAGCCCGCGACATAGGCGTTGCGCCGCGCGGTGACGAGCTGGACGCGCGAATTGAGCAGTTCCTGCTCGGCATTGAGCACGTCGAGGATGGTGCGATTGCCGATCGAATTTTCCGCGCGCACGCCTTCGAGGCTCAGCTCGGCGGCGGATACGGCGGTCTGCGAGCTCTCGATGATCGCCAGCGAAGCCTGCCAGCTCGACCATGCCGCGCGGACCTGTGCGATCACGTCGCGCTCGGCGGCGACGACGTTTTCGAGCGCGGCGGCGGAGCGCGCCTGTGCCTGGCGCTGGAGCGCGGCAGTGCGGCCGCCCTGGAACAGCGGAAACCTGAGCGAAACGCCCGCCGATGCGTCGCGCGCGGTCTGGATCGGCGCGGTCGCGCCGTTCTGCAGGCGCAGGCTGTTGAGCGTGTTCGAATAATCGTAGCCCGCGAACACCGACACCGTCGGCGAACGGCCGGCGCCGGCGACGTCGATATCGTAGCCCGAGGCCTCGGCGCGTTCGCGCGCGGCGATCAGGTCGGGATTGTTCTCGAGCGCGATCTCCACCGCGGTGTCGGGATCGGCGGGCAGGCCGGGCAGCGGCGGCGGGGGCCGGAGGTCGTCGGGCGCCTCGCCGACGAGCGCGATATAGTCCTCGCGCGAGGCGATGAGATTGGCCTGCGCGCTGCGATAGTCGCCCTGCGCCAGTGCGAGCCGCGATTGCGACTGCGCGACGTCGGTGCGGGTCAGGTCGCCGATCTCGAACCGGTCGCTGGTCGCCTGGACGTTGACCGACAGCACGTCGACCTGGTTGGCCGACAACGCCACCAGCGCCTGGCCGCGCAGCACGTCCATATAGGCGGCCACCACTTGGGTGAAGATGGCGCTTTCGGTCGCGCGCAGATCGGCGCGGCCCGCCTCGACGCGGGTTTCGGCCGCGCGGATCGAATTCCTAACCGCGCCGCCCGAATAGAGCGGCACGCCGAGATCCAGTCCGGCGCCGAACAGCCGGTTCGGGCCCTGCGCCGAAGCTCCGTCGAGAACTTCCGAATAGGAGGCAGTCGCGGCAACGTCAGGCAGCCCGGCGGAGCGCTCGATCGGCACGTTCTCGTCGGTCGCCCGCTGCGTCGCCCGTGCGGATTCGAGCGTCGGATTGTTGAGATAGGCCTGGGTGAGCGCTTCCTGCAGCGTGTCCGCATGCACCGGCGCGGCGACGAACGCAGCCCCGGCGAGCAGGATCGTTCTGGCGGCCCTCCCGCTCACGGTCAGAAGCTCCAGCCTTTCGGGGCGTCGAATTCGCCCAGCCGCGGAATGCCGATCTCGGCGAGCGGGAGCAGCGCGATCTCGGCGCCGCTCTTGCGCCCGATCGCGAGCCGGGTGACGCCGTTGCGAACGAGGCCGGTGACCGCGCGCGCACCCTCGGCAAGCCGCTTCGCCAGCGATCCGGGAATGCGCTCGACCGCCCCGTCGATCGCGAGCAGGGTGAAATCGCCGCGCTTGCGCGACGCGGCGACGGCCTCTTCGGGAGAGACGATCTCCATGTCGCCGACCAGCGGGCGCAGCAATTCGGGCAGGTAACCGGCACCGCTATCGACCACGAGCGCCCTGTCCTCGCCAACCGGCTTCGCTTCGGCGAGCAGCATTCCGTAAAACAGCGGCGCGGCGAGCCTGCGGCCGTTTTCGAGCGGTACGGCGCGGTCGATATAGGCGGCTGCACGCGATGCCTGCGGCACATGCTCCTCGCGCGCGACGCTCGCCATGCGGTCGAGCACGAACGGTTCGTTCACCCCGCTGGTGCGGAGCTGGCTGTCGATCATCGCGCGGCGGGCGGCGGCAAAATCCATGGTCGTCTGCATAGGTTTCCGCGAGCTGTATTACATCAATAACACAGTTCGTCAATCCTGTGTGTTGCCTGTTGTGTGGGGCGCCTTACGGCAGGGTCGGGCGAGCGCCAAGCTCTTTGCAAATGCGGGGCGTGACCTAGGCGGGGCCTGTGGCTATGGGGCTACGCAATCGACCGGAAGGAGTATGGCTTCGATGAGCGACTTGCGCACGCCCGACGGGGGCGAGACCCGTATCGAGACCGATTCGGTCGGCGAGATCGCGGTGCCCGCGGCAAGCTATTGGGGCGCGCAGACGCAGCGCAGCCTGAAGAATTTCGATATCGGGACCGAAAAGATGCCCGTCCCGCTGGTGCGCGCGCTGGGGATCCAGAAAAAGGCCGCGGCGCAGGCCAACATGGCGCTCGGCGCGCTCGACGCAGAGATCGGCAAGGCGATCGTCGCAGCCGCCGACGAGGTCATCGACGGCACGCTCGCGGCGCAGTTCCCGCTCGCCGTGTGGCAGACCGGTTCGGGCACGCAGAGCAACATGAATGCCAACGAGGTGATCGCGGGCCGCGCCAACGAAATGCTCGCAGGTGTTCGCGGCGGCAAGGAGCCGGTCCACCCCAACGATCACTGCAATATGGGCCAGTCGTCGAACGACACCTTCCCCACCGCGATGCATATCGCCGCGGTCGAGCAGGTGACGCACCTGCTGCTGCCGGCGCTGGAGCATCTTCACGACGCGCTCGATGCCAAGGCGAAGCACTTCGCCGATATCGTCAAGATCGGCCGCACGCATATGCAGGACGCGACGCCGCTGACGCTGGGGCAGGAATTCTCCGGCTACGCCCAGCAAATCGCCTACGGCATCGAGCGCGTCGAAGGCGCGCTGCCGCGGCTCAGCGAGCTGGCGCAGGGCGGCACCGCGGTCGGCACCGGAATCAATTCGAGAGTCGGATTCGCCGAGGGTTTCGCACAGCAGGTGTCGGACATCACCGGGCTCGGCTTCACCAGCGCACGCAACAAGTTCGAAGCGCTCGCCGCGCACGATGCGCTGGTCGAGATGTCGGGCGTGCTCAACACGCTCGCGGTCAGCCTGATGAAGATCGCCAACGATTTGCGCCTGCTCGGTTCGGGGCCGCGCTGCGGGCTCGGCGAGATCGCGCTGCCCGCCAACGAGCCGGGTTCCTCGATCATGCCGGGCAAGGTCAACCCGACCCAGTGCGAGGCGCTGACCATGGTCTGCGCGCAGGTGATGGGCAACCACGTCACCGTCAGCGTGGCCGGGTCGAACGGGCATCTCGAACTCAACGTGTTCAAGCCGGTGATCGTCTACAACGTGCTGCAGTCGATCCGCCTGCTCGCCGATGCGAGCACCAGCTTCACCGACAATTGCGTCGTCGGGATCGAGGCGAACGAGGGCCGCATCGGCAAGCTGCTCGACGAAAGTCTGATGCTGGTTACCGCGCTCAACCCGCATATCGGCTACGACAATGCGGCGAAGATCGCCAAGAAGGCGCATGCCGACGGGACGACGCTGAGGGAAAGCGCGCTGGCGCTCGGCCTGCTGACCGCGGAACAGTTCGACGAATGGGTCGTGCCGCAGCAGATGACCGGGCCGCGCGACGCCTGATTCCGCCGGAAAGCGCAGGAATTCCCGCGCACTCCCGTGGCCCCTCCAGCGACCCGCTCTATCGACGAAGGGTGTTGCGATCTCGACGACGGCGCTGGCAATCAGGCGCCCGGCCCGGCTAGAGAAGCGCCCGATAATGACAGAATATTTTCGCTCTTCGGAACGCGCCCATCTCCGCACCCGCACGGTCATCGCCTCGATGGTCGGGCTGTGGCTGTGCTATTTCCTGCTCACTACGATACGCGGCACGATCGTCGGGCTGGAACTCCAGACCGAGATGCTGTGGCGTCGCGGCGTGGTGAGCCTGGCCGGGGTCGGCGTCACCTTCGTGCTGTGGCTGGTGCTGCGCCTGTTCGAACGCCGCGCGCTGTGGGTCAAGATTTCCGCCGCGCTGGTGTTCGCGCTGCCTGCCGCGGTGCTGATCGCGCAGGTCAACCAGACGATGTTTTCCGCGATCGAGGACAAGTTCGTCAAGGAAGTCGGCAAGAAGCAGGGCGTCAACATCTATCGCGACGAAGCGGGCAATCTGCTGGTCGACGTGCCGAGCGTCCGCGTGCCGGTGGAGGGGTCGGACGGCCGCCCGGTCGAGGCCGATGGCGAAGAGGAAGTGGCCGCGACGCTGCTGATCGCGCCCGCGCCGACCGGTCTCGACAAGTGGCGCCAGCTGACCGACATCGCACTCGGGCGCTACTTCCTGCTGCTTGCCTGGGCTTCGCTCTATCTCGCCCTGCTGGCCGGGGCGCAGGCGCGCGCGGCGGAGCGGCGCGCGGGCGAATTCCGCCAGGCGGCCAAGGCGGCCGAGCTGCGATCCCTGCGCTACCAGGTCAACCCGCATTTCCTGTTCAACACGCTCAACTCGCTCTCCTCGATGGTGATGACCGGCAAGACCGAGCGCGCCGAGGAAATGATCCAGACGATCTCCAATTTCTACCGCCACAGCCTTGCCGACGATGCCGTCAGCGACGTCGCGCTGGCCGACGAATTCGACCTGCAGCGGCATTATCTCGCGATCGAGGCAGTGCGCTTTCCCGACCGGCTGCGCCCCGAATTCGACTTGCCCGACGAACTCGCAGACGCGCGCATCCCGGGCATGATCCTGCAGCCGCTGGTCGAGAATTCGGTCAAATACGCGGTCGCGCCGGTCAATCGGCCCGTGACGGTGCGCCTGTCGGCGCGCGAGGAATACGGGCGGCTGGTGGTCGAGATCAGCGACGACGGGCCGGGCGTCCCGGCCGATGTCCCGCACGGCTTCGGCATCGGCCTCGCTAATGTCCGCGACCGGCTTGAGGCGCGCTTTGGCAAGGAGGCCGCGATCGCTTCCGGCCCGGCTCCCGACGGTTACCACACGATCATTCGCGTGCCCCTGGTGAAACATGGCTGACGAGAAAAACGAGCAACCGCTGCGCACGCTGATCGTCGACGACGAGCCGCTCGCGGTCGAGCGGATGCAGGTCATTTGCGCGAAGATCCCGCAATTGTCGGTGGTCGGCACCGCCAGCGACGGCGCCGCCGCGCTGCGGCTTGTCGAGGCGCTGCATCCCGACTTGGTGCTGCTCGACATGACCATGCCCGAAGTCGACGGCATCGCGGTCGCGCGCAAGCTGGCCGGGCACGACAATCCCCCGGCGGTGATCTTCGTCACCGCGCACGATCATTTCGCGGTCGAGGCATTCGATCTCGACGCGGTCGATTACGTGCTCAAGCCGGTCGCCCCCGACCGGCTGGGCCGCGCGATCGACCGGGCCAACGCGCGCCGCGGCGAACGCGCGGGTGCGGAAAGCGAGTGGCTGGAGGAGCTGTGGGTGCCGCACCGCTCCGAACTGCTCCGTATCGACGTCTCGCAGGTCGGACGCATCGATGCCGAGCGCGACTATGTCCGGCTGCATGTCGGGACACTCGAGGAGGGCGGGCGCACCTACCTGCTGCTGCAGACCATCGCCGGGCTGGAGGAGCGGCTCGACCCGGCGGAATTCATCCGCATCCACCGCTCGACAATCCTGCGCAAGGACCGCATCCGCGGCCTCCGGCACGACGGGCTCGGCGTCTGGTCGGTCGAACTCGACGACGACGAGGCGCTGCGGATCGGGCGCACCTACCTGCCCAAGGTCAAGGCGATGGCCGGGCGCTGAAGCGCCCTGTTCTTGTTTTGCGCACCCGCCTCCGCGGGTGCGTCCTCGGTGCTATTCCCTCCGCTTCGCTACGGGGCACCTGCGGCTCGCGCGCGTGCGCTCGCGGTCGGCTGGTCGCCGACCGATCCATTCCTAGCCTTACTGCTTGGTCCCGGTTCTTGGTCGCGGCAGCCATAGGCCCACGGGGCCGCCCGCAGCGACCGAAGGGAGCGAGGAAAGCCAAGCGAGCGGACGCGAGCGCCGGCGTTTGAGGCGCAACAAAAAAGACCCGAGCCGGGGGACTGATCCGGCTCGGGTCCAGACGTGGGCGGCTTGGGGTTGTCAGCCGCCCAGCTGCTGCGCTTCCACGACCGCGGCGAAATGCTTCTCGGCTTGTGCCTTGGCCTTGCGGTAGCAGTTGGTGGATTCCTTCGAACGCAGCCGGCTGCCGCTGCGGATCTGGTCGTAGCCGCATACCTTGCGCGCAGCCTGGTCGATCCGCTGATCGAGCACCTTCTGGCCCTCGACGGTCTGCAGGTTGAGGTCGCGATAGGTGATCGCCATGCTCTCCTGCGCGCCGGCGGGCAGGGCGGTGGCCATGGTGGCGAGGGCGGCAAATGCCATGAGGGGGGTCTTCATTGTCGTGTCCTCCGATTGCGGGCCTCCGGCATGAGGGGGTAGGGGTGGAGGCTGTCCGCGGAAGCCGTTCTATGCGGCGGGGCGAGTGCGATCATGGCAAACTCTGCCACGCGCATTGCGGCGTCGACGGAAGCAGCCCCTTCCGGACGGACCGCGCGAACCGGCGGACGAATGGCGATTGGCAATCGACCGGCGGCTCTCCACAATGGCGTGCATGGCGATCCTGATCATCTTCCTGTGCGGCATTTCCAATTTCGGCTTGCACAAGGCGGTGCTCGAGAGCGGCCATCGCCTGCTCGGCCAGTTGCGCGGCACGCTGGGCGGTCTCGGCGGCAGGGCGACGCTGCTGTGCGAATTCCTCGTCCTGCTCGCCGCCATGTTGCTGGCGGCAAACGGGTGGCCTGCGCTGGCCTGGGCCTACCTGGTCTATTCGGCGGTCAACGGCGTTTCCGCCTGGCTGATCCTTTCGGGCCGTATCTGAGCCACGGCACGGCGCGGGAACTCGCCCCCTTTTCCAGCGCTTAGCCCGTATGAGCGCACCCTCGCCCATCTGGCTGGTCGTCAACGACAGCAGCGGGAGCAACAGCCCGCGCGCGCTCGAGGAGCTGCAATCGTGCCTCGCCGAGCACGGGTTTCCGGTGCAGCGCCTCACCCGTTTTCCGGCCGACGACCTGCCCGATGCCGCGACCTTGGCGACCGAAGCGATCCCGACCGTCGCGGTCTATGCCGGCGACGGTACGGTCAACGCATGCATTTCCCGCCTCTACGGATGGGAGGGTGCGGTGCTGGTGCTTCCCGGCGGGACCATGAACATGCTCTCGCAGCGTCTCCACCGCGAAGCGGACATGTGGACGATCGTCGAGCGGGTCGCAGCCGGGGCAGCGCGCACGGTCCGGCCCTCGGTCGTGCGCTGCCGCCACGGCGATGCCTTCGCCGGCTTTCTCGCCGGACCCGGCACGGCGTGGGGCGATGTGCGCGAGGCGATGCGCGAAGTCGATATCGGCGGCATCGTGGAAACCGCCTCCGACGCGCTGTCGCGCACCACCGGCGGTTCGATGGTCCATTGCCGCGAACCCGCACTCGGCCGCACCGGTGGCTACCCGCTGCTCGAACTGACTCCCGGCGAATGGGGAGTCCAGATCGACGCCTTTCATGCCGAAAGCGCGGGCGAATTCGTCCAGCAGGGCTGGGCGCTGCTGCGCCGCCGCTTTCGCGAAGGCCCGCACGACCGGCTCGGCCTGGTTGACAAGGCGGTGCTCGAAGATTCCGACAAGGACGGCATCGGCATCCTCATCGACGGCGAGGCCGTTACGGGCGGATCGCGCGAGGAGATCGCGGTAGCGCGCTGCGAAGTCGATCTGCTAGCGACTGGCCATGGCAACTGACGAAACGCTTCTTTTCCACCTCAGCGACATCCATTTCGGGCTCGAGGACAATCGCGCGCTCGACTGGGTCAAGCAGGAGATCGCCGAGAAGAAACCGGCGGCGGTCGCGATCACCGGCGATCTGACGATGCGCGCGCGGCATCACGAATTCGCCGCGGCGACGCGCTGGATCACTTCGCTGCAGGCGCCGGTCACGGTCGAGGTCGGCAATCACGACATGCCCTATTTCAACCCGTTCGAGCGGTTCTTCACGCCCTATCGGCGGTTCCGCGGGATGGAAGAACTGGTCGAGCGCGAAATCGACCTGCCGGGCCTCGCCATCGTTCCGCTCAAGACCGCGGTGCGCGCGCAGCCGCGGCTCAACTGGTCGAAGGGCTGGATCACCGATGCCGCGCTGGCGAAATGCCTCGCGGCGATCGACGCGCTGCCCGCGGGAACCTGCGCGCTGGTCGCCGCGCACCATCCGTTGCGCGAAGTCGGCACCGAAGGGACTGCGCTGACCCGGCACGGCGGCAAGGCGCTCGCCGAACTGGCCAGGCGCCCCGTCGCCGCGGTGCTGAGCGGCCATGTCCACGATGCGTTCGACATCATGGAGGAGACGGTCCACGGGCGCGTGCGGATGATCGGCGCGGGCACGCTGTCGCAACGGGTCCGCTCGACCCCGCCGAGCTTCAACGAGCTGAGCTGGAACGGCGAGGAACTGAAGGTCCGCGTGCGCAACCTGGCCGATGTGCGCACGCGCGACATGATGATCGACGACGTCCCCGAGGATGCGACCCCGCCGCGCAACCCCGGCGAACCGGTCGCGCCGGTGCGGCAGGTTCCCCGGACCGACCCCCCGGTACATTGAGTCCGGGGGCATTGAGTCCGGTGCATCGAGCGCGAGGGGATTATCCCTGCCACCCTGTTAACGCTGACCGTTCACCCGCTTCGTCCGCGGTGCGGTAAGGCCGTTCGCATACCCGGTGCTCACCACGCGAAGACGAAGGGGGCGCTGCTGTGGAACTGCTCAAGGCGATACCGCTCGGCGCGCTGCTGGCCGGCGTGGTCGCGCTCGTGATCGGCTCCACGGGCTCGACCGGCGGGCAGCTCCATATCCATCATATGGCGGTCGGGAGCTGGGACGTGCTGTGGTCGTGGCCGCTGTTCTTCGTCGGGACCGGGATCGCCTGGGGCCTGATGATCATGCAGCGGTAGGTGAAGCCGGAGCGGCTCGCTTGCTGCGTTTTGTTTTCCGGCGGTGACGAGGCCTGTCTCTGCTTGGCAAGTAACTGACCGCCGGGGCTGTTCCATCCCACGCCCCCACCTGGAGTCTTTAGTTGCGTGCGGAAAGCACGTCCGTGCTTTCCTTGCGGCACCAGCCCACTCCCCCGCCCTTCCACCCCGACTTTAGTATCCTAAGGGTGGAAGGGTGGGGGAGTGGGCTGGTGCCGCACCCGGCGGTCCGACAATTGCCAAGCAGAGACAGGCCTCGTCACCGCCGGAAAACAAACGAAAAGGGCGGCCTCTTGCGAGACCGCCCCACTCGGTGATCGTCGATCGGGTAGTGCCTTAGCGCTTCGAGAACTGGAAGCTGCGGCGGGCCTTGGCGCGGCCGTACTTCTTGCGCTCGACCACGCGGCTGTCGCGGGTCAGGAAGCCGGCGGCCTTGACCGTCGCGCGCAGTTCCGGCTCGTACTTCGCCAGCGCCTGCGAGATGCCGTGCTTGACCGCACCCGCCTGCCCCGACAGCCCGCCGCCGCGCACGGTGGCGACGACGTCGAACTGGCCGGCACGATCGGTGATCGCGAAGGGCTGGTTGATGATCAGGCGCAGCGTCGGACGCGCGAAGTAGACTTCCTGATCGCGGCCGTTGACCGTGATCGAGCCCTTGCCCGGCTTGATCCAGACGCGCGCGACCGCATCCTTGCGGCGGCCGGTGGCATAGGCGCGGCCGTGCTCGTCGAGCTCCTGCTCGCGCAGCGGCGCGGTCGACTGGGCGATCGCGGCGGCATCGCCGTCGGGCGTGTCGCCCGCGATATCGCCCAGATCGGCGAGATCGGTAACCTTGTCGGACTTGGCGTCGGCCTTCGGTTCGGCTTCGGCCTCTGCCTTGGGCTCTTCCTTGGCGTCCGTCTCGGGCTCGGCTTCGGCTTTCGCTTTCGGCTCGGCTTTGTCGTCGGACTTGGCTTCCTCGGTCTTGGCTTCGGCCTTCGCCTCGGTTTCCACCTTGTCCTCGGTCTTGCCAGCCTTGGCGTCGGCCTTCTCGGCGGGTTTCTTCTCGTCGGCCATTACACGGCAGCCTTGTTCTTGCGGTTCATGGAAGCAACGTCGAGCACGGCGGGGTTCTGACCCTCATGCGGATGCTCGGTGCCGGCATAGAGATGGAGCGCCTTCATCTGCGCGCGGCCGAGCGGCCCGCGCGGAATCATCCGCTCGACCGCCTTTTCGAGCACGCGCTCGGGGAAGCGGCCTTCGAGCACCTTGGCGGGGGTCGTTTCCTTGATCCCGCCCGGGTGGCCGGTGTGCTTGTAATAGACCTTGTCGGTCATCTTGCGCCCGGTGAACTTCACCTTGCCGGCGTTGACGACCACGACATGGTCGCCGCAATCGACATGCGGGGTGTAGCTCGGCTTGTGCTTGCCGCGCAGGATATTGGCGATGATCGCCGCGACACGGCCGACGACGAGACCCTCGGCGTCGATGATGTGCCACTGTTTTTCGACCTCGGCCGGCTTGATCGACCGGGTGCTCTTGTGGAGCGCCTTCATGGCTGGGTTTCCTTGAACTGTCTGGCACGCGAATCCGGCAGGTCCGTGTCCGCGAGAAGGCGCGCATTTGTCGATTCATCCGCCGAAAGTCAAGCTTTCCCGCGCGTCTCGACGGAGGTATAATAATACCGTGGCGATCGACGAGGTCAGGGTTCCGGCTCTTCGGCCAGCCTGAACCGCTCCTCCGAAAGCCGCGAACTGCCGCCCGCCCGGGTTTCGATCTGCCGTTCGAGCCACAGCAGCAGGCCGGTATCGCCGCTGCGTGCGGCGTCGATGCGGATTTCGATTTCGCCGGGAGGCTCGCCCGGCAATTCGATCGCGCGCCGGATTACGGCCTGTTCCCGGTCGGGGCTGAACAGCGAGCGCGGCCAGTGGCTCAGCACCGATTGCGAGAACTGCAGCAGCGAGGCGAGAAAGCGCTGGCCCGCCCGCTTGTCCGCCTCGGTCTCGTCCGACACGGCGATCCGTTGCCTGGCCCGCTCGATCGCCCGGTCGACCAGCTCGTCTTCCCGTCCGGCTGCGATCCCGACGATTGCGCCATGGGTGTCGAGCGTAAGCGGGAACATCGCTTCGTCGCTGCGCGACTGCTCCATCCGGGCGAGCGCTTCGAGCCCCGCGGGCGCAGCGACGTTAACATCGACTTGCTCGCCCTCGACCCGGAAGCCGCGCCCGAGCGCGACGAACCGGATCCGCCACGAGCGCTCCACCACGATCTGCTTGCCGTCGAACAGGTGGCGCACGAGCGTCCGGGTGAGACGCATCGGGGTTTTCGGCGGCGCAAAGAGCGGCGCCTGCGCCGAGGCACCCTGCGACCGCATTGCCGTCGCCAGGACCGGAGCCGCGGCCAGCGCGGCGAGGAATTCGCGCCGGGCCTTCACGCCGATTCATCCTTCTCGGTGAGGTTTCCGAGCCATGCAGCGGTCGCGTTGCCCGGCATTTCGCAGCGCCACCCCATCACGGCCGGAGTGTCGTAGGGATGCAGCGCCTCGATCCGTGCGACGGCCTCGGCAAGCCGGTCCGCGTGGGTCTTGAACAGCACGCCGCATTCGCTTCCGCTGCCCCGCTCGCCGTCCCATTCGAACAGCGAGTGCACGCCCTCGACCATATTGGCGCAGGCGATCAGGTTTTCGTCGAGCAGCTTCGCGGCTGCCTGCTCGGCTGCGGCGCGGTCGGGGAACGGGCACCAGATCAGCGCGCTCATGCCCGCCTCCCCGCGACATGCATGCCCCACGCGGTCGCGGCCACGAGCAGCGCGCCGACGGCCTGGTGCGCCACCGCAACCCACAGCTCGACCCCGGTCCACACGGTGGCGATTCCTAGCAGGATCTGCGTGCCGAACGCGATGTGGATCGAGATCGAGGCCCTGCGGTCGGTCCGCTTCGCGCGCCGCGCCAGCACGATCAGCGCGGCAACCGCGATCCACGCCCACCAGCGGTGCAGGAAATGGACCAGGAACGGATCGTGCGCAGCCCCCCACAACACGCCGCGCGCCGCATCGAATTCGGGCACGAAGCGGCCCTGCATCAATGGCCATGTGTCGGATACCAGCCCGGCATTCAGTCCTGCGACCCATGCGCCGAGCAGCAGCTGGACGAACAGCACGACGGCAACGAGCGTCGCCAGACCTGTGAGCCGCGCCGATCGTGCCGCCGGGTCGCGTGCGAGCTGCCGCAGGTCTAGCGCGGTCCAGAGGAGTCCACCGAGCGTGAACAGCGCGGTGAGCAGGTGGATCGAGAGCCAGAAATGGCTGACGTCGGTCATCGTGCCCGACAGCCCCGAGCGGACCATGAACCAGCCGAATGCGCCCTGCAGCCCGCCGAGCGCGAAGAGCGCCAGCAGCCGCCATTTGTATCCGGCAGGGATGGCACCGCGCAGCCAGTACCACGCCAGCGGCAGCGCGAAGGCCAGCCCGATCACCCGCCCGAGCAGGCGGTGGAACCATTCCCAGAAGTAGATGAACCTGAAATCCGCCAAGGTCATGCCCGCCGGACCGCTCTCGTAGCGATATTCGGGGCTTGCCCGGTACCGCGCGAACTCTTCCTGCCACTGTGCGTCTGACAACGGCGGCAGCGCGCCCGTGACCGGCTTCCATTCGGTGATCGACAGGCCCGATTCGGTCAGCCGCGTGATCCCGCCGACGATCACCATCGCCAGCACCAGCAGCGCGACGCCGAACAGCCAGCGCGCCAGCGCCGCGGGGCGTCCGCGCGCACTGCGCGGCGCCTGGTCCTCGCGGGTCAGTACCTTGGTTTGTCCGTCCATTCAGCGCCTTCCTGCGGTCCAGCCGCGCCGAGCGCAAGGCAGAAATCATCCGCGAAGACCCTTTGCCACTTGCGAAACGATACATTATCACATACATGGGCTTCACAGTGAGCAAGGCCTATCTCTCGATTCGCGAGCGGTTCGATCGCGCCGGCGTGGTGTTGTCCGGGCTGTGCGCGGCGCATTGCCTCGCGAGCATTGTCATCCTGAGCGCGTTCGGCTTCGGGGGCGATTTCCTGCTCTCGCCGGCGATCCACAAATGGGGTCTGGCGCTCGCGCTGATCGTCGCTGCGGTCGCGATCGGCTGGGGCGCGATCCAGCATCGCCGCGCCGCGCCCTTCGTGATCGCGATGACGGGCCTGAGCTTCATGGGCGGCGCGCTCGCTCTGCCGCACGGCGTGCACGAATCGATCCTGACCATGATAGGCGTGGCGATGGTCTCGCTCGGCCACGTCCTGAACCTGCGCTGCTCGCACTGAGACTTGTACTGCGCCGCGCGCGCGCTATCTCGCACCCGAGATGAGCATTTCGATTACCGTCAACGGCGAGACACGCCGCACCTCCTCCCCCACCATCGCTGCACTGGCTGAAGAGCTTGAGCTCGACCCGGCCAAGGTCGCGGTCGAGCGCAACGGCGAAATCGTGCCGCGTTCGACGCTGGGCGAAGCCGCGCTGGCGGAGGGCGACATGCTCGAGATCGTCCACTTCGTCGGCGGGGGGCAGGACGCGGGTGACGAGAGCGACGACAGCTGGTCCGTTGCCGGCCGGACGTTCCGGTCGCGCCTGATCGTCGGCACCGGCAAGTACAAGGACTTCGAACAGAACGCCGCGGCGGTCGAGGCGAGCGGTGCGGAGATCGTCACCGTCGCGGTCCGGCGGGTCAATGTCAGCGATCCCAAGGCACCGATGCTCACGGATCACATCGACCCGAAGAAGATCACCTACCTTCCCAACACCGCGGGCTGCTTCACCGCCGAGGAGGCGATCCGCACGCTGCGGCTGGCGCGCGAGGCGGGCGGCTGGGATCTGGTCAAGCTCGAAGTGCTCGGCGAAGCGCGCACCCTCTATCCCGATATGCGCGAGACGCTCCGCGCGACCGAGACGCTGGCGAGCGAGGGCTTCCACCCGATGGTCTATTGTGTCGACGATCCGATCGCGGCGAAGCAGCTCGAGGATGCCGGCGCGGTCGCGGTGATGCCGCTCGGCGCCCCGATCGGTTCGGGGCTCGGCATCCAGAACCGCGTCACCATCCGCCTGATCGTCGAAGGCGCGAACGTGCCGGTGCTGGTCGATGCCGGGGTCGGCACGGCGAGCGATGCCGCGGTCGGCATGGAGCTTGGCTGCGACGGCATCCTGATGAACACCGCGATCGCCGAGGCGAAGGATCCGATCCGCATGGCACGCGCGATGAAGCTGGCGGTCGAGGGGGGCCGCGAAGCCTATCTCGCGGGCCGGATGGCGACGCGCAAATACGCCGATCCCTCAAGCCCGCTTGCGGGTCTGATCTAACGATTGGCTCGTCCGCTGGCCGGACTTATCCGATCGGCGCTGATTCCGCGCGTTCCGGCGCATCCTTCGGAACGGACGTGCCACTAACCCGTTGATTTCCCGAGCCGCTCTTCCTGCGGCTTGCCACGGTCGGTTCCCTCCCGGCCGCTCGGCCAACACATGCAGGAGACAAAAGATGGGCGAACTGAAAGACAAGAGCAAAGGCATCGCGAACGAAATTGCCGGCAATGTGAAGCAGGCCTCCAACGACCCCGAAACGCGCGCCGAAGGCAAGGCACAGGAGAAGAAGGGCGAAGCCCAGAACCTCAAGGGCGAAGTGGAAGGCGCGCTCGGCGACAAGGTCTGACCGGACCTTCCCGGATTACGAAAAGGGCTGCGGGAAACCGCGGCCCTTTTTGCATCCGGCCCGGCTTTGTCTTGCGGGTGCGGCAGCGCTTACCGGGTGTTAACCATATTGGGCGACAACGTCCCTGCAACAGGGAACACATCGCCATGCCGACCACGGGTACCGCATCGCTGACCATCGCCGAGATGCGCGAGTTTGCCAGCTTCACCGCCGGCGAGCAGCGCTATATCAAGCGCAGCCTCGATATCGGGCTCGGCCGGCAGGACGCGTTCAAGCTGTGGGCGCGCGACGCGGCGGAGAACGCCGCGATCCGCAGCCAGTATGTCGCCTACCAGGAACTCAAGGTGCTGCGCCGGAGCATTCCGTGCGAGACCGGGTTCGAGAATATCGAGCACTTTATCGGCAAGCTGACCCGCGTCGCCGCGTTCGACTTGGCGCAGGAGCGGATCGACAGCTTCTCCGCCTTCCGCTTCCTCTACGAGCGGCTGCTCGGCGCCGAAGCGCGCCCGTGGCTGCCGAGCGCCTTCTGCGCTGCCAGCGGCCTCCCGCAGATCCGCCCGAGCCGGCGCAAGATGCTGCTCCAGTCGCTCAGCGAGGCTGCAGCGACGGCACCGGGCTGGTCCGACCGCGCGCCGAGTTTCTATCCGGAGTTCGTGGAGAAGGAAGCGGCGTAATTTGTTTGGCCTCAAACGCCGGCGGGGCCATCCGGCCCCTTAGGCTTCCGCGCAAACCGCGCGTCGGGCGGTCGCCCTCTGGCTGCCGCGACCAAGGCTTGCGCCCCACCAAAAGAGCCGGAACCGTCGGTTCACTACCCCCGATACAACCCGTCCAGCCGCTCCTGATACCGCTCGCGGATCTTGTGGCGGCGGATTTTCATCGACGGGGTCATTTCCTCGTTCTCGATGGTAAAGGGCTCGTCGGCGAAGGCGAACTGGCGGACCTTTTCGATCACCGACAAATCGGTGTTGACGCGGTCGACCGCGGCGCGCACCGCGCTCCGGAATTCGGGCAATTGCTGCAGTTCGGCGAGGTCGAACTTTTTGCCCTGCTCCTTGGCCCATTCGAGCGCCCATTCGGCGTCGGGCACGATCAGCCCGACGACATAGGGCCGCTTGTCGCCGCTCACCATTGCCTGCGCGATTTCGTGCTGCAGCGTCAGCATGCCCTCGATCTTCTGCGGCGCGACATTGTCACCCTTGTCGTTGACGATCATGTCCTTCTTGCGGTCGGTGATCTTGATCCGGCCCTTGGCGTCGAGATGGCCGATATCGCCGGTATGCAGCCAGCCGTCTTTCAGCGTCCTCTGCGTTTCGGCCTCGTTCTGCCAGTAGCCGTGCATCACCAGCTCGCCGCGGCACAGGATTTCGCCGTCCTCGGCGATCCTGATCTCGACCCCTTGCATCGGCGGGCCGACCGTGTCCATCGCGATCCCCGCGCTCGGGCGGTTGCAGCTGATGACCGGGCCGGCCTCGGTCTGGCCGTAGCCCTGCAGCATGGTCAGTCCCATCGATTCGAAGAAGATGCCGACATCGGGATTGAGCGGCGCGCCGCCCGAGACCATCGCCTTGATCCGTCCGCCGAAGCGCTGGCGGATCTTCGGCCGCAGCAGTTTCTCGAGCACCAGGTTGATCGTCTTGTCGCCGAGCCGGTAGCGCCCTTCCATCTTGCGCTGGCCGAGATTGAGCGCGCGGTCCATCAGCATCTGCGCCGCGCCGCCCTGCTTCTCGACCTGCTTCATGATCCGCGTGCGCAGCACTTCGAACAGGCGCGGGACGACCACCATGATCGTCGGGCGCGTTTCCTCGATATTGCTCGCCAGCTTTTCCAGCCCCTCGGCGTAGTAGATCTGCGCGCCGACGCCGATCGGCAGGAATTGCCCGCCGGTATGCTCATAGGCGTGGCTCAGCGGAAGGAAGGAGAGGAAGCGCTCGTCCTCCGCAATCCCGAAATCGTTGACCAGGATTTCGGCCGCGCCCTTGACGTTGCACAGGATCGCACCGTGATGCTGCAGCACGCCGCGTGGCGCGCCGCCGGTGCCGCTGGTGTAGATGATGCAGGCGGTGCGGTCGCGCCGGATCTCGGCGATCCGCTCCTCGACCGCCATGCGCGCCTCGGCGGCATCGCCTTCGATCATGCCTTCCCAGCCGTGGCAGGCGAGATTGCCGCCCTGGTAACCGCGCACCGTGTCGATCGGGACGATATGCTCGACGATGCCGGTGCGGAATATCGCCGGGATCAGCGGCTGGGCGAGCTTGTCGGTCGACACGATCACCGCCTTGGCGCCCGAATTGTCGAGGATATGGACGTGATCGCGCTCGGTATTGGTGATGTAGGCGGGCACGGTGATGCAGCCCGCCGCCATGATCGCGAGATCGGAGATGCACCATTCGGGGCGGTTTTCGGAGACCAGCACCACCCGGTCGCCGTCTTCCAGGCCGAGCCTGCGCAGGCTCTCGGCGAGCAGGCAGACGCGCTCGGCCGCCTCGCGCCAGCTGATCGTCTGCCATTCGCCGTCGCGCTTGGCGGCGAGGAACGGCTTGTCGCCGCCCTCGTCGGCGCGCTTCAGGAAAAGTTCGACGAGATTGTTGGCCGAATCGAGGTCGGAAAGCTGCACGTGCTGTCGCTCCTGCTCCCAGATGCGGTTTCGCCTGAAACCGCCCAGCGCTCTAGGCCCCCGTCGCCGTAGCGGCAAGCCCGGCGCGCCCGCTCACGGCAGTTCCAGCAGTCCTTCGAGCCGTGGATCGCGCGCGCTTTCCCAGCCATCTCCCCGGCGCAGCACCGCTCCGGCCTTTACCGGCGCGGCGCGCGCGGTGATTTGCGTATGGCCCAGCGCCTGGAGCTGCGGGATCGCGCTTTCCAGCCAGGTGCTCTCTTCCACCAGCACCATGTCGCCATAGGCCATGACGAAGGGCAGGCCGAGCGCGGTTTCGGCGTCGAGGCCGAAATCGATCACTCCGATGATGCTGCGCGCGGTCTGCACCGGGATCGTCTGACCGCCGGCCGCGCCGACCACCAGCAGCGGGCGCCCCTGCGGATCGTAGACCACCATCGGCGACATCGAGCTGCGCGGACGCTTGCCGCCTTCGACGCGGTTGGCGACCAGCCTGCCGTCGACCTCGGGCGCGCGGCTGAAATCGGTCAGCTCGTTGTTGAGGAAGTAGCCGCTCGTCATCAGCCCCGATCCGAACGCGCTTTCGATGGTCGAGGTGTAACTGACCATCGTTTCGTCGCGATCGACCACCGCGAAATGCGAAGTGCCCTTCTCCTCGGGCTCGTCGCCGTCGGCAAGCGCGTTCGAGGCGCCGTCGGGCACGCCCGCCGCCACCGTCGCGAGCGAGGTGTCGGGATCGATCAGCGCGCTGCGCCGCGCGAGATAGGCCGGATCGAGCAGGCCGGCGACGGGTACCGGCACGAAATCGGCGTCGGCGAGATACAGCTCGCGGTCGGCATAGGCGAGCCGCTGCGATTCGAGGAACAGGTGCCAGGCGACCAGGTTCTCCGCCCCCAGTGCGGCGAGGTCGAACCGCTCGAGCTGGCCGAGGATCTGCAGCACCGCGGTGCCGCCCGAAGTCGGCGGGCCCATGCCGCAGATGCGGTGCTCGCGATAGGTGCCGCAGACCGGGTCGCGCAGCTTGGCCTCGTAGCCGTGGATATCGGCCACCGTCATCGCGCCCTCGCGCGGGGTGGCGGCGGCGACGGTGCCGGCGATCTGTTCGGCATTGACGCCGTGATAGAACGCGGTCGGGCCGGCCGCCGCTACCACTTCGAGTATCTGCGCCAGCTGCTCGTTGACCACCAGCGCGCCGGTCTCGCGCGGATTGCCGTCGGGATCGAAATACAGCGCCTTGCCGCTTTCGCTCCACCCCGCGCGATCGCTGCGCGAAGCGAGCGAACCGTTGAGCCGCGGATTGATCCGGAAGCCTTCGCGCGCGAGCGCGATCGCCGGTTGGAACAGCTCGGCCCATTCGAGCCTGCCGTGTTCGGCATGCGCCCTGGCGGCGAGCGCGATATTGCCCGGCACGCCGACGCTGAGGCCGCTCATCACCGATTCGGAGAAGGGCGGAAGCGACCCGTCCTCGGCGAGGAACCAGTCGGGCGATGCGCCCGCCGGGGCGGTTTCGCGGCCGTCATAGGTCACGACCGCACCCTCTGCCGTGCCGCGCACGAGGAAGCCGCCGCCGCCGATTCCGCTGCTCTGCGGCTCGACCACGGTCAGCGCCAGCATCACCGCGATCGCCGCGTCGGTCGCATTGCCGCCCCGGCGCAGCATCGCCATGCCCGCTTCTTCCGCGCGCGGATCGGCGGCGCTGACCTCGCCGACATAGGCCGGTTCGGCTGCGACAGGCGCCGACGGGGGAACGGAGTGAGTGGCACACCCGGCAACGAGGACGGCACCGGCACAGGCTGCGAAAAGACGGTTAGGCATGGTGCGACGCTATTCGCTCCCGACCGCCTCGGCAATCGAATTGAAGCCGTCGCGCCGCATCAGCCGCTCCAGCCCGTGCAGGATCCGGCGCGGCAGGCCGGGGCCTTCATAGACCATCGCGCTGTAGAGCTGGACCAGGCTCGCGCCGGCGCGAATCCGCGCCCAGGCATCCTCGGCCGAGCCGATCCCGCCCACCCCGACCAGCGGGATCGCGTCGCCCGCCACGGCGCGGAAGGTGCGCAGCTGTTCGAGTGCTAGCGGCGCCAGCGGCGCGCCCGACAGCCCGCCGGTCTCGCCGGCATGGCGCGAGCGCAGTTCGGGCCGCGAGACGGTGGTGTTGGCGACGATCAGCGCGGCGATCCCGTGGTCGAGCGCGCCGCGCACGATCCGTTCGTGGTCGCCCGCCGCGAGATCGGGCGCAACCTTGAGGAACACCGGCGGGTCGCCGTCGCTGCGATGGCCCGAAATCGCTGCCAGCAGCCGCTCCAGCTCGCCCCCGGCCTGCAGGTCTCGCAGCCCCGGCGTGTTGGGCGAGCTGATATTGACCGTGATGTAATCCGCGACTGCCGAGAAGCCGGTGATCCCGGCGAGATAATCCGCCACCCGGTCAGCCGCCTCCTTGTTGGCCCCGACATTGACCCCGACGATGCCGCGCCGCGGCGTGCGGCCCGTATCGTCGCGCTTCAACAGGCGCCGGTGCGCGGCCTCGATCCCGGCATTGTTGAACCCCATCCGGTTGATCACCGCGCGGTCCTCGGCCAGCCGGAACAGGCGCGGACGTGGATTGCCGTCCTGCGGGCGCGGCGTGATCGAGCCTACCTCGACGAAGCCGAAACCGAGTCCCAGCAGCGCATCGGGCACCTCGGCGTCCTTGTCGAACCCTGCCGCCATGCCGAGCGGGTTGGGGAAACGCAGCCCGGCGATCTCGACCGCCAGCGGTCCTGGCTCCGGCGGCCTACGCGCCGGACTGAGCCTGAGCGTTTCGATCGTCAGCCGGTGCGCTCGCTCCGAATCGAGCGCGAACAGGGCCGGGCGGATCAGCGGGAACAGCATCGCACGCGCCTATGACAAGAGAGCCGATGGCTGTCGAGCGTGTCGGAAATATCCAACTTTTACCCAAAACTGGCAATGTTTGTAATGAATGCGTGCACCAAAGTGTCGCTTACATACAATCATCGAGCGTGGACGTCGGGTATCAGCCCCGTGCGACCCGAAGGGCTCGAAGCAGCAATGCAGCGAGTTCCTCGACTACAAAGGGCGGCTCGGAAACGGGCCGCCCCTTTTTTGTGCGCCCTTTTTTGTGCGCCCCGTTTTGCGCAGTGGCCATTTCGGGCCGTCTCGGGCAAGGCCCTCTCAGGGTATTTGTTTCGAGGAGAGAATTCGATGACCGGTATCGCACGATTCGGCGGAGCGGCGCTCGGCGCACTGGTGCTGGCCGCATGCTCGGCCGGCTACGAAGAGCCCCGCACCACGCGGGCGGAGAATTCCGAAACCGTCGCGCTCAACCCGGCGTCGGATATCGACACGCTGTTCGAGACCTATGACGAGCGCCAGCTGGCGATGTCGCCGATCTCGAAATCCTATCGCGGCATTCGCGATTCGGACTACGACGAATGGGACGACGTCTCCGATGCGGCCGCCATACGCGAGCAGGAGCTGCTCCAGTCGACCGCCGCGACGATGCGCGCCAATTTCGATGTCGCCGAGCTCGATGCGGAGGACGCGCTGTCGTACCGCCTGTTCGATGCCATGGCCGAGCGCAGCGCCGCGCGGTTCCCCTACCGCCACTACGGCTACATCTTCGACCAGATGAACGGCGCGCAGAGCCAGGGGCCGGCCTTCCTGATCAATATCCACCGGGTCTCCAGCGCCAACGATGCGCGCGCCTATGTCAGCCGGATCGAGGGCGTCGCGGGCGTGCTAGATTCGCTGACCGCGCAATCGAAAGAGCGCGCAGCCAAGGGTGTGATGCCGCCCAAATGGGTCTATCCCTACGTCATTTCGGATATCGAGAACCTGCTCGGCGCCGGGCTCGAAAACGCTGTGCTGAAGGATTTCGCGGGCAAGGTCGATGCGCTCGAACTGCCCGAAAACGAGCGTGCCAGGCTGGTGTCGTCGGCGCAGCTGGCGTGGGAGCAGTCCGCCGCGCCCGCCTATCGCCGGTTGCTCGCCGAGATGCAGCGCCAGCAGGCGATCGCCGGGACCGATGACGGTGTCTGGCGCTTCCCCGAGGGCGCGGCCTATTACCGCGCGCTGCTCGCCAATTACACAACCACCGATCTTACTGCCGACGAAATCCACGATATCGGCCTGCGCGAAGTGGCGCGTATCCACGGCGAGATGCGCGCGATCATGGCGCAGGTCGGGTTCGAGGGGACGCTGCAGGAATTCTTCGAGCACACCCGCACGGGCGAGCAGTTCTTCTACGATACGCGCGAAGCCTATATCGCCGATGCCGAAACGGTGCTCGACCGGATGGAGGCGAAGCTGCCGCAATTCTTCGCCACGCTGCCGACCGATCCGCTGGTGATCAAGCCGGTCGAGGCGTTCCGCGAGAAGAGCGCGGGCAAGGCGTTCTACCAGCGCCCCGCGCCCGACGGCTCGCGCCCGGGCACCTATTACGTCAATCTCTACAACCTCAAGGACATGAGCAAGAACGAGCTCGAGGCGCTCGCCTATCACGAAGGCCTACCCGGGCATCACCTGCAGCTGTCGATCCAGACCCAGCTTGGCGACGTTCCGCCGTTCCGCCGCTTCGGCGGGGTGACCGCCTATACCGAGGGCTGGGGGCTCTATTCGGAAGAGCTGGGCAAGGACATGGGCTTCTACACCGACCCCTATTCGGACTTCGGCCGGCTGGGGATGGAACTGTGGAGAGCCTGTCGACTGGTTGTCGATACCGGCATCCACCACAAGCGCTGGAGCCGCGAGGAGGCGATCGCCTACCTGACCGAAAACACACCCAATCCCGACGGAGATATCCGCAAGGCGATCGAGCGCTATATCGTCTATCCGGGCCAGGCGACCGCCTATATGATCGGCAAGCTCAAGATCATGGAACTGCGCGAGCGCGCGCGGGCCGAGCTGGGCGAGGATTTCGACATTCGCGGCTTCCACGACGCGGTGCTGACCAGCGGGCCGGTGCCGCTGTCGATCCTCGAGGAGAACGTCGAGGCCTGGATTGCGAGCGAGAAGGGCTGACGACTTGCCTGCCTGCTAACGACTCGCAACAAGGGGTTTTCGGTTGAAATCGGAGCGAATTACTCCGATTTGACCCGCATGCGCCTGAGCAATCTTGCAGACTATGCGGTCGTCACGATGAGCGCCGCGGCGCGCCATTGCGGCGGGGCCCGCACGAGCGCGGCCGAACTGGCGCGCGAAACGGGCCTGCCCGCGCCCACCGTCGCCAAGCTGGTCAGCAAGCTCACCGCAGCCGGCCTGTTGCGCTCGACCCGCGGCGCAGGCGGCGGCTTGCAGCTGGCGCGGCCGGCGGCGGCGATCTCGGTCGCCGATATCGTCGAGGCGGTCGAAGGGCCGATCGCGCTGACCGCCTGCGTCGATACGGCGGATTGCTGCTACGACGAGAACTGCTCGGTCAAGCCACACTGGCCGGTGGTCAACGAAGCGCTGCGCGGCGCGCTGGCGGGGATAACGCTCACGAGCCTCTCCACTCCGTTCGTGTTGAGCGAAGTCGAGACACATTCACGCAACAGCCTCTCGACTTCGCTCGAGGCGAACGGAATCGAAGCATGACCGACCAAGTCGACATCCAGGATCGCGAAGCCAAGGAAGCCGCCGCCCGCGCGGCCGAATACGAATTCGGCTGGGCGAGCGATATCGAGCAGGAATTCGCGCCCAAGGGGCTGAACGAGGACATCGTCCGCTTCATCAGCGCCAAGAAGCGCGAGCCCGAATGGATGCTCGACTGGCGGCTCAAGGCGTTCCGCCTGTGGCAGGACATGGAAGAGCCCGACTGGGCCAAGATCGGCTATCCGCCGATCGATTACCAGGACGCCTATTACTACGCCGAGCCTAAGGCGAAGCCCGAACTCGAATCGCTCGACGAGCTCGATCCCGAGATCAAGGACGTCTACGACAAGCTCGGCATCCCGCTCGCCGAGCAGGAAGTGCTCGCCGGGGTCAAGGGCGCGCGCAAGGTCGCGGTCGATGCGGTGTTCGACAGCGTTTCGGTCGCCACCACCTTCCGCGAGGAGCTGAAGAAGGCCGGCGTCATCTTCCTCTCGATCAGCGAGGCGATCCGCGAGCATCCCGAACTGGTGAAGAAATGGCTCGGCAAGGTCGTGCCGCAGCACGACAATTATTTCGCCACGCTCAATTCGGCGGTCTTTTCGGACGGCACCTTCGTCTACATTCCCGAGGGGGTGCGCTGCCCGATGGAGCTGTCGACCTATTTCCGCATCAATGCCGAGAATACCGGCCAGTTCGAGCGCACGCTGATCGTCGCCGAAAAGGGCAGCCATGTCAGCTATCTCGAAGGCTGCACCGCGCCGATGCGCGACGAGAACCAGCTCCATGCCGCGGTGGTCGAGCTGGTCGCGCTCGAGGATGCCGAGATCAAATATTCGACCGTGCAGAACTGGTATCCGGGCGATGCCGAGGGCAGGGGCGGGATCTACAATTTCGTCACCAAGCGCGGGCTGTGCCAGGGCGCGCGGAGCAAGATCAGCTGGACCCAGGTCGAGACGGGCAGCGCGGTGACGTGGAAATACCCCTCCTGCGTGCTCAACGGCGAGGACAGCGTCGGGGAATTCTACTCGGTCGCGGTGACCAACAACCACCAGCAGGCCGATACCGGGACCAAGATGATCCACAACGGTCGCGGCACGCGTTCGACGATCATTTCCAAGGGCATCAGCGCGGGCCAGTCGAACAACACCTATCGCGGGCTGGTCCGCGTCGGGCCCAATGCCGAAGGCGTGCGCAACCGTACCGAATGCGATTCGCTGCTGATCGGCGACCGCTGCGGCGCGCACACCGTGCCCTATATCGAGGTCAAGAACCCCTCCGCGCAGATCGAGCACGAGGCGACCACCAGCAAGATCAGCGACGACCAGCTGTTCTACGCCATGCAGCGCGGGCTGGACGAGGAGGAAGCGATGGCGCTGATCGTCAACGGCTTCGCCAAGGAGGTGCTGAAGGAACTGCCGATGGAATTCGCGGTCGAGGCGCAGAAGCTGCTGGCTATTTCGCTGGAAGGATCGGTCGGATGACTGCTCGCACATCGACTATCAATCGTCATGCTGAACTTGTTTCAGCATCCATTCCTCAGCTTGCGCCGACATCGCCGGTGGAGAGATGGACCCTGAAACAAGTTCAGGCTGACGAACACAGTTTCGCTTCCGAGGTTCAGAAGCTGCCGACGATCTCGGTGGAACGGAGCGTGGGGTGATGGCTAAGTACACTAAAGTCGATCTGCCTTACGCCCCACTTGGCCCCTACAAAGTTTGGGTTCTATCCCGAGACCATTTCAAGGCTGGCGATTTCAAGAAAAATACTGATCCAGATTCTAAACGCCAGAAACAGTTTATCGCTGAGGTTAAGCGCCTGTCCGACCACCTTGGCACTGCCGATGTCCCCGTATTTGTTCATTGGCCTAATGCGGGCCGGCTACGCATGGATAAAGGCTGCATTGGTCATGCGATATCGGCAGGCGCGATCAACGAGCCTGAGAACTCGTCAGACGGATTTGTTGAACGGATTGAGCTAGCCGGTTGCGCGACATGACCGATCGCAAGACCCTCCAGCTCCGCGATCCGTCCGAGACCGCCGACGCCGCGCCCGCGATCAGGAAAAAGGGCCGCGGATGGGAGATTTCGGAGAAGCGGCTCGATGCGCTGCACGAACGTGCACGCGAGCTGCGGCGGCATTCGTCGGAAGCGCACAAGGCGCTCGCCGAGCGTTTCGCCAAGGCGGACATGGGCCGCTACACCTTCAAGCGCCACGCGGTGGTCGGTTCGGCGATCGTCGATTTCAACTGCCACAATCTCGGCATGGCGATCATGATCGACGAGGTCGGGCAGGACGAGGCGCTCGCCAAGCGCCGCGACAAGAGCCTCGAAGCGGTCGGCATCCGCGTGATGCGCATCGCGGCGGCCGATATTCTCGAGAACATCGACGCCGTGCTGCAGCGTATCACGCTCGGCATGCGCAGCCGCATCGCCGACAAGCAGGACGCCCGCCGGCGCCACCGTGCCGATTCGCGGCCTGCCCCGCGCAGCCGCGAGACGCAGGATTCGCAAGCCAGTTCGACAACAGGGAGTGACGCATCATGATCCGCACCGCAATCGGCCTCGCCGCAACAGCGCTCGCCATCCAGGCCGTGCCCGCCATCGCGCAAGACGCGCAGCCTGCGGTCATGGGGCTGCCGCCCGTCCTCAAGCCCACCGTCATGCCCTATTTCCTCTGCCGCCAGGCCGAGGCGGGCGTCCCGGTCGT
Source organism: uncultured Altererythrobacter sp. (assembly GCA_913055875.1). Lineage (GTDB taxonomy): Bacteria > Pseudomonadota > Alphaproteobacteria > Sphingomonadales > Sphingomonadaceae > CAJXJY01. The sequence goes on from CAJXJY010000001.1 coordinate 148,603, forward strand.
CGACGGCGAGGGCAATCCGCTCGAATATACCGGCCCGGCCGGCGACTGCGCCACGGTGCGCGAGGAAGCCAGGGTGCGCGGCGAGCGCGTGCTGCGCGACTACAATCTCGGCCGAAGCCGGGCCGATCGTTTCGCGATGGTCGAAACGGTTCTCGACCGCATCGATGCCTTCTCTGACGGCACCCGGACATCGCAAGGCCAGACACCACAAGGATAGCATGCTCGAAATCGAAAACCTTCACGCCGAAATCGACGGCAAACCTATTCTCGCCGGCCTCTCGCTGACCGTGGAAGCGGGCGAGGTCCATGCGATCATGGGCCCCAACGGCGCGGGCAAGTCGACGCTCGCCTATGTGCTCGGCGGGCGGCCGGGCTACGAGGTGACCGCGGGTTCGGTGCGCTTCACCACCCCCGTTCGTGCTGAGCCTGTCGAAGCACAAGATGGCAAAACGCCTGCCAACGGCCCTTCGACAGGCTCAGGGCGAACGGTGGATTTGTTGGCTCTCGAACCGCACGAGCGCGCCGCCGCGGGCCTGTTTCTCGGCTTCCAGTACCCGGTCGAAATCCCGGGCGTGTCCAACGTCCAGTTCCTGCGCGAAGCGCTCAACGCGCAGCGCAAGGCGCGCGGCGAGGAGCCGCTGACCGGCGGCGATTTCCTCAAGCGCGCGAAAGAGGTCGCCGGACTGCTCAAGCTCGACATGGAGATGCTCAAGAGAAACGTGAATGTCGGCTTTTCGGGCGGCGAGAAGAAGCGCGCCGAAATGGTCCAGATGGGCATTCTCGACCCCAAATTCGCGGTGCTCGACGAGACCGATAGCGGGCTCGATATCGACGCGCTGCGCGTGGTCGGCGAGGGCATCAACGCGATCATGCGCCTCAAGAATCAGGATCGGCCCGATAAGGGCGTGCTGCTGATCACGCACTACCAGCGGCTGCTCGAAGTCGTGCGGCCCGACAAGGTCTCTATCCTGTCGCAGGGCCGGATCGTGAGGACCGGCGGCCCCGACCTCGCGATCGCGCTCGAGAGCGAAGGCTACGACGCGGTGATGGCGGCATGAGCTTGCTTGCGACGCTCCTGCTTGCCTCGCAGCCGGTGCCGGCCGCGACCGACGAGCCCGATATTGTCGTCGTCGCACGGCGGCTCGACAGCGTCCGCGTCAATGTCGGACAAGGGCCTGACGGCAAGTGGTATTGTGGCATGGACGGGTCGAGTGGCGTGCTTTCGCTCGACAAGAAGCTGTGCAAGGCGGTCACCGAATGCGTCAGGAAGGGCGCGGCGAGCGACCGCACGATCGATGCCTGTGTACGCAACACCAAAAGTCGCCTGCTGAAGAAGTTTGCCAAGCAGCGCCGGAAGCGCCGATGAACGCGACGACCCTACCGAGCCGCTCCCTTCCTACCAACAGGGATGAGGCCTGGCGCTATTCGGCGGTCGAGGCGCTCGAAGGCTGCGCCGTGCTCGACGACTGGCGCACAATCGACATCGCGGCGGGCGAAAGCCTGCGCGAATGCCTGATCATTGAGGACGGCGAGGCGGTCGAATTGCGCCGCCTGCGGATCGCGGTCGGCGAAGGCGCGCGCTGCGAGCTGTTCGCGGTGATCGCCGGGGCGCCCTTCGGCCGGATCGAGGTCGAGGCGACGCTGGCGCGCGGCGCGCATTTCGAGCTCGGCGGGGTGACACTGGGCGGGCGCGATACGGTGCGCGAGATCGTCACCCATATCGTCCACGCCGAGCCCGAAGCGACCAGCAACCAGGTGGTGCGCTCGGTCCATTGGGGGCAGGGGACGGGCAATTTCCTCGGCTCGATCGACGTCGCGCGCGATGCGCAGAAGACCGATGCGGCGCAGGACTTCAAGGGCCTGCTGCTCGAGAGGGGCGCGAGCGTAAACGCGGTGCCGCAGCTCGAGATTTTCGCCGACGACGTCAAATGCGCGCATGGCGCGACGGTCGGCCAGCTCGACGAGGCGGCACGCTATTACATGGCCACGCGCGGGCTCTCGCCCGAGCAGTCGCGGCGGCTGCTGGTGCAGGCCTTTATCGGCGACGCTTTCGTCGCGCTCGACGACGAAGCGCAGACCGAACGGCTGATGGAATTGGCGCTCGACAGACTGGACCGGCATTTGTGACCGAGAGCAACCCTCCCTCCTCCGTTCGCCCTGAGCTTGTCGAAGCCCGTCCTGAGCGGCTGGCTGTGCCAGCCAGCCGAAGGGGGCTGCTTTCCGCTTCCGGTGCCGCGCCGGAAGAACAGGGCAGGGCTTCGACAAGCTCAGCCCGAACGGGGTTTGATGTGAGAAATGATTTTCCGGGCTTGGTCACCTCCAACGACAAACCGTGGCACTATCTCGACACCGCCGCCTCGGCGCAGAAGCCGCAGGCGGTGATCGATGCGATGAGCCGTGCGCTGGGCAGGGACTACGCCACCGTCCATCGCGGCGTCTATTCGCGCTCGGCGCAGATGACGCTAGGCTACGAGGCGGCGCGCAGGCGCATGGCCGTATTCCTCGGCGCGAAGAGCGAAACCGAGATCGTCTTCACCAAGGGCGCGACCGAGGGGATCAACCTCGTCGCGCACAGCTGGGGCGGCGCGAATCTGCGCGAGGGCGACCGCATCGTGCTGTCGCAGCTCGAACACCATTCGAATATCGTCCCGTGGCAATTGCTCGCCGAACGCGTCGGGGCGGAAATCGACGTCTGCCCGCTGACCGAAGACGGGCGGATCGACTGCGATTGGCTCCAAGCGAACCTCACCGCGAAGCACAAGATCGTCGCGCTGGCGCATGTGTCGAACGTGCTCGGCTCGGTGCTCGATGCGCAGCGCGCGGCGAAGGCGGCGCACGGCGTTGGGGCCAAGCTGCTGCTCGACGGGTGCCAGGCCGCCCCGCGCATGGACCTCGACATGGCCGCGCTCGATTGCGATTTCTACGTCTTCTCCGGCCACAAGACCTACGGCCCGACCGGCATCGGCGTGCTGTGGGCGCGCGAGGAACTGCTCGACGCGATGCCGCCCTATCAGGGTGGCGGGTCGATGATCGACAGGGTGAGTTTCGCCGGGACGACATACGCCCCGCCGCCGCAGCGCTTCGAGGCGGGCACGCCGATGATCGCCGAGGCGATCGCGCTGCATGCGGCGATCGACTATGTCGAGGCGCTCGGCATGGAGCGTCTGTTCGCGCACGAAGCGGCGCTGGCGGCGCAATTGCGCGGCGAACTGGCGAGCCTCAATTCGGTTCGCCTGTTCGGGCCCGAGCAAAGCGCGGGGATCGTCAGCTTCGCGCTGGAAGGGGTTCACCCGCACGATCTCGGCACCATATTGGACGAGGAAAACGTCGCGATCCGCGCCGGGCACCACTGCGCGCAGCCGCTGATGGAACATCTCGGCGTGCCCGCGACCGCGCGCGCCAGCTTCGGCCTCTACAGCGACGAGAGCGATATCGAAGCGCTGCTGCGCGGCATCGAACGAACCCGGCGGATATTCGCCTAGGAGCACTATGATGAACAAGCCCAGCGACGAGAAGGATTTCATCGCCGCCCCGGCACCGAACGAGGCGGTGGTCGATACCCCGCCCAAACCGCCGCGCGCGCGGGTGGAGGATGTCGCCGATCCCGACGAAGCGCCGAAGGACAAGCTCGAGCGCAAGCGCGACTATCTCGAAGGCTTCCTGCAGAAGCAGCCTGAAGAGCCGGGCGCCGGCGGTTCCGGCGGTGCGCTGCAGCGGGCGGTGGTCGATGCGCTGAAGGAAATCTACGACCCCGAAATCCCGGTCAACATCTACGATCTCGGGCTGATCTACGGGGTCGAGGCGACCGAGGACGGCGACGTGGTCGTCACCATGACGCTGACCACGCCGCATTGCCCCGTGGCCGAAAGCATGCCCGGCGAGGTCGAACTGCGCGCCGCCAGCGTTCCGGGCGTGCGCGATGCCGAGGTCAACCTGGTATGGGATCCACCGTGGAGCCCCGACAAGATGACCGACGAGGCGCGGCTCGAACTGGGGATGCTCTAGCCGCTCTCTCACCGTTCGTGTCGAGCGAAGTCGAGACACGGATGCGCCGATGGTTCTCGACTTCGCTCGAACCGAACGGATAGGTTTGGACCATGACTGAAACGAAAACCCGCCCCGCCCCCAAGGCTGCCGTGATCCTCACACCCGGCGCCGAAGCGCGCATCGCCCATCTGATGGCGAAGGCCCCGGAGGATGCGATCGGGGTCAAGCTTTCGACCCCGCGCCGCGGCTGCTCGGGCCTCGCCTATTCGGTCGATTACGTCACCGAGGAAGAGGGTTTCGACGAGAAGATCGAGACCCCGGGCGGCACCTTCTATATCGACGGCGCGAGCGTGCTCTATCTCGTTGGCAGCACGATGGACTGGCGCGAGGACGATTTCACCGCCGGTTTCGTGTTCGACAACCCCAACGCCAAGGGCGCCTGCGGGTGCGGCGAGAGCTTCATGGTATGACCACCGGCATGCTCCGCACGATCGGGCGGATCGCAATGGCGATCGCGGTCCTGCTGGCGCTGATCTGGATCGGCGAGGAGCTGGGCTGGTTCGACCTGCTCGATCACCCGGAGACCGGTGCGATCGGGTTCGGCCTGCTGGGGATGACCTGCGAACTCTGGGCGCAACGCGCCGAGCGGCAGGCGGGCGACTAGGCGGTGTTCAGGCAAAGCTGAAACGGATGCTGCACCGGCCCGCTCTCCCACCCGGCCACCCATAGGCTACTATGGTCGGGGTGGCCGGGTGGGGGAGCGGGCCGGTGCCGCTTCAGCGGAGCTGAAAACGATTCTAGCTCAGGTCTTCGGCCACCCGGTCGAGCAGCGCGCGCTCGAGTTCGTCGATCTCGCCATCGGCATCGATCATCGTGTCGAGCCAGCGTTTCTCGTTCTCGGTGACCATTTCGCCGCCCGCTTCGAGCTCGGTGAAGCTCGCGGCATCGGGCTTCCGGCCGAACACCTTGCCGAAATGGTTGGCCGCCTGCGGCACTTCGCGGACCATCGCGCCCATGAAGCGGCCGACATTGACGCGGTTGTCGGCGACGAAGGCTTCGAGCTCCTTGACCCGCTCGTGGCTGAGCTGCGCATTGGTCAGCGTGAAGCCCTTGAGGTAGTTCGCCACCCCGTCGACGAACAGCTGGCGCCATTCGGGCGAGTTGTCGGCGCCCAGAGTGGCATCCTTGATCCGGAACAGCATTTCGGCGTCGAACCGGCTGACCGCGGCCGGGCCGTGCCCGCCGCTGGCGAAAACGATACGGCGCATCAAGCGGCATTCGGCGCCGGTGATCTGCCTGTCGGACAGCTCGCCGCCGCAGCGCGTCGGGCCGGTGCCGGTCAGCACGGTGGCTTCGATCTGCCCGAGCGCATAGTGCTTGAGCGTGTCTGGCACATTGCGCGCGCGTTCGAGCACGCGCACCAGCAGTTCGAGCTCGGCCATGGTTTCCAGCCGCCCGTCGGCATCGAGCGCACCCATCAGCCATTGCGCTTCGTCCTCGTCGCACATGCCCCTGGGTTCGGTGCCGTTGAGCACGAATTCTCCCAGCGCCTCGACGAAGAAATCGACCCATTCTCCGCTCGGCCGCTCGATCGAGCGGTTGATGGCGAAGATTGCCTCTGCTTCCTCGCGCGTGATCTGTCCGTCGCCCCAGCCGAGACGGCGCAAGGCGATGATTTCCTGCGGCGCGATGTCCCCGTCGGCGGCAGCCGCGCGGGCGAGATCGGCGAATTGCATGCTCATGGCGTCCAGGGCCCCCTTTGCTGGGTCCCTTGTCGCATGGATACCCTTAAATCGGGGTTACTTTGGTTTGTTGCGTGCGGATCGGACCTCCGTCCGATCCTTGCGGCACCGGCCCACTCCCCCACCCGGCCACCCCGACCATAGTATCCTATGGGTGGCCGGGTGGGGGAGTGGGCCGGTGCCGCTTCAGGCGATCATATGCCTGCCAAGTTGCCACACGTCTCGACACCGCCAGAAAACAAACATTGGGTTGGGGGCGTAGGCCGGTGCCGCTCCGGGCGGGCCGATATCTGCCAAGCAGCGATGGTTCTCGTCGCTGCGACAAAACCCTATTCCCCGAGCAACGCCTTCACGCACGACACCCGGTCGACATCCAGACCGTCCGAGGCGCGGCGCGCGTCGACATAGGTCGCGGTCGGTTCCGCACCGGGGCTGAGCGGGTAGAGATAGACGTCGAGCACGCAGGCCTGCCCCTCGAATTGCAGCTTGCGCGCATCGCCCTCGCGCACGTCGAGCCGTGGCTGGCCGAGCTGGCGCGCCAGCGTCGCTGCGTTGGCGCCGATCAGCCCCTCGACCCCGGGCAGGTTCATCACCCGCGGGGCGCGGAAGCCGCTCGAACTGCCGGCCGGAGGGGGCGTCGGGTTGGTCGGCGGCGGCGCGGCGCTGGCGGGCGGGCGGCTCGGCTCGCTCGTCGCGGGCGGAGCGGTTGTGGCGGATGACACGCAGGCTCCGACCAGGGGGATCAGGGCGAGGAGGGCGAGATTACGCAATTGTCGCGGCCTTTCTGCTGCGATGGACGAGATGGGTGGCGGCGGCGGCGCCGATCACCGGCACCACGAGGTTGACGAACGGGACCGCCATCAGCGCGGCGACGAAACCGCCGAGCGCGAACCGCTGCAGGCGCGAGATCGGCGGCTGCTCCGCCTTGTCGGCGCGGTGGCGCAACCACACCATTTCCATCAGCTCGCGCCCGAGCAGGAAGGCGTTTGCGAACCAGAACAGCAGCGCGGTGCCGACGCCCGTCACCAGCAGCACCAATGCTACCGGCAGCACGGCCAGATTGACCAGCAGCGCGCGCGAGGTCGAACGCAGGCTGGCGGCGAGATCCTCGCCGAAGCCGCGCCGGCGCAGCGTCTGCGCAGTGTGCGGGTAGTGCCGTTCCTCGACCGCGGCGACGATCTCCTCGGCGAAGAACTGCAGCACCGCGAGCGCGACGAGCCGGAACAGCAGCCACCCGCCGATCACCGTCGCCAGCACCGCCAGCAGCGCACCGATCTCGTCCGCGTAGCCCCCGGTCCAGCCCGCCAGCAGCGTCGACAGCCCGTACCAGCCCGCCACGCCCACTGCGACGAAGATCGCGAGCGTCACCAGCACCGATTTGAGCAGCACTTTCAATATCCTGCCGTCGCTCAATTGCGGCAGTGCGCGGGTCAGGGCGGTCACGACGGCGTTCATCGCACCCGCTGTGCCGCGCGGCGCGGCTCGCCGTCAATCGCAAACAGCGGCGAAAGCCTTGGCCCGGGCCGCACAAGCGGCTAGGCGCGCGGCCAACCCGCATTGACCGCTAAGGAATTCCCGTGACCGAACCCAGATACGACGTAATCGCCATCGGCAACGCCATCGTCGACGTGATGTCCCCGTGCGAAGACGAGCTGATCGACGAGCTCGCACTCAACAAGGGCGGAATGACGCTGGTCGACGAGGACGGCGCCAAGCGGCTCTATCAGGCGATGGGGCCGGCGCGCGAGATTTCGGGCGGTTCGGCGGCGAACACGCTGGCGGGCCTTTCCGCGCTCGGCGCGCAATGCGCCTTCATCGGCCAGGTTGCCGACGACCAGCTGGGCGAGGTCTTCGCGCACGATATCCGCGCGGTCGGAATCGATTTCGACACGCCCGTGCGGCCCGGCCCGCCGGCCACCGCGCGGTGCCTGATCTTCGTCACCCCCGACGCGCAGCGCACGATGAACACTTTCCTCGGCGCGAGCCAGTTCCTGCCGCCCGAAACGCTCGACGCCGAAGCGGTCGCCGCGGCGAAAATCCTCTACCTCGAAGGCTATCTGTGGGACCCGGAGGAGCCGCGCGCGGCGATGCGGCGGGCGATCGAGGCGGCGCGCGCGGCGGGGCGCAAGGTCGCCTTCACGCTCTCCGAGGTGTTCGTGATCGACCGCCACGGCGACGATTTCCGCGCGCTGATCGAGGACTCCCTGATCGATATCCTGTTCGCCAACCACACCGAACTCGCCGCGTTGACGGGGGAAGAGGATTTCGAGGCAGGCCTCGCCGCGCTTGCACCCAAGGTGCCGACCCTGGTCGTCACCCGCAGCGAGCAAGGCGCGGTGGCGATGCAGTCCGGGGAGCGGGCCGAAGTCGGTGCCGAGCCGATCGACGAAGTGGTCGACACCACCGGTGCGGGCGACCTGTTCGCTTCGGGCTTCCTCTACGGCCATGTCCGCGACGAGCCGCTCGCGACCTGCCTGCGCCGCGGGGCGATCGCCGCGTGCGAGATCATCTCGCATTACGGCGCCCGGCCCGAGGCCGACTTGCAGGCGCTGATGGCGGAAAAGCTCGGTTGACACCCGGTTGACGAAGTTGACACCGTGTCAACCGGCCTCGATGGCATTTTCCCGTTTTAAAACAGTATGTTGCCGCCGTTGTCGGTGCTGACGCCCGGCAGGGGGCGCCCCCGCCCCCCCGAACAGCGACCCGGCACCGGCGAGCGGAGCAGGCTAGCGCGCCAAAGCCGTGTAGGAAAACCTTTTCTGCCTCCCGGCCGACAATGGTATGGAGAGCCGTACTTTCGGAGAGGATGCCATGAAGCCTGTCACATTCGCCCTGGCCGGAGCGCTCGCCGCTGCGGCGCTCGTTCCCGCACTGCCCGCCTCGTCGCAGGAGCCCGCCGCCGACGAATCTGCCGCGGCGCTCGAGACGATCGACATCCGCGAATGGACCGTGCCGTGGGCCAACACCCGCCCGCGCGATCCCTATGCCGTGTCCGAAAACGAAGTGTGGTTCGTCGGCCAGCGCGGCGATTACGTCGCGCGGCTCGATCCGGTGTCCGGTGAGTTCGCCAAGTTCGCGCTCGAGGAGGGCGCGGGCCCCCACAACCTGATCGTCGCCGCGGACGGCGGCGTCTGGTATGCCGGCAACCGCGCCGCGCATATCGGCATGCTCGATCCGGCGACCGGCGCCATCGAGAAGATCGCCATGCCCGACGCGGCGGCGCGCGATCCGCATACGCTGGTGTTCGATGCCGCGGGCGATCTGTGGTTCACCGTCCAGGGCGGCAATTTCATCGGCAAGCTGACGCGCGAGGGCCGCGAAGTGGAGCTGGTCCCCGTCCCGACCGAACGGGCGCGTCCCTACGGGATCGAGGTCGCCGCGGACGGCACGGTGTGGGCGGTGCTGCTCGGCACCAACAAGCTCGCCTCGGTCGATCCGGAAACGATGGAGCTGACCGAATACGAGCTGCCGCGTGCGGGCGCGCGCCCGCGCCGGATGGGCATCACCGAGGAGGGGCGGATCTGGTATGTCGACTATGCCGAGGGGATGGTCGGCGCCTACGATCCGGCGAGCGGCGACTTCGCCGAATGGGCGGCGCCGTCGGGCGCGCAGTCGCGGCCCTACGGCATGGCGGTCGACGGGAAGAACCGCATCTGGTTCGTCGAGACCGGGGTCGAGCCCAACCGCTTCGTCGGCTTCGATCCGGCGAGCGAGGCGTTCTTCGCCGCCGGCGACGTTCCCTCGGGCGGCGGCACGGTGCGGCACATGCATTATCACGCGCCGACGAACACGATCTGGTTCGGCGCCGACACCAACACGATCGGCCGCGTCGCGCTTGATTAGAGGCCCGCTCCTCGCGGTTGCGGCGATGGCGGCGTTGCCGCTCGCCGCGATTCCGTTCGCTGCGCGCGCCTATCCCGAAGGCGCGCCGTGGAAGACGCTCGACCGTCCCGGCGAGGCCTGCGCGAGCTGCCATTTCGGCGATGCGCCGGTGGCGGAATCGGAGGCATTGACGGTGGAGGGCGCTCCCGCGCTCGCCGCGCCGGGCGAGACCTATCAACTGACGCTGCGCTTCGCCCCGGGCGAGGCTGGCATCGCGGGCTATCTCGCCACTTTCCGCCGCGCCGAGGGCGAGGCGGGCACGGTGGCGCCGGGCGAGGGGCAGGCGGCGAAGGACGCAGCGGTGCGCTCGACCGCTCCGCTACCGGTCTCGGCCGAGGCCTGCGCCGAATGGACCTTCGCCTGGACCGCGCCCGACACGCCGGGCCCGGTTGCGCTGCATATCGCCGCCAACGCCGCCAATGACGACGCCTCGCCGTTCGGCGATACGGTGCATGTGAAGACGGTGGTGCTGGCCGTGGAGTAGCGTCCCAACGCTCCAACCTCCCGCTTCCACCTCCCACCGTCACCCCCGCGAAGGCGGGGGTCCAGCTGAGTTGCCAGCAGGTAGCAAGGTTGGCTGGATTCCCGCCTTCGCGGGAATGACGCAGTGAAAAAGGAAGTCAGCCGACGCCCAGCCATTCGAGACCGCCCGGCAGATCGTCGGCGGAATAGTCCACCTGAAGGACGCGCCGACGCGCCGGTTTTGCGCTGCGGCGGGAGGCGTGGAGGATCGGCGTGCAGTATGCCCACACGTCGCCCGGGTTTGCCAGGCAGGCGGTTTGCGGACAGGCCCTTGCAATCGTGTCGATGCGTTCGGCGGCAACCCTCCCTCGATCATGCGAGCCCTCGGCAACAAGGAGCGGCGCGTTCAGGCTGTCCACCGCGTCGAGATGGATGCGCAAGGTGACCATCTTCTCGATATAGGAGAAGGGCGGCTCGACATGGATCAGGCCCTGCTTAACCGTCCACGGACCGAAGCCGGGTGTTTCGTGCCGCTCCCTGACGCAAATGGTGCGATCCTGATGCCAGCCAAGCGACCAATTTGCCTCCGGCGATTTGTCGAACAGTATCGCGCGAACCGGGCGCGAGGCCGGTATCGACAGCGTAGTCAACACGAACTGCAGCGACGCAGCCAACCATTCGGCCAAGGCCGGCTCTTCCGCGAGCCGCTGCCCCGCGCCCGCGGCGTCGTGGGCGGAAAGCAAAGCAGCTAGCCCGTCGAGCTCTTCGGCGACCGCTCCGGCAAACCTGCAAAACCCGCGCGTGCGGAGCGCTTCGGCTTCGGTCATGGCGAGGCCTTCAGTCGCGCTCCCGCTCCACTTCCCGCCACCCGATATCCCGCCGGCAGAACCCGCTCGGGAAATCGATCCTGTCGACGGCTGCATAGGCCGCCTTCTGCGCTTCGGTCACGTTCGCCCCCGTCGCGGTGACGTTGAGCACCCGCCCGCCACTCGCGACCAGCCCACCGTCCTCGCCGCGCCCGGTCCCTGCGTGGAAGACCTTCGCCCCTTCGGCTTCGGCGTCCCCGAGATCGATCGCCCCGCCCTTTTCCGGCGTGCCGGGATAGCCCTTCGCCGCCATCACCACCGTCAGCGCGGTATCGCGCGCCATCTTCACCGGCTCGCACGCGCCGAGGCTGCTCTCCGCGCAGGCCAGCATCAGCTCGCCGAGATCGCTTTCGAGCCGCATCATCAGCACCTGACATTCGGGATCGCCTAGCCGCACGTTGTATTCGATCAGCTTCGGCCCCTCGCGCGTCAGCATCAGCCCGGCATAGAGCACGCCCGAATAGGGCATGCCTTCGTCGGCGAGCGTCTTCACCGTCGGCGCGACGATCTTCTCGATCACTTCGCCGTGGAGCGTCGCGTCGAGCACCGGGGCGGGGCTGTAGGCGCCCATGCCGCCGGTATTGGGGCCGGTATCGCCGTCGCCGACCCGTTTGTGGTCCTGCGCGGTGCCGAAGGGGAGGATGGTGGCGCCGTCGGTCAGCGCGAAGAAGCTCGCTTCCTCACCCTCCATGAATTCCTCGATCACCACTTCGGCGCCCGCCTCTCCGAAACGGCCCGAATACATGTCGGTCAGCGCCTCGGCCGCCTCGGGGCGGGTCTGCGCGATCACTACGCCCTTGCCCGCGGCGAGCCCGTCGGCCTTGAGCACGTAGGGCGGGGAGAACCTGTCGAGCGCGGCGGTCGCCTCGGCGAGCGAGGCGGTGCGGACATAGCCTGCGGTGGGAATGCCCGCGCGCTCGCACAAATCCTTGGTGAAGCCCTTGCTGCCCTCGAGCTGCGAGGCGGCCTTGGACGGGCCGAACACCGCGATCCCCACCGAACGCAGCGAATCGGCGAGCCCGTCGACCAGCGGCGCCTCGGGGCCGATCGCGACGAGGCCGATCTGCTTCTCCTCGCAGAAGCGGATCACTTCGTGGTGGTTGGTAGCATCGAGCTCGATGCATTCGGCATGGTCGGCGATCCCGGGGTTGCCCGGCGCGGCGTAGAACTTATCCTCCGGACGCGACAGCAGCCGGGATTGCGCCAGCTTCCACGCCAGCGCATGCTCGCGCCCGCCCGAGCCCAGCAGAAGGATGTTCATGGCCGATTCCCGTTCCGATCAAGACGATAGCGGGTTGGTAGCGCGCGAAAAGCGGGGCGACAACGCCGAGCCCTATTCGATTTCCGAAATCTCCAACCTGTTGAAGCGCGCGGTCGAGGAGCGGTTCGGCTTCGTCCGCCTGCGCGGCGAGCTGTCGGGGGTCAAGCGCGCCGCTTCGGGCCACCTCTATTGCGCGCTCAAGGACGAGAAGGCGGTGATCGACGGGGTGATGTGGCGCGGCAATGCGCAGCGGCTGACCTTCCTCCCCGAGGACGGGATCGAGGTCGTGGCGAGCGGCAAGCTGACGACCTATGCCGGACGCTCGAAATACCAGATCGTGATCGATCAACTGGAGATCGCGGGCGAGGGTGCGCTACTCGCGCTGCTCGAAAAGACCCGCGCGCGGCTCGCGGCAGAGGGGCTGTTCGACGAAGCGAAGAAGCGCCGCCTGCCGTTCCTGCCGCGCTGCATCGGGGTGGTGACTTCGCCCACCGGCGCGGTGATCCGAGACATCCTCCACCGGCTGGCGGATCGCTTCCCCAGCCATGTGGTGGTGTGGCCGGTGCTGGTGCAGGGGCAGGGCGCCGCCGAGCAGGTTGCGCAGGCGGTGCGCGGGTTCGGTGCGCTGCAAGAGGGTGGGCCCGTTCCGAGGCCGGACCTGCTGATCGTCGCGCGCGGCGGCGGGTCGATCGAGGATTTGTGGAGCTTCAACGAGGAGGCCGTCGTCCGCGCGATCGCCGACTCGCCGATCCCCGTCATCAGCGCGGTCGGGCACGAGACCGACACCACGCTGGCCGATTTCGCCGCCGATCGCCGCGCGCCGACGCCGACTGCCGCGGCCGAGATCGCGGTGCCGGTCCGCGCGGAGCTGGCTGCGACGCTCGCCGATTTCGCCGCGCGCAAGAAGCGCGCGATCCTGCGTCCCGTCTCGCTCGGGCGCGAACGGCTCGAAGCGCGCGCGCGTCACCTGCCCGGCCCCGACGCGCTGCTCCAGCCGCAGGTGCAGGCGCTCGACGAGTTGACCGAGCGGCTGCGGCGCGGGCTTGCCGACCGGGCGAGCAGGGGACGCGAAGCGTTGCGCGAAATCCCGTTCGGGTCGCACTTGCTCAAATCGAAGACGGATCGCGCCGAAGATCGCCTGCGAGCGTCTGCCGTCCGGCTCGATTCGCGCCTGCTCCGGCGGGCGGTGGCGGATCGGACCGCCAGCCTGTCGGCCTTGGCGCGGATGATGACGTCGCTGAACCCGGACAGCGTCCTCGCACGCGGCTATGCGCGGATCACCGATGGCGCGGGGCGCACGCTTACAGACCGCGCCGTCGCGGCGAAGGAGGCCGCATTGACGATCAAGTTCCGCGACGGCGACCTGGGTGTCGTTCCGGCCGGTTCAACTCCCGCTCAGCCGAAACCGCGCAGAGGGGCGAAACGTCCCGCCGGCACACAGGCGCGACAGGATGATTTGTTCGGTTGATTCCGACCTGCTAGGGCGCGCGCGATGTTGATGAATTCGAACAGGGGCGGCGGCGAGGCGAAGCTGCAATACGGTCCGAGCGGTTTCCGCGTCATGCGGCCCGGCCAGCACGTCTTCTGCGCGGTCAGCGGCGAACCGATCCCGCTCGAGGAGCTGCGCTACTGGTCGGTCGAGCGGCAGGAGGCCTATGCCAGCGCCGCAATCGCCACCAGGCGGATGCTGGAGGAGTGATCGCGGCGCGCAAGGCGATCGCCGGCGCCGCGCTGGCCATGCTGGCCGCCTGCAATGGCGGTATGGGAGGGGGCGGGCCGGGCGAGCGCGCCGCCGATCCCGACAGCACGGTGGTCCAGCCGATCGCGACGCCGCGCCCGACCCCCACGCCTTCCCCGACACCCACTCCCACCCCGCCGCCCGGCCCCACCACCTTCCTGTTCGAAGGCGAGCTGACGCAGGGCGGCTGGATCCGCGGGCAGGCGCCCGAGGGCACGGTTTCGGCGCGGCTCGGCGGGCAGGCGCTCGACCTCGACTCGGAGGGCCGCTTTTTCGCCGCCTTCGACCGCGACGCGGGCCGCTCCGAAACCCTGCACGCGCAATTGCGCGACGGTTCGGCGATCGAGAGCCCGGTTGCCATCTCGCCGCGCGACTGGGATATCGAGCGGGTGAACGTGGCGCGTCGCAGCGGGGGGGCGAGCGAGGCGTTCATGCGCCGCCGCCGTCCCGAACTGGCGCAGATCAACGCCGCGCGCAGCGTCGATGCCGATATCGGCGGCTGGCGGCAGGATTTCATCTGGCCGGTCAAGGGGCGCATTTCGGGACGCTTCGGCTCGCAGCGGATCTATCGCGGCGAGCCTGGCAGCTACCATTCGGGGATCGATATCGCGACCGGCGAGAGCGGCACGCCGTTCGTCGCCCCGGCCGACGGGGTGGTGACGCTGGCGACCGACACGCCGTTCAGCCTCGAGGGCTACCTGCTCATCATCGACCACGGCAACGGGCTCAACAGCGCCTTCCTGCACTGCTCGCGGATCGCTGTGCGCGAGGGCGAGACGGTGCGGCAGGGGCAGTATATCGGCAATATCGGCTCGACTGGGCGCGCGACCGGGCCGCATCTGCACTGGGGCCTCAAATGGCGCAGTGCCCGGCTCGATCCGCTGCTGTTCACCGGGCCGATGGATTGAGCCGCGGCGAGCGGGGACGGTGAAGCGATTGCTCCTGCTGGCGGCGGTGGCGCTCGCGCTCGCGCCGGGGACCTGGCTGCGCTCGAAGCCCCCGGCGGACGATTTTCGCCCGATCCTGCAGGTCGAGCGGCTCGACCTGCCGCTTGCACGCGCGGGCGAGGTCGATCTTGTCGGGCTGTGGCGGCTGTCCAGCCCGAACAGCCATTTCGGCAGCTATTCGGCGCTGGTGACGCTCGAGGGCGGCCGGGCGCTGGCGGCGAGCGACCGCGGGCGGTGGCTCGAATTCGCGCTGCCGGGCAGCGGCGAACCGGCACCGCGCTTCGGGGTGATCGGCGGCAATGCCGAATCGGACAAGCGGCTGGTCGATGCCGAGGCGATGACGCGCGACCCGGCGACGGGGCGGCTGTGGATCGCCTACGAAGGCAGCAACAGCATCGAGCGCTATAGTGCCGACCTGTCCGGCGCGCAGCGCGTGGCACCGCCGGGGATGCGCGACTGGCCCTCGAACAAGGGGCCGGAGGCGATCGTCCGGCTCGCCGACGGGCGTTTCGTGCTGCTCGGCGAGGGGACACCCGACTGGGCCGGCGGCGACTTTCCCGGCCTGCTGTTCGATGCCGATCCGGTCGACGGCGCCGAAGCGATCCGCTTCCGCTTCCATGCTCCCAGGCCGTGGCGGCCGACCGACATGGCGGCGCTGCCCGACGGGCGCGTGCTGGTGCTGCTGCGCAAGATCGTATCCTTCGTGCCCCCGCGCTTCGCGACCGCGCTGGCGGTGATCGATCCGGCCGAAATCGAGGAGGATGCGAGCGTGAGCGGGCGCTTCATCGCGACGCTCGGCACCGATATCCCGAACGACAATTTCGAAGGGCTGGCGGTGGTGCCCGAGGAAGACGGCGCGCTGACGCTGTGGCTGATCAGCGACGACAACGGCGCGGTGTTGCAGGACACGCTGCTGTACAAGCTGCGGTGGGAGAGTCGTTAGTTGCGTGCGGAAAGCACGTCCGTGCTTTCCTTGGCTGTTCCATCCCACGCCCCCACCCGGGTGTTTGTTTTGCTGGCGGTGACGCGACCTGGCACTGCTTGGCAAGCATCAGACCGCCAGAAACGGCACCAGCCCACTCCCCCTCCCGGCCACCCACAGGTTACTAAAGTCGGGGTGGCCGGGAGGGGGAGTGGGCTGGTGCCGGGCGCAGGATATAGCGTCAGCTATGTCCGAATAGACGCCAGAAAAACCCAACGGGTGGGGGCGTGGGATGGAACAGCCTTGGCGGTCCGATGCTTGCCAAGCAGTGCCAGGTCGCGTCACCGCCGGAAAATTACGCCGCGTCTTTCGCGGCCTTCTTCAGCTCGCGCTTCACCTTGAGTGCGCGCGCCGACAGCTTGTCGTCCTTGGTCTTCAGGAGCCAGTTGTCGAGGCCGCCATTGTGCTCGACCGAACGCAGGCCCTGCGTCGAGACGCGGAACCTGAAGCTGCGGTCGAGCTTCTCGCTCATCAGCGTGACGTGCTGCAGATTGGGCAGGAACACCCGCTTGGTGCGGTTGTTGGCGTGGCTCACATTGTGGCCGACCTGGCGGCCCTTGCCGGTCAGTTCGCAAATGCGCGACATGATTGCTCTCGTTCGTTCAAGGTTGGGGGCCACCGATTCGATGGCCGCAAACAGTCGGGATGTCCCGGAAAGGCGCGCGCATAGCGGCGAGGGGGCGAATCGTCAAGCAAAGTTGCGCCGTTCCGCGAGGGACGGTAGCGCGCGGCTCATGACCCGCTGGCCGATCCCCGCACCGATGCAACGCGCGCTCGAACTGGCGCGCGACGCGGCTGCGGCCGGGGAGGTGCCCGTCGGCGCGGTGGTCGTGAAAGGCGGCGCGATCGTCGGCGAGGGGTACAACCGCCCGCGCGCCGACCACGACCCGACCGCGCATGCCGAGATCGCCGCGATTCGCGCCGCGGCGCGCTCGCTCGGCGACGAACGGCTGAGCGGGTGCGAGCTATGGGTGACGCTCGAACCCTGCGCGATGTGCGCCGGCGCGATCGCGCATGCCCGGATCGGCAAGCTGTACTATGCGGCGAGCGATCCCAAGGGCGGGGCGGTCGAGCACGGCCCGCGCGTGTTCGAGCACAAGCAATGCCTGCACCGGCCCGAAGTATATTCGGGCATGGGAGAGGGCGAGGCGGGGGAGTTGCTGAGGGGGTTTTTCAAGGAGCGGCGGTAGCCCTTCCCTGCCTCTATTCACGGCCCTTCACGAACGCCGATTGTCAAACACCCGGCGGGAAGCTAGCTGACCCGCGGCAAGACGTGGCAGAGTGGCTGATTGCGGGCGGCGCCCGAAAGGGACCGCTCAGGAGTCCATTGATTCCTCGCGGGTTCGAATCCCGTCGTCTTGCCAGTCCGTCATCCCAGCGAAAGCTGGGATCTCTTCCAGATTGGCAAAAGATCCCGGATCAAGTCCGGGATGACGGAAAATTCACAATCCGCGCCAGATCTTCACTTCATCTGCATCCGGCACACCAAACCGCCGTGTATCGCAGCGCGCTGGCCTGAAATTCTTCCCGTAACAAAGCCGCAATTCCTCCAGCCAGCCGCGCTGGTTGAGCTTCACGCCGATCGCGCTCTCGAAAAACCCCGGATTGGCTGCGACGAACCGCTCGCGCAGCATCCCAGCGGTCAGCCCGTCCTCGCGCGACAGCCGGTCGAAATCGGGGAAGCGCAGCGAGCGGTAGAGGATATTGGTGACCTTGAAATAGGTCGCCGGGGGCCAGCCGGTGCAGCTGCCGTGCTTGGCCCATTGCCGCGCCACCAGCCGGGTCGCGGGGCTGATGCAGAGCTGGCCTGCAACCTCGGCGCCGGTCGGCTTGCGCCGCGCCGGGCACCATTGCGGCCAGCTGCGCGCGCCCTCGGGCCAGAAGCCGTGCACGACCATCCCGAACCGCCCGTTGCGGCCCGAACACTGGAGTGCATGGCTCCGTTGCCCCTCACGCGGCTTGCAGAATTCGGGGCTCCAGCTCAGCGCCAGCGTGTAGCCGGCGACGGGCATCCGCCGCACCGGCCCGTCGCGCTCGACTTGCGGGGCGGTGGTGATCTTCGGCATGCGGCATTGGTAGGATTGAGCCGACGCTGTCGTGCCGGCGAAGAATGCGGCGATCGCGACAAGGCTACTCGCCGAAGACTTTGTCGAAATCATCATCCCGCCCTGTCCGCGCCGCCTGCACCGCAGTGTAGACGGCAAGGCCGAGAATGACAAAACCGTGCCAGACGAACCACTCCGCCATCGGATAATTGAGGGCATGCGCATTGCGGCCGAGCGCCGCCAGCGTCTCCCAGAGCGGGAAAAGCAAATAGACCGCGGAAGCCCAGAACAGAATGTTCGTGATGCGGCGTGGTATCAGCGCGAAGATCAGCGGTACGAGCCCATGCGCGATTGCAAACAGAACCAATTCCGGGAGCAGCCGATAAAAGGCAGCGCGTTCGCGCGGCTCGTCCCAGTACATCCAATAATGGCCGGTCGCGTAGTCGAACGACATGAAGCTGGCGATCAGTGCGAGGGCGACCAGGCTGCGGACGACCCATACGGTTCTCGCATCCAGCCATCCGCGGGCAAGCAACCACTTCACAATGGCGTGAAGTCCAGCCCGATATCCGCCGCCGGGGCGCTTTGGGTGAGGCGTCCGACCGAGACGAAATCGACCCCCGTCGCCGCCTTGGCCTCGATCGTCTCGAGATTTATCCCGCCGCTCGCTTCGGTAGGGACGCGGCCCGCGACGATGCCGACCGCCTCGCGCAGCGTCGGCGGGTCCATATTGTCGAGCAGCAACCGCGTCGCGCCCGCCTGCAGGGCAGGTTCGATCTGGTCGAGCCGGTCGACCTCGCAAATGATCTCTTTCACCCCTGCGGAGACCGCGCGCCGCACCGCCTCGCCGACGCTGCCCGCGACGAGCACGTGGTTGTCCTTGATCATCGCCGCGTCCCACAGGCCCATGCGGTGGTTGCTGCCGCCGCCCATCCGCACGGCGTATTTCTCGAGGTGGCGCAGGCCGGGAATGGTCTTGCGCGTATCGAGCAGCGTGCAGGCGGGATTGTCCATCGCCCGGACGTATGCGCGCACCATGGTGGCGATGCCCGAGAGGTGCTGGACGGTGTTGAGCGCGCTGCGTTCGGCGGTCAGCATGGCGCGGGCAGTGCCGGTGAGGCGCATCAGATCGGTGCCGGGCTGGACCGCGGCGCCGTCCTCGACGAGCATTTCGATCGTCATATCGGGATCGAGCGCGCGGAAGAACGCCTCGGCCACCGGCAGCCCCGCCACCATGATTGCATCGCGGCTGTCCATCACGCCCGAGAAGCGCGCCTCGGCGGGGATTACGCTTTCGGAAGTGACGTCGTGACCCCCGCCGGGAAGGCCTTCGCCGAGGTCCTCGGCAAGCGTTTCGTGCACGAAGCGGTCGAGATCGAAGCCGGGGAGGGTGAAACTGCTCATGCTTCGCGTGTGGCCGTTTTTTTGTTTGGCCTCAAGCGCCTGCGGGCCCGTCCGGGCCCTTAGGCTTCCGCCCTACCGGGCGTCGCGCGGTCGCGCTCTGGCTGCCGCGACCAGGAACCGGGGCCATGCCGAGAAGCCTGGAATGGTCCGGTCCGCGACCAGCGGACCGCAAGGCCGACCGGCCGCCCGCAGGCGCCCGGAGCGAAGCGGAGGAACCGCGCCGAGGACGCTCGCACGGAGGTGCGAGCGAAAAACAAACTAATGCACAAAGCGAGCCACAACATCGCGATAGCTGCGCGAAACCTTCACCTCGGCCCCGCTATCCAGCACCAGGAAGCATTCGCCGTTGGTGTGCGGCTTGACCTGCCGGACCTGGTCGAGATTGACGATGGTCGAGCGGTGCACGCGCTGGAAGCGGCGCGGGTCGAGGCGGCGTTCGAGATCCTTCATCGTCTCGCGCAGGATCAGCGAATTGTCGCCGGTATAGATGCACATGTAATCGCCCGCGGCCTCGATATGCTCGATCGATTCGACTTCGACACGGAAGATCTGGCCGCGGTCCTTGACGTTGATCAGCTTCTCGTAGCGGTCGCTGCTCTCGCCCTCGCCCTCGGCGAATTCCTCCGCCGCGCCGGGTGCGACTTCGCTCAGCACGTTCATCAGCTTTTCCGCCTCGTCGGCCGATTTCCTTTCCGCCAGCCGCTGGCGCACGCGCTCGATCGTGTCGGCGAGCTTGTCCTCGTCGACCGGCTTCATCAAATAGTTGACCGCATTGGCTTCGAACGCGCGGATCGCGTGCTCCTGGTAGGCGGTGACGAACACGAATAGCGGCGGCTCGAGGTCCATCACCCCCTTGACCACCGAGAAGCCGTCGAAGCCGGGCATCTGGATGTCGAGGAAGACGAGGTCGGGCTTGGCGGTCTTGATCGTGCGGATCGCCTCGCGGCCGTTATTGCAGGTGGCGATGATCTCGACGTCCTCGAACGGTTCGAGCCGCAGTTCGAGGCCCTGGATGGCGAGCTTTTCGTCGTCGACGATGATGGCGCGTATGGTCATGTGGTGTTTCCAATGGGGGCGGTGCCCGATCCGATCAAGACGCGTGAGGGCGCGTCCGGTTTCGGCAGGGCGGGGGAAGGGGCCTCGGCGGATTGCTCCTCCTCCGAGGCTTCGTGCGGAAGTTCGATGACGACGGTGAAGCCACCTTCGGCAGGCGTGCGGATTTCGAAGCGGTGGTCTTCGCCATAGGCTTGTTCGAGCCGGCCGCGGATATTGGCGAGGCCGACCCCGGTCGACACGGTTTCGGGCTCGCCGGTGATCGCGCGCGGCAGGCTGTGCCGCGTCTGCGCCTGCAGGCCGGGGCCGGTGTCGGACACCGACAGCCGCAGCCGGGGACCGACGATCTTCGCCGACAGCGAGATGCGCGCGCCTTCCTCCTGCGGAGTGACCGCGTATTTGATTGCGTTCTCGACCAGCGGCTGGAGCAGCATCGCGGGCAGGCAGGCTTCGGCGGCGTCGGGATCGATATCGAATTCGGTCCGCAGCCGCTCCTCGAACCGCATCCGCTCGATATCGAGATAGAGCTTCAGCGTCTCGACTTCCTGTGCGACGGTGACCTTGCCCGAGGGTTCGGTCATCAGCGTGTGGCGCAGGAAGCCCGACAGGCGGGTGAGCATCGCATTGGCGGGCTCGGTCTGCTTCAATAGCACCAGCGTACTGATCGAATTGAGCGTGTTGAACAGGAAATGCGGATTGAGCTGGTAGCGCAGCATGGCGAGCTGCGCGCTGGTCGCCTGCATTTCGAGCCGTTCGAGCCGGTCGGCCTGCGCCTCGACCTGGACGTAGAAATTGATCGCGTAATAGAGCGCCGACCACGCGCCGAGCAGCGTCAGGTCGAAGAAGAAGATGCCGATGATGCGCTGCGCAAAACCCGCATCGCTGTCGGCGCGGTAGAGGCCGATCACCCACGAATCGATGAAGGCGAACAACACCACCGCCACCGCCAGTACCAGCGCGGTCGAGCCCCAGGTCACCAGCGGGGTGCGGCCGATCAGCTGGCGGTAGATCACCGACAGGATCAGGCTGATCGAAAAACCGGTGATGGTCGCGATCAGGATCACCACCAGCAGGCTGGCCGGATGGCCGTTGGCGAAGGCCGACATGCCGCGCAGCAGCAACGCGCCCGCCCAGCCCGCGAATTGCAGGTTCCAGAAGGCGCGGTTCTTGTTGGCGAAGAACGGCGTGGGGCGAAACGGCAGCTTGGCCATGGCCTGCCGCTCTAGCCGATTTTGCGGTGCGCGTCAGATAGTTTTGCCGCAGGCCGCCGACTGGTGTAAACCGCTGGTCGAGGAGATTGGACAAATGGACGTTACCGAGCAGACGCTCCATGGAGCGGCGGAGCGCGCGAAGTTCCGCGAAATGAAGGAAGGCACTGCCGAGGACTGGGGGATCATCGCGGGCCATTTCCGCGAATTCGCCGGCGGGGTGGCGGACCGGGTGCTCGACCACCTCAGGCTGCTCGACGGCGATTTCGGCGGCTTTCCGGTCGACCGGCTCGAACATTCGCTGCAGACCGCGACGCGCGCGCATCGCGACGGGCGCGACGAGCAATATGTGGTGATGGCGCTGCTGCACGATATCGGCGACACGCTGGGGAGCTTCAACCACCCCGATGTCGCGGCGGCGATCCTCAAGCCGTTCGTGAGCGAGGAATTGCACTGGATCTGCCAGCATCACGGGCATTTCCAGGGCTATTACTATTTCCACTTCCTCGGCATGGACAAGGACAGCCGCGAGAAATTCCGCGATCATCCCTATTTCGATGCCTGCGCCGAGTTCTGCGAGAAATACGACCAGGCCGCGTTCGATCCCGATTACGATAGCGAGCCGCTATCCTTCTTCGAGCCGATGGTGCGCCGGGTGATGGCGAAGCCGCTCGCGACGCTGTACGAGATCGAGGAAGAGGCGGAGGCTGCGGAGTAGCTGGTTTTCCGGCGGTGACGAGAGTTGTCGCTACTTGGCAAGTGTCGGACCGCCGGGAGCGGCACCGGCCCACGCCCCCACCCGGTGCTTCGTTTTCTGGCGGTGTCGAGATCTGTCGCATCTTGGCAGGCATCTGAACGCCAGAAGCGGCACCGGCCCGCTCCCCCTCCCGGCCACCCATAGGCTACTAACGTCGGGGTGGCCGGGAGGGGGAGCGGGCCGGTGCCGCAAGGGAGGGACGGACGTCCCGACTGCACGCGACGAGGACTCGGGCCGGGTGGGGGCGTGGGATGGAACAGCAAGGGCCGGACGGAGGTCCGGCCCGCACGCAACCAAGGCTCCGCGCAGGCACCGCTTCCACGACTTTATTCGTCGATGTCGCGGACGAAATGCCGCGACCAATCGGCGCGGCTCTGCGCATCGACATGGGGCTCCATGGCCTCGATCTCGGTGGCGATGATCTTCACCCGGTCTCGCCATTTGTACCCTTCCCGAATGCGGAACAGGCCGCCGGGGGGCGGCTCGGGACGCATGCGTTCGAGCAGGCGGATCGCTGCGCGCGGATCGTGGCCGGCATTCGCCAGCAGCCAGGGTGCGAGCCGGTCTGCCTCGCGCTCGGTCGCTCGGATATCCCCCGCTTTGCGTCCGCGCCCGTCAAGCCAGGCTTGATGGCCGAGCAGAATGTGGGCGAGTTCGTGTGCGACGACCGCGGCGAACTCTTCGGCGGGATAGGCAAAGGCGGGAAAATCGGGTCCCATCCCGACCCGCTCTCCGTTGGCTGACGCGTGCGTGCCGGAAGAAGCGAGTTCGAACCGGCTGCGGCAAGCGAGGACGGGAGCGATGGCGACGCCGTGCGACGTTCCGTCGGGTGCCGTCCAGCCGACTACCGGCGGCGGACTAGACCGCAATTCGGTCGCGATTGCTTCGCGCGATGTGGCAAGCCGCCCGTCGGAGTGCTCGGTGAAGCCGAAATCCGCGACCATCGCCTCGTTGACCGTTTCGAGCATCGCGCCCGGTACGATTCCGGCTCGCTCCGCCGGTGAGCCGGACGCCACCGCCCGCACCGCGATTCCGCCATCGCGTTTGAAAACCGAAAGCGTCTGCCCCGGATCGGCGGCGGCCGCGATGTCGCGCAGCGCAATGCCGAGCGACGGCTCGCTCTCGCGGCAATAAGGGGCATTGGCGACCGCCAAATTCCAGCCAACGTCGAACAATTGCCGGTCGAGGTGCTGCCATGTGCGGTGCTCGTCGGGCGGGCTATCCGCCGCGAGAGCGGGCGGCGTGAGCGGCAGGAGCATGGCGGCGAGCCAGCCGCGCATGCTATTTCTTCGCGGCGTCGATCGCATCCTGCAGCGCTTCGACCCCGATCATGCCTTCGAGAACCTGGTCGCCCACCACCCAGCTCGGCGTGCCGCTGAACTGGAGCTGCTGTGCGAAAGCGTGGTTCCTGCCCAGCTCCGCCTGTACCTCCTGCGAAGCCAGCACCGGCTGCGCGGCTGCGGGATCGACCCCCGCCGCCTGCGCCGCCGCGGCGATATTGGCCTCCGACGGCGATCCCTGCTCGAACATGGCGTCGTGAAAGGCGGCGAACTTGCCTTGCTTCGCCGCCGCAAGCGCCATTCCCGCCGCCGCATCGCTGCCTTGGAAGATCGGCCATTCGCGGATCACGACCTTGAGATCGGGATTGTCGGCGATCAGCTGCTGCACGTGCTCGACGCTGGCGCGGCAATAGGTGCAGCCGTAATCGGTGAATTCGACCAGCGTTACCGAACCATTGGGGTTGCCGAGCACAGCGCCGGGGAAGGGTTCGACCACTTCGTCGGCGATCGAGGCGAGCCGTTCGGCGCTCTGGCTGCGCTGATAGGCCTCGGCCATCTCGGGCAGGATATCGGGGTTGTCGAGCAGGTATTCGCGCGTCTGCGTATCGCCGAGGCCCGACAGCGACCATGCCGCCGCGCCGCCGAAGCCGGCCACCAGCGCCACCGCCGCGCTCAGGAAGAGGGATTTCGCCATATTTCGAGAGCTACCGGCGCTCGCGCATGCGTTCAAGCTCGCCGCGCGCCTGCAGCTCGATATCCTGCGCGCGCAGCCAGTCGGGCGAGCCTTCGGGCAGGCCCGCCGCCGCCGCCTGCGCGCTGCGCAGGGCCAGCGGATACTGCCGGCTCATCACCTGTTGCTCCGCGCTGGCGAGCCGCGCGCGCGGCATGTCGCCGCGCGCGGCATAGACCACGCCGAGCTGGTACCAGGCGAACGGGTTGTAGCGGTCGCGCGCGACAGCGGCGCGAAGCACCCGCTCGGCCTCGGGGTGGTTCGCCGAATCCTCGGTCGCGAGCAGCGCATGGCCGAACATCGAGGCGATCAGCGGCTGGTGGTTGGTCAGCTCGGTCGCCTTGCGCAGCGGTGCGATCGCTTCTCCCGGGCGGCCCGATTCGAGCAGCACCTGCCCCTTCAATTCGAGGAAATACGGATCGTCGGGATCGCTCGCGAGCAGGGCGTCGGTCTCGGCCAGCGCCTTGTCGATATGCGCCTCCTTGTGCCACGCATAGGCGCGGGCGTACCGTGCGGGCACGTCCTGCCGCGTCTCGGGATAGGCGTTGAGCACGCGCCAGGGTTCGGCCTGGTAGCCGTACAGCTTGGCCTTGATCCGTTCGAAGCGCGCCTGCAGCTCGGGATCGTCGGGTGCGTCCCAGGCGGGATCGACCGTATAGACCTCGCGCAGCCGCGCCATGCGGTCGCCCGACAGCGGGTGCGTGCGGACGAAGGCCTGCTCGTCGTCCTGGCTGCGTCCGTAGCGGAATTCCTGGTTCTGCAGCTTGCCGAAAAAAGCGAGCGAGCCGCGCCCGGAAATACCTGCCGCGGAGAGATATTCGGCGCCCGCGGCGTCGGCGGATGCTTCCTGGACTCGGCTGAAAGCGAGGAACTTGCCGAGCGCCGCACGCTGTCCGGCCATGATCGCGCCCATCGCCGCCTCGCCCGATCCGGCGAGCGCCGCGCCGATGCCCACCAGCAGCGACAGGATCGAGATGCCGCTCGCATCGGCCATGCCCTCGCTGTAGCGGATCACATGCCCGCCGGTGATATGGCCGAGCTCGTGCGCGATCACGCCCTGCACCTCGTTGGCGGTATCGGCCGCCTCGATCAGACCGCTGTGGATGTAGACCGCCTGCCCGCCGGCGACGAAGGCGTTGATCGAGCGGTCGTTGATCAGCACGATGTCGACATTGCCCGGCTCGAGCCCGGCGGCCTCGACCAGCGGTGCGGCCATGTCGTCGAGCAGCGCCTCGGTTTCGGCGTCGCGCAGCACGGATTGCGCCGCGGCGGGCTCGACGACGAGGCCGAACGCGGCGACGAAAGCGATCAGATGGGTGAGAAAGCGCATCGGATGCGACGCTAGCGGGTTTCGCCCTGAACCGGAACTGAAGTTCGGATGAAAGCGTCCGGGTCGCGCGCGAATTCCACCACCGGGTCGAGCACACGGCGGTTGTGCCGCCACGGGCTGGCCAGCGCGAGCAGGATGTCGGAGTGATCCGTTTCCGGATAGAACCGCGTCGCGACCGGCCCGCCCTCGGCGCCCACCGCTTGCGCCAGCGCGCGCGTGTTGCGCGGCTTGACGGTGGTGTCCTGCTCGCCCGTCATCAGCAGCAGCGGCGGTGCGTCTGCGCGCGCGTAAGTGATCGGTTGCGTTTCCTCCGGCCGCGGCGCCTCGCCGAAGCTGGCCTTGGTCGAATCGCTGTCGAAGGGGTAGAAATCGTAGGGTCCGGCGAGCCCGATCACGCCCGCGATATCGCCCGATCCGAGCCCTTCGCGCCCGAGCCATTGCCGGTCGAGGGCGGTCATGACGACATTGTAGGCCCCCGCCGAATGGCCCGCGAGCACGATATGCGCGGGATCGCCGCCGTGCCGCGCGATATTGGCCTTGGTCCAGGCGATGGCGCCGGCGGTGTCCTCGAGCATGTCGGGATAGAGCGCATCGGGATGCAGCCGGTAGCCCGCCAGCACCACGACGAACCCCTCGGGGGCGAGCGCGCGGGCGACAAAGCCGTAATCGTCGGGATCGCCCGCGCGCCAGCTGCCGCCATGGACGAACAGGATCACCGGCAGGGTGCCTTCGGTTTCCTGCGAGCGGTAAACCGCCAGCTTCTGCGCCGGGGCGTCGCCGATTACCGCGCGTTCGACCAGCGCGACCTTGCGTTCGGTGCCGGCGAGCCGGTCGATCGTGTCGATCACCGCCGGGCCGTTGCGCGCGACGGCGTATTGGAAGGCTAACCACCCGCCGAGCGCCAGCAGCGCGACGATGCCCAGGGTCCAGATCACGCGTTTCCTCGTTTTGGTCATGCGGGGAGGGCTTTAGCGTCGGTATTGGCGAAACTGAAATAGTACCGGGCCGGGGAGAGTCCTTGTTGCGTGCGGTCAGGACCTCCGTCCTGACCTTGCTGTTCCGTCCCACGCCCCCACCCGGCCACCCCGACTATAGTATCCTATGGGTGGCCGGGTGGGGGCGTGGGCCGGTGCCGCTCCCGGCGGTCAGATATCTGCCAAGCAGCGACAGGTCTCCACACCGCCGGAAAACAACAACTCCTCCCCGACCAACCGCCCCCGGGGAAGCACCATCACCCCGTTTCCTCGACCGTCTCCACGATTCTCGTCGCCTTGCGATCCCTGTCGAGCCCGGTCGCCTTGAGGAAGGCCTGCCCGGTCTCGTAGGTGCTGCCGAGCCACAGCGGCACGCCGGCGGCCTCGATCGTCGCGCGTGCGGCGACCTCCTCGGGCGAGAGGGCTCCGCCTGCGGTGCGGATGAACACCGCCGCGATCCGGCGCGGGTTCTTCTCGACCACGTCGGCGAAGGCGGGCAGATCGCCCTGCGTGTCGTCGCCGATCAGCGCGAAGCGCAGGTCCGGGTAGGTGCCGATGATGGTGTCGATCGATTGGCGCTTGTGCGCCCCGTGCCCCGCGCTCCCGAACGTCGCACGGTCGAGGCCCCAGTCGCGCAGGAACACCGGCCCGATCGGCAGCCTGCGCGTCTTCTTGAATGCGACGAGGTAGGAGAACAGGTTCCACGGGCTCGACGAGACGTAGAAGAACGGCCGCTCGTTGAGCGTCGGGATCTGGCTGCCGAGATCGGCGGTCTCCTCGACTATCACCGATCCCCCGCCGAGCGCGGCGTAGAAGGCGTCGGCGCCGGGCACCGCGATACGTTCCTCGGGCAGTTCCGCGAGCACGCGGCGCCAGTTGCGCACCAGCGAGCGAAAGCCGCCGGTGATGCCGGTCTCGATGATGGTGTCGTCGATATCCGAGATCACTCCGAGGCGAGTCGCCTTGCCGGGCACGAACACCAGCCCCTCGACGCATTGCGGGCCGTCGCGGTTGAGCCAGTGCAGCACCACCACTTCCCATGACGGGCGCTCGGGGAAGGGCAGCGCGTCGAGCGCGAGATCGAAATGGACGAAGCCCTCGCGGTCGGTGGTCCGCGCGACCTCGTGCTTGCCGGTGGCGGTGTCGAATTCGAGTCGCACTTCGAGCCCGGCGACCTCGCGCGAGGCGAATTGCGACAGCATGGTGCGCATCGCCTGCAGCCTGCCGCCGCGCTCGAAGCCGGGCTTGCCCGAGCGCAGCGCGCGCGCCGAAATGGCGAGGCGCTGTTCGTTGCGATAGCCGAAATAGGGCTGGATGCGGGGCGGCTGTCCGGGGATCAGGGGCATGTCTCCCACCCCTAACCGGTGCGGCGTGCGGGGTTCAAGCCGGTGGGATTGTTTTCCGGGGCACTGGTTTTCCGGCGGAGACGAGATCTGACGCTGCTTGGCAAATATCGGACCACCGGGGCTGTTCCATCCCACGCCCCCACCCGGTTTTTTGCTGGCGGTGACGCGACCTGTCGCATTGCGGCAAGCATCGGACCGCCAGAAGCGGCACCAGCCCGCAAGCAACAAATAATTCTACCCGATCAGCTTGCGCCCGGCGCGCTCGATCAGCGCAATGTCCTCGGGCACTTCGCCGAGCAGTTCGACTTCGCCGGTTTCGGTGCGGCGGATCATCACCAGGGCGAATTCGGCTCCCTCACCGGAAATATCCTCGAATGCGATGGCGTCGAGCTTGCGCAGTGTCTTCGCCAGCTTGGCGCGCACCGTCCCTTCGGGCTCGACCGGCTTGCCGCTTTCCTCGCGGCGCAGCCGGCGCTCGGCCTTGACCACGCCCTTGAGGCCGCCTTCGGCCTCGCCGAGGAACCCGGCCAGTTCGCCGCGCTCGACCCCGATACGGTGCGCATGGCTGAGTACGGCGGCGTATTCGGTCAGCCGCGTCTTGTCGTAATCGGCACCGAACACCAGCTTGACTACCGGCGTCATGGGTGCGCGATCCTGCACTGTGAGGCCGCTGTCGGTGACCAGTTCCTCGAAATGTTCGGGCTCGTCCTGCGCGGCGAGGCTGACATCGTAGGCGCGGCCGACCGCGGCATAGAGCGCCGCACGGCTGCGATCCTCGCTGCTGCGCGCCGCCTGCGCCAGCTCGCGCGCATCGGCGAGACAGTCGTAGAGGTCGAGCGGCTCGTCCGCTTCCTCGCGCTGCTCGCCGACTACCGTGTCGCCGTCGTCGAAATCGTCGTCGGCCCGGTCCTCAACCGGATGGGGAAGCACCGCCTCGGGTTCTTCCACGGGCCCGGCTTCGTCGGTGGCTTCCTCGGCGGTTTCGTCCGCGGCGGGTTCGGCTTCGTAGGGTTCCGGGATCGGCGCGGCTTCCGCCGTGTCGGTGCCGGTCGTCCCGGCTCCCCAATCGTCGCCCGTCTCTTCAGCGCCGGCCTCTTCTTCGGGGTCGTAGCCACCCGAAGGTTCGGGCGAAGCGCCGAGCAGCGATGCGAAACGCGAATCGTCCTCGTCGCCCCAATCGTCGTCCGCATCCTCCTCGTCGTCGCCGAGCAGCGCGTCGACATCCATGCCGAAGCTCGGCTTGGGCAGGCCGCCGGAATCGTCTTCCGCACCCCAATCTTCGTCGCCGACTTCGGTGTCTGCCGGCAGATCGACTACGGAATCGGGCTCGCTGTCGACGTTCGCCTCCCCGGCGACTTCGGTGCCTGCCGGTTCTTCCGCGGCGGGTTCGGGCAACTCGGGCGTTTCGTAACCTTCGCCCGCCGGACCGTCGGCCCAGTCGGTGACCGGGTCGGGTGCGCGGGTTTCGGTGTCGTCGGGCTTTTCGCCCAGCGCCTGGTCGATCTCGAGCAGCAGTTCGTCGGTGGTCGCCTGGTCGGCCATCTCCTTCCAGTTGATCACCCCGTAGATGAAGTCGATCGTGTCGTCGTCGCTCGAGAACGGCAGCAGGATTCCGCGATAGAGGATCGTGCTCCCGCGCTGGTTGACGAATTCGGCCTCGAAGCCGATCGGCGCCTGGTTGGCGAGAATCTGCATGTAATGGTCGGTGATCCGGCTCAGCAGCGAGCGCGGCGGCACGTCGGAAAGCTTCTCGATCGGTCCGCCGTCGCCGCATTCGCTCGCCAGTTCCGTGCCGAGATACTGCACGACGGGATCGTCGATTCCCGCAGTGAAGTCGAGCAGCACGCTGTGCGGGCCGAAATCGGGCAGGGCGTCGGGTTCGAGATCCTCGATGGAGGGGAAGTTGCGGTCGGCAAGCAGGCTGGCCCAGTGATTGTAGGCGCGCACCTGCATGCGGCGCTCGTCGGTGCCGATGCTTGCGGGGGGCGGTTCGATGCCGGTCTCGTCCTCACCAAGTTCCGGGCCGGGATCGTAGTCGCGCTCGTCGTCGTCGCCGAAGGACGAACCGAAGTTTCCGCGCAGAGTATCCATGACTTATGCGAAGCCCCCTATTGAACAGGGCTCCGTTCTGGCGCGGCATGGTAAATATACCGTTAAGCGGATCGCGTCGTCGCCGGAGTGACGTCACGGCGGCGGAGAGGGTGTTTTTTGTTTTCCGGCGGTTACGAGGCCTGTCGCTTGGTGGCAATCGTCGGACCGCCGGGTGCGGCACCAGCCCACTCCCCCACCCTTCCACCCTTAGGATACTAAAGTCGGGGTGGAAGGGTGGGGGAGTGGGCTGGTGCCGCAAGGAAAGCACGGACGTGCTTTCCGCACGCAACAAAGACTCCGGGGGCGCGGGACGGGACGGCCCCAGTGGGTCGACGATTGCTAGGCCGCGGCAGGCCTCGTCCCCGCCGGAAAACCAACTACAACATGTACCGCATCCGGATCGTCTGGCTGACCGGCCGGCTGCCGACCTCGAACGCCGCCTCGTCGAACTTCGGCGGCCCCATCCGTATCTTGGCGTCGCGCGAGAAGCCGAAGCCCTCCTTGGGCATCATTCCGAGCGCGCGGTCGGCCTTGCCGTTGTCGTTCTCGTCGTGGAGCAGCGCGATCGCATAAGTGCCCGGCGCGACATTCGGGAAGGTCAGCGTCAGCGTCTTTTTCGCAGGAACGACCGCGGCATGGGCCTTGGCGTCGCCGCGGCACTTGGGGAAACGCTTCGGGTCGGTGGTCATGCAGGCGCGCACCACGCCCTCGCTCGAACGGAGCTCGGTCACCTGGACCGTCACCTTGACGCCGGGCGTCCCGGCGGCGCCGGTCAGCGCGAGCGAGGCGCCCGCCAGCGCTAGCGCGCAAACGCGTCGGACAGGCCGCGGTCGGTGCCGCACAACCGGTCCCAGAAACGGAAATAGAGGCCGTAATTGCATAGATAGTGCTCGTGATGACGCTGGTGGTGGCTGGCGGTTATCAGCCACCCTCCTAATCGCGAATGAACCAGCGCGCGAGGGAACATCTCCCACCCCATGTGATTGGTCACGCCCATCACCGTCATGATCGCCAGCACGGTGCCGAGCATGGCGACGTGGATTGGGACGAGGAACACCAGCAGCGGGATCACGATCGCGCCGGTCACCGCTTCGATCGGGTGGAAGCTCATTGCCGCCCACGCGGTCGGCGGGCGGCTGTCGTGATGGACTGCATGCGCAAGCCGGAACCAGCGCGGCCGGTGCATCAGCCGGTGCGTCCAGTAGAACCAGGTGTCGTGCGCGAACAGGTAGAGTAGCAGCGAAAGCGGCAGGTACCACAGCGGGTATTCGGCCCAGTCCATATAGATCCGCGTCCAGCCATGCTGCTGCCAGCCCCACGCGACCACCCCGGCGGGCACCCCGTAGATTGCCGCCGAGAGCAGCGACCAGCCGATTTCGCGCCGTATCTGCGGCTTGAGGCTGGCATAGAGGCCCGGGCGCACGCGTTCGGTCGCCCATGCGAACAGCCCGCTGCTGGCGAGGTAGCGCAGCGCCACGATCGCGGTCATCGCCAGCGCGGAGAGGAGGATGGCCCAAAGCATCGCCGCTCCTATGCCGCAGTATGCGCTATTCTTCCATGCCCCATGGCGCGCATTCGGGATCGAGCGCGACCTGTTGCCGCCGCAGCGCGACGCGCGCGAGCCGCTCTACCTCTTTCTTGCGCCGCGCTGCGTTGAGCGGATGCGAAGGGGCGGGGCGGACGATCTCGGCGTCGTAGGCATCGGCGACGATAATCCCGCAGCAATCGGGTTTGTAATCCTCGCTTTCGAGGCAGGCGCGGTCGAGCGTGGGCGGCAGGCCCCAGTAGAAGCGGTCGCAGAAATCGAGATAATCGGGCCACTTGCCGTCGCCGAGCAAATCGCCGCGCGCGACCTTGATCTCGACGATCACGATGCGGCCCTTGGGATCGATCCCCATCAGGTCGGCCCGGCGGCCGTTGCGGAGCGGCATCTCCGGCAGGCACCAGATATCGTTGCGCGCAAACAGCCGCGCGATCCCGCGGCAAACCGATTGCGCGTCGAGTGTTGCGGGTTCGGGAATCGGGGACGGGGGTGAGGTTGTGGCCATGCCCTGTGCTGGAACATAGCAGGAACTCGGTCAAGCGGGATTTTGGGTGGGGCGTTGGTCTGGGTTGCGAGGAGTCTTTGTTGCGTGCGGGCTGGACGTCCGTCCAGCCCTTGCGGCACCGGCCCACTCCCCCACCCGGCCACCCATAGGATACTATAGTCGGGGTGGCCGGGTGGGGGAGTGGGCCGGTGCCGCTCCCGGCGGGGCGACAACTGCCACGCAGCGACAGGTCTCGTCCCCGCCGGAAAACCAAACACAAGACTACGCGCTCCGCCGCGGTCCCATCGAACCGCCCTGCGGCACCAGCGCCAGCAGCGCCTCGCGCGCAGCGTGGAATTCGCGCCATAGCGTCAGCGCGGCGGCGGTGGCGTCCTGCCCGCGGGCGTTGACCGCGAGCAGCGCGGCGAGGCCGGGCTGCAGCATGGCAGACATGTCCGCGATGCCCTGTTCGGCGAGTTCGAGCTTCCACCCGCCCGCATCGCGGATCGCGCTCGGGAAACCGCGCATTGCGGCGCTCGGCTTCTCGGCGTCGAGCCCGGCCATCGCGGCGACTGCCCCGGCCGCGTCGTGCAACGCGTTCCAGCGCATGCTGAGCCCCTGCGGCGGCTTGGCCGGCGCGTTGGCCGGGCGGGAGAAATCGGGCGGAACGGCGCTCATGATGCCTGCCGCATAGCGCGCCGCGCTTGCCAAATCGCTAATGCGCCGGGTGCGGGTGAGAATGCGCTGGCAAGCGGAGAAGCGCTTTGCTAAGCGCGCGCCTGCTCGGAGCGTTTGACGTTCTTTGGCACCCATAGCTCAGCTGGATAGAGCGCTGCCCTCCGAAGGCAGAGGTCTCAGGTTCGAATCCTGATGGGTGCGCCAAGGGGAGTGTCCCGCGAGGGGCGCTCCCCTTGGCGTATCCGGAGGGAACGAACCCGGTTCGGAATCGGAGCGCCGCAGGCGCGCAGATGACGCAGCCGCGAAGCGGCGGAGTAATCCTGATGGGTGCGCCATATTTTCTGCGCTAGCGCGCTTCGCACTACTTGAGCGCACATGCGCTCCGTTAGACTTTGCTTCAGTCAAGCTGAAACGGTTTCGGCACCGGCCCACGCCCCCACCCGGCCACCCATAGATTACTATGGTCGGGGTGGCCGGGTGGGGGCGTGGGCCGGTGCCGATTCAGCGAAGCTGAAAACGACTCTGGAACTTCGTCCGTCCGTGTGCGCCACCCATCCTTCTGCGCGGCCGCTTCAGCGATAGGTGTTCTTGAACACGCAATCCTTGTGGAAGATGGAATCCTTTTCCAGCGCGATCTGTCTCGGGCTGTACAGCCTCTGCTGCCCTCCTTCGAGGAAGGTCCGGCAGAACCGGCGCATCGCGGCATCGGTGTCGCCCTTGGCTTCGCCGGGCGCACGCGCGAGCAGCGCCATCCGCGCCGCCTCCTGATAGCTCACACCGGCTTCCTTGCGATCGCCCAGGGCGAGGAATTTCTTCGCCGCCGCCAGCATGAGGGTATGCGCAAGATAGCCGTTCTCGGCGTAATCGCGGTCGGGCGAATGGCGCAGCGACTGCGCCCATGCGGCGCTTTGCATGCATTGCCCCGCCCAATCGTCGGCATAGCGGCTCGCGTCGCGCGCGGCTTCGGCATAGCTCGCGCCATAGCGTTCGGACATCGCCAGCGAGGCCTTGGGCCACGCTTGCTTGTACTCGAACCGCGATTCCCTGCTGCGGGCGAACAGAAACGGATCGGTCCGGAGGAGGAATTGCGGGTAGCGGCAGGCATACCGTGCCGCCCGTTCGCTGTCGCCGGCGCGTTTCGCCGCAGCGATCGACGCCTGCGAAGCGGCGAGCGCCCCGGCACTGTCGCCGAGGTTCGTCAGCGTTACGGCAAGGAAATCCTGCACGATGGCGAGGTCTTCGTGCTTGCCGGCTTCTTCGTAGGCTTCGGCGGCAGTGCGGAAATACCCTGCCGCGGCGCGCTTGTCTTCGGGTACGCCGTCGGCGGTGTCGAGCATCAGGCCGTATGTGCGCGCGGCATCGGAGTGGCCGCGGTCGGCGGCCTTGCCGAGCCACTCGGCCCCGGCACGCTTGTTCGCGGCAACGCCTCGGCCGTCGCGCAGACGGATACCGTACCAGTACATCGCCTCGCGCCAGTCGAGCCGCGCGGCTTCGCCGTAGAGGCGCGTGGCTTCGGCCTGGTCGGCCGCGATACCGAAACCCAGGGCGTGGTACCTGCCGAGCAGGTAGGTCGATTGCGGATCGCCCTTTTCGGCGCCCGCCGCGGCCCAGCGCGCAGCCTCGGCAGGGTTCTTGGCGACGCCTGCTCCGGCTTCGAGCAGCACGGCGTAATGGCCCATCGCCACGCGGTCCCCGCCTTCCGAGGCCTTGCCGAACCAATGCGCGGATTGCGCCAGGTCCCGTTCGAGCGGCGTGTTCGAATAGCGGTAGAAATAACCCAGCAACCGCATCGCCTGCGCGTCGCCGCCCTCCGCCGCACCGCGCAGATAGGGCAGCGCCGCCGCGACATCCTTGCCCGACGCGCCGTTGTCGCCGTTGTAGAGCGCGAATCCGACCTGGCGCATCGCGGTAACGTCTCCGGCGTCGGCGGCCTGGCGGCGCAGCGCGAAGGCGGCGGCCGGATCGCTCGCGCCGCCGGTGCCGTCGGCGACCAGCTCGGCGAGCAGCTTCATCGCGCGTTCGTCCCCCTGGTCGGCGGCACGCTGCAGCCAGAGGCGGGCCGTGGCGGGATCCCTGGCGGTCCCGGTGCCGGTCAGGAAGGTGCGGCCGTAGGTGTACATCGAGGCGACATGGCCGGCCTCGGCCGCCTTGCCGGCCCACGCGTGGGCGAGGTCCCAGTCCTTCTCGGTGCCCTTGCCTTCGGCATAGCGCATCCAGGTCTGGTGCATGCCGGTCTGGTCGCCGGCCTCGGCCGCCTTGAGGTACCAGCGAAACGCCTTTTCCTCGTCGACCGGCCCGCCGATACCGCGATCGGCGAAAAAACCGACCAGCTCCATGGCGGTCGGATCCCCGCTCTCGGCTGCGGACAGCGCGATACGGGCGGCCTGCTTCTCGTCGCGTTCGATCCCTTTCGCTTCGGCGAGCCGCAAGGCGTACTGGACCGACGACGACACATTGCCGAGCTCGTGCGCCCGGCCGTACCAATAGGTCGAGCGGGCTTCGTCGACATCCGTCCCCAACCCCTTTTCGTAGGCGATCGCCAACAGCCGTGCGCCCTCCGCCGAACCGCCTTCGGCGGCGCGTTCGGCCCATACGAGGCCCTGTGCCGCGTCCTTTTCCGCCCCCATGCCGTTGACCAGCGCGAAAGCGAGCTGCTGCCGGGCGAACACGTTCCCGGCCTCCGCAGCCTCGCTATAGAGCGCGAACGCACGCTGCTCGTCCTTCGTCACGAGTTCGCCCCGTTCGTGTATCCAGCCGAGTTGTGCCGTGGCCGATGCGATGCCGCGGCCGTGCAACGAGCGGAAGATTTCGAGCGCCAGTTCGCGGTCGGCGCGCTCCTGCGAATGCGCCAGCAGCGCTTCGGCCAGGATCAGCGCGCCGCGCGTGTCGCTCAGATCGGAAAAGCGCCGGAGCTCGGCGATCGCTGCCTGCGGGTCCGGCTCGCCGCCCCAATTGCCGCGGTAGAGCGCCATGGCGTGCAGCACCTGCGCGCGAATGTCGCCGCGTTCGGCGGCGCGTTCGATCGCCCGCCGGTTGTCGGCCAGTTCGACTTCGGCGCGCATTTCATCGCCGGTCAGTGCGACCCATTCGGCTTCCGACAGCGCGAGCCACGGCGCGTCCGACGAGGCGAGAGCCGGCGTCGCCGCCGCCAGCGCCACGGCTATCGCCAGGGTATCGAACGGCGTTCCAATCCGACGCATCAAAAGACTTCCACTCGCTTGCAGGTGTTTTGCCGGTCCCAATAGGACAGGCAGGTGCCCCGGCTCGACTGGCGGATATCGACCCAGCCCTTCATCCCGCGATTGAAGGTGTAGTGCATGCGATAGCTGACGATGTCGTCGTCGTAATCGACCAGCGCGATGGTCCAGCCTCCGTTCCGATCGAACCGGTTGAAGGCCCAGTTGCGCGAATCGAAGCCGACCGTCGCATTGCCGAGCTGGAGCATCTCCTTCAGATCGGGCGTGAGCGTGTCGGCGCCCGGCAGGATGATGTTGCCGGCGCAGCGCTGTAGCGCCGCGATTCCGTCGGCCGAGCCCTTGAGCCCGAAGCGCAACCTGCCCGCGCCGTCCGCCGTGATATCGACATGGCTGGCGCCGGAGAAATTGCGCAGCATCTTGGCGTGAAACTGGCGATCCCAGCGGCCATAGGCCCCGGAAGTACCGTTGATCACGGTGCCGCGCCCGTTCTCGTGATAGCGGTGCGACCCGTCCGAAAAGCGCAGATCGAGCCGGATCTTCTCGCCCTTGCCCATGCGCCATTTGGGGCTCATCGCGAAGACCTCGAGCAGGCCGTTACTGTCCAGCATCATGCTGGCGAGAGAGCCGTCGTCGAGCTTCGAAGTGAGCGAGCAGCCCTTTCCGCTCGCCGACAGCAGCCAATCCCCGTGCCATGTCCCCGCCTGCGCTGCATGCGGCATGGCCAACACGGCGAAAAGCGTTGCGATGCGTAATAGATGATTCAAGTGTTCCCCCATCCCAATGAAACGCCTGTCACAATTGCGGCAGGCGGCGGTATGTCAACCCCGGAGGCGGCCGGTCGGGTAAAGCCGCCAGCCTCTCAGCTCACCTGCCGTTCCTGCCCCTCCCAATAGGGCGCCCTCAGTTCGCGGCGCAGGATCTTGCCCGAGGGGTTGCGCGGCAGCGCGTCTACGAAATCGACCGTCTTGGGGCATTTGAACCCCGCGATTCTCTCGCGCGCATGGGCGATCACCCCCGCCTCGTCGAGATCGCTGCCCTCGCGGCGCACGATCACCGCCTTGACCGCCTCGCCCCATTTCTCGTCGGGCACGCCGATGATGGCGATGTCGGCGATGTCGGGATGGCCGAAGATCGCGCTCTCGACCTCGGCCGGGTAGACGTTCTCGCCGCCGGTGATGATCATGTCCTTGATCCGGTCTTGGATATAGAGATAGCCCTCCTCGTCGACGATCCCGGCATCGCCGGTGCGGAACCAGCCGCCCTCGATCAGCGCCTTCTCGTTCTCCTCGGGGCGGTTCCAGTAGCCGAGCATCACGCTGTCGGAGCGGATCGCGACCTCGCCGATCTCGCCCGGCGGGAGCGGGTTCAGCTCCTCGTCCAGGATCGCGATCTCGGTGCCGGGCAGCGGCTTGCCCGCCGATTTCATCACCTGCTCGCGCCCGGCGACGTTTTCGGGCCGGTGATCCTCGGGCGGCAGGCTGACGACGGTGCCGAAGGTCTCGGTCAGGCCGTAGAGCTGCGCGAAATCGCATTTGAGCCGCTCGACCCCCTGCTTGAGCAGGTCGAGCGGGATCGGGCTGGCGCCGTAGGTCAGCCCCTTCACGCTCGAGAAATCGGCGTTCTCGGCGGCCGGGTGCGCGAGCAGCAGGCGGATCGCCGCGGGGACGAGGAACAGCCACTTCACGCAGTGCTCCTGCACGTCCTCGATCAGCTGCACCGGATCGAATTCGCGGTGGATGATCAGTTCCTGCCCGCCGAGCACCGCGCCCATCGCGGTGCCGACCCCGGCGATATGGCCGTAGGGCATGGCGAGGATCACGCTGTCGCCCGGATCGGCGCAATACCAGTAGATGCCGTGCTCGCGCATCAGCGGGCGCAGATGCGTGCCGTTGTGATGGCTCAGCACCACGCCCTTGGGCAGGCCGGTGGTGCCCGAGGTATAAAGCTGGAGCAGCCCGTCCTGCGCATCGACCGCGGTCTCCACCGGCGTGTCCGGCTGCGCATCGCGCCACGCCTCGAACTCGCGCTCCATCGAGACGATCCGTCCGTCGAAGGCGACGCTTTCGAACTCGTCCTCGCGGAACAGCACCGCGCCGCCCGAATCGCGCATGATGAAATCGACCTCTGCCGGGGCGAGCCGCCAGATGATCGGGACGAACACCATCCCCGCGCGCGCGGCGCCGAGCGCCAGTTCGACCGCATGGTCGCTGTTCTTGCCGAAATAGGCGACCCGGTCGCCCTTCTCCAGCCCCAGAGCGGCGAACCCGTGGGCGATCTGCGTCGCGTGGCGGTCGTAGTCGCGATAGGTCGTCGTCCGCTCGCCGTAGCGCAGCGCGACCTGGTCGGGCCGGTTGGCGGCATGCGCGGCGAGCGCCTCGCCATAGGTCGGATAATAGCGTTCCTCGCTCGGCACGTTCATCCGGGCGTCCTCTCTCGTTGCGGCGGGCCGATTCGTCCGGCCTCTCGGCACGCGAATGTGTCGCTTTTGGCGCGCGGCGTAAACCGCCGATCCGTCAGTCGAAGCCGCGTTCGAGGAAACGCAGCGCGCAGCCCGCCAGCGTTGCCGTGCCGTGCGGCAGCGCGCTCTCGTCGACCATCATGCGGGGGCTGTGGATGCCGCAGCATTGCTTCCAGTCGTCGCCCTCGCGCGCGACGCCGAGGAAGAACATCGCGCCGGGCACCTGTTCAAGCACGTAGGCGAAATCCTCCGCCCCCATGATCGGCGCGGGCAACTCGCGCCAGCGCTCCTCGTCGAGGCTCTCGCCGACCACCGCCCGGCCGAGCGCCACCGCGCGCTCGTCGCAGATGGTGACCGGGAAGCCTTCGGTGATGACGGTCTCGGCGGTGACGCCGTGCGCGGCGGCGGTTGCCTGCGCGACCTCGCCGATCCACTCGTGCAGCTTCGCGCGGTTGCGCGGCGACAGGCTGCGGATCGTCCCGCCGAGCCGCGCGTGGTCGGGGATGATGTTGTGCGCGGTGCCGGCATCGAGCTGGGTCACGGTGACGACGACCGCATCCGCCGCGTCGAAGCGCCGCGTCACCATCGCCTGCAGCGCCGAGACGATCGCCGCCGCGGCGGGTACCGGATCGCGCGTGTCGTGCGGCATCGAGGCGTGGCCGCCCTGCCCGGTGACGGTGATGTCGAACTGGTCCGCCGCCGCCATCAGCGGCCCGGCGCGTCCGGCGATCACGCCATGCGGCGCGTTGGGCATGATATGGAGCGCGAAGGCAGCATCGGGCAGCGGGCCGTACCCTTCTCCTCCAAGCAGTCCGTCCTCGAGCATGAAGCGCGCGCCGTGGAAGCCCTCCTCGCCGGGCTGGAACATGAACAGCACCTCGCCTGCCAGCTCCTCGCGCTTCGCCGCGAGCAGTTCCGCCGCCCCGGCGAGCATCGCGGTGTGCGTATCGTGCCCGCAGGCGTGCATCCGTCCGGGTATCGTCGAGGCGAAGTCGAGC
Organism: uncultured Altererythrobacter sp.; assembly: GCA_913055875.1. Classification (GTDB taxonomy): domain Bacteria; phylum Pseudomonadota; class Alphaproteobacteria; order Sphingomonadales; family Sphingomonadaceae; genus CAJXJY01. The sequence goes on from CAJXJY010000001.1 coordinate 188,046, forward strand.
CCGGTCTTCTCCTCCATCGGCAGCGCGTCCATATCGCCGCGCAGCAATACGCGCCGTCCTTGCTTGGCACCCTTCAGCACCGCCACCTGCCCGGTGGTCGAGGCCCCCTCGCGCCATTCGAGCGGCAGGTGCGCGAGCGCCTCACGCACCTTGGCCATCGTTTTCGGCGTGTGCAGGCCGAGCTCGGGTTCGGCATGGATCGCGCGGCGCAGCGAGACGATGCGGTCGGCGAGCGCGCGGGCGGATTCGAGCAGGTCGGGATGCAGCATGCGCATGACAATACCCGACAGGAAGCGCCGCGTCGGCAGAAAAATGTGGTGAACGCACCGGCCCAGCGGCTAAGGCGGCCCCAAATGTCCGGCCCCGTCAACGAATTCTACCGCTTCCCGCCGCGCAACGGCGTGCCCGCCGGGCGCACGCGCACCGGCCGCGGGGCGCCGCACGAGCCGCCGATCGTCGGGGTGATCTACAATCCGCGCAGCCATCGCAATCGCGGTGCCGATCTCGAAGTCGCCGAGCGGCCCAACGTCCATCTCGCGCAGCCCGAAGGGCGCGAGGCGATCGCCGAAGCGCTGTCGGACTTCGCCTCGCGCGGGATCGATTACCTGATCGTCAACGGCGGCGACGGGACGGTGCGCGACGTGCTGACCGCGGCGCAGCACGTGTTCGGCGACGACTGGCCCGCGCTTGCGGTGCTTCCCAAGGGCAAGACCAACGCGCTCAACGTCGACCTCGGCGCGCCCGCCGGATGGAATTTGTGCGACGCGATCGACGCCTTTCCGCGGGGCCGGCGCGTCGTGCGCCGGCCGCTGTCGGTATGCCCGGTCGAAGGCGATGCCGATCCGATGCTCGGCTTCATCATGGGCGCGGGCGGCTTCACGCTCGGCGTGCGCGCGGGGCAGGATGCGCACCGGATGGGTGCGTTCGACAGCCTCGCGGTCGCGGTTACCAGCGCCTGGGGCGTGCTGCAGGGGCTGTTCGGCAGCGACGGCAACGTCTGGCGGCGGGGCGCGCAGATGGAAATCCTGCTCGGCGATGCGCGCGAGCCGCTCGAGCATGCCGGGAACGGCTACGAAGGCCGCCGCGCGGTGATGCTCGCCTCGACGCTGCATCGCTTCCCGGCCGGGCTGAAAGTGTTCGGCAAATATCGCGAGGGCCTGAAGCTGACCGCGATGGACCGGCCCGGGCGCCGCCTGCTCGCCGCCGTGCCCGCGATCCTCGCCGGCTGGTCGCCCGGCTGGCTCGACAGCGCCGGGTTTCACGTTCGCCAGGTCGACCGGTTCGAGCTCGATATCGCCGACCGCTTCATCCTCGACGGCGAGGCGTTCCCGCCGGGCCGCTACCGGGTCGAGCAGGGTCCCGAACTCGAATTCGTGGTTCCGTGACCGAAACCCTCGCTGGACGCATCCTCGAGCGGCTGGCGGCCGAGGTGCGCCCCGAAGTGGCCGCATTCGCCGCACGGCTGGCGCGCGAAGCCGGCGCGGAGGCGGCGCTGTTCTACGGCTCCAACCTGCGCACCGGCGAACTCGAGGGCGTGCTCGATTTCTACCTGCTGCTGCCGGGCGAGCAGCGCGACCGGATCTGGCCGCGGGTCAGCTATCACGAATGGGAGACCGGCGGACGGGTGCTGCGCGCCAAGGTCGCGACGATGGCGTTCGAGACCTTCGCCCGCGCCTGCCGCGGCGCAAGCCGGGACACGACCATCTGGGCGCGCTTCGTCCAGCCGGGCGCGCTGGTGTGGCGGGCGAAGGACGAGGTCGAGCCGCGGATCGTGGAAGCGCTGTCGCAGGCGGCGCGCACCGCGGCACGGCTGGCGGTGGCGCTGGGCCCCGACCGCGGCACCGCGCAGGATTACTGGCGCGCGCTGTTCCGCGCCACCTACCGGGCCGAGTTCCGGGTCGAGCAGCCCGGGCGCGAGGATTCGATCCTGTCGGTCAATGCGGCGCATTTCGACGGACTGCTGCCGCTGGCGCTGGAGGCGGAGGGGATCGCGTTCGCGCGCGAGGGCGAGGCAATCGTGCCGCAGATGCCGGCCGCGCGCCGCGCCGAAATCCTGCGCTGGTGGAAGCGCCGCCGCCGCTTGGGCAAGCCGCTCAACCTGCTGCGGCTGGTCAAGGCGAGCACGACCTTCGAAGGCGCAGCGCGCTACGCCGCGTGGAAGATCGAGCGGCATACCGGCGTGCCGGTCGAAGTGACGCCGTGGAAGGAAAAACACCCGCTGCTCGCGGCTCCGGGGGTGTTGTTTGAGGTATGGAGGAAGCGCGGGGGGTGAGGTTTGTTTTCCGGCGGTGGCGATACCTGTCACTGCGCGGCAAGCATCGGACCGCCGGGTGCGGCACCAGCCCACTTCCCCACCCTTCCACCCTTAGGATACTAAAGTCGGGGTGGAAGGGTGGGGGAGTGGGCTGGTGCCGCAAGGAAAGCACGGACGTGCTTTCCGCACGCAACAAAGACTCCGGGTGGGGGCGTGGGATGGAACAGCAAGGAAAGCACGGAGGTGCTTTCCGCACGCAACTAAAGACTCCTGAAAGGGGAGTCGGTCCGTGCCGCTACCGGCGGTCCAACGACCGCAACTCAGCGACAGGCCGCATCACCGCCGGAAAACTAGCTCCAACTCACCAATACTTCATATCGATCGAGATCGGCGTCACGCCCGAACCGACCGAAAACGCGACCTTGGTGTAGCTCGGCTTGCCGAGGTTGAAGATGTTGATCGAGGGGTTGTTCGACATGCCCCCGCCGTCTTCGCGCAGGTCGGTCTTCCCGTTGCCGTTGATGTCGTGCCGCACGGCGACGCCGTAGCTGCCCGATTTCGGCACCGGCAGGCAGAAGGTCATCGTGCCCTTGCGCGCGGGCGCCTCGACACGGTTGAGCCAGCGGCCCTTTTCGAGCCAGTCGGCCTTGGTGCCGTTATAGGTTTGCACGCGCATCGTGCCCTTCGAGGTCTTGATCCCGTTGACGGTCACCTTGACCGCCGGGCCGCTGCCCGAATTGCACGCGGCGGGGTTGTGCGCGATCTTGTTGCGGTATTGCGCCTGTGCTGCGGGTGCCAGCGCCAGCGCGCTCGCAGCCGCACCCATCATCGCAATACGAAGTCCGTGTTTCATGCTGTTCCTCGGGTAATTTCCTGCGCCGAACCCGCCGAAACGAGCATGTCGAGGCGCTGCTTTCAAGTATCGGGACTGTCCCCGTCTGACGGTTCATCTACCGATTCGGGCCTGAATTGCGGCTGAATTCCCCGTTCGGGCGTGGGTCAATCGTGGGCCAGTCGTGGAAAAGCGCGCGCGCTCTGCTTGTCGCGATTCGGTCGCCCGCCTACTCGGGACGGACCGTCGCGCAAGAGCCGAGCGAGTATCCGTAGCGAAAATGGCGACCCCGCTGATTTCCCCTTCGATCCTATCGGCCGATTTCGCCCGGCTGGGCGAAGAGGTGCGCGCGGTCGACGAAGCGGGCGCGGACTGGATCCATATCGACGTGATGGACGGGCATTACGTGCCCAATATCACCATCGGTCCGGCAGTGATCAAGGCGCTGAGGCCGCATACGTCGAAACCGTTCGACGTCCATCTGATGATTTCGCCGGTCGACGCCTATCTCGAGCAGTTCGCCGAGGCGGGGGCGGACATCATCACCGTCCATCCCGAAGCGGGGCCGCATGTCCACCGCACGCTGCAGGCGATCGGCGCGCTCGGCAAGAAGGCCGGCGTGGTGCTCAATCCGGGCACGCCCGAGGCACATCTCGACTATTTGCTCGACCTCGTCGACCTGGTGCTGGTGATGAGCGTCAATCCCGGCTTCGGCGGGCAGAGCTTCATCGACAGCCAGCTGCGCAAGATCGCCGCGATCCGCGAGCGCATCGACGCTACCGGCCGCGCGATCCATCTCGAAGTCGACGGCGGGGTCGATCCGGACACTGCGCGGCAATGCGTCGATGCGGGCGCCGACGTGCTGGTCGCGGGCTCGGCCACCTTCAGGGGCGGGCCGGAGCGCTATGCCGCGAATATCGCCGCACTGAGGGGTGGGGGATGAGCGAGGGCGCGATCACCACCGGCGAGCGCGAGGCGCAGCGGATCGCGACCGAGGAAGCGCTCGCGCTGCCGCTCGAAGGTGGTGCGGCGGACCATGTGCTCGGGCGCGACGGCGAGCTCGAACCGGTGCCGGAGGGCGACGTGCTCGAACCCGGCCGCTCGCTCGCGATCGCCGATTTCGCCCCGCCCTCGCTCGGCGCGGGCGAGCGGCTGATCCGGCTCGCCTACCGGCTCGGCGTGCCGGGTTCGACGCTGAGCTCGCCTTTCGCCAAGCCGGCGAAGCTGCGCCTGCTCGGTACGGTCGAAAGTCCGCTCGCGGGCGATCGCGCCGCCGGCGTCGCGCTGCGCGCGGGGCATTTCCTCGTCAACGGGGTCAAGGCCCCGATCGCGCAGATGGATTTTGCGCCCAGCGCGCGGCTGACCCCGCCGTTCGAGCGCACCGTCCACGGTTTCGCCTGGCTGCGCGACCTCTCCGCAAGCGCGCCGCGCGAGCAATGCGTGGCCACCGCCGAGCGCGTGCTCGGCGCCTGGCTCAAGGCCAATCCGAGATCCGGCAAGGGTGCGGCGTGGAATGTCGAACATGTCGGGCACCGCTTGCTCAACTGGCTGGTACACGCGCCGCTGGTGCTGTCGGGCGGCGATGCGACACTGCGCCCGAAAGTCCTGAGCGCGATCGCCACGACCGCGCGCTGGCTCGACAAGAATATCGGCAAGTCGAACGACCGGATGGGCGAGGTCGCGGGCTGGTGCGCGGTCGTCGCGGCCGGGCTGCTCCTGCCCGAGGGCAAGCCGCGCCGCCTTTACGGCGAAGCGGGGCTGGTGCGCGCGCTGGGCGACCTCGTGTCGGACGATGGCGGGGTGCTGTCGCGCAGCCCGCTGGCGCAGATGGACGCGATCGCGCTGCTGGTCGATCTCGCCGCCTGCTACGATGCGGCAGGGCGCGACGTGCCCGACGCGCTGCAATCGATGCTCGAACTGCTGGTGCCGCCGCTGCTGGCTCTGCAGCACGGCGACGGCGGGCTCGGCAGCTGGCAGGGCGCGGGGGCGATCCGCGCTTCGCGTCTGGCTGCGCTGATCGACGCCAGCGGGGTGCGCACGCGCCCGCTCAAGGATGTGCGGCAATGGGGCTACCAGCGCGTATCGGGCGGCAAGTCGGTGCTCCAGTTCGACGCCGCGCCGCCGCCGCTGGCGAAGCATTCGCGCTTCGGCTGCGCCTCGACGCTGGCGTTCGAATTTTCCGCGCAGGGGCAGCGTCTGGTGGTCAATTGCGGCGGCGCCGCGCTCGCCGGCGGGCAGGTGCCGGTGCGGATCGAGCAGGGGCTGCGCGCGACCGCGGCGCATTCGGCGCTGGTGCTCGACAACGCCAATTCGACCGCGGTGCACCTGGGCGGCAAGCTCGGCGCCGGCGTCAACGAGGTCGAGATCGACCGCCGCGCGCTCGATCTCGGCAACGGCTCGGCGACGCGGATCGAGGCGAGCCATGACGGCTATGCCGCGCGCTACAATCTGATCCATCGCCGGATCCTGATCATGCGCGACGACGGCACCGAGCTACGCGGCGAGGACCTGCTGGTGCCGGCGGGCCGCAAGGGCAAGCGCGGCAAGGTCGGCTACGCGATCCGCTTCCATATCGGCCCGGGGATCGAGATCGGGCTGTCGCAGGACAGGAAGGGCGCCGGGCTGGCACTGCCCGACGGGAGCTACTGGCAGTTCCGCATGGCGGGCGATGCCGGCGACACCGCGCTGTCGGTCGAGGAAAGCATGTGGGTCGACGGACAGGGCCGCCCGCGCCCGATCCAGCAATTGGTTATCGAAGGGATGGCGCAGCGCAGCGGGGGCAATTTCTCCTGGCTGTTCAAGAAAATGGGGTGAATTCGCGTGAGTGACGTGAAGATCGAGCGGGCGCTGCTGTCGGTGTCCGACAAGACCGGATTGGTCGAGCTGGGGCAGGCGCTCGCGGCGCGCGGGGTCGAACTGGTCTCGACCGGCGGTACCGCCAAGGCGCTGCGCGATGCGGGCCTTGGCGTGCGCGACATTTCCGACCTGACCGGTTTTCCCGAGATGATGGACGGGCGCGTCAAGACGCTCCATCCCAAGGTCCATGGCGGGCTGCTCGCGGTGCGCGACAACGAGGAGCACGCCGCGGCGATGGATGCCCACGATATCGGCGCGATCGACCTCGTCGTGGTCAATCTCTACCCGTTCGAAGCGACCGTGATGCGCGGCGCCGAACGCCCCGAAATCATCGAGAACATCGATATCGGCGGACCCAGCATGGTTCGTTCTTCGGCGAAAAATCACCAATTCGTCACTATTGTCACCGATCCGGGTGATTACGAGACGCTTCTCGGAGAGCTCAAGGCGCGGGAAGGTGCGACCTCGCTCGATTTCCGCAAGAAGATGGCGGCCAAGGCCTTCGCGGCGACCGCCGCATACGACAGCATGATCAGCCAATGGTTCGCGTTCGCCGACCAAGGGAAAATGTTCCCGGATTTCCTTGCGGTCAACGGCGTCGCACCGGTCGAGCTGCGCTACGGCGAGAACCCGCACCAGAAGGCTGCGCTCTACACGCCGGCGGGTCCGCACGGGCGCGGGATCGCGCAGGCCGAGCAGCTGCAGGGCAAGGAACTCAGCTACAACAATTTGGGCGACGCCGACGCGGCGCTCGAACTATGCGCCGAGTTCCGCGGCGGCGATCCGGCGGTGGTGATCGTCAAGCACGCCAATCCGTGCGGCGTGGCGCAGCGCGCGACGCTGGCCGAGGCGTGGGACGAGGCGCTCGCTTGCGACAGCGTGTCGGCCTTCGGCGGGATCGTCGCGGTCAACACCGAACTCGACGGCGCCACGGCGGAGCGGATCGCGACGATCTTCACCGAAGTCGTCATCGCGCCTGCCATCGGCGACGAGGCGCGCGCAATCTTCGCGAAGAAAAAGAACCTGCGCCTGCTCGTCACCGGCGACCTGCCCGATCCGCGCCGCGGCGGGCTGGCGGTCAAGCCGATCACCGGCGGGCTGCTGGTCCAGAGCCGCGACAACGGCGCGATCGCCGCCGGAGACCTGAAAGTGGTGACGACGCGCGAACCGACCGAGCAGGAGCTCAGGGATTGCCTGTTCGCCTGGACCGTCGCGCGCCACGTCAAGTCGAACGCGATCGTCTACGCGAAGGACGGCGCCACAGCGGGAATCGGCGCGGGGCAGATGAACCGGCGCGATTCGTCGCGTATCGCGGCGATGAAGGCGGCCGAGGCGGCGGAGACCCATGGCTGGGACGTGCCGCGCACGCAGGGCAGCGCGGTCGCCTCGGACGCCTTCTTCCCCTTCGCCGACGGGCTCCTCGCCGCAGCCGAAGCGGGCGCGAGCGCGGTGATCCAGCCGGGCGGCTCGATCCGCGACGACGAGGTGATCGCGGCGGCGAACGAGGCCGGGCTGGCGATGGTTTTCACCGGGATGCGCCACTTCAGGCACTGAAGGCGTTCTGCCTTCAGTGTCGTACCCCCGCGCAGGCGGGGACCCGTGTCGACCGGGCGTAACCGATCGCGCCCGCCGCGCGAATGAACCCGCAGCAACAGCCGCATTCAGTATGCGGAAAGCGCGCCGTCCCTATCCATGCCCGCAACGATTCGCACACGGACCATGAAACAGCAGACCGATGAAACTCCTCCGCTCCGACCTCGCCCGCAATTTCTCCATCGGCTTTCTCGCCGGCAGCCTGATCGTGCTCGGAGTAATGGCGCCGGATCTGTTGACGCAGATCGTACCCGAAGCCGCCGCCGCCACCCTTCGATGAAGGGCTTCATCCCGGTCCTGTCGGCCTGCGCGCTCGCGCTGACGGCGTGCCAGCCTGCCGCGCTCGCCGCCGAGACGGTGGTCGAAGCGCCGGCGGCCAAGCGCGTGTCGAAAGAGAGCGGCGGATTGAAGACCGCGGTCTTCGCGGGCGGCTGTTTCTGGGGCGTCGAAGCGGTGTTCAGCCACGTCAAGGGCGTCAGGAGCGCGGTGTCCGGCTATCATGGCGGTAGCGCGGGCACTGCGACCTACAAGCAGACCAACAGCGGAACCACCGGCCATGCCGAGGCAGTCAGGGTGGTCTACGATCCCGAAATCGTGCGCTACGACCAGCTGTTGCGGATTTTCTTCTCGGTCGTCGCAGACCCGACGCTGCGCAACCGGCAGGGTCCCGACGTCGGCCCGCAATACCGCGCCGCGTTGGTGCCGATGAGCGCCGAGCAGCGCGAGGTCGCAAGCGCGTATCTCGCGCAGATGAAGGCCTCGGGCGTGTGGAGCGCTCCGGTCGTCACCGGGATCGAGAGCTATCGCAAGTTCTACAAGGCCGAAACCTACCACCAGGACTTCGCGGCGAAGAACCCGCGGCATCGCTACATCCTGCGCTGGGATGCGCCGAAGGTCGCGGCGCTGAAGCGGCTGTACCCGACGCATTACCGGGCGAGTTTCCAGCGGGATTGAGCTTTGTTTTCCGGCGGTGACGCGAGCTGTCACTGCGTGGCAGGCATCGGCCCACCGGGTGCGGCACCGGCCCACTCCCCCACCCTTCCACCCTTAGGATACTAAAGTCGGGGTGGAAGGGCGGGGGAGTGGGCCGGTGCCGCAAGCTCATGACGGAGGTCATGAGCGCACCCGACAAGGACTCCGGGCGGGGGCGTGGGATGGAACAGCAAGGGAGGGACGGACGTCCCGACCGCACGCAACGAAAACTCCCCCTCCCACCGCACCAACCGGTTGGCAATTCCGCACTGCGCGCAGTATATACCGTGCCATGCACGATCATTCGCATCACGAGCACAGCGGCAAGGACCTGGTGAAGGCGGCCGAGGAGTCGCTCACCGAATCGGGCGAACAATGGACCGGCATGCGCCAGTCGGTGTTCGAGGAACTCGCTCGCCACGAGCGGCCCGCCTCGGCCTACGATATCGCCGACAACCTCTCGAAAGCCCGCGGCAAGCGGGTGGCGCCCAACAGCGTCTACCGTATCCTCGACCTGTTCGTGGCGAACAACCTCGCCATGCGCGTCGAGAGCGCCAACGCCTATCTCGCCAACACGCATCCGGGCTGCGAGCACGATTGCATCTTCCTCGTGTGCGACGAATGCGGCGAGGCGACGCATGTCGACCACGACGGCGTCTCGCGCGAGGTGCGCGGGGTCGCGAGCAAGCACCGCTTCACCACGCGACGCCCGATCATCGAGGTGCGCGGCCTGTGCGAGGCATGCGCCTGATGGCGACGAGCCGTGCATTTCTGTCGATAAACCGTTCATCGACAGTTCGGATTTCGCGGTGTAGGGCCAGCATATGAGCGAACGCCCCGATACTCCGCTGCTCGACACGGTCGACTATCCCGCAGACCTGCGCCGGCTCGAAAAGGACCAGCTCCGCCAGCTCTCCGACGAGCTGCGCGCGGAAATGATCTCCGCGGTCAGCACCTCGGGCGGGCATCTCGGCTCGGGGCTCGGCGTGGTCGAGCTGACCGTGGCGATCCACTACGTGTTCGACACGCCCAGCGATCGGCTGGTGTGGGATGTCGGGCACCAGTGCTATCCGCACAAGATCGTCACCGGGCGGCGCGATCGCATCCGCACGCTGCGCCAGGGCGGCGGGCTGTCGGGCTTCACCAAGCGTTCCGAAAGCGAATACGACCCGTTCGGCGCGGCGCACAGCTCGACCTCGATCAGCGCCGCGCTCGGATTCGCGGTTGCCAACAAATTGAACGAGCGGCCCGGGCGCGGGATCGCGGTGATCGGCGACGGCGCGATGAGCGCGGGGATGGCCTACGAGGCGATGAACAATGCCGAACAGGCGGGCAACCGGCTGGTGGTGATCCTCAACGACAACGACATGTCGATCGCGCCGCCGGTCGGCGGGCTGTCGGCCTATCTCGCGCGGATGGTGTCGAGCAGCGAATATCTCGGCCTCAGGAGCCTCGCCAAGCGAATCTCGAAGAAGCTCTCGCGCCGCGTCTTCTCGGGGCTCGAAAAGGCCGAGGAATATACCCGCGGCATGGTCACCGGCGGGACCTTGTTCGAGGAGCTGGGCTTCTATTACGTCGGGCCGATCGACGGGCACAATCTCGACCATCTCATCCCCGTGCTCGAAAACGTTCGCGACGCCGAGGAAGGGCCGGTGCTGGTCCATGTCGTAACCACCAAGGGCAAGGGCTACGCCCCGGCCGAGAACAGCGCCGACAAATATCACGGCGTCCCGAAATTCGACGTCGTCACCGGCGAAAAGGCCAAGTCCAAGGCCGGCCCGCCCGCCTACCAGAACGTGTTCGGCGACACGCTGGCGAAGCTCGCCGAAACCGACAAGCGCATCTGCGCGATCACCGCCGCCATGCCGAGCGGGACCGGGGTCGACCGCTTCGCCGCAGCGCATCCCGAGCGCGCCTTCGACGTCGGTATCGCCGAGCAGCATGGCGTGACCTTCGCCGCCGGGCTTGCGGCGCAGGGGATGCGGCCCTTCGCGGCGATCTATTCGACTTTCCTCCAGCGCGCCTACGACCAGGTCGTGCACGACGTCGCGATCCAGAACCTGCCGGTGCGCTTCGCGATCGACCGCGCCGGGCTGGTCGGCGCCGACGGGCAGACGCATGCCGGATCGTTCGACGTGACTTATCTGTCGACGCTGCCCAATTTCGTGGTCATGGCCGCCGCCGACGAGGCCGAGCTGGTCCATATGACGTATACTGCGGCCGAGTACGACGACGGTCCGATCGCCTTCCGCTATCCGCGCGGTGGCGGTGTCGGCGTGGACCTCCCCGAGACGCCGCAAAAGCTCGAAATCGGCAAGGGGCGCGTTGTGCGCGAGGGCAGCAAGGTGGCGATCCTGTCGCTCGGCGCGCGGCTGGCCGAGGCGCTCAAGGCGGCCGACCAGCTCGAGGCAAAGGGGCTAAGCACGACCGTGGCCGACATGCGCTTCGCCAAGCCGCTCGACACCGAACTGATCGAGCGCCTGATGCGCAGCCACGAAGTGGTGGTGACGGTCGAGGAGGCCGCGGTGGGCGGCCTTGGCGCGCATGTCCTGACCTTCGCCAGCGACGAAGGGCTCACCGATGCGGGCCTCAAGATCCGCACCATGCGCCTTCCCGACCGCTTCCAGGACCAGGACGCGCCCGACAGGCAGTACGAGGAGGCGGGGCTCAACGCGCCGCATATCGTCGATACGGTGCTCAAGGCGCTGCGACACAATTCGTCCGGAGAAAACGAGCGCGTGGAAGAGGCGCGGGCCTGATCGCGGCATGCGGCGGGCGAAGCGGGCCGTGCTCGTTGCAACGGGACTCCTGATCGGGCTGTATGCGGCGATAGCGATCGGCCTCGCCCTGGGTCAGGGCCCGCTTATCTATCCCGCCCCGCGCGGGCAGGGCGCCATGGCCGGCGGGTTCGAAGCGGTCGGCTATCGCACCGAGGACGGCCTCGACCTTGCGGCGGGCTATCGCGCGGCGCAGCAGGGCAAGCCGACGATTCTCTATTTTCACGGCAACGGCACCGACTGGACATCGAGCATCATCGCGACCGACCGGATGGTGCCGGAGGGCTACGGCGTGCTCGCGGCCGAGTATCGCGGTTACCGCGGCAATCCAGGCAGCCCGAGCGAACAGGGCCTCTATCGCGACGGGCGCGCGGCGCTGCGGTTCCTCGAGCGCGAGGGCGTCGGCCCGTCGCAGGTGGTGATGATCGGCAATTCGGTCGGAACGGGCGTCGCGGCGCAGCTGGCGAGCGAGACGACACCCGCCGCGCTGATCCTGATCTCGCCCTTCGCCAGCCTGTCGCAGCTGGTCGGCGAGAAGATGTGGTGGCTGCCGACCGGCCTCCTCCTGCGCGACCGCTACGATACGCTGACGACGCTCGAGCGCGTCGAGGCGCCGATCCTGCTCATGCACGGCGACGCCGACACGCTGATCCCGCATGCGCATTCCGAGCAGCTTGCGGCGAAGAAAGCGGGCGCCGAGCTGGCGATCTTCCCCGGCATCGGCCACGATCTCGCCTGGCACCCGGCAGCGGAGGATCGCGCCCTCGCCTTCATGGAGCGCGCGACCGGAAGCGGGAAAAGCGACTGAGCTCGTTCAGCTCATCGGCGCGCTGGGTATTCCCGTCGGCACGATCGTGGCCTGCGCGATCGCGACGAGTACCGGATCGGTCTCCGCGGCTTCGGACCACACTTCGGCGCGGACCACCACCTGCCGCCGCCCCGCCTTCACAACCGTTCCTTTCGAACGGAGCACATCGCCGCGCGCCGGGGCGAGCAGGTTGATCGTATAGCTGCCGGTGACGACGTCGCCGACCGCCGAACTCGCCGCCCACGCGCAGGCATTGTCCGCCATCATCCCGACGATTGCGCCATGGGCGAAGCCGTGATGTTGCGTCATTTCCGGCTTCACCGCCATTTCGATTTCGGCGTGACCTTCCCAGCACCGGACCGGCTCGAGGCCGAGGAAGGTGCTGAAGCCGGATTGCCCGATGGCGATCTTGCGCATGTAGTCGAGCACTTGTTGCTCGTTCTCGAATCCGGGGCGGGGCATGGCCTTCCTTGTTCAAGTCTGGAAATCAGACTTGACTATCCGGCTTGTATTCGCGCAGGTCAAGTCTAAAAAGCAGACCTATGGATCGTTTCAGGCCTTCGCATTCTCCATGCCCGGTCGGCAGGGCGTCGCGAATCCTCGGCGACCGATGGGTCCTGCTCATCCTGCGCGAGGCGTTTCTAGGCGCCACGCGGTTCGAGGAGTTCATGCCGAACACGCGGATCAATCGCGCCGCGCTGACCACGCGCCTCTCCGCGATGGTCGAATTCGGGATCCTCGAACGCGACCCGCCCGAAGGCCGACGGGCGGAATACCGGCTGACCGAAGCGGGCCGGGAATTGGCACCGCTCTTGGAGATCATGCGCGACTGGGGCGACAAATGGCTGCTCGACGAACGCGCACGGCGGCATTAGCACCGCCGGCATGACCCTGCTCACCGTCGCCACTGCGAACCACATCGCCACCCTCACCCTCGATCGTCCCGGCAGCATGAACCCGATCGGGCACGACGGCGATGGCGCGGAGATCGAGGCGGCGTGCAATGCGATCAACGGCGACACCGATATCCGCGTCGCGATCCTTACCGGCGCGGGCAAGGCCTTCTCCGCCGGCGGCGACATCAAGGCGATGCGCGACCGGACGGGCAATTTCGGCGGCAATGCGGTCGCCGTGGCGGACGGCTATCGCGACAATATCCACCGCGCGCTGCGCGCTCTCTACGGGTTGCGCGTGCCGCTGATCGCGGCGGTCAACGGGCCGGCGATCGGCCTCGGCTGCGATATCGCCTGCCTCGCCGACATGCGGATCGCCTCGGACCGGGCGAAATTCGGCGTCACCTTCCTCAAGCTCGGCATCATCCCGGGCGACGGCGGCACCTGGATCCTGCCGCGCGTGATCGGCGAGAGCCGCGCGGCGGAACTGTTCTATACCGGCGATGTGATCGGAGCCGAGCAGGCGTGCGAATGGGGCCTCGTCGGCCGAGTGGTGCCGCATGAGCGCCTGATGGACGAGGCGCAGACGCTGGCGGCGAAGATCGCCGCGATGCCTCCGCTGGCGCTGCGGCAGGCCAAGAACCTGCTGCGGCAGGGGCGCTCGATCGGTTACGATACGGCACTCGAACTCGCTGCCAACACGCAGGCACTGATGCATCACACCGAGGATCATGCCGAAGGCGTCGCCGCGCTGCTCGAGAAACGCGCACCCGAATTCAGGGCGAATAGTTCGCCCGTATTGGCTCGCAGCCGGCTATGGCCTATCGTTCATTGCAAAAGGGGGCTTCGTGACGGTTGGTTCGGCGGCATTTCTGGCATGGACCTGCGTGATACTGTTCGCGCTGGTTGGGCTGGTATGGCTGGCAGACATGATCGGCTGGGTCACGATCCGAAACGAAAACCAGCGCAAGATGCTCAACGGATCGCTCGGCGTCACGCTGGTCGGCGCGATCGCATCCTATGCGGCACATACGATGTTCCAGACGGGATCCGGAGCGGAGACCGAAGACGGGCCTGCCGATACCGTGCCGTCAGCGGAAGAAGCGCCGGGGTCGCCCGCCGCCGATACGCCGGACGGCACTATGCCGGCAGAGAATGCAACTCCGTCCGGCGAACAGGATTCCGGACTGCCTAAGTGCACCATGAAGGCTCCGGACAGCGTAGCGGAATGGGCGAAGGCCAATCTCGGAATGCGGCCGGATTTCCGCTGCACTTGGGAGATTCCCTACCCGGCCTGCGTGGCGGAACTGCAAAGCCGCGGGGCGGAGGCGGCTATTCCGGACGAAGCGGCGGAATGCGGCGCGAAGATCGCGGCGTTTCGCCGAACGGCCATTCGGCCCTTGCTGAACTTCAAGGAGCCGTATGACGACAACATCAATACGACCGCCCCGTCGCTCAGGGTGGCCAGAACTCCGCTCGAAGCCGCGCACCGGGACTATCTCTGCGCCGAAATCAATCGCCTGAACGGGCCTCAATGGACGCGGTTCAAGAGACTCGACAACAGATCGATGGACGATCTCGATCGGTGCTATTCGGACACAGGCTGCCGCGCCCAGGGGTCAGACAATGCCGATCCAGCGCCAGACCCCGGCGTCGAATCCGGCCAGCCCCATGTGTGCCGCACTGAGGGCCAGCCATAAGACCAGCCCTGCTATCCACACGATCCAGCCCGCGCCGAACAGCCGCCCGAAGCGCGGCCGGAAGCTCGTCCTGCTTTCCCAGGCCGACCAGGCCTCGCCCATCAGCGCCCGCTTCTTGCGGTCCTGCAGGTGTGCGCCGAGCAGTGCGAGGATGCCGATCGCCCCGGCGGTGACCAACGTGCGCTCGGTCGGCGCGGCGACGATATGCGCGATCGCCCATAACGCGAAGGCCCACATCATCGGGTGACGCGTGACCGCGAACACGCCCCGCGCCTCGGCCTGCGCGGCCTTTTCGGGAGGAGTCTCGGGCAGCGCCGGATTGCCCGCGAAGCTCCCCGCCAGCAGCACCATCGCGACCAGCGTCAGTACGCTTGCGATCCCCCACGCGAGATCGCCGAAGCCCGGCCAGAGCGGCGTGCCCGCCGGCGCGGCACGGAAGGCGAGCACGATCCACACGAACGCGGCCAGGCTCACGAGCGAATAGACACCGAGAAAACCCTTCTCGCCCAGCATGCGCACCATCGGCGCGCGCAGCGGATGCGACATGGCGAAATGGCTGCCGACGAAGGCCACGCAGGCGGCGATCAGCGAAGTCAGCGGGTCCATGTCCTTGCTCTCCCGGATGGTACGTCAGCGGCTCTCGATATCCAGCAGTTCGATGGTGAATTTCAGCGTCGCATTGCCCGGGATCGGCCCCTTGCCCTTCGGCCCGTAGCCGAGATCGGCGGGCACCACGATCTCGATCGTGTCGCCGACCCCCATTTGCGGGATTGCCAGCTGCCACGCCTTGACCAGCCGGCCGAGCGGAAAGGTGGCGGGTTCGCCGCGATCCCACGAACTGTCGAACGTGGTGCCGTCGACCAGCGTGCCCGCATAATGCACCGTCACCGTATCGGCGACGCTCGGGTGCGGCCCGCTGCCGTCGCCCTTGACGCGGCGGATGCGCACGCCGCCCTCGAGCGTGCCCCAGCCGTCGGCGGGATGCAGTTCGGCGAGCGCGAGCTGCTGGCGGTTGTGCCACGCCGCGTCCTGCGCATGGTCGGGTGCCTTGTCCTGTGCAAGAGCAGGGACGAGCGCGAACGCCGCCACCGCCATCGCCGCGGCACCGAGCGCGCCCAGCGTGGCGCCTGCACCCGGCGGCGCGTCGTCGGCTGCCTTCCCGGTCATGGGCCTACCAGTCATAGGCTTTGGGCAGGTCGCTCTCGTCGAGGTCGCGATAGCGCTCGCGCAAGCGGCTCTGGTGGTTGTCGAGCGGTTGCTCGACCCCGTCGATATAGACCCGCACCGGCATCGCGCCGAGTTCGAGCGGATCGCCGTCCCAGATCACCAGATCGCCGACCGCACCCGGAGCCAGCACTCCTGCGCGACCTTTCAATCCGCTGATATCGGCCGGGACGGAGCTGATCGCGGCGAAGGCCTGTCCCCAGCTCAGCCCGGCGGCGCGCGGCATCCGCGCCAGCGCGACGAGATTGCCCGCGAACTGGTTGAGATTGCGCGGGTTCTCCATCGCCGAGGCGTTGATCGCGACCTTGACCCCGGCCTTGACCATGCGGCCGACATTCGACTGGGTCGAGGCAATCTCCTCGAAATTCTCGGGCAGGTCGTCGAGCCCGTCGGCGATCACCGGCACGCCGGCCGCGGCGATCTCGCTCGCCACCAACCAGCCCTCGCTCGCGCCGACCAGCACCAGGTCGAGCCGCGCGAACTCGCGCTTCAATGCGAGCACCGCGCGGATATCCGAAGCGCGTTCGACCTCGACATAGAGCCGCTGCTCGCCACGCACGACGGGCACCAGCGCGGCAGCGTCGAAGCGGGTCAGCAGCACATCGTCGCCGCGCTCGGCATTGCCGCCGGACAGGCGTGGGTCGATCGGCACATCGTCGCCGGTGTCGCTTTCCGACGGACGCGAGGACCGTCCCGGGATGCGGGCATCCTCGCCGAACCGGCCCGCCTCGCGCAGCGCGTTGCGGAACAGCGCGTGCGCCGAGACCCGGCTGCCCCCCGACAACCGCGCGCCGCGCTCGCCGAGCGCGACGATCTGGAAGGCGCGCGGGCGCATCACTGCATTGCCGTCCACGCCGAGATCGATGATCGCCCCCTGCCCGCCGAAGATCGAGCTCGACGGCATGGTCACGGTCGCCGCGCGGGTGATGCCGGCGGCGCGGTGGACCGCGACATGCACCGAATTCGGATTGATCGCGGGCGCGACGTCGAGCGCCGCGCTGAACGGCGAATTCCCGGCGCGCGTGTCGTTCGATTCGCTGACCGCGCCGACATCCCACAGGCCGAGCGTCGTGACGGTGGCGACGAGACCGGGCGTAACCCAGGTTCCGCTGCCGTCCGCGGTCGGGACGCCGGCGGGAATGCTGACCCCGGCCCCCGCGGCGACGACCTTGCCGCCCCGGATGACGACGGTCGCGTTTTCGATCGGATCGCTGCCGTCGCCGGTCGCGACGGTGGCGTTGGTGATGGCGATATCCTGCGCGAAAGCGGGGCTGGCAGCGATGGCGAGAGCGCTCGCGGCGAGTGTCAGGAGGCGCTTCATTTGACATCTCCTTCGCCCGGCTGGCCGAGTTCGAAATCGCTTACCGGCCGCCGTTTCGGGTCCATCGCGTCGAACAGCAGCGCGCCGTCGACCCACACCTTCTCGGGCCGCGAATAGACGCTCAGCGGATCGCCATTCCACAGCACCACATCGGCCATCTTGCCCGGCGCGAGGCTGCCGGTCATCGCGTCGATGCCCATCGCCTTGGCGGCGTTGAGCGTGATCCAGCCGATCACTTCGGCATCGGGAATGGCGATTCCCATCCGCCTGCCCGCCGCCTGCGCCTTGGCCGCTTCCTGGTTCAATCGCTGGATGCCCTGGTCGCTGTCCGAGTGGATCACCACGCAGGCGCCCGCCTGGCGCAGGAATGCGGCGTTTTCGAGGATGCCGTCATAGGCTTCCATCTTGAAGCCGTACCAGTCGGCCCAGATCGCGCTGCAGACGTCGTTCTCGCGCAGCAGGTCGCCGATCTTGTAGGCCTCGACCGCGTGGTGGAAGGCGCTGACGCGGTAGCCCATCTCCTTCGCCATATCCATCACCAGCGCCATCTCGTCGGCGCGGTAGCAGTGGTTGTGGACCAGGATCTCGCCCGCGAGCACGCCCGCGAGCGTTTCCTTGGCCAAGTCGCGCTTGCGGTCGTCGTCTTCGGCATAGGCTTTCGCATCGAGCCAGGTCTGCCGGTTGACCGCGAAATTGCCCATCCGGGTCGAGGGCATGCGCCCGCGATTGCCGTAGACGCGCTTGGGGTTCTCGCCGCAGGCCATCTTGAAGCCGTAGGGGGCGCCGGGGAACTTCATCCCCTGCACGGTGCGGCTCGGCACGTTCTTGAGCGTGACCGAGCGTCCGCCCATCAGGTTCGCCGAGCCGGGCAGGATCTGCAGGGACGTGACCCCGCCATTGGCGAGCGCGCGGGTGAAGCCGGGATCCTGCGGCCACACCGAATGCTCGGCCCACACTTCGGGCGTGGTCGGGCTGGTCGCCTCGTTGCCGTCCGAATGCGCGTCGACGCTGGGGGTCGGGTAATCGCCGAGATGCGAATGGATGTCGATCACGCCGGGGGTGACGAACTTGCCGCTCGCGTCGATCCGGTCGTAGCCGTCGGTGGACAGGGTGGCGTTGCCCACGGCCACAACTTCGCCGTCGCGAAACAGCACCGTTCCGTTGTCGATCCGTCCGCCGGCGCCGTCATAGACGGTCGCGCCGACCAGCGCGGTCGGGCGACCGGGATAGCGGCGGTAGGTCGAAGGGAAGGGCGCCTCGGCCTCGGCTGCGGTCTCGCTGCCGGAGCCGGAGGCAGAGGCGACCTCGTTTGCACCACCACCCGTGGCGGTACAGGCGGAGAGCGCTATCGCACCCCCGATTGCGGCGAAGGCACGAATGCGCATGATATCCCCTTGTTGCGGTCTCAGTCCTGCGGGCGCGTGGCCGGATGGATGCCCGCCGCCTGCGGCTCGCCGATCTCTTCCTGGCCGAGCAGGTCGTCGTCGACCGTATCGTCCTGCAGCGTGTCGAGATGCATCAACCGCTTGATCAGCGGGCTGACCACCATCACCACCACGCCGATGCCGACCGCATACCAGCCGACCGTCGAGTAGACGTCGAGTACGATCTGCTTGCCGGCTTCCTCGCCGACGCCCTCGCCCCCGGTTGCCGCCGCGATCAGCCCGGCAGCGAAATTGCCGGTTGCCGAAGCGAAGAACCAAGTGCCCATGATCAGCGAAGCCATGTGCCCGGGGCTGAGGCGGTTCATCGCGCTGAGGCCGACCGGCGACAGGCACAGCTCGCCGGTCGTGTGCAGCAGGTAGATCAGGAAGATGAAGGCAACCGGCGTCGCGACGTTCACTCCGACCGATTCGGCACCCCAGACGAGCACGAGGAAGCCGAGCCCGACCTGGATCACGGCGAGGCCGAACTTCATCGGCGTCGACGGTTCGGCGCCCCTGCGCGCCAGGCCCTGCCACAGCATCGCGAAGACCGGGGCGAGCAGCACGATGTAAATCGCGTTGATCGACTGGAACATCGACGCGCTCACGCCCGCAGTGTCGACATGGCGATCGGTGAACAGGTTGAGCGACGAGCCGGCCTGTTCGAACAGCGCCCAGAACACGATCGAGACGAAGATCAGGAACATCGCCGCGAAGATGCGGTCGCGCTCGTGCGGATGCAGCCGCACGGCGGCGATATAGAGGACGTAGGCGACGAGGCCGAGCCCGAAGATGCCGAGCACCCAGCCGACCAGCTCCTGGTACTGGATCGCGAGCCAGCACAGCGCGACCATGGCGAGACCGGCGCCGTAAATGCCGAATTCCCTGCCGCCCTTGAGCTTTTCCGGATCCTTGGGTTCGCCCTTGCCGAGCAGCAGCGGCTTGCCGAGAATGAAGAACACCAGCCCGATCAGCATGCCGAAGCCGGCGAGGCCGAAGCCGTATTCCCAGCCGACCGTCTGGCCGAGATAGCCGCAGATGATCGACGCGGTCGCCGCACCGACGTTAATGCCCATGTAGAAGATGGTGTAGGCCGGATCGCGGCGCACGTCGGTGCGCGGATAGAGCTGCCCGACCATCACCGAGATGTTGGCCTTGAGGAAGCCCGAGCCGACGATGATCAGCGCCAGCGCCAGCCAGAAGATGTTGATGAAGGCCGAATCCTGCCCGCCATCGCCTTCGAAGGCCATGAAGAAGTGACCGAAGGTCAGCAGCACCGCACCGAACAGCACCGCCTTGCGTTGCCCGAGATAGCGGTCGGCGAGGAATCCGCCCACCACCGGGGCGATATAGACCAGCGCGGTATAGGCGCCGTAGATGATCGAGGCTTCGGAATCGGTGAACAGCCAGTGCTGCACGAGGTAGAAGATCAGCAGCGCGCGCATCCCGTAATAGGAGAAGCGCTCCCACATCTCGGCCATGAACAGCAGGAACAGCCCCTTGGGGTGGCCGATCACCTCGGCCTGGGGCCTGGTTACGAGGAACAGCCCGCCGAGCAGGAATGCCGCCAGTGCGACGACCGCGATCCAGAACGCCCACATTTCGTAGGCGGAACCGAAAGTGAAGATGAATTCGTGCATCGGTGTGCGTCCCTCTTGTCCCTAACGCCGGCCCCCTCTCCCACCGCGAGGGCTCGAAAGCGCGCACCCTAGCGGCTGAATCCGCCATGTGAAGCATTAGTTACAGGCGAAACCGCCATTTGTCGCGCTTCAGAGGATCGCGAGGAGGGAACTTGACGCGCCGCGGTGTATTATGGCACTGATGCACCGATCCGGAGAAGCGCCATGGCCCAGCAGTCCCGCCCCGTCTATCTCAAGCTGCGCGACAAGATCGCCGCGGCCATCATCGAGGGCGAATATGCCGAGGGCGAGATGCTCCCCTCGGTGCGCGCCTATGCCGCCGAGCAGGGCGCCAACCCGCTGACCGTGGCCAAGGCGTACCAGCAATTCCAGAGCGACGGGCTGGTCGAGGTGCAGCGCGGCGTCGGCATGTATGTCGTCCCCGGAGCGGCGAAAAGACTGCGCTCGAGCGAGCGCGAACAGTTCATCGGCGAGGAATGGCCCGAAATCCGCTCGCGCATGGAGCGGCTGGGGATCGATCCGGCCGAGCTGCTGGAACGCGCCTGATCAGGCACAAAAAATTGCGCATTGCGGCATTGTAATTAACAAAAATCAGCTTTGAACGATTGCACGGCGACATGATACGTGGCAATTTGCCGTCAGGGTTGTGCGGCATGGGCCGTCATGCGCCCGGGCAGGAATTTGCGAGGCTCGCCGATCGCGCGGTCGGCAGGGGGTCTCTGGAGAATGCGATGATCAGATCCGAACTGGTGCAGGCACTGGCCAAGGACAATCCCGAATTGCGCGCCGACGAGGTCGATCGCGTGGTCGATATCTTTTTCGAGGAGATCGCCACCCGGCTCGCCGAAGGCGGCCGGGTCGAACTGCGCGGTTTCGGCGCCTTCTCGACCCGCGAGCGAGACGCGCGGATGGGCCGCAACCCGCGCACCGGCGAACCGGTACCGGTGCCGGCCAAGCGCGTGCCCTATTTCAAGCCGGGCAAGGAAATGCGCGAGCGCCTCAACGAGGACTGAGCCCGTTTTCGCGCGGCCGGGACGGCGGGGCGGATGACGGGACTCGAGTGACAGGGCCCGGATGACAGGGATTGTCACTCGACAGCCCGCATCGCCGGCCTCACCATGGCTCACCGACGCTCGTTTCAGGGGGTGACGCTATGGCGCTCGGTATTGTGCGAAAGTTTGGGCTGTTCGGATTTCTTGTGCTGCTTGCCTCGCAGGCGAGCGCCCAGCAGCAGCTGTCGCCCGCACAGCAGCGCGCGCTGAAGGAAGCGCAGCAGCTGACTCTCCTCACGCGCGTGGCTGCGCCCTGTGCCGGACTGGTTACCGACTGGGAGCTGGCGGTGGCCGATTTCTATCGGCGGCAGACGTCGAAGGCGGTGACCGGCCATGACACGCTGCCGCCGCCGATGGTCCGTGCGATCTACCGGCAGGCGGATGCCGTCACGTGCGACGATCCGCAGGTCCGCGCGCGCGCACAGGATCTGC
Organism: uncultured Altererythrobacter sp.; assembly: GCA_913055875.1. GTDB lineage: Bacteria > Pseudomonadota > Alphaproteobacteria > Sphingomonadales > Sphingomonadaceae > CAJXJY01. The sequence continues at coordinate 209,824 of CAJXJY010000001.1, forward strand.
GCGACTTCGCCCAGCGCCGCTGGCTGGTGCTCGCCAAGGCCTGGCCGCAGGCGGGCGAGTGCCCGAAGTTGCGCGAGGCGGAGTTTCACGCGGCATTCGCCGCCAGCCTGGAACAGCGGCTGGCCGCTGCGCGTCCCGCTGTGGTCGAGGGGCTCGCCGCGGAAGTCGGGCAAGTGCTTGCCCCGCTGAACAAGCAGTGCAGCGAGGCCGGCTTTTTCGACTGGCAGATGGGTGGGCTCAATGGCGGGATCGGCGCGACGAGAGGCATGGTCGAATCGCCTGCCTGGTATCTGAACGGGATCGGCTATACCGAATTCGGGCGCCGGCCACGCTATTTCGACATGACACGCGGTTTCACGATCGGCGTCGGCGAGACGTTCGGCAAGGAGTCCGTGCGCAGCTCCGCGGTACAGGGGCGCCGTGAAAGCGTCACGGTTGCTCCGGTGGTCAAGCTCGGCGCCGCATGCGGCGGCTGGTTCGACGCGCCCGAGGGCGGCAAAAGGTTGCGGATCGACTGCGACTTCGTCCTCGACGGGGAAGGAACGCTGAAAGCCTACAGCGCCTCGACACCGGCACCGCCCGCCGAGGTAACGATCAGCGACCCCGACCGCGCGCTGGCCGATTACTGGGTTGCGCAGCGTTCGGAACTGCGCGTGGTCAACCCGCAGACACGCGAAATCGTCTATCGCCAATCGCCCGACGAGGGCACCAAGCACACTTATGGCGGCGTGCTCGACAAGCTGCGCGAATTCGATCCCGGCTACCAGCTGATGATCGCGCTGACCGGGCCCAGCCGCTCGAGCGACGACGCCGATCCGGGCGAATTCTTCGATTACGATTTCGCCAAGGAGGGCCCCGGGGAAAGTCAGGGGCCCAAATCGGTGGCGATCGTCGATATCCTCAAAGCCGCCAATTATGCCTTCGCCCCGCGCTCGGCGGATCTGTCGGTCAATTCGCCGGAATTCGACCTCGCGCAGGAAAGCGGGCTGTACAGCTCGACCGAAGTCGCCGGGTTCGAAGCGGGCTGGTGACCGCCGTGCACCGCCACTGCTGACATTCGTCTGCGCCCGCGCTAACGCCTGCACGACGGCGGGTGTGGCGGAATGGTAGACGCCGGGGACTTAAAATCCCCTGATCCGATAGATCGTGTGGGTTCGAGTCCCACCACCCGCACCACAAATCCACAAAACATCCCTATTTCGTTAGGCCGCTATTTACGTCTTGCGGTCCATTACTTGACGAAAGGTCGTCAATAACAGGAGGCCCCAGTAACGGTACCGCAAAAAGCCGAACGGGGTTGTCGAAATATGGAACGTGTCGCAGCCCTTGCCGCCAGCACGCAAACCGATCCCGCTTCGTGCGAGCAGCGCAGTGCGCCGCGCGTCACGCTGCTCATCCGGCCGGCCAAGCTGTCGAGCGCAGAAGGCGAATTCGTCTGCGTCATCCGCGACGTTTCGGCCACCGGGGTGAGCGTCCGGCTGTTCCATCCGCCTCCTGCGGGCAAGAGCGCGCAGCTCGAAACCGAAACCGGCCAGCATATCGAAATGGAACGGGTCCGGATTCAGGGGCGCGACGTCGGCTACAGCTTCGCCGAGCCGATCGACCTCGCCGCGCTGGTCAACGAGGAAGGCCGCTATCCCAAGCGCAAGCTGCGGCTGGCGATCGAAATGCCGGTGCGGATCGCCACCCTCGGCGGGGACTACGATGCAGAGGTGCAGAACCTGTCGCAGCAAGGCGCCCGCCTCGAGTGCGCGGCGAAGTTTTCGATCGACCAGATCGTGCGGCTGAAATCGCATCACCTGCCCGAAATCCGCGCCAAGGTACGCTGGCGGCGCGGCACGCAATACGGCCTCGTGTTCGAGGATACGTTCTCGCTCGCAGACTTCGCGCAGCTTGCCGCCGCGCTGCAATGCCCCTCGCTGACCGGGGACTGAGGCGAAAAACGGCGCCGGCCCGACCCGCGTTTACCTTGTGGTTACCATTTTCCTTCACTCCCGGCTCAGACCTGAACCGGGGGGACCGACGACTATGAACGATACGAAGCAGCTTTCCGTCGACGTGGCGATCATCGGCGCGGGGCCGGCCGGCCTGACCGCCGGCTACCTGCTGACGAAGCAGGGCAAGTCGGTCGCGATCATCGAGAAGGATGCGACCTATGTCGGCGGTATCAGCCGCACGGTCGAGCACGAAGGCTATCGCTTCGATATCGGCGGCCATCGCTTCTTCTCGAAGAGCCAGCAGGTCGTCGACCTGTGGAACGAGATCCTGCCCGACGATTTCATCCAGCGCCCGCGCATGAGCCGGATCTATTACGAGGGCAAGTTCTACTCCTATCCGCTGCGCGCATTCGAGGCGTTGTCGAACCTCGGCATACTGCGCTCCGCGGCCTGCATGGTCAGTTACCTGCGCTACAAGCTGTTTCCGATTCCGCAGGTGCGGAGTTTCGAGGACTGGACCACCAACCAGTTCGGGCAGAAGCTCTATTCGATCTTCTTCAAGACCTACACCGAGAAGGTGTGGGGCATGCCGTGCAACGAGATGAGCGCCGACTGGGCTGCGCAGCGGATCAAGGGGCTGTCGCTGTGGAACGCCGTGGTCGACGGGCTCAAGCGCTCGCTCGGCCTCAACAAGCGGCCCAATGACGGGCAGGCGGTCAAGACGCTGCTCGAGACCTTCCGCTATCCGCGGCTCGGCCCGGGCATGATGTGGGAGGCGGCGCGCGACAAGATCCTCGCCACAGGCAACGGCCACCTGTTCATGGGTCACGCGCTGGAACAGCTTGCCAGCGACGGAAACGGCGGCTGGCGCATGAGCGCGACCGGCGCAGACGGCAAGGTCGTGATCGAGGCGAAGCACGCGATCAGCTCGGCGCCGATGCGCGAGCTGGCGGCGCGGATGCATCCGCTACCCGATACGACGCTGAATGCCTCCAATCTCAAATATCGCGATTTCCTCACCGTCGCGCTGATGGTCGAGGGCGAGGACCTCTTCCCCGACAACTGGATCTACATCCACGACAGCAAGGTGAAAGTCGGCCGGGTACAGAACTTCCGCTCGTGGTCGCCCGAGATGATTCCTGACGAGAACATGGCCTGTGTCGGGCTCGAATATTTCTGCTTCGAAGGCGACGGGCTGTGGTCGATGGACGACGACGATTTGGTCGCGCTGGCGACCGACGAGATGGAAATTCTCGGCCTGGTCGACCGCAAGAAAGTGAAAAGCGGCGCTGTGGTGCGGCAGGAGAAGGCCTATCCGGTCTACGACGAGACCTACGCCGCCAATGTCGCCGCGATGCGCGCCGAACTCGAGGAGAAGCACCCGACGCTGCATCTGGTCGGGCGCAACGGCATGCACCGCTACAACAACCAGGATCACGCGATGATGACCGCGATGCTGACGGTCGAGAACATCGTCGCCGGCGAACGCATCTACGACACGTGGTGCGTCAACGAGGACGCCGAGTACCACGAAGCGGGCGATGAGGGCGCGGAGAAGGCGCTGCCGGCGCGCGAAGGCGTGACCGAGGATCAGGCCGCGGCGCTGAACTCGGTTCGCGACGTGCCCGAGCGGATTGCGCCAGACAGCGGAGAAGCCGAAAAGAGCGGCAAGGATCGCAAGGCGGCCTGACGGAGCCGCGGGGGAAGCAGGATGACCGAACTCCTGACACGGCTGCACCGGATCCGGTTGCTGCGCTACGGCTTTGCCAGCGTCGCGGCGCTGGCGGTCGACATGGGCAGCTTTCTCGTGCTGCTGGCGCTTGCGGTTCCGGCCGCGGCGGCCTCGGCGCTCGGCTATTCGATCGGCATCGTGACGCACTGGCTGTTTTCGAGCCGCACCGTGTTCACCGACACGGTCGCTGCGCGCGGGCCCAGCCGGACGCGGCAGAAGGCGCTGTTCGTCGGCTCGGCGCTGGTCGGCCTCGCGCTGACGACGCTGATCGTCGGCGCGGGCGACATGGCCGGGATCGACCCGCGCATCGCCAAGCTGTTCGCCATCGTCGCGAGCTTCGCCGCCACTTGGCTGCTGCGCAGCCGCGTCGTCTTCCGCGCCGCCGCCTGAGATGCGCGAGGACCGCCGACTGCGGCGCGACGAGCGGCCCAATCTGAGGGTCGTGCTGGTGTGGCTCGCTCTCGCAGCGATCATGCTGCTGGCTGCGCTGCAACGCGTGCTGCAGGGGCAGTTCCCCGATCCCGACGACGCGCTGCGGCTGGTGCAGGTGCGCGACCTGCTCGCGGGGCAGGGCTGGTTCGACACCACGCAATACCGGATCGACCCGGCGCCGGGGGGCATGGGCGGCACTCCGATGCACTGGTCGCGGCTGGTCGATATCCCGCTCGCCGCGGTCATCGGCGCGCTGGCCCCGCTGTTCGGACAGGCGGTGGCCGAACAGGTCGCGCTGATCGCGGTACCGCTGCTGACCTTCGGCGCGACGCTGTGGTTCGTCGGGCGGCTCGCCTGGCGCCTGCTCGGCCCGCAGGTCGCAGTCTATGCCTGCCTGGCGTGCGGCTTCCTGCCTGCACTGCTGTTCCAGTTCCAGCCGATGCGGATCGACCATCATGGCTGGCAGATATTCTGCGTCGCGCTGGCGCTGTGGGCGCTGTCGTGGCGCGAGGCGCATCGCGGGGGCGTGCTCGCCGGGCTCGCCATGGCCGCGGGGCTGACCATCTCGATCGAATTGCTGCCGCTCGCTGCGGCGTTCGGCGGGGTGCTGTTCCTGCGCTGGTGGCGCGACCGCTACCTGCGCTGGTGGCTGGTCGCCTACATGCAGGCGCTCGCGCTCGGTCTCGTCGGGCTGTTCCTCGCCACCCGCGGGGTGCGCGACCTGGCGCAATATTGCGATGCGGTGTCGCCCGCGCATCTCGGCTTCTTCCTGCTCGCCGCGCTCGGAACCGGGGCCGTCGCCTGGTCGACCAGGGCGGAGCGGTTCGCGCTCGCCGCGCTGCTCGCGCTGGCCGGGGCGGCCGGTCTCGGCTTCTTCCTGCTCGCCGCCCCGCACTGCGCGGCGACCCCGTTCGGCTCGCTCGACCCGCTGGTGCGCGATTTCTGGTACATCAACGTCGCCGAAGGGCAGCCGTTCTGGAACCAGCGTCCGGCGCAGGCGGTACCGGTGCTGATCCAGTTGCTCGCCGGACTGGGTGCCACGCTCGCGCTGTGGGCGCGCTCGCTCGACTGGCTGCGCCACTGGTGGCGGGACTATGCGCTGCTGCTGGGCGCGGCGATCCTGCTGTCGCTGTTCGTATGGCGCTCGGCCGCCTTCGCTTCCGCGATCGCCGCGATCCCGCTCGGCTGGCTGCTGGCGCGGCTGCTCGAACGCTTTCGCACCGCCGGAAGCCTCGGCGGGCGGCTTGGCGCGATCGCGCTGATCGTCGTTCTGCTGGCTCCCTCGACGCCGTTCTTTCTCGAGCGCGAGCTCATGCCCGGCCGGTTCGACCGGCAGATCATCCAAGTGGAGGAATCGGGCTGCGAAATCCGCGCTCAGGCGGCACGGCTCGACCGTTTCGCCCCGGCGACGATCTTCGCCCCGCTCGATATCGGACCCGCAATTCTCGTCAAAAGCCGGCACGCGGTGGTCGCGACCGGACACCATCGTGCCGAGCCGGCCATGCGCGACGTCATCCGCGCCTTCACCGGCCCTCCCGAGGAGGCGCAGCGGATCGTCGCTGCGCACGGGGCCGGTTTTCTCGCGCTGTGCAGCGACCTGGTCGAGCCGCGGCTGTTCGCGGCGGCCGCTCCGGACGGGTTGATGGCGCAGTTGCTGGCGGGCACGGCGCCCGACTGGCTCGAGCCGGTCGAATTCGGCGGACCGGGGGAATTCGTGCTCTATCGCGTCAAGCTCGAGGCGCAGCGAAGGGAAATGCCCGCTTCCTCCGGCCCGGACTCGGGCCCGCCGCAAAGTTAGGCGGGCCTGAAATCCATCGCCACGCCGTTGATGCAATGGCGCTTGCCGGTCGGCTTGGGGCCGTCGTCGAAAATATGCCCCAGATGCCCGCCGCAATCGGCGCAGTGCACCTCGGTGCGCGGATAGCCGAGCTTGTAATCGGTCGAAGTGCCGACCGCGCCGCTGTCGATCGGCGCCCAGAAGCTCGGCCAGCCGGTGCCGCTGTCGAACTTGGTCTGCGACGAATAGAGCCGGTTGCCGCAGCCCGCGCAGACGAAGATGCCGGCGCGCTTCTCCTTGTCGAGCGGCGAGGAATAGGCGCGCTCGGTCGCTTCTTCGCGCAACACGCGGAATTCGGCCGCGGTCAGCCGCTTGCGCCATTCGGCCTCGCTGTAGGCGACGCGATACGTCTTCGCCTCGGCGGGGGTGCCGCCGCAGGCCATCAGCGCGCACAGTGCCGCGCCGCCGCCGATTCCGGCGAGCAGGCGGCGGCGGTCGGTCGAAAAATCGTTCCTTATCATGCCCATAGGTTTATACCTTTCGGTATGAATACGGGCGGAACGGGCGAAAGGTTGCACCCGTTAGCGAAACTCAGAACTCGGTGATCTCGACTTCGAGCTTGCGGAAGCCGTGGACGAAATTCGCGCGCACCCGCTCGACATCGCCCGCGACATGCACGCGCATGCGGCGCTTGTGCATTTCCTCGAGCAGCACGCGCAGCTGCAATTCGGCGAGCCGGGCGCCGACGCAGCGGTGGATGCCGTAGCCGAAGCTGAGATGCCGCCGCGCGTTCTCGCGCGCGATGTCGAGCTTGTCGGGGTTGTCGAACACCTGCTCGTCGCGATTGGCCGAGAGGTACCACAGCACCAGCTTGTCGCCCTTCCTGATCTGCTGGCCGAACTGCTCGGTGTCCTCGGTACAGGTGCGGCGCATATGCGCGAGCGGGGTCTGGTAGCGGATACATTCCTGCACGGCATTCGGGATCAGGTCGGGGTTTTCCTCGAACAGCTTGCGCTGGTCGGGGAACTTGTCGAAGGCGTGGATGATCCCGCTCATCGTGTTGCGCGTGGTGTCGTTGCCGCCGACGATCAACAGCACCAGATTGCCCATGAATTCCTCCGGGCTCATCTGGTTCATCGCCTCGGAATGGATCATCATCGAGATGAGGTCGTCGCCCGGCTCCTTGTCGTGCGTGCGCTCGATCCACAGCGACTGGAAATAGGCCGCCATCTCGTGGAGGATGTCCATCCGCATCTCGTCGAGTTCGCGGACGGTGGCGAGCTCGGTGTCGCCCGCCCAGTCGGACCAGTAGGTCAGCATGCGCCGGTCTTCCCACGGGAAGCCGAACAGGATCGCGAGCATGCCGGTGGTGAGCTCGATCGAGACCGTGTCGACCCAGTCGAACACCTCGCCGCGCGGCAGCGTGTCGATCAGCTCGCCCGTGCGGCGGCGGATCTCGGTCTCCATGTCCGTCATAGCGGACGGCGTGAACTTGGGCGCGACGGTGCGCCGCTGGCCGGTGTGCTGCGGCCGGTCCATCGCGATGAACATCGGCAGTTCGAGCCGCTTCTCGCGGCCCGCCTCGGCCATCTGCTCGTCGGTCAGCCGTTCGAGGATGGTGATCCCGCCATATTCCCAGCTCGACGAGAACAGTTCGGGCAGCGCCTCGATATGCTGGATCGCCTTGTGCTGCACCACGGCCCAGTAGGCGCCGAACGGGCTGTCCTCGATATAGTGCAGCGGGCCGGCGTCGCGCATCTCGCGAAAGATCGGCTGCCAGCGGTCTTCGGCATAGATGTCCGAGCGGCTGACGTCCCACGCCTCGGGATGCTCGAGCCGTTCGTCGGGATGCGCCTTGAAATGCTGCTTGAGCGCCTCGTAGGCAGTCGGCTCGGTGCGGCATTGCGGGCGTTCGATCGCGGGGGCGGTGGCCATGGCTGTCTCTCCTCTAGGCACGAGTCCCCGTAGGCCGGGGGTATGGGGCCGGTGTATGCGCCCATGCTGCCGCAACCAGCGGGCGAGTCAATACTTGGTTGCGATTCCGAACCTAATCCAACGCGGATTCCAATGCCCGCTCAAACGGCCCGTGCGGGCGAGTCAGCTGGTCGGCGCCGCGGCTTTCCGGCCCCAGCGACGCTTCTTCTTCGCTCCGCGCGGGCCCGACTGCATGACCTTGCGCCGGAACAGCGTGGCGCCGGCGCGGACGAAGATCGCCACCCACAGCACCTGCCAGGCGATCGCGGCGAGATGCCACCACAGCGTCGCATCCTGCGCCGCGCGGCCGACCATCGTGTAGGGCGAACTGAGCGGGATGGCGATGGCGAGCAGTTCGACGGTCGAGCCGACATCCTGGATCGCGAAGGAGGCGAAGAAGAACACGATCAGCTGGAGGATCGTGGCCGGCATCGACATCGTCTGCACGTCGCGCACGGTCGGCGCGAGCGAGCCGATGGCGAGGAAGATCGAGCCGATGATGAGGTAGGCCATCGCGAAATAAATCAGGAACAGCACCACGAACAGCGGCCAGCCCACTGCGGGGTCGGGAACCGCGGGCAGCGCTTGCCCGCCGGCCAGCAGGATCGGCCCGACCACGCCGCCCCATACCGCGATGCCGACGAAGCTGATCGCGAGCATGGCGAACAGCTTGCCGAGGAACACCGCATCCATCGGGACCGCCGCAGCGAGGATTTCGATCACCTTGTTGCCCTTTTCCTCGACCAGGTTGGACAGCACCATCCCGGCGAGCAGCATGGTGAGGAGGAACAGCAGGGTGACCGAGCCGGTCGCGATCGCCGAATGCGAACTGCGCTGGCTGGCGATGCTGGTCTGCGTCGGTTGCAGCGAGACGGGCGGAAAGACCGCCGCTTGCGACCCGGCGGCATCGGCTGCGATCAGCGCGACTTCGCCGCGCCAGCGTTCGATCTGGTCCTTCGGGCCGATCAGCCGTGGCTCCGCCAGGCTGCCTTGCAGCACCGCGCCGATGTTGCGCCCGCTCGAAGCCAGAAGTTCGCCCGCTTCCTGCCCGTGATAGGATGGATCGACCGCAAGATCAGGCAGGCGGGTCACTTCGGCGAGCCGCTCGTGCGCGGCTACGAACGCATCTGCCTCCGCCGGGGCCATGGCAACCGCCAACCGCGGCGGGGTCGCGCCTTGCGACGCCTGCGCGCCGAGCACGCCCGCGACCCCGCTGATGCCGAGGAAGAACAGCGGGCCGATCAGGAAGAAGAAGAACGCCTTGCTGAACAGCACCGCGGTGAAGTCGCGCCGCGCGATGACCAGCGCGGCGTGCAGCAGCGACAGCCGTGCCTTGGAATGTTCAGCCATGCCCATCCTCCCCGGGGTCGTTGTCGCCCATCGCCCGCGCCGCAGCTTCGCCCGCGATCGCGACGAAGGCGTCGTGCAGTCCGGCGCGTTCGATCGACAGCGACTCGATACCCGCCTCGCCCTCGATCAGCGCGCGCAGCAGCGGCTCGATCCCGCTTTCGGGGAGCGGGAAATGCCAGAAATTCCCTTCGCGCCGCACGTCGCCGGGCAGGGCGTCCAGCCAGCGTCCCTCGCGCGCCCGGGTTTCGAGCCGGACCTGCGCCGGGATCCGGTCGCGCGCCTCCTCGACGCTGCCGGCATAGGGCACCTTGCCCTCCGCGATGATCGCCACCCCTTCGCACAGCCGCTCGGCGTGGTGGATGACGTGGGTCGAGAAGATCACCGTGGTGCCGTCTTCGGCGAGGCTGCGGATGAGCCGTTCGAGCTTGCCCTGGTTGATCGCGTCGAGCCCGCTGAACGGTTCGTCGAACACCACCAGTTTGGGCCGGTGCACCAGCGTGCCGAGCAATTGCACGGTCTGCGCCATGCCCTTAGAGAGCTGGCGGATCTGCTTGTCGATCGCGTGGCCGAGCCCGTGCCCTTCGAGCAGCTGCTTGCCGCGCTCCTTGCCCTCGGCGAGCGGCACGCCGCGCAGCGCGCCCATGAAGGCGATCGCCTCGTAGCTCTTCATCGCCGGGTAGAGCCCGCGCTCTTCGGGCAGGTAGCCGATCAGCCGCGCGATATCCTGCGGGTTGTCGTGCCCGAACACGCGCCGCTCGCCCTCGTCGGGGTCGATGATGCCGAGCAGCATCCGCAGGGTGGTGGTCTTGCCCGCGCCGTTGGGGCCGAGGATGCCGTAGATCGCGCCCTCGGGCACCGCGATATCGACCCCGTTGACCGCGAGCGCGCCGTCGAACCGCTTGACCAGCCCGCGCGCCTCGATCGCGAGCGGACGCGTATCGGTTCGGCTCGCGCCTGCATCCGCTGTCGCCATATCCATGCCGGGCGGTTAACCTTGGGGGATGAACGGGTGCAACCCCAATGATGGTTAATGCGAGCCTTATCGACACGTTGCAGGCGAAATTGCGCGAGGAAGCGACCCGGCTCGGCTTCGCAACGATCGGCTTCGCCCCGGCGGAAGACGATCCGCTGCGTGCCGAGCGGCTCGAGCAATGGCTCGGCGAGGGCATGCACGGCTCGATGGAGTGGATGGAGGCGCGGGCCGATGTGCGCCGCGGCCCGCAAGCGATGTGGCCGGAGGCGCGCAGCGTGATCGCGCTCGGCATGAGCTACGCCACCGATGGCGATCCGCTGGCGCTGGCTGCGGAGACCGACCGCGCGCGGATTTCGGTCTATGCGCAGGGGCGCGACTATCACGACACGGTCAAGAAGGCCTTGAAGGCGCTGGCGCGGTTCATGGTCGCCGAGGCGAAGGCGCTCGGGCTCGAGGAGCCGCAGCTCAAGGTGTTCGTCGACACCGCGCCGGTGATGGAAAAGCCGCTCGGCGAAGCGGCGGGGATCGGGTGGCAGGGCAAGCACACCAATCTCGTCAGCCGCGAGCACGGCAGCTGGCTGTTCCTCGGCGCGATGTACTGCACGCTGAGGTTCGCGCCCGACGAGCCGCATGAGGACCGTTGCGGCAGCTGCACCGAATGCCAGCGCGCCTGCCCGACCGATGCTTTCCCCAAGCCCTATGTGCTCGATGCGCGGCGCTGCATTTCCTACCTGACGATCGAGCATGCCGGGCCGATCCCGGAGGAATTCCGCACCGCGATCGGCAATCGCATCTACGGCTGCGACGATTGCCTCGCGGTGTGTCCGTGGAACAAGTTCGCCGATGCCGCCGCCCGCCACCGCGCCTTCCTGCCGCGCGCCGAACTCGCCGCGCCCAAGCTCGCGCATCTGCTCGCGCTCGACGATCCGGGCTTCCGGCAATTGTTCTCGGGCTCGCCGATCAAGCGCATCGGGCGCGACCGTTTCGTGCGCAATTGCCTGATCGCGGCGGGGAACAGCGGCGATGCTGCGCTTGTCGGGCCGGTGGAGGTGTTGCGCGGCGATCCCGACCCGGTGGTGGCGGAAGCGGCGGAATGGGCGGCGCGCCAACTTGCACCACCATCCCAAACCCGTTCGGGCTGAGCTTGTCGAAGCCCTGCCTTTTTCCCTCTGCGCGGCGATCGAAGTGAAGTGCGGCCCTTCGACAAGCTCAGGGCGAACGGACGGTGGCGTCAGAGCAGCTCCTTGAGCAGCTTGTCCGCGTCGGCCAATTCCTCCAAATCCGGCTCCGCGCGCGCTTCGATCAGCTTGCGGCCCTGAACGTAATCCTTCGTATTGTTGACGCAGTCGAGCGCGATCACGCGGCCTTCCTTCAGGTACACCACCGAGAACTTCTTCGCCGCCGGATCGCCGCGCAGCACGGTCGCGTCGTGGTCTATCGACAGGCCCGCGGTCTGCAGCTTCAAGTCGTACTGGTTCGACCAGAACCACGGAAACGCCTTGTAGGGCGCATCCTCGCCGCAGATATGCTTGGCCGCGGTGGTCGCCATGTCGTTGGCGTTCTGGACCGATTCGAGCCGGATCACCGCTCCGTCGGCGTAAGGGTTGGCATGCGCCGCGCAGTCGCCGATCGCGTAGATGTCTTCGAGCGAGGTGCGGCAAAACTCGTCGACATCGACCCCGTTCGCCCCTGCTGCGCCCGCCGCCATCAGCGGGCCGACCGAGGGGACGATCCCGATCCCGACCACCACCATGTCGGCGGGGATCGTCTCGCCGCCCTCGATCGTCACGCCGGTGACCTTGCCGTCCGCTCCGGCGATGCACTCGACCGCGGTTTCGAGCCGCAGATCGACCCCGTGCGCGCGGTGCTCGGCCTGGTAGAAATCGCTCAATTCCTCGCCCGCGACGCGCGCGAGCACGCGCGGCAGCATTTCGAGCAGCGTCACCTCGCAGCCGAGCTTGCGTAGCACCGCGGCCGCTTCGAGCCCGATATAGCCGCCGCCGATCACCACCACGCGTTTGGCGCCCGCGTTGAGTTCGGCCTTCAGCCGGTCGACATCGGCCCGGGTGCGGATCGCATGGACCCCATCGAGATCGGCGCCGCTGCACGACAGCCTGCGCGGATCGCCGCCGCCGGCCCAGATCAGGGCATTGTAACCGATCGTGCTGTCGTCGGAGAGCATGACCGAATGCGCGTCGGGATCGACCGAAGCGACCGAGCTTTTCAGCTGCAGCGCGACGTCCTTGTCGTCCCAGAATTGCGGCGGGCGGAGATAGATGCGCTCGAACGGCTTGTCGCCGGCGAGATATTCCTTCGACAGCGGCGGGCGTTCGTATGGCGGTTCGGCATCGCGGCCGATCATCAGGATCGATCCTTCGAAGCCGTTCTGGCGTAGCGCGATGGCGGCCTGCGCGCCGCCATGCCCGGTGCCCACGATCACGATATCCGCCCGGTCCATGCGCGCCACGTTGCCGCGAATGTCGCAGGCGTCAAGGTGTGCGGGAGTTGTTTTCCGGCGGTGACGAGACCTGTCGCTTCGTGGCAAGCATCTGACCGCCGGGGCTGTTCCATCCCACGCCCCCACCCGGCCACCCATAGGATACTATGGTCGGGGTGGCCGGGTGGGGGCGTGGGATGGAACAGCCAAGAATCGGACGGAGGTCCGATCCGCACGCAACGAAGACTCGGGTGTGGGACGGAACAGCCCCGGCGGTCCGACGACTGTCAAGCAGCGACAGGTGGCGTCACCGCCGGAAAACATCATCACCTGCACAGCAGGTTGCGCGCCTGGCTGGCGATCTGCGCCAGCGTTGCGGGAGTGACCTCGCTTTGCGCCTGCGCGCGCCCGATCATCGCGCGGAACTGGCGGATCGCCGCGGCGTGCTCCTCGGCCCAGTTGGAGACCGCGCCGAGCGGGTTTTTCTTGGCGCCCTTGCGGCGCGACAGCCGCCGCAGGAAATCGAGCCGCATCTGCTGGAAATCGCGCGACAGGCCGGCGACCAGCAGCCGCTCCCACACGTCCGAGGGGTTCATCAGCGCCGAGGTGCTCTGCGCCCAGTCGAGCCCGATGCGCTCGCCCAGATCGGTGAACGCCGCGGTCAGCGCGCGCGCATCGATGTCCGAATTCTTCGACAGGAAAGCGAGCCCGACCGCGCCGTCGAGATCGTACAGATGCGTCACCCGCGCGGCGAGCTTCTCGGGCGCGCCCATCTCGACGAATTCGGCCTTGAGCCTGTCCGATTGGCGGCGCGACGCGTCGGTCAGCAATTGTTCGGTGCCGGTCGAGAGCTGCGTCACGCGCTTGTGCAGGCTGTCGATCAGCTCGCTCGGCGGCTCGGTGCTGGCGCCGACGCGGATGAGGTCGGCCATCTGGCTGCGCAGCGCGCCCGCGGCGTGGCGGAACAGATACAGCCGCGCATCCTCGGGCATGTCGGCACTTTCCAGCCCGGCCCACAGATCGGCCATGTCGAACAATTGCTCGGCGGCGACGAAGGAGGCGCTGACATCGGCGAGCCCGACGCCTTCCTCTTCGGACAGTTCGAACGGGTGGACGATGCCCATGCGGTTGATGAAGCGGTTGGCGAGCGCGGTGGCGACGATCTCGCGGCGCAGCTGGTGCCCCTCGATCTGGCGCCGGAATTTCTTCTGCATCGCGGTCGGAAAATAGGCGACCAGCGAATCGGTCAGGCTCGAATCGTCGGGCAGCGCGGTCTTCTCGATCGCGTCCTGCAGGACCAGCTTGGTCGAGGACAGCAGCACCGCCAGTTCGGGCCGGGTCAGCCCGACCCCCTCGCCCGCGCGGCGCGACAGGTTCTCGCCCGTGGCGAGGCCTTCGGTCTGGCGGTCGAGCGCGCCCTTCTCCTCGAGCCCCTCGATCAGCTGCACCTGCGTCGCGACCGCAGGGGCACCGCCCGCTTCGGCGATAGACAGCGCAAGCGCCTGGAGCCGGTTGTCCTCGAGCACCAGCTCGGCGACCTCGTCGGTCATCGATTCGAGCAGCGCATTGCGCTTCTTCAGCGACAGCTTGCCCGCGCGCGCCGCGGCGGCGAGCGCGATCTTGATGTTCACCTCGTTGTCGGAGCAGTTCACGCCCGCGGCATTGTCGATGAAATCGGTGTTGATCCGCCCGCCGTTCAAGGCAAATTCGATCCGCCCGGCCTGCGTCACGCCGAGATTGGCGCCCTCGCCGATCACCTTGGCGCGAACCTCGGAACCGTCGATCCGCATCGAATCGTTGGCCGGATCGCCGACCTGCACGTTGTTCTCGCTCGTCGCCTTGATGTAGGTCCCGATCCCGCCGAACCACAACAGGTCGACCGGCGCGGCGATGATCGCGGAAATGAGTTTTTCCGGCTCGATCGCCTTGTCCTCGATCCCCAGGACCTTGCGCGCGGCGGCCGACAGCTTGATGCTCTTTTCGGCGCGCGACCAGACCCCGCCGCCCTTGGAGATGAGGTCCTTGTCGTAATCCTCCCAGCTCGAGCGCGGCAGGTCGAACATGCGCTTGCGCTCTTTCCAGCTCGCCGCCGGATCGGGGTCGGGATCGATGAAGATGTGGCGGTGGTCGAACGCGGCAACCAGCCGGATCGCCTTCGACAGCAGCATGCCGTTGCCGAACACGTCGCCCGACATGTCGCCGCAGCCCGCGACCTCGACCGGGTCGGTCTGCACATCGGTGCCCATTTCGAGGAAATGGCGCTGGACCGAGACCCACGCGCCCTTGGCGGTGATGCCCATCGCCTTGTGGTCGTAGCCGTTCGAGCCGCCGCTGGCGAAGGCGTCGCCGAGCCAGAAGCCCCGGTCCTCGGCGATCGCATTGGCGATGTCGGAAAAGCGCGCGGTGCCCTTGTCGGCGGCGACCACGAAATAGGGATCCTCGCCGTCGTGGATCACGACGTTCTCCGGATGCACGACCTTCTCGTCGACGATGTCGTCGGTCACCGACAGCAGCGTGCGGATGAAGACTTCGTAGCTGCCCTGGCCCTCGGCCGCCCAGCCCTCGCGGTCGCGCGCTGGATCGGGCAGCTGTTTGGGATAGAACCCGCCTTTTGCCCCGGTCGGCACGATCACCGCGTTCTTGACCCGCTGCGCCTTCATCAGGCCGAGGATCTCGGTGCGGAAGTCGTCGCGCCGGTCGGACCAGCGCAGGCCCCCGCGCGCGACCGGTCCGGCGCGTAAGTGGATGCCCTCGACCCGGCGCGAATAGACGAAAATCTCGCGCCACGGGATCGGCTTGGGCAGGTTCGGCACCAGCGCGGAATCGATCTTGAAGGCGAGCGCTTCCTCCGCCGCCGGAGCGAAGGCGTTGGTGCGCAGGATCGCGCCGATCAGCGACTGGTAGAGCCGCAGCAGGCGGTCGTCGTTGATCGCGACGACCTTGGTCAGCCCCTGCTTGATCGCGGCGCGCGCCGCCTTGGCGCCGTTTTCGCGGTCGCCGCCATGATCGGCATAGTCCGGATCGTGCAGCGCGCGCAGCAGCGCGACGAGCGAGCGCGTCACCGGCGCGGCGCGATAGAGCGCATCGACCACGGTGTAGATGGTGAAGCCCATCCCCGCCTGCCGCAGATAGCGGTAGAAGGCGCGCAGCCAGTCGGCCTCCTGGGCGGACAGGCCGGTGCCGATCACCAGCCGGTTGAACGGGTCGTCCTCAGCCTGCTCGTTGAGCACCGCCGCGATCGCACGCTCGATCGGTTCGGCGCGTTCGAGCAGCGGGGTGGCGGTATCTCCCTCGGGCAGGCCGAGCAGGAAATCGTGGATCGTGCCGAGCTTGCCGTCGTCGAGCGGAGTCGGGATTTCGGTCAGCACCTCGAAGCCGAAATTCTCCAGCGCCGGAACCGCGTCGGACAGCGGCAGCGCGCCTTCGTGCTCGTAGACCTTGAGTCGCAATTGCGAGGGGGGATCGGTTTCGAGATGGAACAGCCGCGCATCGCGCCTGTGGCCGCCCTGGGCCTCCTCGCTGTCGAGGATGGTCAGGTGCCGCATCCGCGTAATGTCGCGCGCGGCTTCGGCGGCGCCGTAATCGGCGCGGTAGGCGGTCGGGAAGGCATCGGCCGAACGCAGGGCGATCGCCGCAGCGCGTCCGGCATCCATCAGTTCGGACAATTCGCTCTCGACCGCTTCGGTCCATCCGCGCAGCAACGTCTGGAGCTGCGCGTCGAGATCGCGCTCGGTACCGCTGGCATCGCCGCCGCGCAGGTCGAGCACGAAGCGCAGCATGGCGAGATTGCCGCCCTCGACCTGCACGCTCCAGTCGAGCAGTTCGGCTCCGGTACCCTCTTCGAGCAGCCGCTCGATCTGCGTGCGGACCTGCGTCGACAGCATGTCGCGCGGCATCCACACGAAAGCGAACAGGTGGCGGGCGAGCGGGGCCTCGACCAGCGCCAGCCGCGGACGCGGCCGGTCGACCAGGCTCATCATCGCAGTCGCGACGCGCTCGATATCGTCGTCGGAAAAGCCGATCAGCAAATCGTGCGGCAGCGCGGTGAGCGCGTGGACCAGCGCCTTGCCGGCATGGCCGCCGGGGTCGAAGCCGAACTTGTCCATCAGGGTCTCGACCTGCGCGCGCAGGCGCGGGACGAGCGTGGGCGTCGCGGCCAGCGCGGCGCTGGTCCAGACCCCGGCATGGACCGACAGCGAAATCACCTTGCCGTCCTCGCGCCCATCTTCCCGCACCGGCACGATGAACAGGTCGAGCGGCACGCGGCGGTGGACGTGGCTGAGCCGGTTGGCCTTGATGATCAGCGGCACGCGCTCGCCATTGCGCTCCGGATCGTCGAACCAGGCGAAGGCGCGCTCGTAGGAGGCGTCGGCGAGGAGCTGCTTGGCGCTCCTGCGGCAGATGCCGAGCACTTCGGTGTGGCTGCCGTCGCGGTTGCGCCCGACATGGCCGAGCAGCGTCAGCATGCCTTCCTCGAGCCAGCGCAGCAGCTCGGCGCCTTCCTCGTCTTCGACCCGGTCGGCATCGGCGCGCATCAGCTCGCGCATGCGCGGCCAGTCGCGCACCGCGGCGCGGACGTCGGCGAGAGTGCGCTCGAGCGCCTTCGCCAATTCGCCGCGCTGGCGCGCATCGACGCGCGACGTCTCGATGTAGATCATCGATTCGGGTGCGGCGTCGTCGTGCTCGCCGATCGCTTCGAGTTCGCCCTCGGCCGACCGGCGCACGGGCACCACCGGGTGGACCAGCCGGTCGATCGCAAGTCCGTGTGCGGCGATGGTAGAGGCGATCGAGTCGACCAGGAACGGCATGTCGTCGTTGACGATCGCGATCCGCAGCATGCGGCGCGTTTCGCTGGCCGAGGCGAGGCGGATCGCTGGTGCGGTCCCGTCGCGCCGCGCGGCGGCGTCGAGCAGGAAGGCGGTCGCCTCCTTCAATTCGTCCTTCTCGAAGGCGCTGTCTCCGGGGAGCAGGGAATCGCGCATTTGCTCGGCGAGCGCGTCGGTCAGCTTGCTGCGGCCCGCCAGGCGGCGCGCCGGGCTGGGCCTGGTATCACCCGATTTGGAACCCATTCGTCCTGCTCCGTAGGGCTTCGCGCCCCATCATATTGTTACCGCTGCGTGCCACGATGCGGCGCCGATAGGCGCTCGCTACAGCAAGGGCAAGCGGTGCGCGTTCAACTCTGTTTCGGCAAAGCCGAAACGGACGCGGCACCGGCCCTCTCCCCCACCCGGCCACCCAAACGATAGTAAACTATGGGTGGCCGGGTGGGGGAGAGGGCCGGTGCCGATTTCAGCGAAGCTGAAAACGACTCTATTCACATCGCGCGCGGCGTGTTTGCCTCTCTCCAATGGTTGTCGCGGGCATCGGTTTCCGGCCGCGGGGCCGCGTGTTCAGTCTGCCAGCGCCTGCATCGTCAATTCAAGCGAACGAATGCGCGCGGCGGGATCGAAGGCAGCGCCCGACACCACGATCTCGTCCGCCTGCGTCCGCTCGACGAAGCGGTCGATGGCTTCGCGCACGGTGGCGCGCGAGCCGATCGCGCTCGCCTGCGAGATATGTGCGAGCATCGCCCGTGCCTGCGCGGGCAGCGACTCGCGGTATCCGGCGACGGGCGGGGGCAGCTTGCCCGGATTGCCCGTGCGCAGCCGGACGAAGCTCTGCGCCTGCGAGGTGGAGACGAGTTCGGCCTCCTCGTCGGTGTCGGCGCAGAACACCGTCATCGCCGCCATCGCGTGCGGTTTCTCGCACTGTTCGGACGGGCGGAAGTCGCGGCGGTAGATTTCCAGCGCCTGGTCGAGATGGTCGGGCGCGAAATGCGAGGCGAAGGCGTAGGGCAGGCCGAGCGCGGCGGCGAGCTGCGCGCCGAACAGGCTCGATCCGAGCATCCACATCTCCACATCAATATCGAAACCCGGCGTCGGGCGGATCGGAAGCGACGCGTCGCCGGTCAGGTAGGCGCGCAATTCGACCACGTCCTGCGGGAAATTCTCCGCCGCGCGGTGCAGGTCCTTGCGCAGCGCGCGCTGCAATTCCGGACCCGCGCCCGGCGCGCGGCCGAGGCCGAGATCGATCCGACCGGGGAACAGCGCCGCGAGCGTGCCGAACTGCTCGGCGATCTGGAACGGGGTGTGGTTGGGCAGCATGATCCCGCCCGCGCCGATGCGGATGGACGAGGTGGCGTGGCCGATATGGCCGATCACCACCGAAGCCGCCGCGCCGCCGATCCCCTCCATCGCGTGGTGTTCCGCGACCCAGAAGCGCCGGTAGCCCGCCGCCTCGGCGGCGCAGGCGAGCGCGGCGGTATCGGCATAGGCCTGCTCCGGGGTGCCGCCCTCGCGCACCGGAACGAGGTCGAGGACGGACAGCGGGATCATTCGCCGCGCAGCTGGGCGAGATAGGCGGCGGCGGTCTCGGCGGCGGGTGAGCCGGGTGCATTGTCCACCACCGACTGCCAGCTGCGCAGCGCGGCATCGTCGCGGCCCGCGAGCGCGGCGATCACACCGGCCTCGAGCCCGATCTCGGCATCGCCGGGGCGCAGGATCGCGGCGCGTTCGATATGCGCCTGCGCCTCGGCGAGCTTGTCGAGGCGGCGCGCCAGCGTGGCGGACAGCAGCCACGCTTCGGCGCTGTCGGGATCGGCTTCGCGCGCGGCGGCGAGCGCCGTTTCGGCCTCGGCTTCGCGGCCGATCGCGACGAACGCGCGCGAGCGGTCGAGCGCGATGACGGTGGCGAGGCGCGGATCATCCGCGGGATCGAGCGCCGACAGTTCCGCCAGCGCCGCCTGCGGCTGCCCCGCGGCGAGCCGGGCCGCCGCGGTCGCCGCGCCCAGCCGCACGCGGTAATAGGCATGGTCGTCGGGCACGATGTCCTTGGCGCGGCCGAAGGCTTCGGCCGCCTCGTCCCACCGGCCGAGCCCCGACAGGGCGATGCCGAGGCAATGCCCGGCGATGGCGCGGTCGAGCCCGAGCGCACGGTCGAACCGCTCGCGCGCCTCGAACCGCGCCGCCTCCGGATCGGCGTCGGCGCGGTCGATGCAGGCCTGCACCGGGTCGACATCCTCGAGCGTCACCTCGGCGCGCTCGCGCGCCCTGTTCATCCGCCGCTGTTCGTAGAGTTCCTCGGGAACCGCGGTGACCGGGCTGGTCGAGGGCGCGGGTCCGACCTGCAGCAGGAGCGAGAGAAAGAGCGGGGTCGTCACGGGCATGAAACGGGGTCCTGTCGGGAAAGCGCGCCGATCGTCGCGAGCAGCAGGGCAATATCGCCCTCGCGCGACAGGCGATGGTCGCCGTCCTTTATCAGCGTGACCTGTATATCGTCCGAACGCAGCGCTTCGGCGAGGCGCAGGCTCGTCTTCCACGGCACGTCGGTATCGCGCTGGCCGTGCAGCAGCCGTACCGGGCAATCGATCGCGATCGGCTTGCCGAGCAGCCGGCTTTGCTGCCCCGACTGCCAGAACCTGCGCCAGGTCGGCATGGTTTCGCCCCGATAGGCTCCGGAAAGCTGGCGATTGAGGACGCCGTCGTCGCGGATGGTCACCTTTTCCCCGGCGCTGAAACCCCATTCGGTGAAGTCGGGGGCGGAGGCGATGCCGACCAGCCCCGCCAGCCGCCCCGGGTCTCCGGCACCCAATACGAGCCCGGCGAGCAGCATCAGCCACCCGCCCATCGACGAGCCGACCAGCAGCACCGGCCCGTCGATCTTCGCTTCGATCAGCGCCAGCACCTCGTCGCGCCAATCGGTGAGCGACCGTTCGGCGAACTCGCCTTCGCTGTGGCCGCAGCCCGAATAGTCGAGCAACAGGCACGCCCGGCCGCTGCGTTCGGCCCAGGCCAAGATCGCAGTGGCCTTGCCGCCGTCCATGTCGGACATGTAGCCCGGCAGGAACACGATCGCCGGTCCGTCGCCGGCGCGGAACCGATAGGCAATGCGGATGCCCTCGGCCGTGTCGAAATATTCGATATCGCTCATGCAGCCGCCCATGCCCGCTCGCACCGGGCGATGGCAAGGCGCGTCAGAACAGCGCGGGGACGGCGAGGCCCTCTTGGCGCTCGTCCTCGCAAGTATCGGCGAGCGGTGCGCACGAGGCCAAGCCGAGCGCGGCCAGACCGGCCAGCACTGCGGAAACCATGCGTTTCATCGCATCAGTCCTTCTCGAAAATGTCCTCTATCGCCATAGCGAAAACTTCGGCGATACGGAAGGCGAGCGGAAGCGAGGGGTCGTAGCGCCCGGTCTCGATCGCATTGACGCTCTGGCGCGAGACGCCGAGCCGCTCGGCGAGATCCTGCTGGCTCCAGTCGCGCTCTGCGCGCAGCACCTTGAGACGGTTCTTCACCGGCATTCGCCATAGGTGCCGTAGGTGACCTTGTTCGCCACCGCGCCGATCCCGATCCCGAAGCACCAGATCGTCGGCCACCAGAAGGCGGCGACGTGCTCGACGACGTGATAGGTCTCGAGAAAGCCCCAGATCGCGGCCAGCGTGAACGATATGCCCGTGGCGATCAGCCCCTGACGCACGTAAAGCATGCGGAAGAACTCGTCCTGCTCCTCGACGATCAGCCCGCCGAAGACCCATATCACCCCGGCGAAGGACAGCCCGGGAAGGAAGGCGACGAGCGCCGCGGGCGCGCCGGTCACTCCGCGGTCCTCGATCAGATACTCGGCGAGGAACAGCGTCGCGAGGTAGAACACCATCAGCAGCGCGATGCGGCCGAGATAGCGTCGCGATGCGGCCGAGCGCGCATTCCCCTTGCGGTATTTGCCGACGAAGGCGGTGATCATGAGCCCGAGCGGGATGACCGCCAGGATATAGGCCTGGGCATCCTCGATCGCGCCCGATTTCCACAGTCCCAGCACGCCCAGCGCGCTGAGGACCGAGGAGACCGCCCATAGCACGGGCCGGGGCTTGCGGGCCGGATCGGCGGTATCGGTCATGGCAGGCACCCGGCGCGGCTGCTCCGGCCGCCGTAGATCGATCCGACCGCGGCGCCCGAGAGGCCTGCGATCACGCCGAACGACGCGGCATCGCTCAGGCCGGTGGCCGTTGCGACAATGGCTGCGACCAGGATGGCGGCGGCCCACAACAGGGCTTTCTGAATGGTGGTCATTGGCCGAACTTCCTTCTCTTGATGTAAAGGGTGTTTGTCACATGATTCGCCGTATGTCAAGTGACCTTTCCAAAAAGAACAGCGGGCTTGTCAAAGGGCCGCGTTACTCGCTTGTAACCGCGCGGTCATCGCGCGAAGGCATGGTGGCCGCGACCAGACGGCGAAGGAGAGCCACGTGATCGCCACCGAACCGCCCGCCCCGGATCAGCCTGCTGCCGCACCGATCGCTGCGCTCGACCGCCGCACGCTGCTCAGGGGCGGATTGCTCGGCGTCGGCCTGCTGTCGGCTCCGCTCGCCGCGCAGGCGGGCGGCAGCGGTTTCACCCACGGCGTCGCCAGCGGCGAGCCCAGGACCGACCGCGTGCTGCTGTGGACCCGCTACCGCGCCGGAGAGGAGACCAGGCTCGATTTCGAAGTCAGCGAGACGCCCGACTTCGCGCGCACCGTGTCGGAAGGCGGCGGCACCGCGCATCCGGGGCACGACTGGTGCTGCAAGACCTGGGCGAACGGGCTCGAGCCGGGCCGGTGGTATTTCTACCGCTTCGTCGCGCCCGACGGGACGGTGTCCGATACCGGCCGTACAAGGACCCTGCCCGAAGGCCCGGTCGACCGGTTCCGCATGGCGGTGTTCAGCTGCTCGAATATCGGCTTCGGCTGGTTCAACGCCTACGCCCATGCCGCGGCGGCGAACGAATTCGACCTCGCGCTGCATCTCGGCGACTATTTCTACGAATACCCGCTCGGCAGCTATCCGTCGGACGCGCAACGGATCGCCGGGCGCTGGCTCGAACCCGGTCACGAGATCGTGACGCTGGCCGATTACCGGCTGCGCTACGCCGCCTATCGCGACGATCCCGACCTGCGCCGCGTGCACCAGGTCATGCCGATGATTTCGGGCTGGGACGATCACGAAAGCACCAACGACAGCTGGAAGGGCGGCGCGCAGAACCACCAGCCGGAAACCGAGGGCCGGTGGGACGCGCGCAAATATTTCGCCATGCGCGCCTATCGCGAATGGATGCCGGTGTCGGACGAGCCGTGGGCGGCCTACGAGATCGGCGATCTGGCGACCTTGTTCCGGCTCGAAACCCGGCTCGAAGCGCGCGCCGAACAGTTCGGCATCGCCGACCTGATCGCCGGGAAGGACAGCGCCGAGGCGGTCGCGCAGGCGCTGACCGCATTCCGCGACGGGGCGTATCGCGACCCCGCGCGCGAATTGCTCGGCGCCGAGCAGCAAAGCTGGCTTGCCGACGGGCTGCGCAAGTCCAAAGCGGGCGGCAAGACCTGGCAGGTGCTGGTCCAGCAGGTGTTGATGGGCAAGACCGCCGCGGCCGCCGCGCTGACCGAAGACCTGCCGAGCGACCTGCCCGACTATGTCCGGCGGCGCCTGACTTCGGCGGCGCTCGCCTCGCGTGCCGGCCTGCCGTTCAACATGGATGCGTGGGACGGCTATCCGGCGGCACGCGAGCGGGTGTTCAAGGCGGCGCTGGAGGCCGATGCGAACCTCGTCAGCCTTGCGGGCGACACGCACAATGCCTGGGCCTTCGATCTGATGCAGGACGAGGCCAATGTCGGGGTCGAGTTCGGCGGCCATTCGGTCACCTCGCCCGGGATCGAGACCGCGCTGCCGCAGCTCGATACGGGCCGCTTCGAGCGGGCCACCGTCGAACACAATCCCGAACTGAAATGGATGGACGCCTCGCAGCGCGGCTACATGGCGGTCGAGCTGACTCCCGAGCGCGCGACCAGCGAATACCGCTTCCTGTCGGGCGTGCGCGAGCGCGGCGCGGGGGTGGTCGCGAGCAGGCGCGTCACTACGCTCGCGGGCAGCAACAGGCTCGACATCGGTTGAAAGCTTAACCTCTTGCCACCTCGTAATCGCACGTAGCCATAATTCGGTCTAAATTTGAGTAATAAACCACGGGGTGATAATAAATCACCGAACGGCGAGTCGAATTTGTGCGAGTTATCCAATTTCTTGCACGGCTATGGCCAATATCGGAATCGATAGGAGGAGAGCAGCATGACGGCTGATTTGTCGACCAATGAGTTCGTGATGCTGACCGAATCGGCCGACGAAGGGACGCGATCGGCCTTGCGGCAGGCCGGGCAACCGCTGCATCAATATGGACGCGCCAGCATATTCGACGCGCCGCAGCCCCTGGCCGAGGAGATTGCGCCTGCAGAGGCCCCCATGTCCGATATGCCGCCCGAGGGCGAGGCTTCTACCGAACAGTTGGGTCTCGCCGCGTTCGCCCGTCGCCGCTCCGACGAATTCCGCATGGAGAAAGAAAACAGGTCTCATGCGGCGCTCTCCTGGTCCGGCGAGGATAATGGCGAGGGTCCCTCGCCGATCCATCCGGTCGATGGGCCGGAGTTCCTTGCAGAGGGTGAACAACCTGCTCCCGCCGCCTCTTTGAGCGGACGTTTGAAAGGTCGCATCGCTGTAGGCGTAGTCATCGTGGAGGGAACCGCTTCGGCGCTTCGTTTCAGCAACTCCGAGCAAATCAAGGTGCTCGCCGAAGTCCAGAACGGCCTGTCGTATCTGGCAGCGCAGGCACCGCGGAAGGATGTGACATTCGTTCATCAGATCAAAGCCCTGCGGGTCGATGTGCCGGACACGACCAGCGGCTCCACCTATGAGGATTTCGAACGTCCGTGGCGTGACCCGGCCTTGGCCCAGCTTGGCTTCGGACCGGGGCTATCCGGTTGCCGGGCCTATGCAGCGAGCCTCAAGACCGCGCTCGCTACGGATTGGGCCTATGTGGCCTTCTTTACCAAATATACCTTGCGACACTTCGCCTATGCCAGCCTTGGAGGTCCGCGCCTCGTCATGCATTACCTGAACGACGGATGGGGCGTAGACAATATCGATCGCGTGTTCGCGCACGAGACCGGGCATATATTCAATGCGCCCGACGAGTACGGCAGTTCCGGATGCAATTGTGGCGGGTCTTGGGGTCATTTTGGCCGACCGAACTCCAATTGCGCAAACTGTGCGCCCGGAGGTGGATCGAAATGCATCATGAGGTCGAACGATTGGGCGATGTGTAGTGAAACGCCGTATCATCTGGGTTATAGTGGATTGCCGTGAAACCCGACGACCCCAACAAGCAAGCGCTTCTCTTCCTGCCCGAAGCGATCGACATATTAGCAGGCGAGCGAAGCGCACAAACCCAAGTCCTGTTCGAACTGTCGCCGCGCTTGGTCGTATGTAATCGAGGCGGGCCGTGCGAAACGATAGTCGGTCTGGGCGGTGAGGTCATTGGCAGCGAACGGGATTTGCTGCGCTTCGAAAGCTCGCTCGATACCGAGGAAATTCTGTCGGCGCGCGCCTTTTTCTCCAATGTCGAGGCGGGAAACAAGAAGCGTACCGGGGACGGTTTGGATTGGGACGCCGCCGGGTTTCGATCGCCGTAGCAATTTTCGACCGCAGTTGGGGTAAGTCGCGTTACCGCAGGACCGGGCCGGGATCGCCCGGCACGTTGTACTGGCGCTTGAAACCCTCGCCTCTCGCGGTTATGTCGCCCCCCATGACGCAAGCGCGCCTCACGACCACGACTACCACCACCCCGGTTCCCCGGGGGCGGACGGTCGCGGCCTGACGCGACGCTCCGCTGCCCGGTTTCGGGCGGTACGGTGTCAGCCTCCCGAAATCGCGAATTGAACCGACACCGCCCTTTCGGCGCGCCTTCGCTTGTGGCAGGGCGCCGCAAAACGACGGACGAGACGATGACGGAACTGCTCAAGATCAGCCTGCCCGACGGATCGGTGCGCGAAATGGAACCGGGTTCGACCCCGGGCGACGTCGCCGCGGCGATCGGGCCGGGGCTCGCCAAGGCCGCGCTCGCCGCGCGGGTCGATGGCGAACTGCGCGACATCAACCGCCCGTTCGAGGGCGATGCCGAACTCGCTCTGGTCACCAGCCGCGACGAGGAGGACGCGCTCGAACTCGCGCGGCACGACTATGCGCATGTGCTGGCCGAGGCGGTGCAGGCGCTGTGGCCCGGCACGCAGATCACTTTCGGACCGGCGACCGACGACGGCTTCTATTACGACGTCAAGGCGCCCGACAGCCGCGACCCTTTCTCGATGGACGACCTGCCTGCGATCGAGGAGAAGATGCGCGAGATCATTCGCGCCGACAAACCCTTGCGCCGCGAGGTCTGGAGCCGCCAGCGGCTGATCGACAAGTGGGAAGCCGAGGGCGAGACCTTCAAGGCCGAATGGGCGAAGGAACTGCCCGAGGACGAGGAGCTGACGGTCTACTGGTCGGGTGAGGACTGGCTCGATATGTGTCGGGGGCCCCATCTCGCGAGCACGGGCAAGCTCGACCCGCAGGCGTTCAAGCTGATGCGCGTCGCGGGCGCGTATTGGCGCGGCGACCAGAGGAACGCGCAGCTGACGCGGATCTACGGCACCGGCTGGCTCAACAGGAAGCAGTTGAACGCGCACCTGACGCGACTGGAGGAAGCGGCCAAGCGCGACCACCGCAAGCTCGGGCGCGAGATGGACCTGTTCCACCTGCAGGAAGAAGCGCACGGCTCGGTCTTCTGGCACCCGCAGGGCTACCGGATCTGGCGCCAGCTCGAGAGCTATATGCGCCGCCGGATGGACGGTGCCGGCTATCGCGAGATCAAGACGCCGCAGGTGATGGACGCGCGCCAGTGGGAGCAGTCGGGGCACTGGGGCAAATATCGCGAGAACATGTTCGTGATCCCCGACGAGGTGCCCAACACCGAGGACGAGGGCGAACTGGTCAGCCGCGATGCCGACTGGATGGCGCTCAAACCGATGAACTGCCCCGCGCACGTGCTCGTGTTCAAGCAGGGCATCACCTCCTATCGCGAGCTGCCGATCCGGTTGGGCGAGATGGGCTGTTGCCACCGCAACGAGCCGCACGGCGCGCTCCACGGGCTGATGCGCGTGCGCCAGTTCACGCAGGACGACGCGCATATCTTCTGCACCGAAGGACAGGTGGTCGAGGAAGTGCGCGCCTTCTGCGAGCTGGCCGACGCGGTCTATCGCGATTTCGGATTCCGCTACCAGATCAAGCTCGCGCTGCGGCCCGAACAGCGCTTCGGGTCGGATGCGGACTGGGACAAGGCCGAGCAGGAACTGCGCGACGCGGTCGCCGAGGCGGGGATGGCGACCGACGAGTACGGGTGGGAGGAACTGCCGGGCGAGGGGGCCTTCTACGCGCCCAAGCTCGAATGGCACCTGACCGACGCGATCGGGCGGACGTGGCAGGTCGGCACGATCCAGTCCGACCGCGTGCTGCCCGAACGTCTCGATGCAAGCTATGTGGGCGAAGATGGCGAAAAACACCGCCCCGTAATGCTCCACCGCGCAATTTTCGGCTCATACGAGCGTTTCATCGGCATCCTGATTGAACACTATGCCGGCCGCCTGCCCGTGTGGCTCGCGCCGACGCAGGCGGTGGTCGCGACGATCGTGTCCGACGCCGACGACTACGCGAAGCATGCGGTGGCGAAGCTGGAGGCGGCGGGCATTCGTGTCGAGGCCGACATGCGCAACGAGAAGATCAACTACAAGGTGCGCGAACATTCGCTCGCCAAGGTGCCGCACCTGCTCGTGGTCGGCATGCGCGAGGCGGAGGATGGCACCGTCGCGGTCCGCACGCTGGGTGAGAAGCAGCAGCAGGTGATGCGGCTCGACGAGGCGATTGCGATGCTGAAGGAAGCGACGACGCCGCCCGACCTTGCCGATTAGACCGGCAGAACCCGCCCGGCGGAAATGAGCGCGATCGCGCAGCCGCTTACGAGCATGATTCGCAACGCCTCCTGCGCGGCGGCGGCGTGGGTACGGGCGAGGGCGATGGCCTTGCTCATGGGTCCGATTGTCGGAGCGTCGGACTAAGGAAGCGTTAAGGCGGCGGATCGAGCGAAGGCATCTGCTGACTGGCGCAGTGAAACCCGCCTCCGCCCGCCAGCACCGCATCGGCGGGCAGGCCTATCGTCGCGCGATCGGGGAACAGATCGCCGATCGCCGCCACGCCCTCTTCGTCGTGGAGCGAGCCGAAGGTCGGCACTACGACGAGGTGTGTGGTGATCGCGAAATTGGCATAGCTCGCAGGCTCGATTACGTCGCCGCGCGTTACGAGTCCCGGCGAGGGGATTTCGTGCAGCCTCAGTCCGGCATCAAGAATTCTCGCCTTGGCATCGGCGTAGATCTCGGCGTTGGGGTCGTCGTTGCCGGTCGCGCGGGGCAAGGCGACTTCGCCCGGCGCGACGAAGCGCGCGAGATTGTCGACATGGCCGTCGGTGTGGTCGTTGACCAGCCCCTCGCCGAGCCACACCACACGCGCGAAGCCGAGATCGCGGGCCAGCCGCGCCTCGATGTCCTCGCGCGACAGGTTCGGGTTGCGATTGGGGTCGAGCAGGCATTGCTCGGTCGTCAGCACCGTGCCGGTGCCGTCGCCGTCGATCGCGCCGCCTTCGAGGATCCAGTCCGACTCGACCACCGGTAGCCCGGCTTCGCGGGCCAGTTCGGCGCCGATCGTCCGGTCGCCCTCCATCTCGTACTTGCCGCCCCAGCCGTTGAAGCGGCAGCGCAGCGCCGTGCCGTCGCCCCGCACCAGCGGCCCCGTATCGCGCAGCCAGATATCGCCATAGGCGCGACGCTCGAGCTTCACCGCTCCCGAAACGACCACCTTCGCGCGCGCCTCGTTTGCGGCATTGTGCACCAGCAGACGGACCTCCTGCCCGCTCTCGGCGACGGCGTTGGCGAAAGCGGCGATCTGCTCCTGCGCGCGGCCGAGCACTTCGGGCCACTCGTCCGCGTCGTGCGGGAAGCCGATCCACAGCCAGTCCTGCTTCGCCCATTCGGGCGGCATGGGGACGCTCATCGACCGGCCTCCCGTCGGCCGCGGGTCAGCCGCCGCAACCCGCTCCCGCCGCGCAGCTCTCGTCGCGGGTGGCCTTGAACTCGTCGCCTTCGACCCAGTTGGGCCAGCTGGTGCTCATCGCCATCATCCGCCCGAGGCGGTAGAACAACTGCAAATCGGCCATCACGCCCGACCAGTCCCAGTTCTCGTCGAATTCGTCCTTGGGCCCGTGATAGCGGTTGGCGCGGTAGTCCGCAGCAATCGCGGCGCCGGCCTCGCTGCCGCCTTCGACCAGGTCCTCGCCGCCATCGAGATAGAGCATCGGCACGCCGCGCTTGGCGAAGGCGAAATGGTCCGAGCGGTAGTAATAGCCCGCTTCCGGATTGGGGTTGGGCGTCGCGACGCGGCCGTCTGCCTCCAGTGCGGCTTCGAGGAATTCGTCGAGCTGCGACTTGCCCGGTCCGACCACGGTCACGTCCTTGCTCGGCCCGGAGATCAGGAAGGCGTCCATGTTGATCCCGCCGACCGTCCGGCTGAGCGGGAAGACCGGGTTCTGCGCGTAATAGTCGGCGCCGAGCAGGCCCTGCTCCTCGGCGGTCACCGCGAGGAAGACGAGGCTGCGATCGGGCGCGCCGGCCTTGGCCTGCGCTTCGGCGAGCGCGACCAGCGCGGCGGTGCCGGTGGCGTTGTCGACCGCGCCGTTGCAGATGTCGTCGCCGTCGGGCGCGGGCGTGCAGCGGCCGAGATGGTCCCAATGCGCGGTGTGGATGACATATTCCTCGGGCCGCGTCTTGCCGGGCAGCACGCCGATTACGTTCTGCGATTCGAAGGTGCGGATATCGTTGCGGAAGCTGGTCGAGGCGGTCAGGCCGAGCGGGACGGGTTTGAAGCCCTGCTTCTTCGCCGCCGCGCTGAGCTTGGCGAAATCCTGTCCGGCGGCCGCGAGGATCTGCTTGCCTGCCTCGTTCCGGACCCAGCCGTTCATCTGCGTCAGCGGCGGCGCGTTCTCGCCGCGCTGGGCATAGGCCTGCGGGCCCGACCAGGAGGATTCAACCACGTTCCAGCCATAGCTGGCCGGTTCGGTGTCGTGGATGATGATCGCGCCCGCCGCGCCCTGCCGCGCGGCTTCCTCGTACTTGTAGGTCCAGCGTCCGTAATAGGTCATCGCCTTGCCGTTGAACGGGCCGTCGAGGGTCTCGGTGCCGAAATCGGGATCGTTGACGAGGATGACCGCGGTCTTCCCTGTCATGTCGATGCCTTCGTAATCGTTCCAGTCGCGCTCGGGCGCATTGATGCCGTAGCCGACGAAGACCAGTTCGCTGTCCTCGAGGCTGGTCCGCACGTCCTCGCGATAGCTCACGCCGACCCAGTCGTTGCCATATTGCAGCTCGATCGGCTCGCCGTCGGCGCCCGCGATCGTCAGCGGCGCGAAATCCTTGCCGGTGATCTCGACCAGCGGGACCTCTTGCACCCAGCTGCCGTCATTGCCCGGCTCGAGGCCCGCGGCTTCGAATTTCTCGATCAGATAGGCGACCGTCTTCTCCTCGCCCGCGGTGCCCGGCATGCGGCCTTCGAATTCGTCGGAGGAAAGCGTGCGGGTGACGTCGATCATCGTCTGTTCGGACAGGTCGCCGTCGCCGACCTCGGGGATATTGAGCGCCGCGCCGTTGCCGGTCTCGCCCCCGCCGGTGACGTTGCAGGCGGCGAGCGAGAGCGCGGCGGTTGCGGCAAGAAAGGTGCGGATCATCGTGAAGCCTCGTCGCTGGGGAGCTGGTGAAGGCGCAGCTTGTTGCAGAGGCCAAGCGGCGCCGCAAGACCGCGATGCTTGCGTCGCGACTGCGGGGTCGGCAGGGACGCCACCATGAGCGAGGACTGGCCAGGAGCGATCGAGCGCGCGCGGACGAATGCGCCGTTTCTCGCTGCAGGGCTCGAGCGCCAGCCCGAGCTGACAGAGTTCCTCGCCGAGGGCCGCGGTGAGGAGGCGCTGCAATGGGCCACGGCGCAGCGCGAGGGCGACGATGCCGTGGTTGGATTGCGGCGCGAGCGGCTCGGGCTGGCCGTGGCGCTGGCGGTGGGCGATATCGCAGGGGCTTTCACTCTCGAACGAGTGATGCGCGAATTGTCCGAATTTGCCGATCGCGCACTCGATGCGGCGATCCGCGATGCCATCGCGCGGCGCACCGAGCGCGATACCAGCGAGGGCTTCATTGCGCTGGCGCTGGGCAAGCACGGTTCGCACGAGCTCAATTACAGCTCGGATATCGACCCGATCCTGCTTTACGATCCCGAGGTGCTGCCACGCCGCGACCGCGACGAGCCGGGCGAGGCGGCACAGCGCTATGCACGGGACGTGGTGCGGCTGCTGTCGGATAACACCGCCGAGGGCTATGTGTTTCGCGTCGATCTGCGGCTGCGGCCCGCTTCGGAAGTCAGCCCGCTGGCGATCTCGACCGAGGCGGCGCTGTCGCATTACGAAAGCTCGGCGCTGGCGTGGGAGCGGGCGGCCTTCATTCGCGCGCGCGCCTGCGCGGGCGATGTCGATGCCGGAGAGGACTTCCTCGGCGCGATCCGCCCGTTCGTGTGGCGCCGCAGCCTCGATTTCGGCGCGATCGAGGAGATCGGGCGCCTCACCGCACGCATCCGCGAGCAATATAGCGGCCCTGCCGAGCCGCAGCCCGGCTTCAACCTCAAGCAGGGGCGGGGCGGCATTCGCGAGGTCGAGTTCTTCGTCCAGACGCACCAGCTGATCCATGGCGGACGCGACCCGTCGCTAAGGGTCAGAGGCACGCGCGCCGCGCTCGATGCGCTGGCGGAGGCGGGGCATATCGAGGTGGAGGACGCGCAGGCGCTGGGGGCAAGCTACGACCGGCTGCGCACGGTCGAGCACCGGGTGCAGATGCTCGAGGACCATCAGACGCACACCCTGCCCGAAGGCGAAGCGCTCGACCGCGTCGCGCGGCTCGACGGGCTGAAGGACGGCGCGGCGCTGCTCGCCGATCTGCGAGCGGTCACCGACCGGGTGGCGCGCCGTTTTGACCGGCTGATAGACGAGGATGCCGATGAAGAGGCGGTGAAAACCGGCCCTCTCGCCGACCGGCTCGCATCGCTGGGCTATGCGGATCCGGATACGCAGGCGGCGCGGATCGAGGCGTGGAGCGATGGCCATATCCGTGCGCTGCGCAGTCCCTCGGCGCAGGCCGCCTTCGCCGAGCTCCGGCCCGAACTGCTCGAAGCGCTGGCCGAGGCGCCCGAGCCCGACCGCGCGCTGCTGCGCTGGGAAAGCCTGCTCGAAAAGGTTTCGAGCGGCATCAACCTGTTCCGCCTGCTCGAGGCGCGCCCCGCGCTGCTCGAACAGCTGGTGCACGTGCTCACGCTCGCCCCGCCGCTCGCCGACGAGCTGGCGCGACGTCCCGCCCTGCTCGACACGCTGATCGACCGCACCGCGCTCGACCTGCCCGACAGCGTCGGGGAGCTGCGCGAGAAAATGGCGCGGACCGAGCGCGACGACGGCTACGAGCAAAAACTCGACCGGATCCGCGTGGTCACCGGCGAAACGCGGTTTGCGCTGGGGCTACAGCTGATCGAGGCGGTGCACGATCCACTCGACATCGCGCGCGGACTGTCGCGCTGCGCCGAAGCCGCGCTGCAGCGGGCGGTGGCGGCGGCGAGCGAGGAATTTGCGCAGGAACACGGGCGGATCGAGGGCTCGGAACTGGTCGTGCTCGGGCTCGGCCGGCTCGGCGGGGGGATACTCACGCACGCTTCCGATCTCGATATCGTCTTCCTCTTCACCGGTACGCACGAGGCCGAGTCGGACGGGCGGCGACCGCTCGGGGCGACGCTTTACTACAACCGCCTCGCCCAGCGCGTGAGCGGCGCGCTGAGCGTGCCGACCGCGCAGGGTGCGCTCTACGAGGTCGACACGCGGCTGCGCCCGCAGGGCAATCAGGGGCCGATCGCGGTCAGCGTCGAGAGCTTCGCGCGCTACCAGCGCGAGGACGCCTGGACATGGGAGCACATGGCGCTGACGCGAGCGCGCGTGCTGGCCGGGTCCGATGCGGCGCGCGAAGAGGTTGCGGCAGTGGTTGCGGACGTCTTGGATCGCGAGCGGGACCCTGAGGCGCTGCGCGACGCTGTGCTCAAGATGCGCGGCGAGATGGCGGCGAACAAGCCGCCGCAGGGCCCGCTCGACATGAAACTGTTGCGCGGCGGGCTGGTCGACCTCGAATTCCTTGTCCATTTCCTGCAATTGCGCGAGACGGTGGCGTTCGATCCCGATCTCGGGCGCGCGATCAAGGCGCTGGTCGATGCAGGAACACTCGATGCCTCTATGAGCGAGGCGCACGATCTGATGACCCGCGTTCTGGTCGCCACGCGGCTGCTCGCCCCCGACCTCGCCGAACCCCGCCCCGCCGCGGCGCGCGCTCTGGCGCGGTGCTGCGGCGAGGAATCGTTCGACGCGCTCTTGCAAGCCTGCACTGCGGCACGTCATAGAGTCGCCGAAGCGTGGCAATGCCATTTGCAAACCGAACTGGAGATCGACGATGACTGATTTCGCCGGCGAGGGCGACCCGATGCCCGATATCGCCATGGAGACGCCCGATGGCGGCAGCGTGAAGCTGTCCGATTACGAAGGCCGCAAGCTGGTGGTGTTCTTCTACCCCAAGGACAACACGCCCGGCTGCACCACCGAAGCGAAGGATTTCACCGCGCTCAAACCGCAATTCGATGCTGCGGGTGTCGCATTGCTCGGCGTGAGCAAGGATTCGGCGAAGAAGCACCAGAACTTCATCGCCAAGCACAATCTGCGGGTCGATCTGGCGACCGATGCCGAGGAGGGCGGCCTGTCCGATACGCTCGGCATCTGGACCGAGAAGAAGATGTACGGGCGCACCTTCATGGGTATGGTTCGCACGACCTACCTGATCGATGCCGACGGCACGATCGCCCGCGTCTGGAACAAGGTGAAGGTCAAGGGGCACGCCGAAGAGGTTCTCGCGGCGGCGCAGGCGCTTTGACGACGGTTGCCTCCGCCATCCGCGCGGCGCTGCTGACCGCCGATCCGCGCGCCAAGGCGATGGCGGCGCGCGATGTCGCGCGCGGCTGGCGGTTAGGCAGGCTCGATTTCGCGTTTGACGTTCCGATGCCCGACGCACCGGCGCGGCCCGACGCGCCCGAACTGCTGCCGCCCAATCGCATGCCCAAGCGCGGCAAGGGCGGGTCGGAGCGCGGGCGGATCGCGCTGTGGCACTCGCTGGCGCATATCGAATTCGTCGCGATCGACCTCGCGCTCGACATGGCCGGGCGGTTCGGCAGCGAGATGGGCGAAGAGTTCGTTTCGGACTTCCTCTCGGTCGCGGCGGACGAGGCGATGCATTTCGCGCTGCTCGACCGCAAATTGCGCGCGCTCGGCTCGTCCTACGGCGCGTTGCCCGCGCATGGCGGGCTGTGGCAGGCCGCCGCGGCCACGAAGCACGATGTCGCTGCGCGGCTCGCAGTGGTGCCGATGGTGCTCGAGGCGCGCGGGCTCGATGTCACCCCCGCGACCCTGCAGCGCGTGCGCAGCCAGGGCGACGAACACGGCGCGCGAATCCTCACCCGCATCCTCGCCGACGAGATCCGCCATGTCGCGATCGGTACGCGGCATTTCGTCGCGCATTGCGAAAAAAGCGGAGAATCGCCCGAAAACCGCTGGAAATCGCTCGTTTCGACCCATTTCCGGGGAGCGTTGAAGCCGCCATTCAACGACTCGGCGCGTCTTGCAGCCGGTCTGTCGCGAGACTTCTACGCAAGCCTTGCGCAATAAAAATATCGCGGCACAACCGACCATAACAGGTGAGCGACCGGAAAGTTCCCGGCCCGTTTTACCGAAATCGCCAAGGCGACGCCCACGGGATCGGAGGCGCGCCGTAACGGGGTCTAGCGGTTTGGATCGCCGCTATAAAACAAGGACGGGACATTGGTCGCAACGCCCTTTGCCAAGAAAATTCTGCGCGCTTTCGCGCTTCTTTCCATCGCTCCGCTCGCCGTCGCGGCGAGCCCGGCATTCGCCAACAGCAGCGCCACCGCCGCCGCCGACATGGCCGCACCGCAGCAGGAAGCGCGTACCGCGCCGCTGCCGGGGGGCGATGCCCAGTTCCGCCAGCTGTTCGCGCAATGGCGCTCGATGGACGGCAATGACGGCAGCAGCGTCGGCAGCATGCCCGCGCCTGTCGCCGACATCTCGATCCCTTCGCGCATGCCGCTCGACGGCGCCGCGCTGACCAGCGATTACGGCATGCGCACGCACCCGGTGCTCGGCGGCCGCCGCCGTCACAACGGCGTCGATCTCGCCGCACCGACCGGTACGCCGATCTATGCCACCGCCGACGGCATTGTCAGCCGTGCCGACCGTTTCAGCAGCTACGGCCTCTATGTCTCGATCGAGCACGGTGCGAGCCTGCAGACGCGTTTCGCGCACATGTCGCGGATCGCGGTCGCCGCGGGCGAGCGGGTCAGGAAGGGCGACATCATCGGCTATGTCGGCAGCACCGGCCGTTCGACCGGCCCGCACCTGCATTACGAAGTCCGCGTCGACGGCAAGCCGGTCAACCCGATCCCCTACATGGTCGAATCCGAAGCCCAGCAGGCCTTCGCGATGGCGACCGGCGAAGGCGGTCAGGGCGGCGCCGAATAAACGCCTGCATCTGGCACGAACGAAGGCGGCGGGGCGACCCGGCCGCCTTTTTTCTTGCCCGTGGTAACGGCTAGGGTAGGTTTCGAATCGCAACAGGACGGCGCCTCGGCAAACGGGAATGCGCCGCAGCGGAGAGAGGCCGACCATGCACCCCATCCAGCACGCGCAGTCGCGCCCCGACCATCCCGCCGTGATCATGGCAGGCAGCGGCGAGACCATGACATTCGGCGAGATGGATGCCGAGGCGAACCGGTTCGCACAGCTCTTGCGCGCGCACGGTTTCGGCAGCGGAGACGCCTTTGCGCTGCTGCTCGAGAACCGGGTCGAGTTTTTCACCATCATCTGGGGCTCGCAGCGCGCGGGCACGATGCTGGTGCCCGTCTCGACCCGCCTGACCGCCCCCGAGACCGCCTACATCCTGCAGGACAGCGGAGCGAAGCTGCTGATCGCCTCGCGCCGGTTCGACGATGTGCTGGCCGGGATTCGCACCCAATGCCCCGACCTGCCGGTGCTGGTGATGGAAGGCGAGGGCGAGGAAGATTTCGCCGCCGCGCTCGCAGCACAGCCCGCCGAGCCTATCACCGACCAGACCGCGGGCAGCGTCATGCTCTACAGCTCGGGCACTACCGGGCGGCCCAAAGGCGTGCGGCCCAAGCCCCCGGCCGATCCCGATCCGCAGGCGAGCGTTCCGCTGATGGGCCTCGCGGTGATGGGGGCGGGGATGCCGACCGACGGCTCGATGGTCTATCTCTCGCCCGCGCCGCTCTATCACGCCGCACCGATCGGCTGGTCCTCGACCGCCCACAGGCTCGGCGGGACGGTGGTGATGATGGAGAAGTTCGAGCCCGAAACCGCGCTCGCCGCGATCGAGAAATACGGCGTCACCGACAGCCAGTGGGTACCGACCCATTTCGTGCGCATGCTCAAGCTCGAAGAGGGCGCGCGCAGCGGATACGACCTGTCGAGCCACCAGCGGGCGCTCCACGCCGCCGCGCCCTGTCCGGTCCCGATCAAGCAGGCAATGATCGAATGGTGGGGGCCGATCGTGAACGAATACTATGCCGGCTCCGAAGGGATCGGCATGACCATGGTGCGCGCGCCCGAATGGCTCGAACGGCCCGGCACGGTCGGCAAGGCGATCTACGGCACGCTGCATATCTGCGGGCCCGACGGCGAGGAGCTGCCGGCGGGCGAGGACGGGCTGATCTATTTCGAAAACGACCTGCTGCCGACCTATCACAACGATCCCGAAAAGACCGCCGAATCGATGCATCCGAAGGGCTGGATGACGATCGGCGATATCGGCCATGTCGATGCGGACGGGTTCCTGTTCCTGACCGATCGCAAGAGCCACATGATCATTTCGGGCGGGGTCAATATCTACCCGCAGGAGGTCGAGAACCTCCTCGTCAGCCACGACAAGGTGATGGACGCGGCGGTAATCGGCGCGCCCGATCCCGATCTCGGCGAGAAGGTGGTCGCGGTGGTGCAGCCGGTCGATATGGCCGAGGCGGGAGAGGCGCTCGAGCAGGAATTGCGCGACTACCTCGCGCCGCAACTCGCGCGGATCAAGCTGCCCAGGCTGTTCGATTTCCGCCCCGAGCTGCCGCGCGAGGCGAACGGCAAGCTCTACAAGCGCGAATTGCGCGACGAATATGCGGCGCAGGCCGCGGAGACCGTGTGATGATGGAGACCAGAACGGCGGTCGACCCCGCCACTGCCCGCGCGGTGATCGACCCGCAGAGCTACGCGGACTGGGATCCGCTGCTCGATATCTTCGACCGGCTGCGCAAAGAGAATCCGGTCGCGTGGGTCGAGGGGCCGGACGATCTGCACTCGCCCTTCTGGCTCGTCACGCGCTACGACGATGCGATGCGCATCTCGAAGGACAACGCCACGTTCCTCAACAATCCGCAGACGGTGGTGTTTTCGCTGACCGAGGGGATCGAATTCGCGGAGAACCTGACCGGTGGCAGCCCGCACATGGTCGCCAGCCTCGTCACCTTCGATGCGCCGATCCACATGAAATACCGCAGACTGACGCAGGAATGGTTCATGCCCAAGAACCTGCGCGGGATCGAGGACGAGATTCGCGGAATCGCGAGCGAGACGGTCGACCGGCTGCTGGCCGCCGGGGAGGAAGCCGACTTCTGCAAGCTCGTCTCACAGCCCTATCCGCTCCACGTCGTGATGCAGATCCTCGGCGTTCCCGAGGAGGACGAGCCGCGCATGCTGATGCTGACGCAGCAGATGTTCGGCGGGCAGGACGAGGATTTGAACCAGTCGGGCATGAAGGAACTCACCACCGAGCAGATTACCCAGCTGGTGGCGGGCGCGGTGAAGGATTTCGAAGCCTATTTCGCCGGCCTGACGGCGGAAAAGCGGGCCCATCCGACCGACGACGTGGCAAGCACCATCGCCAACGCCACGGTCGATGGCGAACCGCTCAACGATCGCGACATGATGGGCTATTACATCATCGTCGCCGCCGCAGGGCACGACACCACGTCGGCCAGCACTGCGGGCGCGATGCTGGCGCTGGCGCGCGATCCGGAGCAGTGGGCGCGGGTCAGGGCGGACCTTTCGCTGCTGCCCGGCATCGTCGAGGAAGCGATTCGCTGGACCAGCCCGGTGCAGCATTTCATGCGCACCGCGGCACAGGATACCGAAGTCGGCGGGCAGCGAATCGCCGAGGGAGACTGGCTGATGATCAATTACGTCGCCGCCAATCACGACCCGGCGCAGTTCGACAACCCGCGCAAATTCGATGCCGCGCGCTCGCCCAACCGCCATCTCGCGTTCGGCGCGGGGGCACACCAGTGCCTCGGCCTGCATCTCGCGCGGCTCGAAATGCGTATCCTGTTCGAAACGCTGCTCGACCGCATCGAAACGGTCGAGCTCGCGGGCGAACCCAGGCGCGCCAAGTCGACCTTCGTCGGCGGGCTCAAGACGCTGCCGCTGCGTTTCGCCGCGGCATGAGCGATCCACTCGACCTCTCGGGTAGGACCGCGCTCGTCGTCGGCGGATCGAGCGGCATCGGCAACGGCATCGCGCAGGCCTTCCGCGCCCGCGGCGCCGCGGTGACGGTCTGGGGTACCCGTCCCTCGGCCGGGCACTATGCCGCAGAAGACGGCTCCGACCTCGCGGGGCTCGCCTACGAACGGGTCGATGTCTCCGATCCCGCTGCCATCGACGCCGCACCCGGTTTCGAAAGCCTCGATATCCTCGTCACCTGCCAGGGGGCGGTGCTCTACAAGCGCGGCGAATTCGCGCGCGAGGGTTGGCAGCACGTGATGGACGTCAATCTCAATTCGGTGATGGATTGCGCGCGCAGGTTCCACGACGCGCTGGCGGCGGCGAAGGGCACGCTGATCGTGGTCAGTTCGACCGCCGCCTATCACGCGACCATCGGCAACCCGGCCTATGCTGCCTCGAAAGCCGGCGCGGTCGCGCTGGTGCGCACGCTGGGTTCGGCCTGGGCGCGCGACGGCATCCGCGTCAACGGCATCGCGCCCGGCTTCGTCGCGACGAAGATGACCAAAGCGACTACAGACCATCCCGATCGGCTCGCCGGCGCCTTGGCGAAAATCCCTCTCGGGCGGATGGGAATGCCCGAAGAAATGGCGGGCGCGGCGCTGTTTCTCGCCTCGCCGCTGTCCTCCTACGTGCTGGGCCAGACGATCGTGGTCGATGGCGGCCTGACGCTGCAGTAGATTGATTCGCACTTCGGTTCGATTGTTACGGAATTCGGCAAGCACCTGACCGATTTTTGTGGATTTTCGACCGTCTTTCTGCTACATGAACAATATGGAAAAAGTTAATGTTTTCAAGGTGACCGACACGTTCGGCGCACCCGCTGGAGACTGCCCATGGACCTGTTAGCACCGCACAACATGCCGTTTGCCGCGGCGCTGGTGCTGATGGCGCTGATGGCGGTCGCGCAGATGGTCGGGCTCGGGGACATCTTGGGTGATTCCGACGCGGATTTCGATGCGGATTTCGACGCCGACGTCGATGGCGATGCGGCGATCCAGGGCGGCGCGCTAGACGGTTTCTTCACGCTGCTCGGCCTCGGCCGGGTGCCGCTGGCGGTGTGGCTGGCGCTGTTCCTGCTGCTGTTCGCCGGGATCGGCGTGAGCATCCAGGCGCTCGGCGAAAGCTTTACCGGCGCCCCGCTCTACCGCTGGCTCGCCGCCGCGCTGTCTGCCGGCGCGACGCTGCCGGTCACCGCGGTGCTGGCGCGCCCGCTCGGCGCGATCCTGCCGCGCGACGAAACAACCGCGGTCAGCACCGACACGCTGGTCGGCCGCCGCGCGACGATCACCGACGGTATCGCCCGCGAAGGCTCGCCCGCGCGCGCGCGGGTGCGCGACGTGCATGGCCACGCGCATTACGTGATGGTCGAGCCGCACGAGCGCTCGTCCGAAATCCACGCCGGCGACGAGATCCTGCTCGTCCGCCGCGACGGCACTACCTTCTACGCGACCGCGCTCGCCGAGCGCCGGTTGTCGCCCACCGTTTAACCACCGTCCCGCAACCAAGGAGAAGCAATGGGCAATCTGACGAGCATCGCAATTTTCGGTGGAGGAGGCTTTCTCCTCTTTCTCATCATCGGCTTCATGCT
Source organism: uncultured Altererythrobacter sp. (assembly GCA_913055875.1). Taxonomy (GTDB): domain Bacteria; phylum Pseudomonadota; class Alphaproteobacteria; order Sphingomonadales; family Sphingomonadaceae; genus CAJXJY01. The sequence continues at coordinate 249,688 of CAJXJY010000001.1, forward strand.
GACACGGCTCTACCGCCGCGCCACCAAGGAGATCGCTTTCGTGCGCACCGGCTTCGGCGGCGAGAAGGTGGTCATGAACGGCGGCGCGATGGTGTTCCCGGTGCTGCACGAGACCATGCCAGTCAACATGAACACGCTGGTGCTGAGCGTCATCCGCCGCGATGCCGAGGCGCTGATCACGCTCGACCGGTTGCGGATCGACGTGAAGGCGGAATTCTACGTCCGCGTGCGGCCCGACAGCGATGCGATTGCCATGGCCGCGCAGACGCTCGGCCAGCGCACGATGATTCCCGAAGCGCTCAAGGATCTCGTCGAAGGCAAGTTCGTCGATGCGCTGCGTTCGGTCGCGGCGGGGATGACGATGAACGAGCTGCACGAGCAGCGTGCCGAATTCGTCCAGAAGGTGCAGCAGGTGTCGTCCAACGACCTCGCGATGAACGGGCTCGAACTCGAATCGGTCTCGCTGACCGGGCTCGACCAGACCTCGATCGAGCATTTCAACGCCAACAACGCGTTCGACGCCGAAGGCTTGACCAAGCTGACCGAGCAGATCGAGGCGCGCAAGAAGCTGCGCAACGATATCGAGCAGGACACGCGGGTGCAGATGGAGACCAAGAATCTCGAAGCCGACCAGCGTTCGTTCGAAATCAGCCGCGACAACGAATATGCCCGGCTCGAACAGGAGCGCGAGGTCGAGGTGCGCCGCGCCAAGCAATCGTCCGAAATCGCGCGCGAACAGGCCGAACGCAACCGCGAGGCCGAGGGCGCGCGGATCGAGGCCAAGCGCGAGGTCGACAGCCAGCAGATCGAAGCCGACCGGCAGGTCGAGGAAGCCCGGATCGACCAGGTCCGCGCGCTCGAAATCGCCCGCCAGGAGCAGCAGATCGCGGTGCAGAACAAGAGCCGCGAGGAAAGCCAGGCCCGCGCCGAGGCCGACGAGGCCCGCGCCAAGGCTGTCGCCGCCGAGGAACAGGTCGTGACTTCGCGCGAGAGCGAGGTCGCCGAACGGCAGAAGAAGATCGAGCTGATCGAGGCGGCCAAGCAGGCCGAGCGCGAGGCGATCCAAGTCAAGGTCGAGGCCGAGGCCGAACGCGACGCCGCCGCCAACCGCGCCGAAGCGATCCGCCGCGAGGCGGAGGGCGAGGCCGAAGCCGAGAAGCTCCGCGCCGAAGCCGCGCGGGTCCGCTTCGAAGTCGAAGCGGCCGGCCAGCGCGCGATCAACGAGGCGGCGAACATCCTGTCGATGGACCAGATCAGCCTGCAGACCAAGATGGCGCTGCTCAAGGTGCTGCCCGAGGTCATCCGCGAAAGCGCCAAGCCGATGGAAGCGATCGATTCGATCAAGATCGTCCAGGTCGACGGGCTTACCAATGGCGGCTCGGGCAAGGGTGGAACGGCCAAGCACGGCGGCGGGAGCGGCAATCTCGCCACCGACGCGGTCAGCGCTGCGCTCGCCTACCGCGCGCAGGCGCCGGTGCTCGACGGACTGATGAAAGAACTCGGGCTCGACGGCTCGAACCTTTCGGGTCTCGTCAAGGGCCCGGCGGCCGAAACGGCGGATGTCGATTTCGACGCCGACGCGGCTCCTGCCGATGCGGATGCGTTGGCCTCCGGACAGCGCAAGAGCGCCAAGGCGTTGGAGAAGTCGGACGGAGATAGCGGAGGCGCCGACGACGCCGAGCCATCTGCCGACTAGGCCCGAACGGGGTCAGTCGTAGCGGGGCAGCAGCCGGCCCGGCTGCTCGCCGTCGCCGCTGACCCCGTCGCAGCTCGTTTCGTAGATGTGGCACACGCCGCGCGCCCAGCCGCTGCGCCAGCGGCCGTCGTGCCCGGCGACTTCGAGCTTTACCCACTCGCCGCGGCAATCGCTCGGGCTGCGATGCGGCATCTGGTAGTGGACATCGTCCTCGTACCAGCCGCTCGCGACCACCGGCGAGGCGGAATCGGGGCGTGCGAACGCGAATTCGGTCTGCAGCGCGAAATCGACCTTGCTTCCGTGGATCCAGCCGTCCGGATAGCTCTTGCGATCCGACGGCTGCGCGGCATCGAGCGGCAGGTACTGGACGTTGGCGAGGCGGAACCAGCCGTCGCGCGCCTCGACGATATCGAAATCGGGCGCCTCGATGCCGGCCAGCCCGCCGACATCGTCCTTGTAGCGCGGCAGCACTGCGACCACTTCGAATTGCGTGCCCGGCCCGGCGCGCAGGTTCGTGCCCGCCGGGTCCTCGTCCCTTACCCAGCCGCCGAAGCTGCACTCGCCGGGTTTCGCCTCGTCGGCCGCCTGGCGACCTTCCTGCACCGCCAGCGGCGGCGGTTCGCTATCGTCGGTGACGGTCTCGCTCGCGCGGCATCCCGCCATCGCCAGCGCCGCGAGGAACGCCGGCAGCGCGCGGCACGCGGGGCTCATCCCAGCAGTCTCGCGGCGATGGCGCGCACTTCGGCACCCATGTCCTCGCGTTCGAGCGCCAGTGCGAGCGTCGCCTCGACGAAGCCGGTCTTGCTGCCGCAGTCGAACCGCCGTCCGTCGAAAGTCACTGCGTGGAACGGCTGCGTCCCGATCATCCGCGCCATCGCATCGGTCAGCTGGATTTCGCCGCCCGCACCCTTGCCCTGCGTTTCGAGCGTGCGCATCACCTCGGGTTGCAGGATGTAGCGCCCCGAGATGATCTTGTTTGAAGGCGCCTCATCGACCGGCGGCTTCTCGACCAACCCCTTCACCTCGGTCAGCGCCCCCGAGCTCTCGCCCGGAGCGATCACGCCGTAGCTCGACACCTCCTCGTGCGGCACTTCGAGCACCGAGATGAGGTTGCCGCCAACCTGTTCGTAGGCATCGACCATCTGCTTCATGCAGCCGGTTCCGCCCTGGCGCCCGATCATCAGCTCGTCGGGAAGGAAGATCGCAAACGGCTCGTCGCCGACGATCGCACGTGCGCACCAGATCGCGTGGCCGAGGCCCTGCGGCACCTGCTGGCGCACGGTGATGATGTCGCCCGGCGTGAAGCGGCTCGAATCGAGCACGCCCATGTCCTTGCCGCGCTCGCTCATGGTCGATTCGAGCTCGTAGGCGACGTCGAAATGCTCGACGATCGCGGTCTTGCCGCGCCCGGTGACGAAGATCATCTGCTCGATCCCCGCCTCGCGCGCTTCGTCGACCGCGTACTGGATCAGCGGGCGGTCGACGATCGGCAGCAATTCCTTGGGGATCGCCTTGGTCGCGGGGAGGAAGCGCGTGCCGAGCCCGGCGACGGGGAAGACGGCTTTGCGGATCGGTTTCTGGTCGCTCATGGCCGCCGCGTTACGGCGCGCGACTTGTCTAGGCAAGCGAATGGGGTAAGGGCGTGGCATGGACAAGCTGATCATCCGCGGCGGCAACCGGCTGTCGGGCACCATTCCCATCTCCGGCGCGAAGAATTCCGCGCTCACGCTGATCCCCTGCGCGCTGCTGACCGAAGAGCCGGTGACGCTGCGCAACCTGCCGCGGCTGGCCGATATCGACGGGTTCCAGCACCTGATGACGCAGTTCGGCGTCAGTCACACGATCCCCGGCAAGCGGCCGGAGGACTTCGGCCGCGTGGTCACGCTGGAGGCGATGCGGATCACCTCCTCGGTCGCGCCCTACGACCTCGTGCGCAAGATGCGCGCTTCGATCCTCGTGCTCGGCCCGCTGCTCGGCCGCACCGGCGAGGCAACCGTGTCGCTGCCCGGCGGCTGCGCGATCGGCAACCGGCCGATCGACCTGCACCTGAAGGCGCTCGAAGCGTTTGGTGCGGAGATCGAGCTGGCGCAGGGCTACGTCAAGGCGAGCGCGCCCGACGGTGGGCTCCCCGGCGGCGATTTCGATTTCCCGGTGGTCTCGGTCGGTGCGACAGAGAACGCGGTGATGGCGGCGGTGCTCGCCAACGGCACCAGCCGGCTGTTCAACGCGGCGCGCGAGCCCGAGATCGTCGACCTGTGCAACCTGCTGGTCGCGATGGGGGCCGAGATCGAGGGGATCGGCACGTCGGACCTGACCATTCACGGGGTGAAGACGCTCAACGGCGCGACCTACAAGGTGATGGCCGACCGGATTGAAGCGGGGTCCTATGCCTGCGCCGCGGCGATCACCGGTGGCGAAGTGCGGCTCGAGGGGGCCTGCGCGGAGGAAATGCAGGCGACGCTCCACGCGCTGCGCAATATCGGCGTCGAGGTCGAGAGCGACAAGCACGGCATCGACGTCCGCGCCGACGGCCCGCTCAAGCCGGTCAACCTGTCGACCGCGCCCTATCCGGGCCTCGCCACCGACATGCAGGCGCAACTGATGAGCCTCTTGTGCAGGGCCGAAGGCACCAGCGTGCTCAAGGAGACGATCTTCGAGAACCGCTACATGCACGTGCCCGAACTGAACCGGATGGGCGCCGATATCGAGACCGAGGGCCGCACCGCCATCGTCAAGGGTGTCGGCAGGCTGACCGGCGCCGAGGTGATGGCGACCGACCTGCGCGCCTCGATGAGCTTGGTGATCGCTGCGCTCGCGGCCGAGGGCGAGACGCAGGTGCGGCGCATCTACCACCTCGACCGCGGCTACGAGCGGCTCGAGGAGAAGCTGCAGCTGGTCGGCGCGGATATCGAACGGGTCGGCGACGACTGAAGCGCGAGTTCAGGACCTTTCCCTGCTGCCGCACGTTCGGATCGGCAAGAAAGGAGTTCCAACCATGCTACTCAAGCTCGCAGCGCTCGGTGCGATCGGTTACGCCGGGTACAAATATTACGAGAAGAACCATTCGAAGGCGGCCTTCGCCGACAACCAGGGCGATGCCTCGGTACGCGACGCGGGTCCGACGACCATGCGCGACAAACCGACGCGCGAGTGGACGCAGGCCGACGAGGAAAGCGACGAAAGCTTCCCGGCGAGCGACCCGCCGGCGAATTACTGATACGCACCTCTAGCGATCGGCCGGGGCGGCGGGAGCGATCCTGCCGCCCCGTTCGTTTGCCCGGCCGTTCGCGACGAGCCAGATGCGGATAGCCCCGGCGAGCCCGGGCGGCGTATCGGCCCGGATCCGCTCCTCGTCGATCCGCGCCACCAGCGCGTTGAGCGGGACGCCTTCGGCCTCCGCCGCGGCGCGCAGCATATCCCAGAACAGCGGTTCGAGGCTGATCGAGGTCTTGTGCCCGGCGATCTCGACCGAGCGCTTGACCGGCGGGTGGTAGGGCGGCTGTTGCATAGGGTGCAAGTTGATAAGGTACATCCTGTGGGAGGGCCAATAAACTTTGCCAAAGGGATAGCCGAAATGCGCGAAAGCCCCGCGGGCAGGCGGGGCTTTTCGAGCGGGCAGAGCTTCACGGTGTGAAAGAGCGAATCGGAGAATAGCGGGCGAAGCGCGTGTAGGAAAACGGTTTTTCGGCCGGCGCGGAGCCCGGTTTTCGGCAGCAAGCCGCACCGACCGGTCCGGCGCAGGGCGGATGGACGGCAGGCCGCGGCGGAACGTTGCCGGGGAGTTGCCTCGTCTGCCCCAAGGCAACAACGAGGCACCAACCCAGGCCGCTGCAATTCGCCGTGCGTGAACCGCTTACGGAACGAGTACAATGCTGCCTTCAGCCCGAATTCGGCGCGACGCGGGGTTGTAGCGCTCACTCACCCCGAAGCCGAGGTTCCAGCTGTTCGGGCCGTCTTGCTGGTTGTAGATATAATCGAGCTGCGGATCGGCCAAGTGGTTCAAACCGAGCAAGCGCATGTCGAGGCGCTTGGCTTCGAACCCGAAATCGATGTTTCGCCCCACGCGTTCGAGTTCGAGATCGGTCTTCAGCTGGAAGACGATATGCGCGTCGCGGTCCGCCAGGCATTGCTGGTCGAGTACGAACCGCCGCTTTTCGCCATACACGGAGGCAAGGCGTTCCTTGTCGGTGCTGCGCCGGAAGACCACCGGCGAACGATTCCCGAACACCGGCATCTTGACGACTCCGCGCGCCGTCTCGCACAGCACCTGCAGTTCGACGGTTCCGAAGATTCCCCCTTCCCGCACCTCGCGAAAGCCGGACGAATTTTCGAGGTACATTCGACCGAGGCCGAAATCGACGTAACGGGGCGGGGACGACCCTTCCCAGTCCGCCAGCGCCGGAATATGCGCATAGCGCTGTCCGACCGAGGCATCGCGGTCCTGCGAGCCACTCTCCACCGCCTGCTGGCGGGTTTCCCTCGTGGCGGAACCGTCGCTGTCGCCACCCGCCGGCGCGTGCATCTCTCCCGGGAACGCCTGTTCCCCGCCATCGCCATCGGGCGCATGCATCTCGCCGGGAAAGGCCTCTTCCCCGCCATCGTCGCCCGGCGCGTGCATTTCGCCGGGGAAGCGGTTGGCGATCTCGGGACGCCCGAGCGGGGGGACGGTGGTTCGCGCCACGGTCTCGGGCACCAGGACTGCGCCGCCCGGAGACAGCCACTGGCGTTCGGTGCGGGTGGTCCCGGCGATCCAGCGCGCCGCGTTCACGCGGTTTTCCGATGCCAGGTCGAGCCGGGGTGTCGAACGGTCGTCCAGCCGTCCGCGCCAATTGTTCTGCCCGGCGCTCGCGAGGCCGTCGCGGCGATAGGTCCATCCGCCGACGAACCCGCCATCGTCCATCCGGAACTCGAAGAAGCCGTTGTCGTCGTCGTCGCGTACGTGCTGCCACGTGCCGCGGACGATATCGCCATTGCCGATCGTGCGGCCTTCGATCACGCCGCGATTGCCGTATTCGCCGTAGACGCGCCGGCCGTCCTGGACGATTTTCACCGCGCCATGATTGGTGGTCCATGTTCCGGCCCAGATGCCTGCCGGCTGACCCGACGCATCGCCGTGCTCGATCGGATATGGCCGGCGCGCCTCGGCACGGTCCTGCCACAGCACGGTGGCGTTTACGTCGACCGGCCGGCCGAAGAACGACCAGTTGCGCAGCCGGCTGACGGTGCGGAAATAGGAATCGTTGTAGTAATGCTCGCGGCCCACCGCATGGCGCAGACGCGGGGTGGCCGGCGAAACCAGCACGCCGTTCCACGTCGCACGTTCCCAGTCGGGTTCGCGCGTGCGGTGGGTGTATTGCCAGTCGCCGGTGAACCCGTCTCCGGTCAGGGCGAATTCGATCATGCCGTTATCGGTGCGGTTGTTGATTTTCTGGTAGGTGCCGCGCAGCACGCGACCGTCTTCCGAGACACGCGCTTCGATATAGGCGCCGTCGCTCGCGTTGCTGTCGGGATCGTAGTCGCCGTAGACGCGGTCGCCATCCTGGACCAGCCGCACTTCGCCGAAATTGGTTTCGAAGGTTCCTTCCCACGGCTCGGCGGACTGGGCCAGCGCCGCAGTCGAGACGGACGCCGACAGCACGGCGAAGGCAGTGCGGCGCAGCAGGGGGTTGATCGGCCTCATAAGACGTTCCTCTTGTCGGTCGGCGCGGCGGAGAGCCGCCGGTCGCCGTGATTCGGTTGGCGCGTGCACTGTGCAGGGCGGCGGAGGTGACGTCATACGCCAGATGGCGTATGCCCGGTCCGAAACAGCGAGGGTTTTCAACCGGGAAGGAGCGATGGGCGATCGCGAACCATTACTGCCCGACGATCTGAATATCATCGAGGCAAGCTATCGCTGCATCAGCGATGCCGACGCCTTCGACGATCTCGTCGCCGCCTGGCATCGCCGGCTCGACGAACTCGAAGAAGGGTTCGTCGACCGGGTCGAGACCCCGGCGCTGATGGATCATTTCAACAACGTCCGGGCGCTGTTCGCCCGGGTGCACGAGCCCGAGCCCGAGGATCCGGTCTCGCGCGCGCTGATGTCGGCTTCGTCACCGGCAATGGTCCTCTCGCCCACCGACGTGGTCGCCGCGGCGAACGCTTCCGGCGAACGCGTTCTCGGTGTCCGCCAGGGGGCGACCAGCACGCTTGCGTGGCTCGATCCCGCATCGCGCGCCGAATACGACGCCGTCCGCCGGAGCGCGAGCGGCATCGGCAACCGCGCCCATGCGGTCGTCAAGCTCGCCAGCAGCGAAGATCGCCCGCGGCTGGCCGAGGTTTCGGTCATCGAAGGCGACGAGGGGCGCGGCGCGATGATCGCGGTGCGCGCGCTCGATCTCGTCTGGGGCGAGCCGGTGGAAGCGCTGCTGGCGGAAGCGTTCGGCCTGACCGGGGCCGAGATCGGCGTGGCCCGGGCGCTGTTCGAGGAAGGCGATACCGGTGCCGTCGCGAAGCGCCGCGGGGTGACGGTGCTGACCGTGCGGACCCAGTTGCGCACCATCTTTTCCAAGACGGAAACCGGCAACCAGGTCGATCTCATCCGTCTGCTGGCGATGCTGTGCGCGCGCGCCGAACAGGGCAAGATCGCCGACACCGGCACGTGGCAGGACCCGCTATTCAGGGAACGCATCTTCACCGATCCCGCCGGGCGCAAGGTCGCCTATAGCTGGATGGGAGCGAAAGACGGCCGGCCCATGCTGGTGATGCACGGGTCGGTGACAGGCTATGTCATGCCGCAAGGCGTGCAGCGGGCGCTGGAGCAGGCCGGGATCCGCATGTGGACCGTCTGCCGCCCCGGTTTCGGCCACAGCGACCCCGACGATGCGACGGATACGGCGGAAGCGGGTTCGCGCGTCATCCGTGCGCTCCTCGACCACCTGAAGATCGCGCGCTGCCCGATGGTCGGACTGGTTACCGGGATCATCCCGATCGTGCGCTTCGCGGCCGACAATCCGGGCCGGGTAACCGCGGCGCTAGGCATCGGAGGGTGCCATCCGCTCGACCGGCCCGGGCAGTTGAAGGCATTGCCCAAGAACCAGCGCGTCATGCTGTCGCTGCTACGTCATTCGCCCGGTGCGGTGGATCTGGCGGTTCGTGCCGGTGCCCGGATCGTGAAGCAGCGCGGCATCGTCTTCATGCTTCGCCGGATGTTTTCCAACTGCGAACCCGATATCGCGACGCTGTCGGACAACGATACGGTCGCGCTGCTCAATTCGTCGGCGCGGATGCTCCACGCGCAGGGCCATACCGCGTTCGTGCGCGACCTCCAGCTGATCACCTGCTCGTGGCGCCGGGATCTGGAAGCGATGCGCGCGCCTCTTGCCATTCTGTGGGGTGGGGAGGATCCGGTCTATCGGCCGGAGGCGGCGGCGGCGCTCGCCGACGAGGTCGACAATGTCCGGGTCGAGGTCCTGCCCGGTCGCGGCCAATTGCTGCTGCACCAGGCACCCGACCGCGTCGCGGAGGCGATCCTCGCCCTCTCGTGAAGCCGTCCGGCTTCCTTTTCCGCCCCCCCCCGTTCAATACATATGCTGCCCGCCATTGATGCTCATGGTCGAGCCGGTGACGAAGCCCGCATCCTCGCTGCACAGGAAGCTCACCCCGCGCGCGATTTCCTCGGCCTGGCCGAGCCGGCCTACGGGGATCTTGGCGACGATCTTCTCGAGCACCGGCTCGGGCACCGCGGCGACCATGTCGGTGTCGATATAGCCCGGCGCGATCGCGTTGACCGTCACGCCGACGCGCGCGCCCTCCTGCGCCAGCGCCTTGGTAAAGCCGTGAATGCCCGACTTGGCCGCGGCGTAGTTGACCTGGCCGTATTGCCCCGCCTGCCCGTTGATGCTGCCGATATTGACGATCCGGCCCCAGCCGCGCTCGCGCATGCCGGGAAAGCACGCCTTGGCCATGTTGAAGCAGCCGCCGAGATTGATCCGCATCACCTCGTTCCAGTCGTCGAAGCTCATCTTGTGCAGCGTGCCGTCGCGGGTGATGCCGGCATTGTTGACCACCACTTCGACCGGGCCGACTTCCTCGGTCACTTTCGCGCAGCCGTCGAGGCAGGCCTGGTGGTCGCCGACATCCCATTTGCGGACCGCGATGCCGGTCTCGGCGGAGAACTGCTTCGCCTTCTCGTCATTGCCGCCGTAATTGGCGACGACGGTGAAGCCGTCCGCCTTGAGCCTCTCGCAGATCGCGCGGCCGATGCCGCGGGTGCCGCCGGTAACGATTGCGACGCGTGCCATGGGTATCCTCTCGATTATTGCCGTTCTTGTGCGTGCCGTAGCGTCACCTCCTTAGGCGAGCCTCCCGGACAGGCAAAGAAAAACCCCGCCGCAGCGGGGTTATCGGGACATGTTGGCTATTCCGGCCTCAAGTAGCGAAGCGGTAGGCCGACAAAAAACTAGAACCGGAACTGCGTCCCGACATAGACCGCCTGGTTGTCCTCCGCCCCGTCGGCGAGCGGCGCGAGCCGGTCGCGGTCCTGCGACAGGCGCACGCCCGCGGTGACGTCGAGATTGCGGCTGACGCGGTAGGAGCCGCCGAGATCGACGGTCTGTTCGCCGAGGCCCTCGAGCGTGCCGCGCGCGCGGCCCTTCGTGCCTTCGTTTTCGAGTGCGATGCGCGGCTGGAACCGGCTCGGCTCGTCCCTGGTTCCCTCGGCGGGCTTGAATTCGGCCAGATCGGGCATGGCGATGTCGCGCACCGTGCCGTCGCGCAAGCCGGCCGAAGCCGCCTGCTGCGGCTTGGCGAAGCTCTGATAGCCGCGCGCCACGCCGAGATTGTAGCGCGTCGCGGCGAGGACGTTGTCGCTCCGGCCCGGTTCGCCTCGCGCGGCGGCGAGCGCGGTGCCGACCGAGATGGCGCGCGCGGTCTCGTCGTCGACGCGCACCGCGACGGTGATCGTGTTGCGGCCTTCTTCCGACCCGGCGGGAGTGAAGCGCAGCGCCTTGCCGCGCGCGGCGATCCGGCTCTGCACGCGGCGCGCGAGCTCGGGATCGACACTGGCGGGGGTGAAGGGGGCGAGTTCGGTGCCGTCGATGGTCGGAATCGGCGCGTCGAGACCGGCCAGCGCCAGCCCCGTGCCGGGCACGCCGACCGCGGCCACGGCGAGCAGCGCCGGGGCGAAACCGCCGAGCCCTGTCTTTCCGTGCGCACGTGCCATAACGATAGCCCTGTCTTTCATCCTCCGACCGATACTCAAGGCAACCCTGCCCTGAACGCCGGCTGACCGGTTGCGGTTCCCGCCCGGAGTCGTATCTCCGGTGCGGCCGAATCCCCTATTGGCCTGGATAATTGATAGAATCATGACAGACACTTGGCCAGCTTTTCCACAGCCCGCGCAGGCGGATAGCAGGCGAGTGTTGCATCGCGCACACAACCGGCACGAGATTAAGCGCGCATTCACCGCGAATCGGGGTTAAACCCGCTCCGACATTCCCCGGCGCCGACGCTTGCCGCCCGTGCTTGCAGGCGATAGAGGCTGGCCAGCAGTTGAAGGAAATCACGAGAGCCATGATCGCCACCCATTCCATGCCCCGCCGTATCGCCCAGGCCGCGCTGGTCGCCGCCTCGCTTGCATCGCTGGCTGCATGCGGCGGTCGCGACCGGCCGCAGGCGGACCTCGCGGCGAGCCAGGTCACCACCATCGGGGTCAATTCCTACCTCTGGCGCGCGGCGCTCGAAACGGTCAGCTTCGCGCCGCTGCTGCAGGCCGACAGCGCGGGCGGGGTGATCGTGACCGACTGGTACGCCAATCCGACCAATCCGGGCGAACGGGTCAAGCTGACCGTCTCGATCCTCGACCAGGACCTGCGTGCCGACGCGCTGCGGGTCGCCGCCAGCCGGCAGGTCGCGCAGGGCGGCGGCTGGGTCGACGCGCCGGTACAGGCCGCCACGGTGCAGAAGCTCGAAGACATCATTCTGACCAAGGCCCGCGACCTGCGCCGCCAGGCGGTGTCCGGCTGATCGGGGCCGCTCCCCGATGGCCGCCGCACACCGCATCCTGATCCGCCTGCTGGTTCCGCTTGCGGCGGCCCTGCCGCTGGCGGGCTGCGGCTTGCAGCCGATGTATGCGGGCGGCAGCAGCGGCGCGGTGGCGCAGGGGCTGGCGGCGGTCGACGTCCCGCCGATCGAGGGGCGCGCGGGCTGGCTGGTGCGCAACGCGCTGACCGACCGTTTCGGTGCCGCCGGGCAAGCCTCTCCGCGCTACCGTCTCGACGTGCGGCTCGACGACCAGCTCGAAGGGCTCGCCGTGCTGAGCGACGACACGATCGGGCGCCATCGCCGGATATTGCGCGCGCGCTACCAGCTGGTCGACATGGCCGACGGCAGCGTACTGCTCGACGCCACCGCGGGCTCGGATGCGGGGATCGACGTCGTCTCGAGCGAATACGCCACCATCGCCGCCGAGCAGACCGCGCTCGAAAACCTCGCGCGCGAAGTGGCCGAGCGGATCGTGGTGCAGGTCTCGCTGACGCTGCGCCGCCAGTCGTGAAGGCGACCCAGCGCGATTTCGCCAGCACCGCGCGGCGGGCGGCGAAACAGTGCCGGGTGTTCTTCTTCTGCGGCCCCGACGAAGCGGGCGCTTCCGCCGCCGCCGAATCGCTAGTGTCGATGCTCGACGAGCCCGGCGACCGGGTCGAGATGTCGGGCGCACGGCTGCGCAAGGATCCGGTGATGCTCGGCGACGAGGCGCGCTCGGGATCACTGTTCGGCGATGCGCGGCACATTTTCGTGCGCGCCGCGGGCGACGAAGCGCTCGATGCGATCGGCAACCATTTGCTCGGCACCGAGGATGCGTGCCCGGTGATCGTGGTCGCGACCTCGGCGACCGACAAGTCGCGCACCGCCAAGCTGCTCGACAAGCGCGACGACGCGCTGGTGGCGATGTTCTGGCCGCCCGATCTGCGCGACGTGACCCGGGCGGTGCGGGGCATGGCCGATGCGGCCGGGCTGCGGATGAACGGCGACATCGCCGAGCGGATCGCGCGCGGGGCCGGGCTCGACGTACGGCTGGCGCAGTCGGAAGTGACCAAGCTCGCGCTCTATCTCGACGCCTCGCCCGACGCCCCGCAGACCGCCGGTGCCGATGCGCTGGCGGCGATCGGCGCGGCGACCGAGGAGGACGGCTTCATGCCGGTGGTCAACGCGGTGCTGGCGGGCGAGCGCGGCAGGCTCGCCGGAGAGATCGCGCGGATGCGCGACCTCGCGCTCAACCCGGTCGGCCTGCTGCTCGCCTTCGAGCGCCGCGCGGCACAACTCGCGCAGCTGGCGGCGAAACTGGGCCGCGGCGGCAATATCCGCCAGTTGCTCGAGCAGGAGAAGCGCGCGCGGCGGATCTTCTGGAAGGACGAGCGCGATCTCGAAGCGCAGCTGAAGAAATGGCGCGGCGCCGATCTCGACCGGCTGGTCGCGCGGCTGACCGAACTGCACCGCGCGCTGCTCGCCAACAGCCAGGCGGGCGAGGTGCTGCTCGCGCAGGGCCTGACCGAGATCGCGCGCAAGGCGGCGTCGCGGAGGTAAAGGTTTTCCGGCGGTGATGCGACCTGTCGCTGTGTTGCAGGCATCGGACCGCCGGGGCTGTTCCATCCCACGCCCCCACGCGGAGTCTTTGTCGGATGCGCTCATGACCTCCGTCATGAGCTTGCGGCACCAGCCCACGCCCCCACCCGGCCACCCCGACCATAGTATCCTATGGGTGGCCGGGTGGGGGCGTGGGCTGGTGCCGCTCCCGGCGGTCCGACACTTGCCAAGCAGCGACAGGTCGCATCACCGCCGGAAAACGACAACCGCGTGGGCGGGTGCCGAAAGAGCCAGACGGAGGTCAGGCCCGCGCGCAACACGGACTCCCGGTCGCCGGAAAACTCCGCTCCTAGCCCCCTTCGAGCTGCCGCTCGAGATTGTCGCGCGCCGCCCCGCTCCACACGAACAGGCCGACGCCCTCCATCACCGCACGCCGGTTGGCGCGGAAATAGGTGGGGTCGGCCACCGACCTGCAAACGAGACGCGCGGTGTCGCCGACCGCTCCTTCCTGCTCCTCCAGCGCGGCGGTGCCGCAGGTGAAGCGCACGCTGTTGCGCAGCCCGACCGCCTCGGAAGCGAGGATCAGATAAAGCCGCAGGAGCGGGTCGGGGCTCGGATTGTTTTCCGACAGGGCGATCAGGTCGCGCCGGATGTCGTCGGCTCTCTCTTCGGGGATTTCGCAACCCGCCTGCTCGGCGATATACATTGCATAGAGCGCCGGATAATAGCTGCCGCGCACCAGCGCGCGTGCGCCGAACTGCTCGGCCGTGCCGCAACGCCCCTGCGCGAATTCGAGCCGCGCCATCACCGTATTGGCATAGGCGTTGTAGCGATCCTGCAGCAGCGCGCTGCGCACGAGTTCCCACGCCTCGCCCGAGCGGTCGATGACCTCGCCCCGGGCGATCCGTTCCTGGTAGAGCAGAAACGCCTGGCGCGCCTGCCAGTAGGGCAGGTAGTCGCTGTCGGGAAACCGCTCGAGGCACCGCTCGAGCAGTTGCATCGGCGCCATCCCGTCCGCCCGGCGCGCTTCGATATGGAGGTGGCAGGCGAAATCGGACTGGTCGGGCGATTCCATCCCGCGCACCAGATCCTGCGCGACCACCCCGCTCGGCGTGAGGACGTGCGTGAACACGGCTTCGACCCGGCGCAGGAAATCCGACCTGTCGCCGGCGTAGGAGACGTTGTCGGAATACAGCAGCTGTTCCTCGCGATCGGTCAGCGCGACGCTGGCCTCGGTGCCGCCGGCCGAGTGCACGCCGAGATCGACGCTGATGCGATAGGCCGGCTCGCCGTCGATATCGTCCGCGGATGCCAGGCGGGCGATGAACGAACTGGCGATCTGTGCGCGCGCGGTCCGTTCCAGCTCGGCCCGCAATTGCGGGTCCTGCGAGGACGCTGCGCCGACGCTGTCGGTCACAGCCAACGCGATCGAGGGCGGGCCCGACAGTTCGGCCGCGCTGGCTTCGGGGCCGGTCTGCAGGAACCGCAGTGCCGCGATCGTGACCAGCGCAAGCGCCAGCGCGAGCCCCGCGACGAGCGCCTTGCGCGATACGGCCGCCGGCCTTGCCGGGGCGTCCGGCTCCGCCGGCGTCGCGGTATCGGGTTCGGGCTCGGCGCTCGCTCGATCGCGCGCGCTGCCCGGCGGATAGGCTTTCTCGTACGGCGCCAGCCGCAATTTGTAGTCGCCCCGCCGGACGAACACGCACAGGCCCGAGGAGGGTTTGATCCGGCTGTAATATTCGGCCAGATTCTGGCGCAGGCGCGAAATCTGGACGCGCGGATAGCTTTCGCTGCTGAGGTCGTAATCGTCGCTGCGGCCCAGGCCGTCCACGGCGATGCCGAACTGCGTCACCTTGGTTTCGCCCGAGATGGTCTGCTCGCAGAGATATTGCAGCAGTTTCGATTGCACCGGGGACCGCTCGAAGGCGGGGTCTTCGAGAATGATTTCGACTTCGGATTCGAGCATCGCCCCGAAATCGGGACGCCGCGCGATGGTTTCCGGCATTGTCAGACCCTTTTATAATTATCTGTCACGTCGTTAAAATTCATTAACTATAAGGACAGTTTGCCGTTGAAAATCGTTTATACCCGATAGTTTTCTATAAATAAAGGGCAGTGTAACGTTACAGACGCCGTTTGAGACTGTCCGCGCTGAAAATATTAGGATAATTGTCCATTCATGATTTCGCAGGCAACGAGCGCCCGCCCCTCCGAGATGGTCTTCGGTTCGGCAATGCCCGCCTGAGGGCATAACACGCGTTCGTTACCAAACGAAACCGGTGGAGTGCAATCCCGAGCCTCCGCCGCGGTCCTCTCGTCCGGAGCCATATCTTTGGTCCCACACTCCGGACGAGAGGATCGCAGCCCCCTTTCCGGGCAGGGAAAATCCACGAATAATCCACGATGCCGGTGCCCCTGCAAGCGCCCCTGCTGGCGGTAGCGGCCGACGCTTTCGGCTGCCGCCCATTGCCCGTCAATTGTCGGGTACGGTGAAGGTTCCCGAAACGCGCCCGCCCGAGCCGGTGGTTTCGCCGGTCACCGCAGACGAGCCCGAGGCGCGGCCGTCGACGCTGGAGACCCCGCTGCGCAGATCGATCACCAGCCTGCCGCCATTGAGCGTGTCACCGCCGCGCCGCAGCCGGACATTGCCCGCCATGGTGATGATCCGGCGGTTGAAATCATACACCGCGACATCGCCGCTCGCGGCCTCGTTGCCGCGCGTCACCTGGACTCCGCCGGTGGCGGTGATGCGCTGGATGCCGAGCGATCCGGCGTCCGTATAATTGACCAGCGTGCGCGCCGATCGCACCCGCAGCCCGGCCTGTTGGATATCGACATTGCCCAACAGGATGACACGGTTCTGCCGGTCCTGCAGCTCGATCCGGTCGGCGGCATAGCTGACCGGCGCGTTCGAATTGTGCCCGGCGATCGCCTGCGCGCCCGCCTGCATACCTGCGAACAGGGCCAGACCCCCGGCGAACCCGGCGAGCGCCCATTTGGGGGCGTGCTTCCAGTGCTTGCTCATTGCGGCATCCTCAGTTTGCCCGGCACCATGCGCAGACGCGCATTGCCGGCGAGTGTCAGGGTTCGCGCGGACAGGTCGGCTTCGAGCCGGTCGGCGGAGAAGGTGCCTGCCGGGATCGCTCCCGAAACGCCGCCCTCGCCGGTCACGGTCCTGTCCTCGAGGTTGATCGCGACGTCGCGCAGCATCATGTCGTAACCGTCCGCCGCGGTCAGCCGGACCGGGCCGATCACGTTCACCACTTCCTCTTCGATATCGTAGGCGCCGGCCCCGGCACCGAGCCGCGCAGGGCCGTCGTCGAGCAGGATGCGCGCGACGAGGTCGCTCATCCGCACCACGCCTTCGCGGCTCGAGCGCTGGACCGCCTCGTCGGCGGTCAGCGAGAAGGGGCGGCCCTTGTTGTCCTGTCCGCGATACATCGCATTGTCGACGCTGAGCCGCTCGTCGATCACCGCAACCTTGTTGCGGTCGAGCAGGAAGCTGACTTCTCCGCGAGGGGACAGCGGGGTGACCACCATCAGCGCGGCGATGACCCCGACACCCATCGGCAGCGCCTTGCCGAGAAAGGAGACGAGCTTGTCGTGGCTGCCGCCGGGCGCGGCAAAATGCTGCCGCGCGCTGCGCAGTTCCTTCGCTTCGCTGGTTTCGATGCGGCGCTTGATGACCATGACGGCTGGTTAATCCCGGCTCCGTTACGCGTGGCTGAAGATATCGTGATCGGCCCAACCGGCAAGGTCGAGCCGCGCGCGGGTGGGGAGGAAATCGAAACAGGCCTGCGCGATTTCGGTCCGCCCCTCGCGCGCGAGCCGCTCGACGAACACGTCGTGCAGCCGGTGGAGGAAGCGCACGTCGCTGGCGGCGTAGTCGCGCTGCGCGTCGCTGATGTCGCTCGCGCCCCAGTCGCTCGATTGCTGCGCCTTGGAAATGCTCTCGTTCAGCAGTTCGTCGAGCAGGTTCTTGAGCCCGTGCCGGTCGGTATAGGTGCGCGTCAGCTTGCTCGCGATCTTGGTGCAGAACACCGGCGCTGCGGTGACGCCGAGGTAGTGCTCGATCGCGGCGAGGTCGAAGCGCGCGAAATGGTACAGCTTGAGCCGCGCCGGATCGCCCAGCACCGCCTTCAGATTGGGCGCGTCGTAGGCGCTGCCGACCCCGAAGCGCACGAGGTGTTCGTCGCCCTTCCCGTCGGAGATCTGGACGATGCACAGCCGGTCGCGCGGGGTGATCAGCCCCATGGTCTCGGTGTCGACGGCAACGGGGCCTTCGGCGAGCACGCCTGCGGGCAAGTCTTCTTCGTGGAAATATACGGCCATGTCGGACAGGCCTTTAGGCCGATTGGGGATTGAGGGGAAGGGGCGCTGGCGGGCGAGTGCGCCGGGCGGTATCCTCCGCCGCATGAGCGAACAGGTCCCCGAGAGCTGGAAGCCGGTGCTCGATCCGGTGCTGGCGACGCCCGAGGCGCGGCGGCTGGGCGGCTTCCTGGTGGCCGAGGAGCAGGCCGGCAAGACGATCTACCCGCCGCGCGGCAGCCGGCTCGCCGCGCTCGCGCATACGCCGCTCGCGCGGGTCAAGGTGGTGATCCTCGGGCAGGATCCCTATCACGGTCCGGGCCAGGCGATGGGGCTGTGCTTCGCGGTGCCCGAAGGCGTGCAGATGCCGCCGAGCCTGGTCAATATCTACAAGGAGCTGGAGAGCGATTGCGGCATCGCGCCGCCGGGTCACGGCGATCTGACCAAATGGGCCGATCAGGGCGTGCTGCTGCTCAACAATTCGCTGACCGTCGAGGCGGGGCGTGCGGGCAGCCATGCCGGGCGCGGCTGGGACGCGATCACCGATGCCTGCGCGCGCGCGGTGGCCGAGCGCGAGGAGCCCAGCGTCTTCATCCTGTGGGGCAGCCATGCGCAGGGCAAGGCGGCGCGGATCCCGGAGATCGCCGAGGGCGGCCGCCATCTGGTGCTCAGGAGCCCGCATCCGAGCCCGCTGTCGGCGCATCGCGGTTTCTTCGGCTCGCAGCCGTTCAGCAAGACCAATGCCTTCCTCGAGGAGCACGGCCGCGGGGCGATCGACTGGCGGCCATGACCGAAGAGGAAGCCCGCGATGCGTTGCTCGCGCGGCGCGACCAGCTCGACGAGGAAGATCGCATCTCCAGCGAGGGCCGCGCGCCGGTGACGCTGCAGCAGGACAGCGTCGGGCGATTGAGCCGGATGGATGCGATGCAGCAGCAGGCGATGGCGCTCGCGGCGGAGAAGCGGCGCAAGGCCGAACGCGCGCGCATCGCCGCCGCGCTGGCGCGTCTAGAGGAGGGCGAATGGGGCTGGTGCGTCGCCTGCGGCGAGGAAATCGCCGAACAGCGGCTGCGGCACGATCCGAGCGTGGCGCGCTGCGTGACATGCGCCTCGCCCGGGTGAACCGACCGGTTCAGCCGAGCACCGCCTGCAGCTTGCCGTAGCCTTCGTCGCTCAGCGAAACCGGCGCCGTAAGGTCGTCCGCATCGGTTTCGGGCGCGAGCAGGCCCGCCTGCCGCAGCGCACCCAGCGTCCTCGCGACCGTTGCTCGCGGCAGGTGGATGCCTTGCGCCAGCCCGCCGACGGTGACCGTCTCGCCGCGTTCCTGCGATGCGGCAACGTACAGCAGCACGTCCCACACCGGCTCGCCGAACAATTCGCTGCCGAAAATCCGGTCGCGCATCCGGCGCAGCTTGAAGGCCCAGTCCGCGCGCGACACGCGGGTGGGGAAGTGATCGGCGGAATCGGGCGGCGAATCGGCTCCGCCCGGCATCGCCGGCAGGGGATTGCTCATATGCGTGATATCTTTGCGACCCGATGGCTCGGTGGTTGTGCGCTGCCGTAGGGGACCGAGCGGGCCCGTGCATGTCCCCCAATTGCACGACACGGTAGCGCTAACACTCAACGCGTCTCGCGCGGGTAGTCCCCCGATACGATCAGCCCCAGAGCGAGCGCGCGGACCGAGGCGCTGGTGCGATCCGACACGCCGAGCTTGGCGAACACGCGCTTGACGTAGCTGTCGACCGAAGAGGGCGAGATTTCGAGGATTTCGGCGATCACCGAATTGCTCTTGCCTTCGCCGATCCAGCGCAGCACTTCCATCTCGCGCGGCGACAATGCCGGATCGGCGCCGGGGTAGGGCTCGACCAGGCGGACGTAGCGCTGGAACGACACGCGTGCGCCCACTTCGACCTTGAGCCGGTTCTCGGGCGAGAACATCGCTTCGGACCTTGGCCGTCCGACCCCGACGAAGCCGCAACGTGCGAAGGGGCCGAAGCAGGGCACCGCAAACCCCTCTGCCATGCCGAATTCGGGCAGAAGGTCGAGATAGGTGGCCTGCGCGTCGGTCAGCTCGCCGCGGTCGACGTCTCGGCTCCAGCGGAACGCCGATTGCCGCGTCATCGCGATCTGCGGCAGCGGATCGACGGCATAGAAGGTGGAACGATACCGTTCCTCCCAGCGCGGGTCGAAACCGAGACTGGTCAGTACCCGTCCGATCTCGGGATCGGCCACCACCGGGGCGAGGAAATAGATCGCCTCGAACCCGATCGTCTGCGCACAGGCGAGACTGGCGTCGCGCAGCGCATGCACGTCGCCGGAGCGGCGGATCCGCTCGAGCAGGTCCCAGAAAGTGCCGTTCGGCGCGGTCATCCCACCGGCCCGGCCTGCGCCCCCATGCCGGGCCATTACGGAGCCGATTATTCGCCAAAAACCGCCGTGCCGCAAGCGCTGCGGCGGATGGCTCAGAAAACCGTTGCGAATCTTAGCCCTGCGAGCACCCCGGTATCGCGCACCGTCACTGCGCTGTCGATCACCTGGAGGTTGGCAGTGAGTCGGAACCGCTTCGACAGGCCGAGCGTGTAGAACGCCTCGATCCCCTCCTCGTCTTCCAGCGACACGCGTGTCGCAAGCGCGTCGACCAGCCCGTCGGTGAGCGAATAGCGGTACCAGCCGAGCCCGAACCGGTCCCGCGGACGGCCGGGCGGGTTGCCCGTCATGCCGATCTGGCCGCTTAAGTCGAGAAAGGTCGGATCGCCCGCCGAAACGTAGACCTGCCCGAATATCCCGATCCCGCCATTGGGATCGCCCGGACCGCCGCTGATGTACTGGCTGCCGGCGAGGATCGCGGCGAATTCGCCCTTTTCGTCGCCGAAGCCCGATCCCGGCGCGGGGATCAGCACCGGCGGCAGCGAGCGCGCGGCGATGTTGCTGCGCGTGCTGGCCGCCAGCTTGAGCGCGTAATAGCCGCGCTTGCCGCCGATCGTTGCGGGCACCGTGACCGAGGCGAGCATGCCGACGCCGTTCGAAAAGAGGTGGTCGAGCCCGCTGCGCTGGCTCGAAATGTCGGGATCGAACACCCACAGCCGCAGCAGCGCCTTGTCGGTCGGCACCGACAGCAGCGCGCCGGTGATCGATCCGGGCACGATCGCGCTCGGCGGCAGCGCGTAGGCGAGGTTCTGGAAGCCCTCGATCCCGCCCCCGCCGGTGATCGGCAATTGCGCCGCGAGGTCGAGCACGTTGACCTTGCCGACGGTCAGCGATGTGCCACTCTTCCACGTCTTGGTGATGCTGGCCGAGAGGTCGAACTGTTCGCCGTCGCTATCGGGGTAGAACAGCGCGGCATTGCTCGGCAGCAGGCCGATTTCGCCGTTGGCCGCCTCGCCGTAGCGGAATTCGGGATGGAGGTTGAGTTCGATGCTATCGTCGAGCCCGACCGTGCTCCCCTTGACGGCGATATAGGCGTCGACCTTGCCGCCGTAACGCACGATATCCGCCGCATCGCCGGCGACGGGCAGGTCGGCGAATTGCGCCCAGACCAGCTTGACGTCGACCGGATCGTGCGGCGCTTCGGATCCCGTTGTATCGGCCGGGAGGGTCGGCTCGACCGGCAGGGTGCCGTCGGGCTGCGGAACGGAAACGGGCTCCTCCTCCCCCTCCTGCGCCAGGGCAGGCGGAGCACTCGCGGCAAGTGCGAGCGAAAAGGCGGAGGCGCGGAGCAATGCCCACGACAAACGCCTCCCTGTCGACGGGGATGCGACCTGCACTTTCATGTTTTCGATTACGAAAAACGCGGCGCGATCATTCCGCTGTCGTAATTCCCCTCCACTGTTTCTGTGCCTGTCCGCAGGGCTTTGCTGTCCGGCGCGGGGATCGACGATTTTTTTGCATTCTTCAAGGCTTATCGCGCCATCGCAACCGGTTCGGTAGCAGATTTCAAGTGAGTGTCCTTGGTTACGTGCGGAAAGCACCTTCGTGCTTTCCCTGGCTGTTCCCTCCCGCGCGCCTATCCGGAGTTTGTTTGCTGGCGGTGATGCGGCCTGCCGCATGCGGCAAGCATCGGACCGCCAGGAGCGGCACCGGCCCACTCCCCCACCAGGCCATTCATAGGTTACTATGGTCGGGGTGGCCGGGTAGGGGAGTGGGCCGGTGCCGCAAGCTCATGACGGAGGTCATGAGCGCATCCGACAAAGACTCCGGGCGGGGGCGCGGGATGGAACAGCCCCGGGGGTCCGACGCATGCAATGCAACGACAGGCCGCGTCACCGCGGGAAAACACACCCTATCTTGGCAGCGTGGTCGCGCCCATCAGCGCCTCGTCGACCGACCGGGCGCATTGGCGGCCTTCGCGGATCGCCCACACGACCAGGCTCTGGCCGCGGCGCATGTCGCCGCAGGCATAGACCCCGGCGTCGCTGGTCGCATAATCCTCGGTGTTCGCCGCGACATTGCCGCGCCCGTCGAGTTCGACTTCGGCGCGGTCGAGCAGCCCGCGCCGCCGCGGGCCGGTAAAGCCCATCGCGAGCAGGATCAGGTCGGCGGGCAGGGTGAATTCGCTGCCCGGAATTTCCTCGAAACTCCCATCCTTCCATTCGATCCGGATGCATTCGAGCCCGGTCACATCGCCGCCCTCGCCGAGTACGCGCTTGGCGTGCACCGCCCAGTCGCGCGCGGCGCCTTCCTCGTGGCTCGACGAGGTGCGCAGCTTGAGCGGCCAGTCGGGCCAGGTCAGCGCCTTGTCCTCCTTTTCCGGCGGCCTGGGCATGATCTCGAGCTGGGTGACGCTCTTCGCGCCCTGCCGGTTGGAAGTGCCGACGCAGTCCGACCCGGTGTCGCCGCCGCCGATCACGATCACGTCCTTGCCGGTTGCGGTGAGCGAACCGCGCGGCGCGGCGCGGACTTCGTCGTCGCCGGCATTGCGCTTGTTCTGCTGGGTCAGGAATTCCATCGCCAGCCGCACGCCGGGCAGTTCGGCGCCGGGAATTTCCAGGATTCGCGGTTCTTCCGCGCCGCCCGCGAGCACCACCGCGTCGAAATTCTCCCGCAGCGCCTTGAAGCTGACCTCGACGCCGACTTCGGCGCTGGTCTTGAACACCACCCCTTCGGCTTCCATCTGCACCGCGCGGCGGTTGATGAGGTGCTTCTCCATCTTGAAGTCGGGGATGCCGTAGCGCAGCAGCCCGCCGATCCGGTCGCTCTTCTCGAACACGGTCACCGCGTGCCCCGCGCGCGCCAGCTGCTGAGCGCAGGCGAGCCCGGCCGGCCCCGAACCGATCACCGCGACCGACTTGCCGGTCTGCCGCTCGGGCTTTTCGGGCGCGATCCAGCCTTCCTCCCACCCGCGGTCGACGATCGCGCATTCGATCGACTTGATCGTCACCGGCGCGTCGACGATGTTGAGCGTACAGCTCGCCTCGCACGGGGCGGGGCAGACGCGGCCGGTGAATTCGGGGAAATTGTTGGTCGAATGGAGCAGTTCGAGCGCGTGCTTCCAGTCGCTCTCGTAGACGAGGTGGTTCCAGTCGGGGATCAGGTTGTTCACCGGGCAGCCGGTGTGGCAATAGGGAATGCCGCAATTCATGCAGCGCGCGGCCTGCTGCTGCAGCGCACCCGCTTCGGGAGCGAGGACGAACTCCTTGTAGTTCCGCACCCGTTCCGATGGGTCGAGATGGTCGCGCTCGCGCCGCTCGTATTCGAGAAAGCCGGTTTCCTTGCCCACGAGGTCAGATCTCCGATTTGGCCGATGCCCTTGCGAAGGCAGGGGTCCAGCTACGGCTAGCTGGTCGCTCGAAGCTGGCGTTATCTGGATCCCTGCCTTCGCAGGGATGACGGTGGAAGGAGGCGTAGTTCACTCCGCCGCCTCCATCGCAGCCTCGTCGCGCTCGGCTTCGAGCGCTTCGAGCGCGCGCTTGTAGTCGACCGGCATGACCTTGACGAAAGCGCCCAGCGCCTTGTCCCAGTCGGCCAGCAATTCGGCCGCGCGCGCCGAGCCGGTGTGCAGCTTGTGCCGCTCGACGAGGATCCTGAGCCGCTCGGCATCGTGGCGCAGCATGTCGCCCATGCCGGGATCGCCGACGCCCGAGCCGCGCTGTGTGGGGCGGCCGGTGCCTTCGTCCGCGTCGGGCCGCGCCGAAACCGGTTCGAGCTCGACCTGCGCGGTGTTGCACAGCTGTTCGAACGTGCCGTCGGGGTCGTAGACATAGGCGACCCCGCCGCTCATCCCGGCGGCGAAATTGCGCCCGGTCCTGCCGAGCACGCAGACGACCCCTCCGGTCATGTATTCGCAGCCGTGGTCGCCGGTGCCTTCGACCACCGCGACCGCGCCCGAATTGCGCACCGCGAAGCGTTCGCCCGCGACGCCGCCGAGATAGGCCTCGCCCGAAATCGCGCCGTAGAGCACGGTGTTGCCGACGATGATGTTCTCGGTCGGGTCGCGCCCGGTGCCCTCGGGCGGGCGGACGACGATGCGGCCGCCCGACAGCCCCTTGCCGACATAATCGTTGGCGTCGCCGGTCAGGTCGAGCGTGACGCCGTGCGCGAGCCACGCGCCGAAGCTCTGCCCCGCGACGCCGGTCAGTTCGATCCGGATCGTCTCGGGCGGCAGGCCGGCATGGCCGTGCGCGCGGGCGATTGCGCCCGACAGCATCGCGCCGACAGAGCGGTTGACGTTGCGGATGGTCCGCTCGAGCACCACCGGCTCGCGCCGCTCGATCGCGGGTGCGCAGGCGGCGATCAGCTCGTTGTCGAGCGCGGCGGCGAGGCCGTGATCCTGGGTCTTGGTGTGGCGCAGCGGCGCGTCGGGCGCGAGCGGGACGCTGTGCAGCACACGGGTCAGGTCGACCCCGTCGGCCTTCCAGTGGCGGTGCACGCGGCGCATGTCGAGCCGGTCGACGCGGCCGACCATCTCGTCGAGCGTGCGGAAGCCCATCTCGGCCATGATCTGCCGCAGTTCCTCGGCGACGAAGAAGAAATAGTTGATGACGTGCTCGGGCGTGCCGGTGAAGCGCGCGCGCAGCACCGGGTCCTGCGTCGCGACCCCGACCGGGCAGGTGTTGAGGTGGCACTTGCGCATCATGATGCAGCCCGCCGCGATCAGCGGCGCGGTGGCGAAACCGAACTCGTCCGCGCCGAGCAGAGCTCCGATCGCGACGTCGCGCCCGGTGCGCAATCCGCCGTCGACCTGCACCGCGATGCGCGAACGCAGGTCGTTGAGCAGCAGCGTCTGCTGCGTCTCGGCGAGGCCGATCTCCCACGGACTGCCGGCATGCGTCAGGCTGGTCAGCGGCGATGCGCCGGTGCCGCCTTCGTAGCCCGAAATGGTGACGTGGTCGGCCTTGCACTTGGAGACGCCCGCCGCGACCGTGCCGACCCCGACCTCGCTCACCAGCTTGACCGAAATCCGCGCGCTCGGCTGGACGTTCTTGAGGTCGTGGATCAGCTGCGCGAGATCCTCGATCGAATAGATATCGTGATGCGGCGGCGGCGAGATCAGGCCCACGCCGGGCGTCGAGTGCCGAACCGCGCCGATCCTCTTGTCGACCTTGTGCCCGGGCAGCTGGCCGCCCTCGCCGGGCTTGGCGCCCTGCGCCATCTTGATCTGGATATCGTCCGAATTGACGAGGTATTCGGTGGTCACCCCGAAGCGACCGCTGGCGACCTGCTTGATCCGGCTGCGCATCGAATCGCCATTGTCGAGCGGCACGAAGCGTTCGGGCTCCTCGCCGCCCTCGCCGGTGTTCGAGCGACCACCGATGCGGTTCATCGCGACGGCGAGGGTCGAATGCGCCTCGTGGCTGATCGAGCCGAAGCTCATCGCCCCGGTGCTGAAACGCTTGACGATTTCGCTCGCGGGTTCGACCTCGTCGAGCGCGAGCGGCTGGTCGGCCTTGCGGAATTCCATCAGCCCGCGGATCGTCAGCAGCCGCTCGGACTGCTCGTTCACCGCGCGCGCGAATTCCTCGTAATTCTTCGGGTCCTTCCCGCGCACCGCGTGCTGCAAATTGGCGACCGTTGCCGGCGTCCAGGCATGGTCCTCGCCGCGCAGGCGATACTGGTAGATGCCGCCCGGATCGAGCATGCCCTTGTAGAGCGGATCGTCGCCGTAAGCGAGCGCGTGGCGCCGCACCGCCTCCTCGGCGACCTGTTCTAGCCCGATCCCCTCGATGGTGGTCGCGGTGCCGGTGAAATAGGCGTCGACGAAATCCGAGGACAGCCCGACCGCGTCGAAGATCTGCGCGCCGCAATAGGACTGGTAGGTGCTGATGCCCATCTTCGACATCACCTTGCGGATGCCCTTGCCGACCGCCTTGACGTAATTGTCGCGGACTTTCTCCGTCGCGAGATCGGCGAACTTGCGTGCGCGCAATTCCTCGAGCGTCTCGAACGCGACATAGGGATTGACCGCCTCGGCGCCGTATCCGGCGAGCACGCAGTAATGGTGCACCTCGCGCGCCTCGCCGGTCTCGACCACCAGTCCGGCCTGCATCCGGAGACCCTGCCGCACCAGCTGGTGATGCACCGCCGCGGTGGCGAGCAAAGCGGGCATCGGGATCCGCCCCGGCCCCTGCGCGCGGTCGCTGAGGACGAGGATATTGGCATCGCCCAGCACCGCCTCGGTCGCAGCCCAGCACATCTCCTTGAGCGCCATGGCGAGCCCCTCGGCGCCGGTCGATGCGTCCCAGGTGATGTCGATCGTCGCGGTCCGGAACGCGCCGTCGAGCGCGGCTTCGACCGAGCGGATCTTGGCGAGGTCCTCGTTGGTCAGGATCGGCTGCTCGACCTCGAGCCTTTTATGCGTGCCCGCATCGCGCCCGAGCAGGTTGGGACGCGGGCCGATCATCGACAGCAGGCTCGTCACCAGCTCCTCGCGGATCGGGTCGATCGGCGGATTGGTGACCTGCGCGAAGTTCTGCTTGAAATAGTCGTACAGCAGCCGGCTGCGGTTGGAGAGCACCGCCAGCGGCGTGTCGGTGCCCATCGAGCCGACCGGATCCTCGCCGTGCTGCGCCATCGGTTCGAGGAAGCGCGCGAGGTCCTCCTGCGTGTAACCGAACGCCTGCTGGCGCTCGAGCAGCGTCGTATCGTCGGCGGGCAGTTCGGACAGTTCGGGCTCGATCGTGTCGAGATCGGCGAGCTTGTATTGGGTCTGCGCGAGCCATTCCTCGTAAGGCTGCGCGGCGGCGAGATCGGCCTTGAGCTCCGCGTCCTCGACGATGCGGCCCTGTTCGAGATCGATCAGCAGCATCTTGCCCGGCTGGAGTCGCCATTTGCGCACGATATCCGCTTCCGCGAAGGGCAGCACGCCGCTTTCCGAGGACAGGCAGACGAGATCGTCCTTCGTCACGCAATAGCGCGCGGGGCGCAGACCGTTGCGGTCGAGTGTGGCGCCGATCTGGCGCCCGTCGGTGAAGCACACCGCGGCGGGTCCGTCCCACGGCTCCATCAGCGCGGCGTGGTATTCGTAGAAGGCACGGCGTGCGGGATCCATCAGCGGGTTCTTCGCCCACGCCTCGGGGATCAGCATCATCATCGCATGCGCGAGGCTGTAGCCGCCCGCGAGCAGCAGTTCGAGCGCGTTGTCTAGGCTGGCGGTGTCCGACTGGCCGTGCGGGATCAGCGGCCACATCTTGTCGAGATCGGCGCCGAGCAGCTCGCTTTCCATCGTCCGGCGCCGCGCGTTCATCCAGTTGACGTTACCGCGCACGGTGTTGATCTCGCCGTTATGCGCGGTGAAGCGGTAGGGGTGCGCGAGCCGCCAGCTGGGGAAGGTGTTGGTGCTGAAACGCTGGTGGACGAGCCCGAGCGCGGTGACGCAATCGGGATCGCGCAGGTCGTCGTAGAAGCTGCCGACCTGGTTCGCCAGCAGCAGCCCCTTGTACACGATGGTGCGGCTCGAAAAGCTCGGGATATAGGCTTCGGGCAGGCCGGGGATGCCGTGCTTCTCGGCGAGCTTCGCGAGCGGGTTGAGCGTCTGCTTGCGGATCACGATCAGCTTGCGTTCGAAGGCTTGCCTGTCGGCGCAATCGGGCCCGCGCGCGACCACGCATTGGCGCATCACCGGCATCGAATCGACCACCGCCGTGCCGAGTCCATCGAGTGTTGTCGGCACGTCGCGCCAGCCGATCACGCGCTGGCCTTCCTTGGCGACGAATTTCTCCAGCTGCGCGGTGACGAAATCGCGCGCTTCCCCGTCCTGCGGCAGGAAGCATTGCGCGACGGCGTAGTCTCCCGGCGCGGGCAGGTCGTGACCCTCGGCCTCCGCCCATTTGCGCAGCAGCGGATCGGGGATCTGCAGCAGGATCCCGGCGCCGTCGCTGAGCAGCGGATCGGCCCCGACCGCACCGCGATGGTCGAGATTGGCGAGGATTTCGAGCGCCTGCTCGACGATCGCATGCGACTTGCCGCCCCTGATATGCGCGACCATGCCGACGCCGCACGCATCGTGCTCGTTACCCGGGTCGTACAATCCGTGGGGCAGCAATCGTCCCATTCAGCAAAATTCCTGTCGTGTCAGGTGCCCGGCGCGACAGGCCGAATCGGGCCAAACCGGGCAATGAATCGCGACTGTACCCGCCGCATCACGCAGCAAATGTATCGCGAAACGCTGTCATGGCGATAGGAAATGTTTTTTGCAACTGCGAAAGGATTCTTCGCGGGCGTCCCTGCGGGCGGAACGGCACGGGCTTTCCGAGTGACGGACGCGTTCAGGCGGCGCCGGACATCTTTTGCAGCTTGGCCAGCGCTTCGCGCAGCGCCTGCTCGGTCCCGCCGCGATCGATCCGCGACGGCTGCCGCGCGAATGGCGTCGCCCCGGCGGGATCGCGCGAAGGCCCGTCGGATGCGGGGAAGGCGGACCGGCGCGCTTCGGTGCCGGGGAATACCACCACCGGTTCGACATCGCCGTCCTCGGCCTCGCCATCGTCCTCGTCCTCGACGCGGACGAATTCGCGACCGCCGCCGAACGGGCTCTTCATCGCCAGCAGCGAGCCGAATCGCTGCCCGTCGGACGGGCCTTCGCCGTCGTCTCCGGCATCGGAGGCGTCGTCGTCGAGCGCTTGCGGTGCGTTTTCGGGTTGGGCGGGGGCTTCGGCGGGCTTGCCGAACGGTGCACTGGCACGGTCGAGCGGCAGCGACAGGCTCGGGATATCGTCGAGGTCCTCCTCCTCGTCCTCGCCATAGCCGATCGGCTGCAGCGCGGCGGGAACCGATGGTGCGGCGGGCGCTGACGCCTGGGCGGGTTCCGGTTCGGGTTCGGGCAGCGGCTGCGTTTCGGGAAGGGCCGGGGGTTCCGGCTCGGGAGCGGCTTCGTTGCGTGCCGGCCCGGGCAGCGGTTGCGCGGCAGCGGCGGCGGGCGGAGCGGTATGGCCCTGCAGCGACAGCGCAAAGCGCTCGACCAGTTCGACCATGCCGAGATCGGCCAGCGCCGCGGCGGCCACGCCCTTCGCGGCGGGTTCGCTTTCGGGTTCGGGTTGCGGTTCGCTTGCGCGAAATTCCGGAGCGGCAGCCGGTGCCGGCGGGATGTCTTCGTCACGAACCGGCTCGGGCATCCCGAACGCCGGGCGCCGCTGCAGCGTCGGCTGCCCTTCCGCGGCGGGAGCGGCGGGTTCGAAAGCCTGCGGAGCAGCCTGGGGCTCTTGGGGCTCGAACGGTCGTTCGTCCGGGTTCGGCTCGAACGAATCGCCCGTCGCCTCGGGTTCGGGCGACGGCGGGGCCGCCTCTGTCTCGAACGTCTGCTGGGGCGCCTCGGGCTCGAATTCTTGCCGGGTCGCCTCCGGCTGGGGGGGCGCATCGAACTCGCGGCGCAACTCGGCGAAGGGGGAGGGTGTGTCGGCGTCGGGCTCCTCGGCCGCAAACGCTTCCTCTGCACCTTCGTGCTCTTCCACCGGATCGAACGGGCGCGGCGCCGCAGCTCCGTGTTCGGCCGGGGGCACGAACGGGGCGGGGGCGAAGGGCGCGGATTCCTCGGCTTCGTGCGTCTCGGCTTCGGGCTGCTGCTCGGGCGCATCGAACGGGCGCGCATCGGCCTCGCCGCCGTCGGAGCGGCGGGCGATATCGGGGCGGTCGCGACCGGACAGCGCGCCGTCGAGCGATGCGCTGAGCGAGCCGGAGCCGAAGGAAGTCCGCCGGGTGGCGGGTTCTTCGCGTGGTTCACGGCCTTCCTCGAATTCGCCCAGTTCCAGCATTTCGTCGGTTTCCTCGTTGTGTTCGTCGGCTGCCGCCATCGCTTCGGTCGCGTGAGCGACTGCTTCGCCAGCGTCGTCGTCACGGTCTTCGTCGCCGTCCTCGTCGCCCGGCAGCGGGGCGTGGTCGAGAAATTCGCTCGGCCCGCTCTCGTCGGTGACCGAAAGCGCGCGCCTGCGGCCGGGAATCGGTTCTGCCGGAGGCGCTTCGGGCCGGTCCGGTTCGATATCGGGTTCGTCCTCGTCGAGCGGCTGGTCGAGACCCTCGGGCCCCAGCTCCTCGAGCGCGGAAATCGGCTTTTTCACATCGGATTCGGTCGGAGCCATGCGGCGTGTGCGGGTGGGGACGGGAGCATGCGCAGCGGCGACCTTGCGCGCCAGGAACACGCCAAGCACCGCACCGAGCGCCGCGGCGCACAGCGCGATCCCGATCCGTCCGGCCATGCCGACCGCATCGAGACCGACGAGACCGGCGGCCTTGTCGAACAGCACGCCGGGCAGGATCAGGCTGCCGATGCCGAACAAGGCTGCGAACCACAGCGCCACCATCGCGGGAAAGGCCGGATGGTTGCTGATCGGCGCCTGCCGGGTCGATTTTCGGTTGGGCTTGGCTGCCACTTGGTACTTCCCCGTTGCTGCGGGACCGCTTGCATGCGCCGTCAGGCGGCAACCGACCGATCCCCGATCGGGCAATGGGCTAACAGGTGATGGTAAACGTCGAGATAACGACGAATGTTGCGCTGCCAGTCGTGGCGTTCGCGCACATGGCGCTGCGCGCGCTCGCGGATCGCATCCCAGCGGCCGCGATGCGCGACCAGGTCGGCCAGTGCGTCGGCGCAATCGGCCGGATCGTCGGCGGGGAACAGCACGCCGGTCGCGGCATGATCGATCAGCTCGCGGTGCCCGCCGACATCCGACGCCGCGACGATCCGCCGCTGCGCCATCGCCTCGAGCGGTTTGAGCGGTGTGACGAGGTCGGTCAGGCGGCTCTTCTTGCGCGGATAGGCGAGGATATCGATCAGCGAGTAATAGCGCTCGACGTCCGCGTGCGGGACGCGGCCGGTGAAGACGATCGCCTCGCGCGCCGGGGAGGCTTCCGCCTGTTCGCGCAATGCGGCGTCCATCGGGCCGCCGCCGACCAGCAGCAGCTTCGCCCCCGGCACCTCGCGCAGCAGCAGCGGCATCGCGGCGATCAGGTCGTCGAGACCCTCGTAGTCGTAGAAGCTGCCGATGAAGCCGATCGCCGGCTCGTCACCGAACCCGAGTTCGCGCGCCAGCGCCGCGTCGCGCGGCGGCGGATCGCCGAACAGCGAGAGGTCGACCCCGTTGGGCGAAATGCCGATCCTGCCCCCGTCGAAACCGCGCGCGACCAGGTCGTCGCGCAGCCCCTCGCAAATGGTGAAGACCGCATCGGCGCCCGCGACCACGCGGTTCTCGAGCGCGCGGGTGAGGCGGTATTTGAGCGATCGCTCGCGCCCCGTCCCGTTGCCGACCGCCGCATCCTCCCAGAAGGCGCGGATCTCGTAGACCAGCGGGATCGAATGCCGCCGCGCGACGCGCAAGGCGGCCATGCCGCACAAGGCAGGCGAATGCGCGTGGAGGATGTCGGGGCGCCAGCGCTCGACCTCGCGCTCGATCGCCTCGGCGAAACCACCGATCTCGCGCCATTCGCGCAGGCCCGCCGGGCCCTCGGCGCTGCCGCGCGTGCGGGCGAAAGTCAGTCCGTCGACGTCTTCCCGGTCGGGTCCGTCGGCGGCGTGGCGCAGCCCCGTCACGCCGCGCACGTCGATTCCCGCCGCCTGCTGCGCCTTGAGGATCGCGCGGGTGCGGAAGGTGTAGCCGCTGTGGAGCGGCAGCGAATGGTCGAGAACGTGGAGGACGCGGGTCATCGTGTGTCCCCCCCTGCCATGCTTTGCTTAACGGGCCGTCAACCGGCTCCTGCTAGGCGGCAGGATCAGGACAGTGCCCCTTCGCGGGCATGCTTCGCACGAGCAACAAGGCCGCCCGACCCAGTGATCGACTATTTCGCCCTCGCGCTGATTCACGGACTGCTCGCGCTCGCGGTGATCCGCCTGCTCGGGCGCGCCGCGCTCGACCGCGATCCGCAGCTGGCCGAAGACGGTGAAAAGCCGAAACGGCCGCGCAGGCGGGGCCGCGATGCTTGACGCCGCGCTGTTCCTGTTCGTTGCCTTCCTGCTCGCCGCGGGGCTGCGGCGCCCGTTCGTATGGGTGCTCGCCTATGTCTATATCGACATCCTCGCGCCGCAGAAGATCGGCTGGACGATCACGCCGTTCTTCCAGATCTCGCTGATCGCCTTCTGCGCCGCCTTCGCCGGGTGGCTGCTGGTCGATCCGAAGAAAGGCCTGCGCTTCTCGCTGCGGCAGGGGATCATGACGGCGCTGCTGGCCTATTGCTTCTGGACCACGATGAACGCCGATTTCCCGCTCGAGGCGGGGGAGAAGTGGGACTGGGTGTGGAAGGCGCTGGTGTTCGCGATCTTCCTGCCGCTGACGCTGACCACGCGGCTGCGGATCGAGGCGCTCGCGCTGGTGATGGCGCTGACCGCAGGCGCGATCATCATCAGCGCCGGGATCAAGACCGTCGCCGGCGGGGGCGGCTACGAAAGCCTGTATTTCTTCGTCAACGACAATTCGAACATCTACGAAAGCTCGACGCTGGCGACGGTCGCGATCGCGATCATCCCGCTGATCCTGTGGTTCACCCGCCACGGCACCATCTTCGCGCCCGACTGGCGGGTGAAATACTTCGCCTATGCGCTGATCTTCGCCTGCCTGCTGATCCCGGTCGGGACCGAGGCGCGCACCGGGCTGCTGTGCATCGGCGTGCTCGGCATCCTGACGCTGCGCGACGTCAGGCGGCGCTTCGCCTTTGTCCTCGGCGGGGCGGCGCTGGTGCTGGTCGCGCTGCCCTTTCTGCCGCAGAGCTATTACGAGCGGATGGGGCTGATCGCCGAGCACAACGAGGACCAGTCGGCCTCGACCCGGCTCGCGGTGTGGGGCTGGACGCTCGACTACGTCGCGGAGAATCCGCTGGGCGGCGGTTTCGACGCTTATCGCGCGAACAAATTCGAATATCGCATGCCGGTCGAGAAGGAGAGCGGCGAGGGCAATTCGGTGTCGGTCGAATACGAGCAGATCGTCGACGAGGGCCGCGCCTATCATTCGGCGGTGTTCGAAATGCTCGGCGAGCAGGGCTGGCCCGGCCTCGGCCTGTGGCTGTGGCTGCACGCGCTCGGCCTGTGGCAGATGGAACGGCTGCGCCGCCGCTGGCGGGGCCGGACGGGCGAGGGCGAGCAATGGCAGGCGCCGCTCGCGGGCGCGCTGCAGATGGCGCAGATCATCTACCTCGTCGGCTCGCTGTTCCAGGGGATCGCTTACCAGCCCTTCATCCTGATGCTGATCGGGCTGCAGATCGGGCTGTGGACCTATTGCCGCAAGCTCGACGCGCCGGTGCGGCGCAGACCGCGCCCGCATGCTGCGGGCGAAGCTGCCCCGGCCGATCCGGCTACGAACCCGGCGCGGTGATCTCGCGCTTCCGGGCGGCCCACCGCTCGGAGCCCCACCGCGCGACCAGTGCCTCGACGGCGTCGCGCCGCTTCCCCTCCAGCTTCGCGTAATCGCGGCAATTCCCGCCCCGCTCGAAACAGGCTTCGCCGCGGTCTAGCCGCAGCGCGATCACGCCGAAATCGGCATCGACCGTGCCGATCGCGGTCGGATGGTCGAGCGCGCCGATATGCATGAACGGCGCGAATTTCGGCGCCGGAGGCAGCTCTGTGCCGAGCATCTCCAGCACGATGCGGCGATAATCGCTCAGCGCGATCGGCGCATTCACGCCCTCGATCCGGCGATTGCTGGCAAGGAAGGTGGCGTATTGCAGCCGGTTGATGACGTGGCCGTGGCCGAGGAAGCCATTCTCGAACAGCGCCTCGCCGTGATCGCCGGTGACCAGCAGGATGGTATCGTCCCACGCGCCGGTCTCCTTCAACCGCGCAATCATCCGGCCGAGTGCCGCATCGGCATGCGCCACGGCGTTCCAGTAGGTCCGCTCGACCTCCGCGCGGTTCGCGGCATTGATCTGCCCGCGTTCGAGCGGCGGATGCGCGAAGCGCTCGGGCACGCCCGGATGGTGATAGGGGAAATGCGGCGACTGGAAGTTGAGATAGACGAATTGCGGCTCCGCCCAGTCTTCCGTGCGCCCGAAATGCTCGTCGAAGCGGTCGAGCACGATGCTCTCGTCGACCAGCAGCGATCCCTGCGCGGCGAAGCTGAAGGCGCGCTGATCCTTCATCTGCTCGGCATCGATGAAGATATCGGCGCTTTCGCGCATTCCGACCGCTTCGGAGATGCCGCCGAAATCCTCCGGCTGGCCCGAGAAGACGCCGATCCGGTAGCCGCTCGCCTCGAGATCGCGGAACAGGCTCGGCGCGCCCTCGCCGACCGCCAGCGCGCCGCCGAAGATCGACTTGAGCGAGGAGGTGGTGAAACCGACATGACTGAAGGCGGGCGCGACGGCCGATCCCTGCGCGACCACTGCGGCAAGATTGGGTGCGACGAGTTCGCCGTCGATCCGCTTGCCGAGCACGTCGGCACGGGTGCTTTCGAACACCACGATTACGACATGCGGCCGCTCGCCGGTCACGCGCGTTCCCGGAAGGGGCTGCGGGACGGGCACTAACGCTAGGTCGCCGCCGTAACCGTCCTCGTCGATACCGTTGCCGGGAATGTCGAGCGCGAGCGGGTGGCGGGTGCCGTCGAACGGGTGGAGGTCGATGCTGTTGCCGACGAGGCCATAACCGTCGCCGTCGAAATCGGTGGCCGTGGACAGGACACCGCTAGCGCCGTTCCAAACGAGAATGCGTCCGAGACCCTTCGCCCCGTCGCCGTCGAACCGCGGCAGAACCGCCAGCGCCACGGCAAAGGCAAGCCACGCTGCGCCCACCCAGCGCCATGTGGGCCGCGTTGCCGGTGCGGTGTCCGTGCCGAGCAAACGGTTGGCCAGCCGGATGCACACCCACCACGCGAGCAGATAGACCGCCAGCCCGGCGAGGCCGAGCGCGATCTCGTTCCTGGCGAACAGCAGCGCGTCGGTCGTGCTGCCGCCGCCGAGCTGGGTCAGCAACGCGAACCCGACCGCGTCGCTGAAATAGGAATGCAGCTGGTATTGCGCGGTCAGCGCGACGAGGCTGAGTCCGCCGTAGAGGAAGCAGAAATGGAGCATCGCATTGCGCTCGCCCGAGTGGCGCGCAAGCCATGCCGAGATGCGCCAGGCCAGCATCGCCGCTGCGAGATGCGTCAACACGAAGCCGATCGCGAACAACGCGATCTCGCCGCCCGAGTCGACGGTCGAGGACTGCCCGAAGCCGCCGCTGAACAGCCCGTATTTGCGGTCCGCGATGGCGAGCTCGACCGCCCCCACCGCCAGCATGGCGAGCGGGACGAACGGAAAGGGCTTGAGGAGAGAGGCGAAAAGGTGTGCGAACATGGCTCCGTTCCGGGCGGCGGAATGCCCCCGATTTCCCGCCCGGTGCCATAGCGCGCGATGGTTAACGCCCCGTAGGGATGGCGCAGGTCGCCATGCCGTAGCGGCACCTTCGCCCGCGTTGCGCTCGCTTCGGCGATGCGCCATGTAGCGGCGCGAAACCCCCCAGAGACTCGCGGCAGAGGAGAGGCACACATGTCCCCGCAGGAAGTGGCAGAAAAGGTCGGCGAAACCATCGGCACCAGCGAATGGGTCGAAATGGACCAGGATCGCATCAACATGTTCGCCGATGCGACCGGCGATCACCAGTTCATCCATCTCGACGAGGAAAAGGCGAAGATGACGCCGTTCGGCGGCACCATCGCGCACGGTTTCCTGACGCTGTCGATGATTCCCTATCTGAGCGCCAATTCGGACCTGCCCAAGGTCGACGGCGTCAAGATGGGCGTCAATTACGGGGGCAACAAGACGCGCTTCATCAGCCCCGTCAAATCGGGCAAGCGCATCCGCGGCCACTGGAAGCTGCTCGAACTGATCGAGAAACGCCCCGGCCAGTGGCAGCAGACCAACGAGATCACCATCGAGATCGAGGGCGAGGACAAGCCGGCCCTGATCACCGAATGGATCATGCAGTTCTTCGTGTGACCGTCATCCCGGCGAAAGCTGGGATCTCGTGCCGCGAAGTCGGACATTGCTGAGAAAGATCCCGGCCTTCGCCGGGATGACGAAAGGTTTGAAAATGCGCGACGCAGTCATCGTATCCACCGCCCGCACCGCCATCGGCCGCGCCTACAAGGGCGGGTTCAACGACACCAAGGGGGCCACGCTCGGCTCCTATTCGCTCGCCCCGGCGATCGAGCGCGCCGGGATCGAGCCCGGCGAGGTCGACGACGTGCTGTGGGGCGCCGCGCTGCAGCAGGGCGCGCAGGCGGGCAATCTCGCGCGCCAGGTCGCGCTGCGCAGCGGCTGCCCGATCGGCACTTCGGGCATGACCATCGACCGCCAGTGTTCGTCGGGCCTCATGAGCATCGCCACCGCGGCGAAGCAGATCATGGTCGACAATATGGACGTGGTCGCCGCCGGCGGGCAGGAATCGATTTCGCTGGTGCAGACGCCCGAAATGCGGGTGATGCCCGATCCCGAACTGATGGCGATGCACGGCGCGATCTACATGCCGATGCTGCAGACCGCCGAAACGGTCGCGCAGCGCTACGGCATCACCCGCGAGGCGCAGGACGAATACGCGCTGCAATCGCAGCAGCGCACCGCCGCGGCGCAGGAAGCGGGCAGGTTCGACGACGAGATCGTCCCCGTCACCACCACGCACAAGGTCAAGGACAGGGAAACCGGCGAGGTCTCCGACGCCGAAGTCACCATCGACAAGGACGAGGGCAATCGCCCCTCGACCACGCTCGAAGGCCTGTCGGGCCTGCAGCCGGTGCTCGGCCCGGGCACCACTATCACCGCGGGCAACGCCTCGCAGCTATCGGACGGCTCCTCGGCTTCGGTGCTGATGGAAGCCAAGGTGGCGGAGAAGAAGGGCCTGACCCCGCTCGGCCGCTATGTCGGCATGGCGGTCGCGGGCACCGAACCCGACGAG
The DNA here is from genome assembly GCA_913055875.1 of uncultured Altererythrobacter sp. Taxonomy (GTDB): domain Bacteria; phylum Pseudomonadota; class Alphaproteobacteria; order Sphingomonadales; family Sphingomonadaceae; genus CAJXJY01. Next base: position 286,527 of record CAJXJY010000001.1, read on the forward strand.
ATGGGCATCGGCCCGGTCTTCGCCATCCCGAAGCTGCTCGAACGCACCGGGATAAAGCTCGAGGACGTGGGCCTGTGGGAACTCAACGAGGCGTTCGCAGTGCAGGTGATCTACTGCCGCGACAAGCTCGGCATCGACAACGACAAGCTCAACGTCAATGGCGGCTCGATCTCGATCGGCCACCCTTACGGCATGACCGGCGCGCGCTGCACCGGCCACGCGCTGATCGAAGGCAAGCGCCGCGGCGCCAAATACGTCGTCGTCACCATGTGCGTCGGCGGCGGCATGGGCGCCGCGGGGATGTTCGAAGTGTTGTAGGGTTTTTGTCTGCGCTACCGCCTTCGGCTACTTGAGCGCGGAGGATTCTTGGGCGGCCGCCGGGAAACCGGGGCCGCCCGTTTCGTTCAAGTGGTCATCAACAGGAGGAATCCAGCCATGCTTCGCACCGCCCTCCCGCTCGCCGCCGCCTGCCTCGCGTTCGCCGGATGCAATTCGCAATCGAACGAGCCCGCCCCGGAAAATGGCGACGACAAAACGGCCTCGCGGACCCCGCCGGTGCCCGAGCCGAGCGGCTTCGCCTCGACCTACACCGATCTCGAGCTCGCGAAATGCGAAGTGCTCGAAGAGAACCGCGAGGAAGGCTCGTGGGCGCGCTATCGCTGCCCCGGCTTCGGGGACATCCCGTTGCTGGTACAGGAAGGCGACGGGCGATTCGATCTCGATGCCGGTATCGACGACGACGATTTCCAGACACTCGGCGCGTTCAACGATATCGGCGATACGGTCGAATGGCGGCTCGACGCGGGCAAGCCGTTCGCGGTGATCTTCCGCTTCATCGACGTGGCGGGCGAGACGCCCGACCGTACCGTGCTGGCGGTCGAAACCGTCGGCCGCGAAGGCGCGCTCGGCTGCCGTCTGGCGCAGCTATCTGGCGACACGCCGGATGCCAACCAGCGCGCCCGCGACGCCGCCGACGCGGCAGCCGCCGACGGTTTCGCCTGCCCCGAAGAGCCCGAATTCACCGGCAATGCGCGCTAGCCGCTTGTGCGTGTCGCAATAGGCGCGCATTCCGCTCGCGAGAGAGGAGCGGCGCATGGGCATCATGGAAATCATCGGCATTGCCGGGAGCGTAAGCCTGCTCGCCGGCTGGCGGCTCTACCTGTGCATCTTCGCCACGGGGCTGGCGATGCGATTGGACGCGCTGCCGCTGCCCGAGCACCTCGCCAGCCTCGGCGTGCTCGAAAATCCGTGGGTGATGGGCGTCGCGGCGCTGGCTGCGATCTGCGAATTCCTCGCCGACAAGGTGATGTGGCTCGATTCGCTGTGGGACACGGTGCACACCTTCATCCGTCCGGTCGGCGGCGCGCTGCTCGCGCTGGCGATCGTCGACCCCTCGGATTCGGCGATGCAGGTGATCGCCTTCCTGCTCGGCGGCGGGGCGACGCTTGCCGCGCATGCCGGAAAGGCGGGCACGCGCGCGGCGGTCAATGCCAGTCCCGAGCCGGTGTCGAACGTGGCGATATCGACGGTCGAGGACGTGACCACCGCCGGGCTGCTGTGGCTGGCCTACGAATATCCCTACATCGCGGGCGCGATCGCGCTTGTGCTGCTCGCGCTGACCGTGTGGCTGCTGCTGCTCGCCCGGCGGGTGATCCGGCGGATTTTCGGGCGCGGGAAGGCGGAAGAACCCCGTTCGCCCTGAGCCTGTCGAAAGGCTGCCCTATTGTTCCGGAGCTGCGCTGGAAGCAAAAAACAGGGCTTCGCCGAGCTCGGCCCGAACGGAGTCGACAGCGCGCTGAACTAGGCCACCGCCTTGAGCCTCGCCCTGCCGTGGCGGGCCATGAATTCCTCGACCACCGGGGCGATCTTGTCGCGCCACTTGCTGCCGTTGAAGATACCGTAATGGCCGGCTCCTTCGGCGAGCAGATACTGCTTCTTCTTGTCGGCCAGCCCGGTGGCGAGATCGAGCGCCGCCCTGGTCTGGCCGATGCCCGAAATATCGTCGCGCTCGCCCTCGATCGCGAGCAGCGCGGTGTCCTCGATCGCCCCGAGATCGACCACCTGCCCGCGATGTTCGAACGTGCCGTTGGGGATCGAGTGCTTCTGGAACACCTCTTCGACCGTCTGCAGATAGAATTCGGCGGTCATGTCGCAGACACTGCGATATTCGTCGTAGAAATCCTTGGTCGCCTGCGCGCTGTCGTCGTCGCCGATGGTGAGGTGCTTGAACATTGCGTAGTGGCTCTGGAGATGGCTGCCGAGATTCATGCTCATGAAGCTCGCGAGCTGGAGGAAGCCGGGATAGACCTGCCGTCCGGCGCCGCGGTATTTCAGCGGCACGGTCGCGATGACGCTGTGGCGGAACCACTCGATCGGCCGCTCCATCGCGAGGTCGTTGACCGTGGTCGGCGAACGGCGGGTGTCGATCGGGCCGCCCATCATCGTCAGCGTGGCGGGCCGCGCGGGGTGCTTGTTGGCGTTCATCAGCGCGGTCGCGGCGAAGGCGGGGACCGAGGGCTGGCACACCGCGATCATGTGCGGGCGCGCGCCGCCGTTTTCCTGCGCGATCTGTTCGAGGAATTCGACCAGATAGTCGATATAGTCGTCGAGATCGAAGCTTCCTTCATGGACCGGCACCAGCTTCGCATCCGCCCAGTCGGTGATGTAGACCTTGGTATCGATCAGCATCCGCTCGACCGTGCCGCGCAGCAGCGTGGCGTAGTGTCCGCTCATCGGCGCCACGATCAGCACCGCGGGGCCATCGTCGTCCAGCCCGGTGTGCCGGAAGCGCTTGAGATCGCCGAACGGCTTGTTGACCACGGTGGCCTCCTCGACCGGGAAGGTCTCGCCCCCGCGTTCGACCGACAGGATGCCGAATGCGGGCTTTTCGCGCCGCACGGTCGCGTGCGCAAAGACTTCCATCGCCGAGGCCATGGCCGGTCCGAAGCCCGAATACCCCCACGGGAGGGAGGGGTTGGTGAGCATCTCGACCCCGATCGAGGCGAGCGCGCTGGCGCTGTCGAGCCACGAGCGCTGCATTTCATAGGCGTTGTAGAGCAATCGTAGTCCCCTGCTGTCGCGTCTCTTGCCGGACGCTTCCGACCCGTTTTGTGCAGTGCACACTAGGCGAAAGAGCCGATTGTGCAATGCATCATGGGCGATTCGGTGCCATTTATCGGTGCCGCAGGTGGAATTCGCCTACGCGCGTCGCTACCTCAGGCGCCATGGACGTGGACGAAACACCGCCGGACCGGGACGAACCGGCTCGGCCCGGGCTGTTCGGGCGGCTGCGCAAGCGCGGGGACGGCACCGCGCGCCCGGTGCGCACGCTCGGCCCGCTGCGGATGATCTTCCGCGAGGCGACCAACTATCCGGCGCAGGTGACGCTGGCGGCGATCGCGCTGCTGGTGACTGCGGCGGTGATGTCGCTGGCGATCCCGACCGCGCTCAAGCTGATCGTCGATCGCGGCTTCGGCAACGAAGGCGATATCGGGCGCTGGTTCCGCTACCTGCTGCTGCTGGTCGGCGTGCTCGGGCTCGGGACCGCGCTGCGGTTCTATTTCGTCAGCTGGATCGGCGAGAGAGTGGTCGCCGATATCCGCAAGAAGGTGCAGGACAATTTGCTGCGCCTGTCTCCCTCCTTCTTCGAGGAGAACAGCCCCAAGGAAATCTCCAGCCGGATGACCGCCGACACGGCGATCATCGAGCAGGTCGTAGGCACCACGCTATCGGTCGCGATCCGCAACGTGATCATGGGCGTGCTCGGCACCGCCTACCTGTTCTGGCTCGTACCCGAACTCGCGCTCAACCTATTCATCGCGATCCCCATCGTGATCGTCCCGATCGCCGTTTTCGGCAGCCGGCTGCGCAATATCAGCCGCACCAGCCAGGACCGGGTCGCCGATGTCGGCGCGATGGTGACCGAAGTGCTGTCGGCGATGAAGGTGGTCCAGGCGTTCAATCAGGAACGGCGCGAGCACACGCGCTTCGGCGACGCGGTCGAACGGACTTTTGCGGTCGCGCGGCGGCGCATCCTGATCCGCGCGGCGATGACCGCGCTGCTGATCACGCTGATCTTCGGCGGCATCGTGATCCTGCTGTGGCGCGGCGCGCTGCTGGTGACGAGCGACGTGATCAGCCCGGGGACGATCGTCTCCTTCATCTTCGCCGGGGTGATCGTCGCGGGCGCGTTCGGCGCGCTGACCGAAGTGTTCGGCGATTTGCTGCGTGGCGCGGGGGCGGCCAGCCGGTTGAACGAGCTGCTCGACGAGAAACCCGTCATCACCGCCCCGGCGCGGCCCGAGCGCCTGCCCGATCCGCCGCGCGGCAGCCTGTCGTTCCGCAATGTCACATTCCGTTATCCGACGCGGCTCGAAACCGCCGCACTGGAGGATTTCAGCCTCGAAATCGAGCCGGGCGAGACGGTCGCGCTGGTCGGCCCCTCGGGCGCGGGCAAGTCGACCGTGTTCCAGCTCGCCGAACGCTTCTACGATCCGCAAGCGGGCACGATCCGGCTCGACGGGGTGCCGTTGACCAGCGCCGACCCGGCCGAAATCCGCAAGAGGATAGCGCTGGTGCCGCAGGACGGCGTGCTGTTCAGCGCCGATGCGCGCGACAATCTGCGCTACGGCAATTGGGATGCCTCCGAAGAGGAGATATGGGACGCCGCGCGCGCGGCCAATGCGGAGGAATTCCTGCACGAACTGCCGCAGGGCCTCGATACCTTCCTCGGCGAGAGCGGCACGCGGCTGTCGGGCGGGCAGCAGCAGCGCATCGCGATCGCCCGCGCGCTGCTGCGCGACGCGCCGGTGCTGCTGCTCGACGAGGCCACCAGCGCGCTCGATGCCGAAAGCGAACGGCTGGTGCAGGACGCACTCGAGCACCTGATGCAGGACCGCACCACGCTGGTCATCGCCCACCGCCTCGCGACCGTGCGCGCGGCAGACCGGATCGTGGTGATGGAGGGTGGACGGATCGTCGAGCAGGGTACGCATGCCGAACTGTCGGGCAGGGGCGGGCTCTACGCGCGCCTCGCCGCGCTGCAATTCGCCGCCGACGAGGCGGCGTAGTTTGTTGCGTGCGGTCAGGACCTCCGTTCTGACCTTGCTGTTCCATCCCACGCCCCCACCCCTTGCCCGCGGCGGCTATTTTCGACAAAGTTGCAAATGTAACCGACCAATGGCGAGCGCTGCGTGCAGACCGCGCCTATGGCGGTGGAGTACTATCGGCCCGTTCCGGGCCGCAATTCCCCGGGGAGCACAATCCATGATCAAGTCAATTCTCGCCGCCGGCGCCAGCGCGCTGGCTCTCTCGCTCGCCGTTCCCGCAGCGGCGCAGGAGCAGGCCGAACCCGCCACGCCGACCATGAGCTTCGGCGAATGGGGCGTCGATCCGGCGCTGCTCAGCGACACGATCGATCCGGGCGACGACTTCTTCGCCTACGTCAACCAGGACTGGCTCGATGCCAACCCGCTGCCGGCGGAATTCAGCCGCTTCGGCGCGTTCAACCTTCTGCGCGAGAAATCGACCAGCGACGTCAAGGCGCTGGTCGACGAACTGGTGGCGAAGGACGGCAATCTCACGGCGGGCGAGCAGCGCATCGTCGACGCCTACAACGCCTACCATGATACCGCCGCGATCGACGCTGCGGGTCTCGCTCCGGCGCAGCCCTATCTCGACGCCATCGATGGGGCCGATACGCTCGCCGAGCTGGTCACGCTGTGGTCGACGCCCGGCTATCCCTCGCCGCTCGGCGGGTTCGTCACCGTCGACCAGAAGGAACCCGACCGCTATTCGGTCTATGTCGGTTCGGGCGGGCTCGGCCTGCCCGACCGCGACTATTATCTCGACGAGAGCGAGAAGGGCCGCGAGATCCAGGCGAAATATCGCGAATATCTGACCTTCCTGCTCGGCGAAGCAGGCTACGACGATCCCGCCGCGAGCGCGCAGGCGGTGTACGATTTCGAGGATTCGATCGCGCGCAAGATCAGCTGGGATCGCGCCACGCGGCGCAATCGCGACCTGACCTACAATCGCGTCTCTCCCGAGGAACTCGGCGATCTCGCCGGCGCCTTCCCGCTCGCCGCGATGCTGACCAGGAGCGGTTTCGGCGAGACCGACCGCTTCATCGTGTTCGACCTCCCGCCGAGCGCCGCGGAAGCGGAGCAGCTCGGCCTGACCGAAGACACGCTGGCCAAGATCGGCACCGGCACGCCGGGCATGTTCGCGCTGCTCGCCGAAACGCCGATGGAGGTGCTGCAGGCGTGGACGGTCAAGGAGTTCCTCGAGAACAACGCCTCGGTCCTGCCGACGCGCTTCGACGAAGCCGATTTCGCCTTTTACGGCCGGACGCTGACCGGCACGCCCGAGCAGCGCCCGCGCTGGAAGCGCGCGATCGCCGAGACCGAGGGCCATCTCGGCGAAGTGCTCGGCAAGTCCTATGTCGAACGCTACTTCCCGGCCGAGAACAAGGCGGCGATGGAAGAGCTGGTCGCCAATTTGCGCAAGGCGGTGGCCGAGAGCATCGACGAGATCGAGTGGATGGGTGAGGCGACCAAGCAGGAAGCGATGGCCAAGCTCGACAGCTTCGATCCGAAGATCGGCTATCGCGACAATCTCGAGACCTATCCGGGCCTCGCCATCACCGCCGACGATCCGCTCGCCAACCGCATGGCTTCGGCGCGGTGGCAATGGCAGGACAACATCTCCAAGCTCGGCCAGCCGATCGACCGCACCGAATGGGGCATGCTCCCGCAGACGGTGAACGCCTATTACAACTCGACCAAGAACGAGATCGTGTTCCCGGCGGCGATCCTGCAGCAGCCCTTCTTCGGCATCACTGCCGATCCGGCGGTCAATTACGGCGCCATCGGCGGGGTGATCGGGCACGAGATCGGCCACGGTTTCGACGACCAGGGTTCGAAATCGGACGGCACCGGCATGCTGCGCAACTGGTGGACCGATGCCGACCGCGCCGCCTTCGAGGAGCGGACCGATACCCTAGTCGCGCAATACGATGCCTTCTGCCCGCTCGACGACGGCGAGACCTGCGTCAACGGGCGGCTGACGCTGGGCGAAAATATCGGCGATCTCGGCGGGCTCAGCCTCGCCTACCGCGCCTACCAGCTGCATCTCGACGGCAAGGAAGCGCCGGTGATCGACGGGCTGACCGGCGACCAGCGCTTCTTCCTCGCTTGGGCGCAGGTGTGGCGTTCGGCGCAGCGCGAGGAAAATTACCGCCAGCGCCTGCGCACCGATCCGCACAGCCCCGAGGAATACCGCGTCAACGGCGTGGTACGCAATATCGATGCGTGGTACGACGCCTTCGACGTGACGCCCGACGACGATCTCTACCTGCCGCCGGAGGAGCGCGTCTCGATCTGGTAGGGAGTCTTGTTTTTGCGCACCCGCCTCCGCGGGTGCGTCCTCGGCGCTATTCCTTCGCTTCGCTCCGGGCGCCTGCGCGCGGGCGGTCGCCCTTGCGGTCGGCTGGTCGCCGACCGAAACATTCCAGGCCTCTCGGTTTCGTCCCGGGTCCTGGTCGCGGCAGCCATAGGCCCAAGGGGCCGCCCGCAGCGACCGAAGGGAGCGAGGATAGCCTAAGGGCCCGGACGGGCCCGCGCCGGCGCCTGAGGCTAAACAAACAATTGACTTGGCGCGGACGCGCGCCAAGGAGCGCCCACCATGACGCTTCTCCAGCAACTCATCATCGCGATCGTCCAGGGGATCACCGAGTTCCTGCCGATATCCTCGTCCGGACACCTGATCCTGATTCCGCATCTGACCGACTTCCCCGACCAGGGGCCGCTGATCGATGTCGCGGTGCATATCGGCTCGCTGCTCGCGATCATCCTCTATTTCCGCAAGGACGTGGCGGGGCTCGCACGCGGCGGTTTCGCCAGCGTGGGGCTCGGCAAGGATCCCGACCAGCGGCGGCTGTTCTGGCTGATCGTGATCGGCACCATTCCCGCAGTGGCACTCGGCCTGTTCCTCAAGCTCGGCGGCTATCTCGAGAGCTTCCGCACCACCGATCTCGTCGCGATCAATCTGATCGTCTACGGACTGCTGCTCGGCGCGGCGGACCGCTGGGGGAGGCAGACCAAGGCCTACGAGAACATGACCTTGCGCGACGCGATCCTGGTCGGTCTCGCGCAGGCGATGGCGCTGATTCCCGGCACCAGCCGCTCGGGCGCGACCATGACCATGGCGCGCGCGCTCGGCTACGAACGCGTGCAGGCGGCGCGCTTCTCCTTCCTCCTCGCGATTCCGGCGGTGGCCGGCGCCGGCCTGCTGGCCGCGCTCGACCTCGCCGAGGCCTCGGCGCAGATGCAGTGGGACGCGATCGTCACGGGCGTCTTCACTTTCGTCGCCGCGCTGGCGACGATGGCGTTCCTGATGAATTTCCTGCGCAAGGCCTCGATGCTGGTGTTCGTGATCTATCGCGTGGCGCTCGGCTGCGCGCTGCTGGCGCTGTTCTGACCGGCTCCGGGACACTGCCCGAATTTCGTCGCATTTCTCGGAACGATATCCCAACCCCCGGATTATTGGGCTGGAAAGAGATTTGGATTCGATAACATGGGCTTGATCATTCTGTTCGCCGTAGGAGGCATCATCGGCTGGCTGGCATCGATCGTGCTGCGCCGCGAGGATACGCGCGACATCCTGCACAACATCGCTGCGGGTGTGGCCGGTTCGGTCGTCGGCGGTGCGCTCACGAGCAGCGTGTCGGTGCTCGGCGGGCTCAGCGCGACTGCATTGCTGGTCGCTTTCGCCGCGGGTGCATTGGCGGTCGCGGCCTACAACCTGTTTCGTCATGGAGCGCTCGCCAGCTCCTGATTCGAATGTTATTTACCGCGGAGGGGCTGGCGGGCTATGCTCTCCCTCCCAGACTCAAAAGGGGAAGACTCAATGAAAAAGATTGTTTTTGCATCGGTTGCCGCTCTCGGCCTCTCCGTCGCCGCCTGTGACAGCGCGGCCGAGAACGAGATGGAAGATCAGGCCGAAGAAATGGAAGATGCGGCTGACGCCGAAATCGACGCCATGGAAGATTCGGGTGCGATCACCGACGATCAGGCCGATACCATGGAAGACAACGTGGACGCGCAGGCCGAAGCGATGGAAGAAGAAGCGGACACGATGGACGCCGATCCTTCCTGAGCTTTCAGCTTGGCAAGTTCGAGAACCGGCGCCGAAGCGATTCGGCGCCGGTTTTTTATGTGGGGTGGGTTTTGTTTTCCGGCGGTGACGTGACCTGTTGCTGCTTGGCAAGTGTCGGCCCGCCGGGGCTGTTCCATCCCACGCCCCCACCCGGCCACCCATAGGCTACTATCGTCGGGGTGGCCGGGTGGGGGCGTGGGATGGAACAGCAAGGGGCGCACGGAGGTGCGACCCGCACGCAGCAAATACCCCCTAAACCGGCGCCGCTCCGCTGCCGCGGCCGCCGCGCAGGGTGTATTCGAGCGTGCCGCGATTGACCACGTAGTCGACGTCGATCACCGCGGTGTTGGCGTAGGTGAAGCCGGCGCCGAGGCTCTTGTAGAGCTTGTCGAAATCGCGCTCGACCGTCTGGTGGTAGAGATCCTCGAAGCTGTCGATTACGAAATAGGTCGGCTGCAGATCGCTGATCACGTAGTCGGTGCGCATCACCCGGTCGACATTGAGCATGATCCGGTTGGGGCTGTCGGCCTCGACCGCGTAGACCACCTCGGTCGGCCCCGACAGGATGCCCGCGCCATAGGCGCGGATATCGCCGGGCTGTTCCTCGATCAGTCCGAACTCGACCGTGTACCAGTAGAGCGCGCCGAGCGATTTCAACCGGTTGTAGCGCATCGCCTTCCACCCGGCGCGGCCGTATTCTTGCATGTAGTCGGCAAAGACCGGGTCGGTCAGCATCGGGACGTGGCCGAACACGTCGTGGAAGACGTCGGGTTCCTGGATGTAGTCGAACGTCTCGCGCGTGCGGATGAAATTGCCCGCCGGAAAACGGCGATTGGCGAGGTGCCAGAAGAACACGTGATCGGGGATCAGCATCGGTACCGGCACCACGCTCCACCCGGTCAGCTTCCCCAAGCCCTCCGACAGCTCGCCGAAATCGGGCACGCCGCCTTGGCCCAGGTCGAGCTTGTCGAGCCCTTCCATGAAGGCGCTCGCCGCGCGCCCGGGCAGCACCTCCATCTGGCGCGCGAACAGATCGTTCCAGATCGCATCGTCGTCCGAATCGTATTCGGTCTGTTTCGGCTCGAGCCAGTCCTCGCCGACATGGGCGGGTCTTTTCAGCGGCGCGGTGAAGACATCCGCGGGCATTTCGGGAAGACGGGTAAAGTCCTGTTCGGGTTCTGCTACAGTGGCCATAACTGGTTTCATTCAATACCATTTCGCGCGGGTTCGCACAAATGGAGGTGGGCGTGGCGAAACTGAAGCGCAAGCAATACGAAAAACTGCTCGATCCGATGGAGCGCGAGCTGGTTTCGGTGGCGCGCTGGGCGCGGGTCACCGGGCAGCGCATCTGCGTGCTGTTCGAGGGCCGCGACACCGCGGGCAAGGGCGGCGCGATCGGCGCGGTGCGCGGCCCGCTCAACCCGCGCCAGTGCCGCGTGGTCGCACTGCCCAAGCCGACCGAGACCGAGCGCACGCAGTGGTATTTCCAGCGCTACGTGCCCCATCTGCCCGCGGCGGGCGAGATCGTGCTGTTCGACCGCAGCTGGTACAACCGCGCGGGGGTGGAGAAGGTGATGGGCTTCGCCAGCGAGGCTCAGGTGGCGAGCTTCCTCGAGGAAGCGCCGCGGTTCGAGCGGATGCTGGTCGACGACGGGATCCTGCTGTTCAAATACTGGCTGACCACCGATCAGGCGCAGCAGGAGGAACGGCTCGCCGAGCGGCTGGAGGACCCGCTCAAGCGCTGGAAGCTGTCGCCGATCGACCTCGCCGCGCGCGAGAAATACCAGGTCTATACCGAGGCGCGCACCGCGATGCTGCGCGCGACACATACCGATCACGCGCCGTGGACGCTGGTCGATTTCAACGACCAGAAGCGCGGACGGCTTACGCTGGTGCGCGACCTGCTCGACCGGCTGCCCGACATGCAAGTCGAGCCCGAGCCGCTCGACTTCCCGCCGCTCGGACATGCGCCGCTGGAGGAGGCTTACCCGGTGATCGAGCCGTTACCCGGCTTTCCCCTCGACTAGGCGAGCGCGGCGCTGGCCTTTGTCACCTGTCGTCCATCGCCTGTGAAGGCGCCGAGTTCGACCGCATCGCCGTCGCCGCGAAGTACGAGATGGAGCGGCTCTCGGGCGATCGCCGGGCTGACTCCGCGAAATTCGAAACGCGCCAGACCGTTCTCGCCGAACCGCTCTGCCGCCAGCTGGAGCAACATGCTTGCGGTCAGCGGTCCGTGGACTACCAGCCCGCGATAGCGTTCGACATCGCGCGCATAGGGCGCGTCGTAATGGATTCGGTGCGTGTTGAAGGTCAGCGCCGAATAGCGGAACAGCAGCCGCTCGTCGGGCGTGAGCGTGCGGTGCGCGTCCCAACCCGCCGGGTCGAAGAGTTCACCGGTCGGGTCCGGCGGAGCCAGAGGGGCGTCGGCAGCGAGCGCTTCGAGATACACCAGCGTCTGCCGCTCGCGTACCGCCAACTCGCCGTCGACGCTGGTTTCGTGATCGACTTCGACGAACACCATCTCGCCCCGACTGCCGGACTTGGCGGCGATCGACGCGACGCGGCTGACGCGTTCGACCGTTGCGCCGACGGCAATCGGCGCATGGAATTCCAGCGCGCTCCCAGCCCACATCCGGCGCGGCAGCGGGACGGGTGGCAGGAAGCTCGCCGGGCTGTCGTCGCGGGCGGGGTGCCCGTCCTCGCCGAGTTGTCGGGTGCGCGCCTCGGGGGTGCAGAGGCAGAAATGGATGCCCTGCGGCATCGCCGCGCCGTCGGGCGCGTCGCGGTCGAACGTCGCCAGCCAGCGCGCCGCCAGCGCCGGATCGAGCCGGTCGGTGCTGCGCTGCTCGCGCCCGATCCAGCCGGACCACTCGGTCACCCGATCCTCCCCCTCTGGGGGAGGGGGACCGCCGAAGGCGGTGGCGGGCACAGTGCGTGCCAATCCCCCTCCGTCAGCGCTTCGCGCTGCCACCTCCCCCAGAGGGGGAGGATTTTGTGCTTTACGGTCATGCCGCCTTCTCGAACACCGCCGCCATGCCCTGGCCGCCGCCGATGCACATGGTTTCGAGCCCGTAGCGCGCGCCGCGGCGGTGCATCTCGTGCGCCATGTCGGCGAGGATGCGTCCGCCGGTGGCGCCGATCGGGTGGCCGAGCGAAATGCCCGAGCCGTTGACGTTGAGAATGTCGCGGCGCGGATCGTCCTCCGACCAGCCCCAGCCCTTGAGCACTGCGAGCACTTGCGGCGCGAAGGCCTCGTTGAGTTCGACCAGCTCGATATCGCCCCAGCCCAGTCCGTTGCGCGCGAACAGCCGTTCGACCGCGGGGACGGGGCCGATCCCCATCCGCGCCGGATCGCAGCCGGCCGCGCTCCACGAATGGAACCACAGCAGCGGCTCCAGGCCCAGCTCCTCGACCTTGTCCTCGGCGACGACGAGGCAGGCGGCGGCGGCATCGTTCTGCTGGCTGGCATTGCCCGCGGTGACGATCGCATCGGGATCGCGCCGGCCGTCGATCGGGCGCAAGGCGGCGAGACTTTCCTCGCTCGCGTCGGCGCGGAAGCCCTCGTCCTGCGCGAACAACACCGGATCGCCCTTTCGCTGCGGGATTTCCACGGGCACCAGCTGCGCGTCGAACTTGCCTTCCTCCCACGCTGCGGCGGCGTTCCGATGCGAGCGCACCGCATAGGCATCGGCCTGCTCGCGCGTAATGCCGTAATCCTTCGCCAGATTCTCGGCGGTTTCGATCATGCCGGTGATGACGCCGAAGCGTTCGATCGGCTGGCTCATCAGCCGCCCGCGCGTCAGCCGGTCCCACAGCGTCACATCGCCCATCCGCGTGCCGTGCCGCGCGCCGGTGGTGTAATGCTCGACATTGGACATGCTCTCGACCCCGCCCGCGACGACGCAGTCGGCGGCACCGGTCTGGACCATCATCGCCGCGTTGACGACCGCCTGCAGCCCCGAGCCGCAGCGCCGGTCGACCTGGTAGCCGGGCACGTCGAGCGGCAGCCCGGCGGCGAGCCAGCTCCAGTGCCCGATCGCGGGTGCCTCGCCGCTGCCATAGCCCTGACTGAACACGACGTCGTCGACGCGTTCGGGATCGACCCCGCTGCGCTCGACCAGCGCCTTGAGGATGACGGCGCCCAACGGCCCCGCCTCGAGCGGCGCGAGGCTGCCGAGGAACTTGCCGACCGGCGTGCGGAGCGGCGTGCAGATGGCGACACGTCTGAGATTGGTCATCGGACTTCCTTATCCGTTCGTGTCGAGCGAAGTCGAGACACGTATCTCGACTACGGCCTGCGGCCTCCGCTCGATACGAACGGGGCTCATGGGTTCTCGTCGGACAATCTGGCGATACCGCGATCCACGAGATCGCCGATCGCGCCCGATGCGAGGCCGAGCCGTTCGGCGAGCACTTCCTCGGTGTGCTGCCCGAGAAAAGGCGCGGGGGCGGGATCGCCCGCCTCGCGCCCGGGGATGTTAGCGAAGCTGCGGGTGGCGGGATATTCGAAGCCGCTCGGATTGGCGGGCGCGGGACCGAACAACGGATTGTCTGCCACCAGCACCGGGTCCTGCGCCGCCTCGTGCATGGTGCGGTAGCGCTCGAAAGTGCAGCCTTCGGCGGCGAGGCGGGCTGCGAGTTCGGTCCAGTTCATCGTATCCGAAGCCGCCTGGAACAGGTCGAACAGCGCATGGCGATGCTCGAAGCGCGGGCGGTCGCCATCGGCGAAGCGGACGCCGCACTCCGCTTCGAGCGCCGCAATCTCGTCCGCAACCCCGAACGCCGCCACGAGGCCGCGCCACTGCTTGGGCGTCAACGCGGCGACCATGAAGCGTTGGCCGTCGCGGCTGCGGAAATCGCGTCCGAACGCGCCCCAGATTGCATTGCCGAGCCGCTCGCGGTCGGCGCCGCGATAGAGCATTTCCGCCATCGCGCCCGAATTGGCCATCGTGCCGATCGCGACGTCGCCGAGCGGCACGCGCAATGCGCTGCCCTCGCCAGTGGCGTCGCGGTGGCGGATCCCGGCGAGCAGCGCGAAGGCGCAGTAAGCGCCGGTGATGAAATCCCACGCGGGCAGGACCTGGTTGACCGGTGGCGCATCCGCCGGGTCCCATTCCTCGGGTCCGCACATCAGCGGATAGCCGCTCGCGGCGTTGACGGTGAAATCCATCGCCTGCCGCCCGTCGTGCCAGCCCATGATCCGCACGCTGACGAGATCGGGTCGTTTGGCTGCGACCGTCTCATGCGAGAGGAAGCTCTTTTCCGGCAGGTTGGTGATCAGGTTGCCGGTCTTCGCGGCCAGCTCCACCAGCAACTCGCGCCCTTCTTCGCTGCGCAGATCGAGCGCGACCGATTTCTTCGCCCGGTTGAGATTCTCCCAACTGAGCGAGCGGCCCTCGGCGGTGAGCATGTAGCGGTCGTAATCGAGCCCGCCCTCCTTGTGGTCGACCCGGATCACCTCGGCGCCCAACTGCGCGCAATAGAGCCCCGCGGTGGGCGAGGCGACGAAGCTCGAGGCTTCGATGATCGAGAGGTCGGAGAGGAGGTCGTACACTAGCGGGAGTCTTTGTTGCGTGCGGATCGGACCTCCGTCCGAGCCTTGCGGCACCGGCCCGGTGGGCCGACGCTTGCCAAGCAGCGACAGTTCTCGTCACCGCCGGAAAACCAGGGCATTCGCGCACGATCACGCCGACGCTGCGAAATCGCGCAGCATATGCTTGGCGATCTGCAGCTGGAGGATCTGCGTCGTGCCCTCGTAGATGCGGTAGATGCGCGCGTCGCGGAAGAAGCGCTCGGCGTCGTATTCGGCGAGATAGCCCGCGCCGCCGTAGATCTGCACCACGCGGTCGACCACCCTGCCGCACATCTCGCTGGCGAAGACCTTGAACGCCGCGGCCTTCCTCAGGATGTTCTCGCCCGCATCCGCACGCGCGGTGACGTCGCGCATCATGCATTCGGCGGCGTAGATCTCGGTTTCGCTCTCGGCGAGCATCTGCTGGATCAGCTGGAAATTGGCGATCGGTTCGCCGAACGCCTTGCGCTCGGTCGCGTAGCGGAGCGCCGAATCGAGCGCGCGGCGGGCATAGCCGGTCGAGGCCGCGCCCACCGAAATGCGGCCGTTGTCGAGGCTTTTCATCGCGAACACGAAGCCCTTGCCGGTCTCGCCGCCGAGCAGGTTCTCGCCCGGCACGCGCACGTCGTCGAGCATGATGTCGGAGATTTGCGCGCCCGACTGGCCCATCTTCCTGTCGGGGCTGCCGGTCGCAACGCCCGGCGTATCCATCGGCACGAGAAAGGCGCTGACATGCGCGTTCTTGGGCAGATTGTCCTTCTCGGTGCGCGCCATGATCAGCGCGACATCGGCCTGCGGGGCGTTGGTGATGTAGCGCTTGGTCCCGTTGAGGATCCAGCCATTCCCGTCCGGATCGGGCCGCGCGCTGGTCTGCATCGCCGCCGAATCGGAGCCCGAGCCAGGCTCGGTCAGTCCGAAACAGGCGATCTCGCCGCCGGCGATGCGCGGCCACCATTCGGCCTTCTGCTCCTCGGTCCCGCCGTTCTTGATCGCCGAATTGAACATGCCGATATTGATCGAGAAGATCGAGCGGAAGGCGGGCGCGGCATAGCTCAGCACCTGCACCGTGCGCGCGTATTGCGACACGTTGAGCCCCGCGCCGCCATAGTCCTCCGGAATGGTGAGGCCGAACAGGCCCATGTCCTTCATCTCGGCGAGAATGTCGTCGGGGATGCGGTCGTTGGCGATCACGTCGGCCTCGGCCGGGATCAGCCGCTCGCGCACATAGCGTTCGAGCTGCTCGATGAACTGGACGAAGACGTCGGGATCCATGCCGTTGGCGCTCATTGTCCGGTTTCTCCCGCCTCGGCATCCGGCTGCGCTTCTTCGGCTGCGGTTTCCGGGTCCTCGGGCAGGCGGCGCTGTTCGAGCATTTCCGCCGCCTCGTCGAGCGCGCGCGCTTCGTCGACGGTAACGCCGCCGGGGCCGGGGTCGTTACCCGCGGGGCCGCAAGCGGCGAGCAGCAAAACGGGCGATGCAAAAAGGGCGCGTATCATGGCGCCAGCATAGCGTGCGGCGGGCAAAGGAAAAGCGCGCGAATCGCGCAGTCCTCGTGCCGTTACGGCATGGCGGAGTCCGGGCTTGCTCCGGCGGGCCCGGACCCGTGTCGGCGGCCTATTCGGTCGCTTCCTCCGCGCCTGCGGCGGCTGCGCGCGCCGCTTCGGCCGCCGCTTCGGCATCCATCGCGGCTTGGTCGAGCGCTTCGTCGCTTGCCGCCGGATCGCCTGCATCGGATGCGGGGTCGGTCGCTGCGGGATCGGCCACCGGCTCCTCGTCGACCGGGTCCATCGCCTCGTCGGCGGGCAGTTCGACGGTTTCCGCCTCGGCGTCCTCGGAGGCGTCGTCGGAGCTGCCGCAGGCGGCGAGTGCGAGCGCGGCACCAGAGGCGAGCGCGGCGGTGATGAGCTTCTTCATGGGTCTCTCCTGGTTGAATTGGCGTTGCCGGACAATACTCGCCCGCCGCGTGCCCGCAAGCGTGAAAACCGACCCGTCGGGAGTTCACCACGCGCCCGCTATCTGCCATCAGGCGGGCGATGCCGAGCGATTCCAGCCAGATCGACCGCCTCGACGATGCGCGCGAGCAGCTCCGCCGGCTGTTCGGCTTCGAGCGCTTCCGCGGTCGGCAGGAGGACGTGATCGCGCGCGTGCTGGCGGGCGATTCGACGCTGGCGGTGATGCCGACGGGGGCGGGCAAGTCGCTCACCTACCAACTACCCGCGACCATGCTTTCGGGCACCTGCCTCGTGATCTCGCCGCTGATCGCGCTGATGCACGACCAGCTGCGCGCCGCGCGCGCCAACGGCATCCGCGCCGCGACGCTGACCAGCGCGGATGCCGACTGGCGCGAGACGCAGGACGCATTCCGTGCGGGCGAACTCGACCTGCTCTACGTCGCCCCCGAGCGCGCCAGCCAGCCGCAATTCCACGATCTGCTGAGCGCCGCTCCGCTATGCCTGTTCGCGGTCGACGAGGCGCATTGCGTCAGCGAATGGGGGCACGATTTCCGCCCCGACTACCGCCAGCTGCGCCCGCTTATGGATGCCTTTCCCGAAGTGCCGAGGCTGGCTTTGACCGCAACCGCGGACCGGCGCACGCGCGCCGACGTGCTCGACCAGCTCGGTATTCCCGAACAAGGCCTGGTGATCGCCGGATTCGACCGGCCCAATATCCGCTATGCGATGCGCCACCGCGACAATCCGGTGAAGCAGCTCGCCGCGCTGATGGCCGAACAAGCCGGGCCGGGGATCGTCTATGCGCCGACGCGCAGGAAGACCGAGGATATCGCCGCCAAGCTCGCCGAGGCGACGGGGCGCGAGGTACGGCCCTACCATGCCGGGCTCGATCCTGCCGTGCGCGCCGACAACCAGGCCGCGTTCGTCGCTAGCGAGGAGATGGTGATCGTCGCCACGGTCGCGTTCGGGATGGGAATCGACAAGCCCGACGTGCGGTTCGTAGCGCATGCGGGCATCCCCAAATCGATCGAGGCCTATTACCAGGAAACCGGGCGCGCGGGGCGCGACGGAGATCCGGCGTCGGCGGTGATGCTGTGGGGCGCGGGCGATTTCGCGATGGCGCGGCAGCGGCTCGGCGAGGTCGCGCAGGAGCGGCAGGCAGGCGAACGCGCGCGGCTCGACGCGCTCGCGGCGCTGGTCGAGACGCCGGGCTGCCGCCGCGCGGTGCTGCTGCGGCATTTCGGCGAGGACCCGCCCGAAACCTGCGGCAATTGCGACAATTGCCTGAACCCGCCGGGCGTGATCGACGCGACCGAGACCGCGCGCAAGCTCCTGAGTGCGGTCTATCGCACCGGGCAGAGCTTCGGTTTCGGCCATATCCAGAAGGTGCTGACCGGGGCCGAGGACGACCGTATCCGCCAGCGCGGTCACGACCGGCTCAGCGTGTTCGGCATCGTCGACGGCGAGGAAGCGCCGCTGCTGCGCCCGCTCAGCCGCTACCTGCAGGCGAACGGCGCGCTGGTCGCGACCGAGCATGGCGGGCTCAGGCTCGCGGGCGATGCGCGGGCGATCCTGACCGGCGAGAAGCCGGTTTCGATCGTGCTCCCGCCCAAGCGGCAGCGCCGGCGGAAGAGCAGGAGCGCCGAGGCCAACCCGGTCGGCGATCCGCTGTTCGACGCGCTGCGCGAGCTACGCCGCGAGCTGGCGGCGGAAGCGCAGGTGCCGCCCTACGTCGTGTTCCACGACGCCACCTTGCGCGAAATGGCCGCGACACGCCCGGCCAGTCTGACCGAGCTGGCGGAAATCGGCGGCGTCGGAGCGAAGAAGCTCGACGCCTATGGCGAGCGCTTTCTCGACGCGATCCGGCGTCACTGATCGGGGTTTAGGCCGAACTGCAGCCGGGCGACGTCGCGCGCACCCTCCTCGTCGTCGCGATCGCCGCCGTCCTGGAAAGCGAGGTCGGCATCGATCAGGTCGCGTTCCGCTTCGGGGCGGCCGAACGCGCGCCACAGCCGCACCAGTACATGGCCCATGCCGTTGGGATTGATGCGGTCGGCGTCGAACCCGTTGATCCGCACCCGGTAGAGACCGTCCTGTGCGATGCGGTCGACATATTCCTCGGGCCCGAAGCCGCTGGTCATGTCGTTCGAGATCGTCCCGCCGCCGCTGCTGAGCGTGTCGCTGTACATTACGCGCTCGCCATTGGGTTCGTCGACCCACAGGTCGATATCGGCATCGTCCGCGGTCCATTCGATCACTACCCGCATATCGACCGCGAGCAGCGCCACGAGCCGCTCGTCGAGCGTCCATTGCCCGCCCGCAGCTTCGATGTGCGGGATCAGCGCATTGGCTTCCATCAGCGCGATGACCTCGATTCCCTCGTACTGGTCGTCGACCGGTTCGAGGACGATTTCGGCAAGCAGGCGGAACGCGCGTTCGAGATCGGCGGTGCCGCGCTCGCCACCCGTTGCCAGGCCTCGCGCCGCCAGCGCCAGCGCGAGCTGGCGTTTGGGTTGCGGCCGGTGCCCGGCCTGTGCGGCGTAGCGCTCGAGCAGCGCGACCGCGCGGTCGTAGCGACCGTCGCGCTCGAGCCGGAAGGCGACGATCTGCAGCGTCTCGTCGTTCGCACCCTCGGCATCGAGTGCGGACAGCAGCAGCGCCTCGGCGGTGGCCGGCTCGCCCTCGAGACGGAACCATTCGGCAGTGTCGAGATAGAAGCCGGGGTTGTCGCCATATTCGGTTTCGAGTTCGGCAAGCCTGCCCGTCCGCACCGCGTTTCCGGCTTGCTCGAGAGCGGCGAGATAGGGCTGCTCGGACAGCGTTTCGGCCAGATCGGTACGGCTCGGGCGGACGATCTGCGGACGCGTGTCTTCCTCCCCGATACGGCTGCCCGAAACGACGATGTATCCGCCCTCCGAATCGCCCGCCGGGGGAAGGTCTTCGTCCGCGAAGGCACTCATCTCCGAAGGGAGTTCCCCAACGTTACCGGGAGGCGCCGGGGCGGGCGGCGGAGGAGGAGGAGGAGGAGGAGGAGGAGGAGGAGCAGCAGCCGACAGCGCGGGAGGGGGCCTGTCTTCGAGAGCCTCGCCTGTTGCTTCGGCGCGATCGCGTGCTTCGCGCGCGGCGCCGGGCTCGGGCGCAAATTCGCGCTCCCACCATTCCTTGCGCTCCCGCCACTGGCCGAGGACGAAATCGAAGCGCTCCTCCTCCTCCTCGCGCCTCTCCTGTTCGGCTTCCTCCTTCAACTCGAGATATTCGGCGAACCACTCCTGCGAAAACCCCTGCGGCGGCGCGATTTCGTTGGTCACATATTGCTCGGGGCGTTCGAGCACGAGGAAGGCGAACCCCGACCCGGCAACGCGATATTTCTGCGCCTGCGCGGCGGCTTCCTCGCGCCGTTCGGGGAAATCGGACAGCGCCGCGACTTCCTGCGCGGCCCACAATGCGCCCGGAGCATCGGCACGAGCCGCGATCGCGTCGTCGCGGAGATAGCGCTGCCTGGTCCGGCTGCCGTCGGGCCGGACGAATTCGGCCTGTAGCGCGCGAACATTTCCGGCCGGGGCGACGAAGGCGTAATTGCCGTCCGCCGCGGCCAGCATCCGGAATGCGACGGGCCTGCCGTTCTGGTCGCGCAGCGCGACCAGCGATGCCGCGGGCCGGGCGAGACGCCCGGCGACTTGCGCCGCGTTCTCCGCCGTCAGCCGCACCACCTCGCCGCCCGAAGCCGCGGCGAAGCGGTCGAGGCGCGCACTGTCGCTGTCGCGCGCGGAGGATACGACGCCGAGCCGGCAGTCGGGGGCAAACGGCGCGGCAAGATCGATCGTCGCCTTGCCGTCGGTGAACAGCAGGCACTGCCGAGCGGGTTCGAGCGCAATATCGGACAGACGATCGAACGAGGTCGCGCCCCGATAGACGGTCGCCGCGAGCGCTGCGCGCAGTTCCGCGAGCGACAGGCCGGGCATGACGACGGGCTCGTCGGAGGCGAATGCGACGAGATCGATGGCGCTCGGCCGCGTGCGGTCGGCGAGCGCCTCAATCGCCGACAGCTCGGCATCGAGCAGGTCGTCGCGGCGCGACAGCGAGCGGTCCCAATAGATGCGCAGCCGCCCGGCACCTGCGGCCGCACCGCCTGCCGGGACAAGCCGGTCGGACACGACGAGGAACTCCTCGCCCGAGCCGTGCCGCGCGAGGACGAGGCGGGCCGCCTCTCCGCCGGCGACGTACAAGCCCTCGGACAGCGGTACGTCCGTGGCGCGGAAACGCGCATAGAGATCGCCATCGCCGCCGGTCGAGAACGACAGCGTTTCCCCGTTGATGCGCCCTTGCGGTGCCCGCACGCTTGTCGGCGCTTCGATCCGGAACGAGATGGCCCCGACCGGCCGGGAGGTGGCGAGCGGCAGGTGCAGCCCGCGCTCGGGATCGAGCGGCGCCGCGAAGCGCAGCGCGAACCGCCGCGGCTTCCCGTCCGCGACGGGATAGATTTGCGTGGTGAACCGATTGCCGTCGAGTTCGGCGAGGCCGGGATCGATATTGCCGCGAACCTCGTCCTCGTAGACCTCGCGCGCGCGTTGCTGATCGAGCAGATGCCCCGGGATCATTTCCCCGTCGACCGAGAGCGCATAGCCCGTCACCACCGCACCTTCGGGCAGCGCCAGCGACAGCCGCGCCTCGTCGTCGGACCCGGTCGAGGTCAGTTCCATTTCGAGCGAGACTTCGGCGGTCGGACCGACGATGCGCACCAGGCCTTCGAGCCGCGCGATGCGGAGGCGCTCGGCCTCGCCGGCATCGTCGCCCTCGTCGATACCGCGTTCGAATACGCTCAGCGCCGGATTGTAGTCCTGTGCCGCTATCGGACGGGATATTGCAAGCCCGGCCAGCACCGCGACAAATCCTATGGCTTTCAACATCTTCCCGGACTCCCTGCGGATGGGGAATGCGCCAGAACCGGCTGCAGGGCAAGCACGGCTTGACCCCGCAGGGTATATCCTATTATGATGATATCATAATTATATCGAACAGGAGGAGCGATTCGTCATGTCTATCGAGCTCAAGGGGATGAAAACCAGCCGCGAAACCGAGGGGGCGAGCTACAACGGCTATGTCATGCTGCTGGTGCTGCTCGCATTCTTCGCGCTGGGGGTGTGGGATTTCGCCGCCAACCTGCCGCCGCAAGGAGCCACCAAGGCGCAGAAGCTCGGCTTCGTCGCGCTGCTGGTCGGTCCGATTCTCGGGCTGTGCTTCGTCGCCGCCGGTTTCTTCATGATCCAGCCCAACCAGGCCGCGGTGCTGACGCTGTTCGGCGAATATCGGGGGTCGGAGCGCCGCGAGGGGCTGCGCTGGGTGTGGCCGTGGATCATACGCAAGAAGATCTCGGCCCGCGCGCACAACATCCATTCGGACCGGGTCAAGATCAACGATGTACGCGGCAATCCGATCGAGATCGCCTGTAACGTGGTGTGGCGCGTCGCCGACACCGCGCAGGCGAGCTTCGACGTCGACGACTACAAGGAGTTCGTGAACATCCAGATCGAGGCCGGGCTGCGCACGGTCGGTTCGCGCCATCCCTATGACGATCTCGAGGGCGAGGAAGTGACGCTGCGCGGCAGCGCCGACATCATCAACCGCGAGCTGCTCGAGGAATTGAACGACCGGCTCCGCGTTGGCGGGGTGGTTGTCGACGAGGCGGGTCTGACCCATCTCGCCTACGCCTCCGAGATCGCCAGCGCGATGCTGCGCCGCCAGCAGGCCGAAGCGGTGATCGCCGCGCGCGCCAAGCTGGTGATGGGCGCGGTCGGCATGGTCGAGGATGCGCTGACCAAGCTCAGCCAGGACAATATCGTCGATCTCGACGACGAGCGCCGCGCGGCGATGGTCTCGAACCTGAT
This sequence comes from uncultured Altererythrobacter sp., assembly GCA_913055875.1. GTDB lineage: Bacteria > Pseudomonadota > Alphaproteobacteria > Sphingomonadales > Sphingomonadaceae > CAJXJY01. Next base: position 309,092 of record CAJXJY010000001.1, read on the forward strand.
GGTCGTGCTGTGCGGCGAGCGCGAGGCGCATCCGGTGGTCAATGCCGGCTCGCTCTACCAGTAAGGCAGCAATCGGAGAGGCCCGGTGGCCAAACCGCAGCAGAAGAAGGCTTTCGCGCTCCGGCTCGATCCGGCGGTCCACGCCGCGATCGAGCGGCTGGCGGCGACCGAATTGCGCAGCGCCAATGCGGAGATCGAAGTGCTGCTGCGCGAGGCGCTGAAGGCGCGCGGGATCGAGGTTGCGCGCACGCCCAAGCCGCGCCGCGGGCGTCCGCCCAAAGACGGATAGGGACATGCTGCACAAATTCTTCGAGCCGGGCGACTGGTACGCGCCGAAGGTCTATGGCTACGGCACGGGCTTGCCGATCGCGTGGCAGGGCTGGGCCCTGCTGCTGGTCTATATCGGCCTGCTCGCCGCGCTGGGCGGATTGATCGCGCTCGACGAAGAGCTGGGGCCGGCCATCGCCTTCGTGCTGTTCGTGCCGGCCACTCTCGGCTTCGCCGTGATCGTCAAGCGCCGCACGCGCGGCGGCTGGCGGTGGCGCTGGGGTGAATGGGAATGAAGACCGGCATCGGAAATCGGCAAGGTGTCTTAGCGGCGTATTAACCCTTTCCGGTTAGGCGGGACACATGGAAAACGCTGCCCAAGCCGTACCCGCCCGCCCCTCGCTGCTGCTCGCCGCCGCAATCGCGGCGCTGGCGGTGGCCGCGATCCCCGCCGCCGCGCTGCTCGCGCAGGCGCCAAGCGGCGCCTTCACCGTCACCGAAACCGGGCGCAGCTACGACCGGTTGCAGGATGCGGTGGACGCGATCGGCAACGGTTCGGGCACCATCGCTATCTCGCCCGGCAGCCACCGCCAATGTGCGGTCCAGGAAGCCGGCTCGATCGCCTATGTCGCAACCGAAGCGGGCCGCGCGGTGTTCGACGGTGCCACCTGCGAAGGCAAGGCCGCGCTGGTGCTGCGCGGACGCGACGCCAAGGTCTACGGCCTCGTCTTCCGCCGGATGGCGGTGGAGGACGGCAACGGCGCCGGTATCCGGCTCGAGCAGGGCGATCTCACCATCACCCAGAGCTGGTTCGCCGACAGCCAGCAGGGCATCCTCACCGCCGACGATCCGTCGGGCCGTCTGGTGATCGACAAGTCGACCTTCAGCGGGCTGGGCACGTGCGAGAATTCTGCGGGCTGCGCGCATTCGGTCTATGTCGGCAATTACGGCCATCTGCGCGTCACGCGCAGCCGTTTCGAACGCGGCACCGGCGGGCACTATGTCAAGGCGCGCGCGGCGCGGGTCGACATCGCGTCCTCCAGCTTCGACGATTCGGCCGGGCGCGGAACCAATTACATGATCGACCTGCCCGCGGGTGCGGTCGGCCAGATCACCAACAACTGGTTCGTGCAGGGACGCGACAAGGAGAACTACTCCGCCTTCATCGCGGTCGGCGCGGAAGAGATCCTGCACGGCTCCGACGGGTTGCAGATCGCGGGCAACGATGCGCGCTTCGTGCCCTCGCTGCGCCGCAACTCGACCTTCGTCGCCGACTGGACCGGTGCGCAGCTGGCGATCGCGGACAACAATCTCGGTGCCGGCCTCGCGCCGTTCGAGCGGCGCTGATCAGCCGAAGCCCGGGGCGTAGCCGACCCTTCCCGTCGGCGCCTTTCCTTCGAGCACCAATCTCTGGAAATACGCCGCCGGAGGGCCGGGATAGGCCAGCTGCGGGTCGTGTTCGAATCCGAAACGCGCATAGTATTCCGGATCGCCCAGCAGCACGATGCCCCTGGCGCCAAGCTCGCGCATGTCGGCGATGCCGCGCTCGATCAACGCAGCTCCGATCCCGCCGCGCTGCGCCGAAGGGATGACCGAGACCGGACCCAGACCGTACCAGTTCGGCGTGCCGTCGGAAATCGTCACCGGCGAGAAGGCGATATGGCCGACAATCGCCTCGTCCATATTGGTCGCGACCAGCGACAGCACGAGATCGCCGTCGCTGCGCAGCCGGTCGACCACATGCTGCTCGTCGCCGTCGCTGTAGGGCATGTCGCGAAAGGCGGCTTCGGTCAGGGCGTGGATTGCGCGCTCGTCGCCGGGCTGTTCGGGGCGGATCGCGATACTCATGGCAGGAGATGTCCCGAACGGTCTCTCTTGGTGGCCAGATAGCGCGTGTTGTGCGGGTTTTCGGGCAGCGCGTGGGGGACGCGCTCGGTCACGGTCAATCCTGCCTGTTCCAGCGCTTCGACCTTGCGCGGATTGTTGGTCATCAGCCGCAGCCCGTCCACGCCGAGCAGGTCGAGCATCCGCGCCGCGACGGGAAAATCGCGCGCCTCGTCGGGCAGGCCCAGTCGGTTGTTGGCGTCGACCGTGTCGAAGCCCTGGTCCTGCAGCCGATAGGCGCGCATCTTGTTGACCAGCCCGATCCCGCGACCCTCCTGCCGCAGATAGAGCAGCACGCCCCACCCGCCGCGCTCGTGGGCTTCCTCCGCCATCGCCGCGAGCGCGGCGTCGAGCTGCGGCCCGCAATCGCATTTGAGGCTGCCGAGCAGATCGCCGGTGAGGCATTCCGAATGCAGCCGCACCAGCGGCGGCCGGTCGCCGTCGGGCGCGCCGATCAGCAGCGCGACATGCTCGCGCAGATCGTCGGGCGCGCGGAAGACGACGATCTCGGCCTCTTCGGCGGCGGCGGTCGGCAGGCGTGCGCGGCTGGCGATGGCGAGGCGTGCCGGATCCTGGTACGCGGTGACATCGCCGGCCGCGATCGGCGTGGCCTCCCCCGCATCGTTCGGATCGACCAGGAAGGCCGGCAGGATTCCCGCGATCCGCGCCAGTTCGAGCGCAGCCTTCGCGGCATCTTCCCAATCGAGCGCTTCGGCCCTGAACGGACCCTTGAGCGGCGCGGAGAGATCGAGCGCGGGGTCGGCGATGGGCAGGGCGGCTGGCAGGTCGAAGGGCTCGGCACCGCGGATCAGCACCGGCGCATGCGGCACCGCCGCCTCGCGCTGGTTGGCGAGCTTGAGCGTCGCCGCGCGCGCGGCGGAGATCAGCATCCGGTTCGCGGTGGCCTTGCGCGCGAACGCCGTTTCCACCGGCAGCAGCGTTACTGTTCCTTGGGGCCCTTGGTCGAACGCCAGCGGCCAGCCGTGGCGCAGCGCGTCGACCGCCTGCGCAGCCCTCCGCGAAGGCGAGGGGCCGGTCGCGGTCAGAGATCGAACTCCGTCACCAACGGGACGTGGTCGGAGGGTTTCTCCCAGTCGCGCGCATATTCGTGCACCGAATGCGCGCTTGCCTGCTGCGCCAGTTCGGGCGAGGCCCACATATGGTCGAGCCGCCGCCCGCGATCGTTCGCCTTCCAGTCCTTCGCACGGTAGCTCCACCACGAATAATACCGTTCGGGCGCCGCGATATGCCGGCGCCCGATATCGGCCCAGCCATGCGCATCCATGAAGCGTTGCAGCGTCTCGACCTCGATCGGCGTGTGGCTGACCACCTTGAGCAGTTGCTTGTGGCTCCAGACATCGCTTTCGAGCGGGGCGACGTTGAAATCGCCGACGATAAGAGTCGGTCGGTCGACCTTGTCGGCCCAGCGCGTCATCCGCCCGAGAAAATCGAGCTTCTGACCGAATTTGAGGTTCTGCTCGCGGTCGGGGATGTCGCCGCCGGCGGGGACGTAGACGTTCTCGACGATCATCCCCTGATGCTTCGGATCGGTCAGCTCGACGCCAATGTGGCGCGCCTCGCCATTGTCCTGCCAGTCATGCTTCGAGAAATCGCGGAACGGGATCTTCCCGACCGTCGCGACGCCGTGATAGCCCTTCTGGCCGTGGATCGCGAAATGCTCGTAGCCGAGTTCGCGGAACGCCTCGTAGGGGAACTGGTGTTCCTGGCACTTGATCTCCTGCAGGCACAAGATGTCGGGCGCCTGCTCCTCAAGAAAGCGCGCAACGATCGGCATCCGCAGGCGGACCGAATTGATGTTCCAGGTGGCGACAGAAACCATGAGCGTCGCGATAGGGAGCGTGAAGGACAGTCGCAAGCGGCGGGTTTGGGTTTCCCCGGCGAGAGTCTTTGGTTGCGTGCGGGAAACACGTCCGTGTTTCTCTTGCTGTTCCATCCCACGCCCCCACCCGGCCACCCCGACAATAGTAGCCTATGGGTGGCCGGGTGGGGGCGTGGGATGGAACAGCCCCGGCGGGCCGACGATTGCCACGCCGTGACAGGTCATGTCACCGCCGGAAAACAGAATCCGATGATTTAAGCAACGTTCGCTTCGGTCGCGACGCTTCGAACCCGCTTACGCGCAGAGGTTCTTGCGGCCGCGCTTGCGGCGGGCGCGCAGGACCTTGCGGCCGCCCGGAGTCGCCTTGCGGGCGAAGAAGCCGTGGCGGCGTGCTCGCACGAGATTGCTGGGCTGGAAAGTCCGCTTCATAATACCCTCTGGTCAGAAACAAAAAGGGCCGCCATCGAAGGCGACCGCCTGTATGCGCGGCCCGTTACGGCAGGGCGAGGCTCAAGTCAAGATAGGCGAGCTTCGGCGCGGGCGCGGCGGCGGGCTGTTCGAGCCAGCCGCGCATCTCGTCCGCATCCATCCATTTGGCATCGGTAAAACCGACCGAATTGGTCATCGCGTAGAAGCGTTCGGCATGACCCGCATCCATGCCCATTTCGCGGTAATAGGCGAGGTAGGGATCGTGCACCGCGGCATCGGCGGCGAAGTCGCGCGCCTCGCGTCCGCTTTCGTCCATCCACGAATGGACCGCGAATTCGGCCCCGTCGTCGATCCGGCGGCTGGCGCCGGCGAGAAACAGCTCGACCGCGCCCGAGCGCACCGAGCCGCCATCGGGCACATGCGTGGCGATGCCGCGCTCGCGAATCATACGACCCAGGCGGAAATTGGCGCGGTCGTCGTCGGTGCCGGGGCATTCGACCAGTTCGAGCGTGGCGAGCGCGGGGTAGTCGCGCAGCATGGCCGAAAACTGCGCCGGGCTGGCGGTGTCGGTCACGTCGACAAGTGCGGCGCGCGAATCGTCGAGCACACGGAACGGGCCGTAGCGGGCGATCGCCTGCTCCTCGACCCGCGCCTGGGCGGGGAACATCCGAGATGCACCCGTTTCGGTCCATTCTTCCACGACGACCCAGGTCACGACCTGCTGCGCCTGCGCCGGGACGGCGGACAGGGCGGCGAACAGCGTGGCGAGGGCGAGAGCGAGTGTGCGCATGGCCACGGTCTGGCGGGTCGCGGCTTGCCGATTGGCAAAGCAACAGCCTTACCGGCCTGTTGACCATGTTCCCGGGCGATGCGAGGAAACCGCTTCGATCGCGCATTCCTGCGGGGAGCATTCCCGCCGGGAACGGAGGCATTCGCGTGGTCGCACTGGTCAGGACGGTCGCCTATCTCGGGCTCGAGGCGCGCGCGGTCGAGGTGCAATGCTCGATCGCGCCGGGCGTGCCGAATTTCAATATCGTCGGGCTGGCGGACAAGGCGGTCGGCGAGAGCAAGGAGCGGGTGCGCGCCGCGCTTTCCGCGATGGGTCTCGCGCTGCCGCCCAAGCGGATCACGATCAACCTCTCGCCCGCCGACCTGCCCAAGGAGGGCTCGCATTACGACCTGCCGGTGGCGCTGTCGCTGCTCGCGGCGATGGGCGTGACCGATGCCGAACAGCTGGGCGATTTCGTCGCGGTCGGCGAGCTGGCGCTCGACGGCCGCGTGGTGCCTTCGCCCGGCGTGCTGCTCGCCGCTTTGCACGCGAGCGAGGAGGAAGCCGGGCTGATCTGTCCGCAGGGTCAGGGCAGCGAGGCGCGCTGGGCGAGCGAGGTGCCGGTGGTGGCGGCGCCCGACCTGATCAGCCTGCTCAACCATTTGAAGGGCACGCAGCGCCTGCCCGATCCGCCGCCGGGCGAGGTCGAGGCACCGCCGCCCGGGCCCGACCTCAAGCGGGTCAAGGGGCAGGAGACCGCAAAGCGCGCGCTCGAGATCGCCGCGGCGGGCGGACACAATTTGCTGATGGTCGGGCCACCGGGCGCTGGCAAGTCGCTGCTCGCTTCGTGCCTGCCGGGCATATTGCCCGAACTGTCGAGCGCCGAGGCGCTCGAAGTGTCGATGGTGCAATCGGTCGCGGGCACGCTCGAGGGCGGGCGGATCAGCCGCGCGCGCCCGTTTCGCGCGCCGCACCATTCGGCGAGCATGGCCGCGCTCACCGGCGGCGGGCTCAAGGTGAAGCCGGGCGAAGTCAGCCTCGCGCATCTCGGCGTGCTGTTCCTCGACGAACTGCCGGAATTCCAGCGCAGCGTTCTCGATTCGCTGCGCCAGCCGCTCGAAACGGGCAAGGTCGACGTCGCGCGCGCCAACGCGCACGTCAGCTTCCCCGCGCGGGTGCAACTGATCGCGGCGATGAACCCGTGCCGCTGTGGGCACCTCGGCGACGCCGCGCTCGCCTGCAGCCGCGCACCCCGCTGCGCGGCGGACTATCAGTCGAAGGTCTCGGGCCCGATGCTCGACCGGATCGACCTGCATGTCGAAGTCGACCCGGTCAGCGCCGCTGATCTCGCCTTGCCGCCGCCGGCAGAAGGCAGCGCGGAGGTAGCTGCCCGGGTGGCGCGGGCACGCGCAGTGCAGACGGCGCGCTCGGAGGAGACGGGCGCGCGCACCAATGCCGAACTCGACGGCGACGCGCTCGAACGCTTCGCCACTCCCGACGAGGCCGGCCGCAGGCTGTTGATGCAGGCCGCCGAGGCGATGCGGCTGTCGGCGCGCGGCTACACGCGGATGCTGCGCGTGGCGCGCACGATCGCCGATCTGGCGGGGATGGAACAGGTAAGCCGCATTCACGTCGCCGAAGCTTTGAGTTACCGGCGGCAAGCGCCGCGAGCATAGGATTCGTCACCGCGTTGCCGATGGAGTATCCTGCCTGGGGAGACTCGCATGCGTCAATGGTTCCGCCGCCGCTATCTCGACCTGCTCGGGTCGATCTACATCTATAACGAGCACCGTGGCTATACCGCGATCGACCGGGTGCTCGATGCGGTGCGGGTGCGCTCGCCGGACGACACCGAGCTGATCGCGAAGATCGAGAAGCACCGCGCCGACGAGCGCAAGCATTACGTCATGTTCAAGCGCTGGTTCGAACTGCAGGGGCGCAAGCCGATGCAGCTCGACCGCCATTTCGGCCATATCGACCGCTTCGTCGAAATCATGTTCCGCCGCACGATCGACCGGCTGGACACGCAGGAAGTGATCGACCGCGACGAGCTGTTCGAGCGGCTGTGCCGGGTCATCTCGCTGACCGAACGGCGCGGCTACAAGCAGGTCGAGATCCTGCTCGAAAACAGTCATGTCCGCTCCGACCCGGCGCTGGTGCGGATTTTCGAAGTGATCAAGCGCGACGAGCCGAGCCATTGGGCGCCTTACGACGGCTGGCTGCGCGACCACGCGAAGCGCGCGCCGAAATGGTGGGAGCGCGCCGTCGACGGCTTCATCCATTCCGAACTGCTGTTCCTCAAACTGCCGATCCTGTTCCTCAATCCCTTCGTCAAGCGGCGCGAGGACTGGGCCGACGACGGCGAGGCGGATCCGGACCGCTATGCCGACCGGCTGAGGCCTGCGGCCGCCTGATGGACGCCACGCCCGTGCAGGAAGGCCCGCCCCGCGGCAGCCTCGCGGCGCGGCTGCTGCGTATCCGCGTCGGCTGGATGCTGGCGCGCAACACGGTGGTCAGCACGGGGGCGTTTCTGCTCGGGCTGGGCGTGCTGTGGCTGCTGGTCGAGCGGGGCGGGATGGACGAGGTCGTCGCCTCGGGCGTCAGCTTCGTGGTCGCCAACACGCTGCACTACATCCTCGGCCGGACATGGATCTTTCGCGGGACCGACCGCGCGGTGGCGAGCGGCTATGCGCTGTTCCTCGCCAACGGCGTGTTCGGACTGGTGCTGACGATGGCGCTGATGGCGGCGTTCCTGGCGTTCACGCCGATCAATTACCTGGTCGCGCGGATCCTCGTCTCGATGATCGCCGGGCTGGCGATGTTCGTGATCAACGCGGTATGGAATTTCCGCCGGGTGTGAACTGCACTATTCCGCAGCTTGCGCCCGATTGAGATCGGCGTAGTCGCCGCGTTCCAGCGCGTCGCCCGGTTCGGCGACGGTGCCGTCCACGCGCTTGCCGATATTTTCGGGCTTCACCAGCCACAGATCCGCCGGCCCGAGAATCCGCCCGTCATGCGCGAGGATCGAGACCGGACCGATCGGCAACCGGTCCTGCTCGTCGACCAGCACTGGGTTCTCGACCACCTCGACGCCGTATTTCTGGCCCCACTGGCGCAGAGCGAGCATCGCCGGGAGCAGGTCGTAGCCCTTCTCGGTCAGCCGGTATTCGATCCGGCGGCGGTCGTCGGGACAGGGCTGGCGGTCGAGGATATCGTGTTCCACCAGCTTGGCGAGCCGGTTCGACAGGATGTTCCGCGCGATGCCGAGCTCGCTGAGGAACTCCTCGAAATGGTGCAGCCCGTTGAAACTGGCGCGCAGGATCATGAAGCTCCAGCGTTCGCCCATCACTTCGAGCGCTTCGGGCAGCCCGCAGGCCGTCAGTTCGCGCAGCGGTTCTCGCAATTCACCCATGGCAGTCCTTCTCCAAGCATCCTCTCTAACGCGTTCCGCGCGTGTCACAAAACCGAAACTCAGTTTTAGGTTGCAACTTAAAATGTAATGCATTAGGTAGCGATTCGCAACTGGTTCTGATTCGAGACCGGTTTGCCGGAAACCCGCGACCCGAAACCCGATACAAGGAATGCGACCATGACCCTCTCCCTCCCCCGCTTCCGCAGCGCCACCGCCGTTTGCCTGGCGCTCGTCTATACTTCGCTCACCTTCGGTGCGGCGATCGCCCCGGCCCCTGCCGAGGCGCGCGCCGCCGCGCCCTACTACACCGCCGAACTGACCGCTCCCGCGGCCGAATCGCGCTTCGTCGAGGGCGGCGTGGTGTGGTTCTGCGACGGCACCAGCTGCGCCGCAGCCAAGGGCACTTCGCGACCGGTCAATATCTGCCGCAAGCTGAGCCGCGAAGTCGGCGAAATCACGAGCTTCACCGCCAAGGGCGAAGCGCTCGAAAGCGACGACCTCGCCAGGTGCAACGGTAACTGATCCTGCAGACCCCCACCCCGTCCTCTCATCACGGGTGGATTCCTCGCGGCCTCCGGAACAGCGGTTCCGGGGGCCGTCTTTTATGCGCCTAGCAGGCCGCGGCCGGTCAACTCTTCCGCGAGCGTCGCCGCATCTACAAAAAGGTGCACCTGCCAGCCCAACGTACGCGCGGCGGCGATGTTGGCGGCGTTGTCGTCGATGAACAGCATGGCTTCGGGCGCATGGCCGAAGCGCCGCGCCGCGAGCTCGAAGATCGCCGGGTCGGGCTTGGCGAGCTTCTCCTCGCCCGAGACGACGATGTCTTCGAACAGGTCGACCACCGGTGCGGTGGGGCGGAAGCCGGCCCAGAATTCGGCCCCGAAATTGGTGATCGCGAAGAGCGGAAGCCCGCGCTTATGCAGCCGTTCGACCAGCGCGAGGCTGCCCGGCACCGGGCCGGGAATGGTCTCGTTGAACCGCTCCGCATAGGCCGCGATCAGGTGTGCGTGATCGGGAAACAGGGCCTGCCGCTCGGGCACCATAGCGGCGAGCGGACGCCCCCGGTCGTGCTCGAAATGCCACGCCTCGGTCACGACATTGGCTAGGAACCAGTCGAGTTCCTGCGGATCGTCGATGAGCTTCTCGAACAAATGGCGCAGCTGCCATTGGTAGAGCACGCGCCCGACGTCGAACACGATGGCGTCTATTTTTCCGGGAGTCATTTTTCCGGCGGTGTCGAGACCTGTCGCTGCTTGGCAGGCATCGGACCGCCCGGGCTGTTCCATCCCACGCCCCCTCCCGGCCACCCATAGGCTACTATCGTCGGGGTGGCCGGGAGGGGGCGTGGGATGGAACAGCAAGGGCCGGACGGAGGTCCGGCCCGTACGCAACGAAAGACTCTTAACCCTGCCGCGCCTTGAAGCGGCGGTTGGTCTTGTTGATCACGTAGGTGCGGCCGCGGCGGCGGATGACGCGGCAATCGCGATGGCGGTTCTTCAGCGACTTGAGGCTGTTACGGACTTTCATGGTGCTTTCCCGGAATGAAATCGGCACCGGAGATAGGCTCCGATGCCGCAAAATCAAGCGCGCCCCTAGGGGCGGGCCCCGCCAAAGTCAAGCCGCGGGCTTGATCCGGCGGCCCCCGTTTTCGGCACTTTCGTCGCGCCGGTGCAGGTCGGCCAGCACCCGTTCCCATTGCAGTGCGTGGAACACGATCCGGTCGAGATCGGCATGCTTCGGCTCCCATGGCAGGGTGGCCTTGAGGCGCGCGGGATCCGAGACGAGCGAATCGGGATCGCCCGCGCGGCGCGGCGCGAGCACGCGCTCGATCTTCCGATTGGTCACCCGGTCGACCGCATCGAGCACTTCGAGCACCGAGAAACCGCGCCCGTAGCCGCAATTCATCGTCAGCGAGCGCTCCGGCTCTGCGATCAGCGCCTCGAGCGCGAGCACATGCGCATCGGCGAGGTCGCTGACATGGATGTAGTCGCGCACCCCCGTGCCGTCGGGCGTGGCGTAGTCGGTGCCGAACACGCTGACCGTGTCGCGCTCGCCCAGCGCCGCCTCGCAGGCGACCTTGATCAGATGCGTCGCGCCCGCGGTCGACTGCCCGCTGCGGCCTTCCGGATCGGCCCCGGCGACGTTGAAATAGCGCAACGCGCAGAAATTGAGCTCGTGCGCCGCGGCGGTGTCCGCCAGCATGCGCTCGGTCATCAGCTTGGACCAGCCATAGGGATTGATCGGCTGCTGCGGTGTATCCTCGCTGACCGGCGAGACGTCGGGAATGCCGTAGGTCGCCGCGGTGCTCGAGAAGATCATGTGCGGCACGCCTGCGGCCACGATCGCCGCGATCAGCACGCGGCTCCTGGCGGTGTTGTTGTGATAGTACTTGAGCGGGTTCTCGACCGATTCGGGCACCACGATCGATCCGGCGAAATGCATCACCGCCCCGATCCGCTGCTCGGCGAAGATTCTTGCGAGCAGGTCCGCATCCTCGATGTCGCCATGGTAGAACGGCACGCCCGGCGGCACCGCGAAGCGGAAGCCGGTGCTCAGATTGTCGATCACCGCGACCGGCCAGCCCGCATCGAGCAGCGCGAGAACCGCGTGGCTGCCGATATAGCCGGCACCGCCGGTGACGAGCACGGGAGGTTTTGCGTCCATGCCGCCGTGCTAGGCCGAACATGGTAAAGAAAGTGTTGCACCCGCGGGTTCAGGCACCCACAAGCCCTCCCGTGCGTTGGTGGGATGAGAGGGCGCGCCGCACGGCGGGCCGAGAGAGGAGTCGCACCATGAGGTTGTCAATCGTCGCCACCGCCGCTTTCGCCGGGCTTGCCCTGGCCGGCTGCACCACACCGGTGCGCAACGGCCCGGTCGAGGTCACGCGTTTCGTCCAGCCCAGCGCGCCGCTCGGGCAGGGCACGATCTTCGTCGAAAGCGCACCGGGTGCCGACACCGATTCGCTCGCGCTCGCCCCCTACAAGGCGGCGATCGCGCGCGAGCTGGCCGCGCTCGGCTATGTCGAGGCGCCGCGCGGTGAAGCGGGGCAGGTCGCGCAGGTACGGGTGGAGAAATTCCGCAGCGAAGGGCTCGAGCGGCGCCGTGGCCCGGTCAGCGTCGGAGTCGGCGGTTCGACCGGCAGCTACGGTTCGGGCGTCGGGCTGGGTGTGGGGATCAATCTGGGTGGCGGCGGCTCGGGCGAGACGCTCGACACGCAGCTCGGCGTGATGATCCGCGACCGGGTAAGCGGCGAGACATTTTGGGAAGGCCGCGCGCAACTTTCGGTAAGTCCGAATTCACCTTTTGCCGATACCGAGGCCAACGCTTCGGCGATCGCCGATGCGCTTTTCCGCGAATTCCCGGGCAATAACGGCGAAACGGTCGAGGTAAGGGTTACCGAGTGAGCGACATCCGGATCGATTGCAATTTCGACAGCGGCAATATCGAGGTCCTGTCGATCGACGGCGCGAGCGCGAAGCTGGCAATCCGCAAGGACCACCAGTCCGATTTCAAGCAGTGGTTCCACTTTCGCGTTTCCGGCGCGGCCGGGCGCGAGCTGGAATTGAAGATTTGCGGGCTCGCCGGCTCGGCCTATCCGCTCGGCTGGCCGGACTACCAGTGCCGGGTCTCCGAAGACCGCGAATACTGGGCCGCTGCGCCGACCACCTGCGCGATGGACGAGGACGACGGCTGCATCACGGTGCGTTACGCGCCCTCCTCCGATATCGCCTGGTTCGCCTATTTCGCGCCCTATTCGATGGAGCGTCACCACGATCTCGTCGCCGAATGCGCGGCGAGTGAGGGTGTCTCCTATCGCAGGCTCGGCGAGACGCTCGACGGGCAGCCGCTCGACTATCTGAGTTTCGGCGAGGGCGAGAAACAGGTGTGGCTCTATGCCCGCCAGCACCCAGGCGAGACGCAGGCCGAGTGGTGGATGGAAGGCATGCTCGAGCTGATGACCGATCCGGCGAGTTCGGTCGCGCGCGAATTGCGCAAGCGCTGCACGTTCCACGTCGTGCCGAACTGCAACCCCGACGGCTCGCGCCGCGGGCACCTGCGCACCAATGCCTGTGGGGCCAATCTCAACCGCGAATGGGACGAGCCGAGTGCGGAAAAATCGCCCGAAGTGCTCGCGATCCGCAACCGGATGGACGAGACCGGAGTCGATTTCGCGATGGACGTGCATGGCGACGAGGCGATCCCGGCGGTGTTCGTAGCCGGCTACGAGGGCATTCCCGATCTGACCGAGGAGCATCTCGGCCGCTTCACCCGCTACCGCGGCATCCTCGAACGCCGCACGCCCGATTTCCAGACCGCCAAGGGGTATCCGGTGTCGAAGCCCGGTACGGCCAATCTCAGCATGTCGACCACGCAGGTGGCGCATCGCTTCGGCGCCACCGCCATGACGCTCGAAATGCCCTACAAGGACAATGACGACGCGCCCGACCCGGAGCAGAACTGGTCGCCCGAACGCTGCAAGCAATTGGGTGCCGATTGCATGGGGGCGCTGCTCGAATTTCTCGACGACGCGTGAGTGGCGGATGCCGCGCTGCCGCGCGGCAGGCGCGGGTGTTGACACTCGACGGGGAGGTTGCGCGGCTTCAGCGTGCATGGGTTCCTGCTGCGGCATGGCTGCGCGGCTGCGCCCGGTCGAGACGGGCGAGCAGCCGGAAAAGCGCGGAATCGTCGGCTTTTTGCACTGCGCAGATGAATCTGCCGCGATGGAAACCGAGATACCACTGGCCGGTCTCGACCCGCCATATCAGCTCGCGGGTTGTGACCATCCGCCGCGGCGTTATCAGGGCTTGTGACTTTCCGAGCGCCGCGTCCCACGCCGCTGCGAAACCCTCCGCCCCGTCGCGGCGGCGGAGGCGATAGGCGGTCTCGCGCGCCATCCCGACCCGCCGCGCGGCCTCTCCGACCGAGCGCGTCTCGGCGAGATGGCCGATAAACTCCGCCTGCCGCCGCGGCGTCCACCCGTCGGCGCGGATGCGCACGGGCACGGTATGGAATTGCGGCAGCCGCGGCGGGGCGAGCGCCGTGGCGCTGGCGGATGAGGGGGCGGGATCGGGAGGGTAGGCCTTCATCCCGCAGGGTAAGGCAGATTTTCGCCGTGTAGGAAAATGAAAAAATGCCGGGAGCGGGCGGTATCCGTGCTCGTCCGCCCCGCTCGCAGGGGTGCGATCTCCCGCTACACCAGGCTCGCCGGTCCGAAGGCGTCGGGCAGCAGCGCGCTCAGCTTGACCGTCCGCACCGCGTCGGGCCCGACGCATAATATGTCGGGGTCGGTCCCGCCCAGCTGCGCGAGTTCGTTGAGAACCTGGCGGCAGCGCCCGCACGGGGTGATCGGCTCCGCACCCGGCCCCGTCACCGCCACCGCTTCCAGCCCGCCGCGCCTGCCATCGGCCATGGCCTTGGCCACCGCGACCGTCTCGGCGCACAGTGCGAGGCCGTAGCTGGCATTCTCGATATTGGTGCCGGTCACCACGCTGCCGTCGGCGAAGCGAAGCGCGGCGCCGACGGCAAACTTTGAATAGGGCGAATAGGAGCGCTCGGCAGCGGTACGCGCCGCGGCGATGAGGTCGGTATCGGTCATGCCGCAGCCTTAGCGGGCCGGTTTCGCCCTGTCTGCAATCGTGTCGTAGCGGCGATTGCGCAATTGTGATCCGCAAGCGATCCTTGTCGGTTCCCTCTTGCGGCGGGGCGGGCGAATCGCCACAATGGTGCAATGCAACATGAACCCTCCGACCGCGCGCAGACGGTCGAAACCCTCTCTCGCGCAATCAGCGAATGGCGCATGGTGCGCGCGACCTATAACGGCGCCGAAATGGCGCTCGCGCCGCACCAGCTGTTCGTCCGCCACGACGCGTTGTTCGTCAGCGCGTTCAACCCCGGCAAGAACTGGCGCGGGCCGGAGGATTACCGGCTCAGCTATTTCAACATCGCCGGGCTCGGCGGCGTGGCGCTGCAGGACAACGGGTTCAAGCCGCTCGACGGGTTCGACAGCAGCCTGCCGCGGCCCGAAGACCAATTGCTGCTCGCGCTGGAAGCGGCGTAGGTTTTCCGGCGGTGATGCGATCTTTCGCTGGGTTGTAGTCGTCTGACCGCTGGGGCTGTTCCATCCCCCTCCCCCACCCGGAGTCATTTGTTGCGTGCGGGCCAGACCTCCGTCTGGCCCTTGCGGCACCAGCCCACTCCCCCACCCGGCCACCCCGACGTTAGTAGCCTATGGGTGGCCGGGTGGGGGAGTGGGCTGGTGCCGCCCCGGCGGTCCGATGATTGCCAAACAGCGACAGGCCTCGGCACCGCCAGATAAAAACGCCCGGCTGGGGGCGTAGGATCGAACAGCAAGGTCAGGACGAAAGTCCTGCCTGCAGGCACCGACCACTCGCCCTATCCTCAAGGCTGCGCCACCACCCATTCGAGCAGCGCGTCGCTCGCTTCGGTCTGCAAGTGCTCGTTGGCAGACCACAGTAGCCACGGCCGCCCGGCATAGGTCGGCGGGAGGCGCGTGCGGTTGACCCACAGCCCGCGGTCGAGCCGCGACGCGATCCCGTATTCGGCTTCGAAGCGCGGCCCGAGCTTGAGAATCACCGGCTTGCCGGTGTGCATCTCGATCTGGTTGATCAGCGTCATCAGCTCACTCGCGACCGCGGCATCGGGCACGGGCTCGTCGCACGCATCGGCGGTGCGGCCGAGCGCGATCGCGGGCGGGAGCAGGTCGGCACCGCGCGGAACCATGGTCACGAAACCGGCCGATTGTCCGTCGGCGACGCTGCACGGATCGTAGACATGCACCGCGCCGACCTGCAGCCCGGCTTCGCGCGCGGCCTCGAAGTTCCGCGCGAAGCGGGCATCCTTGCCGTCCGAACCGGTGCTGGCCTCGAGATAGACGAAATCGGCGCCGAGCGCTTTCAGCGTGCGGAAATTCACCGCGCCGTCGGCTTGCGAAACGAGCGCGCCCTGGTCGGGATAGTCGCTCTCGGGCGGTGTCCAGTGGCGCGTGTCCCACCACAGCCACGCCCCCGCAGCGATCGCGACCAGCGCCAGCAGCGCGAAGAAACGCGCGCCCCAACCGAATCCCTTTTTCCTCCGCCGGCGCGCCATCCTCAGCCCTTGATATGCAGCACGCAGATCAGCGTAAACAGCCGCCGCGCGGTGGCGAAATCGGTTTCGACCTTGCCCGCGAGTCGCTCCCTGAGCAGCTCGGCGGCGTCGTTGTGGATGCCGCGCCGCGCCATGTCGATCGTCTCGATTTCGGCCGGAGTGGCCTTGCGGATCGCCTGGTAATAGCTGTCGCAGATGGCGAAATATTCGCGGATCGGGCGGCGGAAGCGCGCGAGGCCGAGCAGCAGCGTCTCGAGCGGTTCGTCGCTTGCGTCGCGGATATCCATCGCCAGCCGACCGTCCCGCACCGACAGGTAGAGCCGGTAGGGGCCGTCATTCCCGTTCGCGACCGGGCGGCACGGTTTGAACGTGTTCTCCTCGATCAGGTCGAAGATCGCAACGCGCCGTTCCTGTTCGACATCGGCATTGCGCCACAGGATCGTGTCCTCGTCGAGACTGATATGGCTGATCCTGTGGTCGGGCATGACAGGGCCGCTTTCGCAGAAGCTGTCCCTTCCAAGCAACACCCATAATCGTCATCCCCGCGAAAGCGGGGAGCCCGCTTCCTTTTGGCAACGGTGGCGACACGACGGGTGCCGAGCGAGTTTTGCCGGTCTGCCCACAGCGCCCTCCACGATAGTCCCGAATAGTGCCTTGCCCGTCCGACAAGGGTTCAGCATGGTGGCCCGATGGCCGACGAAGACCTCCTGATCAGACCCGACGCTACCGATGCCCCGCAGGGCCGCACGCTGCCCAACAATCTCGAGGCGGAGGCGGCGTTTCTCGGCGCGGTGCTGATCGACAATTCGGTGATCGAGGAGCTGCCGGTGACGATTCGGCCCGAGCATTTCTTCGAGCCGCTACACCAGCGCATCTACGACCGCATCCTCACGCTGGTCGACCGCAACGCGGTGGTCACCCCGGTGACGCTCAAGCCCTATTTCGAGACCGACGAGGCGATGAAGGAGCTGGGCGGGATTACCTATCTCGCCCAGCTCACCGCCGACGGGCAGGGGCTGCTCGCGCCGCGCGAACTGGCGCAGCAGATCTACGATCTCGCCTTGCTTCGGCAGCTGGTCAGCGTCGGGCGCGGGCTGGTCGAGGGGGCGCTCGACACTTCCGAAGAGGTCGATCCGATGGACCGGATCGAGCAGGCCGAGGCCGATCTCTACAGCGTCGCGGAGGGCGCGGTGTCGGGCAGCGAGGCGCTGAGTTTCAAGTCCGCCTCGCTCGGCGCGCTCAAGCTGGTCGAGGCGGCGCTCAATTCGGGCGGGAAATTCTCGGGCAAGACCACCGGGCTCGCGACGATCAACGAGAAGACTTCGGGGCTGCACAATTCGGATTTGGTCATCCTCGCCGGGCGCCCGGCGATGGGCAAGACCTCGCTCGCGACCAACATCGCCTTCAACTGCGCGCGGCGGCTGATGGCCGACCTGCGCGACGGGATCGATCGCGAGACCTCGCAGGGCGCGGCGGTCGCGTTCTTCAGCCTCGAGATGAGCGCCGACCAGCTCGCCACGCGCATCCTCGCCGAGCAGACCGAGATTTCGAGCGAACTGCTGCGTTCGGGCCAGCTGAGCAAGGAGGAATTCCAGAAGCTGTCCTATGCCAGCCAGGAGCTGACCGAGCTGCCGCTGTTCATCGACGACACGCCCGCGCTGACCATCGCCGCGCTCCGCACCCGCGCGCGGCGCTTGAAGCGCAAGCACGATATCGGGCTGGTGGTGGTCGATTACCTCCAGCTGCTGCAGGGCTCGGGCCGCGCCAACGACAACCGCGTCAACGAGATTTCCGAGATCAGCCGGGGCTTGAAGACGCTGGCCAAGGAACTGGGCGTGCCGGTGATCGCGCTGTCGCAGCTCAGCCGCCAGGTCGAGAACCGCGAGGACAAGCGCCCGCAGCTGTCCGACCTGCGCGAATCGGGTTCGATCGAGCAGGACGCGGACATGGTGTGGTTCATCTACCGCGCCGAATATTACCACGACGCGCTGCGGCCCGACGAACCCGACGGGTCGAGTTCGCCCGAGGTGATCGAGAAATACGATGCGTGGATGCAGAAGCACCTCGAATTGGTGAACAAGGCGACGCTGATCGTCGCCAAGCAGCGGCACGGTTCGACCGGCAACGTCCCGCTGCACTTCCAGAGCGAATTTACCAAGTTCACCTCGCCCGAACGGCGGGATTATTCGGATTACGGGGCGTAATTTTCCGGCGGTGACGAGAGGTGTCACGGTATGGCAGTCGTCAGACCGCCGGGTCCGGCACCAGCCCACTCCCCCACCCGGCCACCCTTAGGTGACTAAAGTCGGGGTGGCCGGGTGGGGGAGTGGGCTGGTGCCGCAAGGATCGGACGGAGGTCCGGTCCGCACGCAACAAAGACTCCGGGCGGGGGCGTGGGACGGAACAGCCCCGGCGGTCCGATGACTGCAACGCAGCGACAGGTCTCGTCACCGCCGGAAGACTTTAAAGCCCCAGATTCAGCCTGCGCGACACCGTGTAATCGACCACCGACACCAGGAACCACGACAGGTTCCAGCGCACCCGGTTGAGCAGGCCCGAACGCCGCTGGTGCAGGTCGGACGTGATCCGCCGCGAGGCTTCGGCATGGTGCGTGACGTAGTCGCGCATGCGGTCGGCGAGCGCCTTGTCCTCGATCCGCAGCATCAGTTCGAGATTGATGTAGAGGCTGCGCATGTCGAAATTGGCGCTGCCGAGATAGACCGCGTCGTCGAGCACGATCAGCTTGGTGTGCAGCTTGCACGGAGTGAACTCCCAGATCGCCGCCCCCTTGTGGAGCAGGTAGTGATAGAGCGAGCGGGTGGCGCCGATGGTCGCGCCGTTGTCGCTCTTGCCCGCCATCAGCAGCCGCGCCTCGCCGCGCGAGGCGATCGCGCCGATGCGCCTGAGCAGCTTTTTCGAGGGCGAGAAATAGGCCATGAACATGTCGAGCTGCCGGCCGCGCGCCAAGTCGTCGCTGACGCATTTCGCCCAGGTCGACAGGCCGCGGGTCGGGCCGCCGATCAGCCATCGCGCCTCTCCGTCAGACCAGTCCCAGCTCTTCACCGCCTTGCGGATGTCGCGGAAATGCGCGCTATCGTCCTCGGTCCAGGCGCGGATCTTGGCGAACCAGGCAACCAGCCCCTCGACCGCCGAGCCTTCGACCCGGATCGCGAGATCGTTCCAGCCGTTCGCTTCGGGGGGCGCGAAGTAGTCGTCCTCGATATTGAAGCCGCCGAACAGCGCGCGTTCGTCGTCGGCGATCGCCATCTTCTGATGGTTGCGGATGAGGTAGCGGAAGCTCCAGCGCGGACTGAAGCAATGGACGGTGCCGCCCGCGTCGCGCAGGGGCTGGAGAAATTCGTCGGTGGCATCCGAGCCGAAGCGATCGATGATCAGCGTCACTGCAACCCCGCGACCGGCGGCATCCGTCAGTGCGTCGCGCAGTTCCGTGCTGACTGCATCCTCGGCGAAGATGTAGAAACACAGCTTGAGCGAGCGTTCGGCCGATGCGACCAGATCGAACAGCGCCTGCCGCCGGTCGGCGCCCGAGGGGTAGAAGGTCAGCCGCTGCCCCGCGGCGTCGATATCGAACATGTCCGGATCGGTGTAGGCGGGGCAATCCGCCAACTGGTCCGCTTGCGCCGCATCGGTCATGGCAAGGGCTCTAAAGCGCGCGTTGCGCCCGTGCAATTCCTTGACTAGCGGCCCCTGCAAGCCTATCTGCGCCGCTTTCCCGTTAGCACCAGAATCACCGGAGTGCCCCATGGCGCGCGTTACCGTCGAAGATTGCGTAGACAAGGTTTCCAACCGTTTCGATCTCGTCCTGCTGGCAGCGCAGCGTGCGCGCGAGATTTCGGGCGGTGCGGAGCTGACCGTCGATCGCGACCGCGACAAGAACCCGGTCGTCGCGCTGCGCGAGATCGCCGAGACGACGATCAAGCCGAAGGAACTGCACGAGGCCGCGGTGACCAACCTGCAGAAAATCCTGCCCGACGACGACGACGAGATCGACGAGGTCGGCTCGCTCAGCCAGTCGGCCGAGGCGCTGCGGATCACCGCATCGGCGCCGACCCGCTCGACTTCGATCGGGGCGGAATTCGACCCGAACGGCTGACCGCCGCGCAATTCGCTTTGCGACGAAAGGCCGCCTGCAAGGGCGGCCTTTTTCGTATTCGCACGCCGTTGACGGACCGGGCTGCGCGGTTCGGCGAAGCGCGCTTGGCACGGCACCTGCGATGGTCCCTACCGGCACGATGGTTGGGGAAGAGGCAGCCACTCCGCGTGCTTCGTCGCTCGAATTCCTGCACCGGATCGATCCGCTCGCGGGTGCCGCGGCGTTCGTTGCGACCTCGCATTCCCGGCTTGCCGCCGCCACTTTCCTCGACGGCCGCGAACGCTTCTGGGATGCCGTCCGGACCGGCCGGATCGAAGCGGCGCGCGATCCGGTCGGGGCGCCGGCGTTCCTGTTCCATCAGGGGTTCTGCGGCTCGACGCTGCTGTCGCGGCTGCTCGAGGCGAGCGGCGCGCTGGTGCTGCGCGAGCCGCAATGCCTGGTCGATATCGCCGCCGCGCGGCCGCGAATCCTGGCGGGGCAGTCGGCTACGGGTCTGGGGCCGCTGCTCGACTTCGCGCTTGGCCACCTTGGCGAAACCGCCGATAGCGTGGTGATAAAGCCGAGCAATTGGATCAATCCGCTGGTCGGCGACCTGTGCGTGCCGGGCCGGGTCGAGCGCGCGCTGTTCCTGACCATGGACCGCCGTGCCTTCCTGGTGGCGGCGTTCCGCGGCGGGCGCGAACGGATCGAGTTCTGCATTCGCCTTGCAGTCGAGATTGCGGCCGCCTTGCCGGGCGGAAATGCAACGCTGCAGCAGGCGATCGACGCCGAGCGGGACCCGCTCGACCGCGCGGCGCATATCACGGCGCTGCTGTGGGCGATGCAGGATGCGCTGTTCGTACGCGCCATCGCTGCCAATGGCTGGGGCGACGAAGCGCGCGTCGAGTTCGCCGACCTGATGGCCGATCCTGATGCAGCAACGCGGCGGGCCGCCGACCATCTTGGGCTGGGGCAACCTGATGCGTTCTCCAACCGGGCGATGGAGCGGCACAGCAAGGCGCCCGAGCGAGCCTTCCATCCCGCGGACCGCGTCCGTGAAGATGCGCTGGTCGAGCAGCACCACGGTGTGCGCTTCGATGCGGCGCTAGGCTGGCTCGAAGGAGTAGAGTCAGCCCTCGGCAGCTAGTCCTTGCGGAACGGCAACAGCAGACTCCAGCCGAGACCGGTAGGGCGCGCATCCTGATACGTTTCGAGGCCGATCGTCAGCCCGTCCTGTCCCTTTTCCGCCGCCCCGGTGTAGGTGGCGAACAGCCGGTCCCACCCCGACAGCACGGTGCCGTAATTGCTGTCGGTTTCGCGCCGGATCGCCGAATGGTGGATGCGGTGCATGTCGGGCGTGACGATCAGCGCGCGCGCCAACCGGTCGAGCGCCGGCGGCAGCGAGACATTGGCGTGGGTGAAGATCGTCGCCGCGTTGAACAGCACTTCGAACGCGAACACCGCCAGTGCGCCCGCGCCGAGCAAGGCGACGCAGGCCATCTTCCACAGCATCGACAGCGCGATCTCGAACGGATGGAACCGCGCCGCGGTGGTGACGTCGAAGTCGGGATCCGAATGGTGGACCTTGTGCAGCCGCCACAGGACAGGCACGCGATGCGTCGCCCAGTGCTGGAGGTACAGCACGAGGTCGAGCAACACGATCGCCGCGACGAATTCGACCCAGCCGGGCAGCGCGACGAGGTTGAACAGCCCCCAGCCGCGTTCTGCCGCCAGCTGCGCAGTGCCGATCATCAATAGCGGAATGGCGATGCGCACCAGCGCGGTGTCGAGCGCGAACAGCGACAGATTGGTGATCCAGCGCCGCGCCTTCGGCTGGCTGGCGGCACGGCGGGGCGCGAGCAGTTCGATCCCGGCGAGCGCGAGAAACACCGCCGCCATCACACCGAGGCCGATCCATTCGCCGCTTGCGCCGAGCCAGTCCATGACCGCTTCTCGCAAGTGCCGCAGCGCGCCGCAAGCGAAGCTTTGCCATGCGTCGGCATCGTCCTATACCGGACCTCCATGAAGGGGGATTCATGAGCGACATCGGCGAAGCGGTCGGGACGGCGGTCGAAGGCGGACTGTTCGCCAAGGCGATCGGCGGCAAGGGGGGGCAGGTGTCCGACAAGGACGGCCAGCCGCTCGAGCAAGGCCATTTCGCCGAGCGGACCTGCCTCAATTGCGGTACCGAGCTGATCGGATCGCATTGCCATGCCTGCGGCCAGAAGGCGCATCTGCACCGCACGCTCCGCGCCTTCCTGCACGACCTGCTCCACGGTGCGCTGCATTTCGAGGGCAAGACCTGGAAGACATTGCCCAAGCTGGCGCTGAAGCCGGGCGAGCTGACGCGGCGCTATATCGAGGGCGAGCGGGCGCGCTTCGTGTCGCCGATGGCGCTGTTCCTGTTCTCGATCTTCCTGATGTTCGCGGTGTTCCAGTTCGCCGGGATCACGACCCCGACCGATCTCCAAGGCGACAATCGCACCAATCTGCGCGATGCCGTGGCCGCAGAGGTCGAGAACAAGGAGGAGCAGATTGCCAGGATCGATCGGGAACTGGCTGACGAGGATGCAGACCTCGATGCGAGCGAACGGCGCGAGTTGGAGGCGGAGCGCGAATCGCTCGAAAACGAGCTCGCGATACTCACCAGCGCCGATACGCTGCCGTTTCTCGACCGCGGCGATACCGAAGAGCCGGCGGCGGGGGAGGACGATGACGATGCGACCGTCATTCCCGTGCGTAGCGGCGACGGTCCGGAGATGAAGATGAAGCTCACCGGCACCGACTGGATCGACGGCGGGCTGGAAAAGTGGCGCAAGCAACCGGCCTTGATGCTCTACAAGCTGCAAACGAATTTCTACAAGTTCAGTTGGTTGCTGATCCCGATCTCGATCCCCTTCGTATGGCTTCTGTTCGTGTGGAAACGGCGCTTCAAGGCTTACGATCACGCGATTTTCGTGACCTATTCGCTATCGTTCATGACACTGCTGATCCTCACCCTGGTGATGCTGGCGCAGCTTGCCGTCCCGATGGGCCTGCTCGTCTGGGCGGGACTGCTGATCCCGCCGATCCACATCTACAAGCATTTGCGCGGAACCTACGCGCTGTCGCGCTTCTCGGCGTTCTGGCGGCTCTGCGTGCTGACCGTCTTCATCACCATCATCCTGACGCTGTTCCTGCAGGCGCTGGTCCTGCTCGGCCTGTTCTGACGGCTTTGAGTCGTTTTCAGCTGCGCTGACTCGGCACCGGCCCGCTCCCCCACCCGGCCACCCATAGTTTACTATCGTTGGGTGGCCGGGGGGGGGAGCGGGCCGGTGCCGCATCCGTTTCAGCTTTGCTGAAACAGAATCTAGTTCCCGCAGCGTTCAACGATCCGGATCTCGGGCTCTTCGAACCGGCACACCGCCTGCCCCTCGACCGAACATACCGTTCCGCCGCCGATGGCGCTGCAATCGAAACGCGGATCGCCCACTTCGGCCGTCAGGTTCCGGCCGCCCAAAGTCTCCACCAGGCCGCCGCATACGCGCGACGCCTCCGCTTCGGCGCGCTCCGATGCAGCCTGCTGCGCCGCGCCGGGGCTGCCGCTCGCCGCGGCGTCGCCGATCCCGGCATAGAGCGGCAGTTTCTGTTCGGTCGGCGAGAACACCTCCTCCTCCCGCGTGCTGCGCGCACCGAGCAGGCTGTTGGCCTCCTGCGCGTAGGCGCCTTCGGGATAGTCCGACAGAAAAGCGCGCAGATCCTCGCAGCTTCCCGCCTCGCGGGCGTCCCATGCCGCCTGTTCCTCGTCCGAAGCCATGTCGGAAAAGCCGAACCCCTGATACAGCGAGAGCATGCTTTCGGTGAAGGTGAGGAAGCCGATCACCGGCAGCGCGAGCGCCGAAAACACCACGGCCAATTGGCGCATCAGCAGCTTGCGGGGCGCGCTCGGCGCCACCGGATCGCGGCCCGCGGCCTTGTAGCGCGCTGCCGAGATCACATCGCGCGTGTAGCTGTCGCCGATCAGGAACCGCCGCCATCCGCTCGGGCGCGAGCGCCAGCCGCTGAGATCGTACACCGTGCAATCGATATCCGACGGCACCGCGCCGCGCTCCAGTTCGACCGCGATCGCCTTGTCGGCGGCGCACCCGTCGGCGGCGAGCTTGCGGAAGGCCACGGCCTCGTCCGATCCGGCACGCGCGGCGCTGCCGAACAGGAAAACTATGGCGCGCGCCTCGGCGGCACGACGCTCGGTTTCGGGCCATTCGGCAGAGCCCGGCACCGCGCGGTCCCAATAGACGTCGAGGCCCGCTTCGATCATCTCGTCGACAATCGTTGCGACCGGCGCAGTGTCTGCGGGCATGGCGAGGGCGAGAATCATGGGATCGGTTCCTGTTCGGTTTCGGATTCGGCCGGGCCTTCCGGCGCCGATTGCCCGCCCGGCGGAGGCGGCGCCGCTTCGGCCTGCGCTGCCAGTTCGGCGGACGCTCGATCGCGCAGCGCCTGGTCGATTGCACCGGCGAAGCCCAGCTCTTCCATTCGGTCGAAGTTCTCGGCCGCCTGGCGCCAACCCAAATCGCCGACTCCGGCTTCGGCCATTTTCGACAGAGCGAGACCGCGCGCCGCCCACCATTTTTCGAGATCGGTGGCCGGCGAACCGCCATTCTCCACGGTCAGCGCGGCATCGTCGATCGCCGCCTGCGCCATCTCGAGCGCCGAGGTATAGCCGAGCTCGACCCCCTCGGGCTGTCCGCGCAAGGCTTCGATGTCGCCGAAAGCGATCATCGCCGCAAAGCCGATCTCGTGCGCTTCCTCCACATTTGGGAAGTCCATGCCGATCGCGCTCGCCGCCACGGCGGCCCGGCCGAACTGGCCGCGCGCCTCGTCGAGCTGCTCGGCTCGCCGGGCGACATGGCCCGCCAGCAGGTGCGAACGCGCCAGCATCAGCCGCGCCGGGCCCGATTGCTCGTCGGCGGCCAGTACCTCCTCCGCGAGCGGTAGCAACCGGGCATAGAAGCCGTCGGCCTGCTCCCGCTCGCCTGCATGTTCATGCAGCCCGCCGCGTGTCGCGAGCGCGTTCCACAGAGTCGACTTGAGCGCGATCGAATCGGGGAAATCCGCCCCCAGCGCGTGCAGGTCGAGCAGAGCCTGGTCGAGATAGGCGGCGGCATCCGCGCCCTGCGCGGCCGGATCGAGTGCGCCCGCGATCACGGTGAAGATCGCCGCCCGCGCCTGGCGATACGATGTATTCTGCGGATCATCGGCCAGCGCGGCTTCGACCAGCCCGCGCGCCTCCTGCAGTTGCGCGATGCCCTCCTCGCGCCGTCCCGCACCTGCGAGCCAGTAGCCATGCGTCGCGAGCGCCTCCTGCAACAGCAGCAGCGCGCCGGGTGCTGCATCGGTCTGCCGGTGGAAGCGCCGCGAAGCATCGACTGCGGTTGCGAAGCTGCGTTCGGCGAACTCCCTGTCGTCGAGCACCATCGCCGTGCGACCGATGGTCATCGCCGCGAGAGCCAATTGCGCATCGCCCTTCGCGACTTCGAGCGCCCGCGCCGCCGCCTGATAGGATTCGAGCAGGCGAAGCGAACGGTAGTAGAGATCGGCCAGGCGGAGATGGTCGCCGAATTCCTCGTCATCGAATTCGATCACCTCCTCGTAGAGCTCGATCACCGTGGCGATCGTCTCCTGACCGTCGCCGATCTTTTCGTAATACAGTCCGGCCTCGGCCCGCGCTTCGGCGGCGAATTTCTGACGCCGGGTCAGCTTGCGGGCGCCGAGAATTTCCTTTGCCTTTTCCCAGGCGTCGGGCGAACCCTCGTTGAACAGGCGAAGCACTTCCTGCCCCTCGGGTGTGGAGGAGAGTTGAGTGCCGTTGTTGAGCAGGGTGCGATACTGCACCGAATATTTCGCCTCGAGCGAAGCGAGCCGTTCGGTAAACTCCAGTTGTTGTGCGGCGTTTTCCTCTTCGAGCTTCGCCAGATCGCCCTCCAGCCTGCGTGCCTGCGCCGATCCGGCGCGGATTTCGGCACGGAGCTGGCCGATGCGCGAATCGCGGTTGGAAATCTGCCGGCGCAACAGAGTCAGCTTTTCGTCGCTCTGTCGGCGGTAGGCTGCCAGGGTCTGCTCGGCCTTGTACATATAGGCCGCCACGTCACGCGATTGCCGCTGCGCAGATGCCGGCTGCACGCAAGCGAGCGACAGTGCCATTGCCGCCACGACGAAAATCGCCAATCGCCGAAGTCCGAACATGATGCAGAACACCTCCTGCTACCGTACTAGGCGCAGTGCAAGGCGATCGGGATCAAGATTCTGCAAAAAACCGGCTGCCGGAGTTCCGCACAGGCGCGCAGCTTGCGGCGCCGCCGTTGCCGTTCGTCGCCTCGGAAACGACTTGGCCCGGCCTGCTCCGAGCGGGGCTCAGGCACCCTTGCGGCGCAGCCAGCCGGTGATCGAATAGCGGCGATAGGCGGCGGCGCGGGTCACTTCGGTGACGCTATGCGGTCGCGGAACGCGCATCAGGTTGAGCCGGTTGAACCCCGGCACCAGCGCGCGCGCCGCCTCGTCCGCCTGCGGGTGGAACACCAGCATGCCGCCCCATTCGAGCCGCCATCGGGGCGTCAGCCCGAGCACGTAGGCGGCGAGCCGCCCCTTGCCGTCGACATCGTCGCTGTGCTCGGTCAGGAAGTCTCCGGGCGAATAGGCGGTCGCCTGCGCATCGGCGAAGTCGATTTCGCGCATGCCGGTGATCCGCCGCAGCAGGGCGCGCGGCTCGCCCTGCGACCACCAGTCCGCAAATGTCGCTAGCGGGTCTCCGCTCGCACGGCGCTCTTCGGGCGCATCGGGGACGCGGATGGTCTCGTAGCGGAACTGGAAGCCGTGCCGTGCGCCGGCATAGACCGCCTGGTCGAGCTGCTCGCATTGTTCGGCGCTCATCGATGCGCGCGCCGGACGATCGAGCTCGACCAGCTTTTCGCCGCTGTTGATCGCCTGCCGCCAGTCGTCGCGCCCGCGCAGCAGGAGATGGAGGCGCTCGGCGCAGTCGGTCGCGAGAATATCTGGCACCGATACGAAACCGTCGCGGGCGAAGTCTTCCGCCAGTTGGGCGAGATCGCGGCGCGGCGCGAGCGCGTAACGGATCGCCCCGCCCGGCGAAACCGCCGCCTCGGGCGGTGGCGAAGATACGCCGGAAGCGTCGGATCGATGACGGTCTGGAGCGATCGTGCGGGACCTGTACTGCGCAGATACGCCCGGCCACCCCCGCCCGGCGCACGCATGTCAGTCCCCGCACGTCCCCTGTCGGAAGCGTGCCGGATCGGTCAGCGCCGAATCCACCAAATTGCGATTTGGCCCGACGAGCCGGTTATCGGGATCGACCGGCGGCAAGGACGGGCCGGCGCCGAACCGGCAAAGCTGCAAATGACTCTACGCCCCTTGCGGCGAGGTCTCCCCGCTGCCGCCGAACTTCTTGCCCGCCTTGGGGATGGCGGAGCCGGTGACCGGCTTGATCGCCGGGCCGCTCGGCTGGTCGGGGCGGTCGAGTTTGCCGTCCTTGAGCAGCTGATCGATCTCGTCGCCGGTCAGCGTCTCGTATTCGAGCATGGCCTGCGCGAGCAGGTGGAGCTGCTCTTCCTTCTCGGTCAGCACCTCGGTGGCGCGCTTGT
This sequence comes from uncultured Altererythrobacter sp., assembly GCA_913055875.1. Classification (GTDB taxonomy): domain Bacteria; phylum Pseudomonadota; class Alphaproteobacteria; order Sphingomonadales; family Sphingomonadaceae; genus CAJXJY01. Next base: position 336,530 of record CAJXJY010000001.1, read on the forward strand.
GCGCACCTTCGACCAGCGCCTTGATCTCGGCATCGATCATCTTGTTGGTCTCGGCCGAGCCCATCGTGCGTGCGGTCTGGCCCATGCCGAGATAGCCTTCCTGCTGCTCCTCGTATTGCAGCGGGCCGAGCTTGTCCGACATGCCCCATTTGGTGACCATGTTGCGCGCCAGGCTGGTAGCGTACTGGATGTCCGAACTTGCGCCCGAAGAGACCTTGTCGTGCCCGAAGATCAGTTCCTCCGCCACGCGCCCGCCCATGCTGACCGCGAGGTCGGCATGCATCTTGTCGCGGTGGTAGGAATAGTTGTCGCGTTCGGGCAGCCGCATGACCATGCCGAGTGCGCGCCCGCGCGGGATGATGGTCGCCTTGTGGATCGGGTCCGATGCCGGCTCGTTGAGGCTGACCAGCGCGTGGCCGGCCTCGTGATAGGCGGTCATCTTCTTCTCGTCGTCGGTCATGACCATGCTGCGGCGCTCGCTGCCCATCATGACCTTGTCCTTGGCGTCCTCGAATTCCTGCATCGCGACGAGCCGCTTGTTGCGGCGCGCGGCGAGCAGCGCCGCCTCGTTGACGAGGTTGGCGAGATCGGCACCCGAGAAGCCGGGCGTACCGCGCGCGATGGTGCGCGCGTTGACGTCGGGCGCCAGCGGCACCTTCTTCATGTGCACGCCGAGGATCTTCTCGCGTCCGTCGATATCGGGGATCGGCACCACCACCTGGCGGTCGAAGCGGCCCGGGCGCAGCAGCGCCGGGTCGAGCACGTCGGGCCGGTTGGTGGCGGCGATGATGATGATGCCCTCGTTGGCCTCGAAGCCGTCCATCTCGACCAGCAGTTGGTTCAGGGTCTGCTCGCGCTCGTCGTTCGAATTGCCGAGCCCGTGGCCGCGGCTGCGGCCGACCGCGTCGATCTCGTCGATGAAGACGATGCAGGGCGCGTTCTTCTTGGCCTGCTCGAACATGTCGCGCACGCGGCTCGCGCCGACGCCGACGAACATCTCGACGAAGTCGGAGCCGGAAATGGTGAAAAACGGCACGCCTGCCTCGCCCGCGATCGCGCGCGCGAGCAGTGTCTTGCCGGTGCCGGGAGAGCCGACCAGCAACGCGCCCTTGGGAATCTGCCCGCCGAGCTTGGAGAAGCGCTGCGGATCCTTGAGGAATTCGACGATCTCCTCGAGCTCCTCGCGCGCTTCGTCGATGCCGGCGACGTCCTCGAAGGTGACCTTGCCCTGCTTTTCGGTCAGCATCTTGGCCTTGGACTTGCCGAAGCCCATCGCGCCGCCGCCGCCGCTCTTCTGCACCTGCCGCAGCGCGAAGAAGGCGATGCCGAGGATCAGGATGAAAGGCAGCGACTGGATCAGGATGTAGAGCAGCATGTTCATCCGCTCGGGCGGGGTGCCGGTATATTCGACCCCCTGCTCGTCGAGCAGTTCGGTCAGCTTGGTGTCGCTCGCCACCGGGGTGGTGGTGAAGGTCTCGCCGTTCTTGAGCGTGCCGGTAATCTGGTCCTGCGCGATCGTGACCTTCTGCACCTCGCCCTGTTCGACCCGGTTGCGGAAATCCGAATAGCCGAGCTCCTGCCCGGCGGCCTGCCCGGTATTGCCGAACACCGATACGAGCATGACCAGCGCGAGGAAAATCCCGCCCCACACCATCAGGCTCTTGATCCACGGATTGGGGCCTTCGGGACCCTGCTGGTCCGGGCCCCGGTTCGGATCGTTCTGCTCGCTCATCGGCGGGTTCCTTTCATAGGCTGCCAATGTAGGCGCACGCGGGTGAATGGCAAGTTGACGCGCGCGCATATATTCGGGGGCGCGGACAGCGCGGCGCGGCGACCGGTGCGCAAGTTGAACGCCCGTTCAAATTTTCTTGATTGGTCGTTCAATCAAGTCTATGGCGATTCGCATGAACAGTGCCACACGCGAACGGATCGTCGGGACGGCGATGGAGCTCTTCTACGTCAAGGGCTACAATTCGACCTCGATTTCCGACATCCTCAGCCGCAGCCAGGTCCATTCGGGCAGCCTCTACCACTTCTTTCCCGGCAAGCAGGACGTGCTCGTCGCGGTGCTCGAATTCTATCGCGACGGGATCCGGGAAAACCTGCTCGATATCGCCTGGGCCGGGGTTGCGGACCCGATCGACAAGATCTTCGCGCTGCTCAACGGCTATCGCACCGGGCTGGTGGCGAGCGACTTCCAGCATGGCTGCCCGATCGGCAATCTCGCGCTCGAGATTTCCGAACCCGATCCGCGCATCCGCGAGCTTCTGGACATCAATTTCCGCAATTGGGTGCGCGCGGTGGAGGAGTGTCTCGACGAGGCCGCCGAGCGTCTGCCGCGCGATACCGACCGGCACGCGCTGGCCGAGTTCATCCTGACGACGATGGAGGGCGCGATCATGCAGGCGCGCACCGCGCAGGACATTGCCGTGTTCGACCGCAATGTCGCAGTGCTGCGCACGCATCTCGACTTGCTGCAGGCGCAGGCGGCGCAGCGGGCCGAAACGCAATAGCGGCCCGGAATTTCACAACAGGGAGGATATGATGGAATTGAACTGGATTGCCGTGATCGTGGCCGCAGTGTCGGCGTTCGTGCTCGGCGGGCTGTGGTACGGGCCGCTGTTCGGCAGGAAATGGCAGAAGCTGGTCGGCCTTTCCGACGAAGATGCGAAGAACGCCAACATGGCCAAGGTGTTCGGGGGTGCGTTCGTGTTGTCGTTTCTCGCCGCTGCGGTCTTCGCGATGTTCCTCGGGCCGGACATCACGGTGCAGTTCGGCGTCGGCGCGGGCTTCGCCGCAGGATTGTTCTGGGTCGCGGCGAGCTTCGGGATCAACTACCTGTTCGCCCAGCGCCCCTTCATGCTGTGGCTGATCGATGGCGGCTACCACACGCTTCAGTTCACGCTCTACGGGCTGGTGTTCGGATTGATGGGGTAGGTGTTGGTTTTCCGGCGGTGCCGCGGCTTGTCACTGCGTTGCAGTCGTCGGCCCGCCGGGGCTGTTCCATCCCACGCCCCCACCCGGCACGTTTTATGGCGTCTATTCGGGCATCGCTTCGCGCTGCTCTGCGCCCGGCACCAGCCCGCTCCCCCTCCCGGCCACCCATTAGGTTACTATAGTCGGGGTGGCCGGGAGGGGGAGCGGGCTGGTGCCGCTTCTGGCGGTCCGATACTTGCCGCAATGCGACAGGTTCCGTCACCGCCAGCAAACAAGCCGGGTGGGGGAGTGGGATGGAACAGCCAAGGGAAGCACGGACGTGCTTCCCGCACGCGACAAAGACCCTCGCCCGCAACCCCCTCCTGCCTCACCCTCAAGCCAAACGCTACGGCGCATACGCCCGGAGGAACGCGTCCACCGCGCCCGCTATCCGCGCCTTGTCGCGGTCGCGGTCGCTGCCCGCGCCGAACCTCCGCTCGAGATCGCCGAAGCCCTTGCACATCGAAGCGAACTGTTCGGCGGCGAGCATCGGATCGTCGATGTCGAGTTCGCCCAGCTCGGCGGCGCGCTGCATCAGCGCCGCGAGCAACGCGTGCATCCGCCGCGGGCCGGCATCGAGAAAGCAGGCGCCGATTGCCGGGTCGCGTTCGGTCTCCGCCGCGATCCGCCGCTCGAAGGCGATCATTTCGGGGCGCGAGAGGAAGGCGACGAAGGTCTCGCCCAGCGCGGCGAGCCGCTCGCGGATCGTCCCCGCGGCCAGCCCGTCGAGCGAGAGGCTGCTCCGGATCTGCTCGCACTGGCTTTCGACCGCGGCGCTCAGCAGCGCCGGCTTGCCGCCGAAATGGTTGTAGACCGTTACCTTGGACACGCCCGCATCTGCGGCAACCCGCTCGATCGAGGTCGCTTCGTAGCCGATATCGAAGAAGCTCGCCGCCGCCGCATCGATGATCGCCTCGCGCTTGGCGAGGTCGGCGGGGCGACCGGTTTTCTTCTGCAACTCGCTTGACAAGGTGAACGACTCCGTTCAATTGAACGCTCGCGTTCACTAATGAACGAGTCGCGGCGTGTTGGCAAGCCGCGCAGGCCAATCGGTGGGAGCCGCCATGATCTGGATCGCGATCCGCATGCTGACCGGCGACAGGACCAAGTTCTACGGCCTGCTGTTCGGGATCGCCTTCTCGACCCTGCTCATCACCCAGCAGCTGACCATCTTCGTCAACCTGATCGAGCGCGGGGCAAGCGGGGTATACAACGTCGCCGAGGCCGAAGTGTGGGTGATGGATCCGGTCAGCCGCACCACCGACATCGCCTACGCCATGCCGACCACAGCACTCGACCGCGTGCGCGGCGTGCCCGGGGTCGAATGGGCGGTACCGCACCTGCGCGCCAATGCCGCGGTGCGGACAGATACCGGCGATCTCGAACAGGTCGCGATCATCGGGGTCGACGACGCCACGCTGATCGGGCTGCCCAAGGGCATGGTCGAAGGTTCGCGCGCGGTACTCTCGCGTCCCGACAGCGTGATCATCGACGATGTCGGCACCACGCGGATGTTTCCCGACCAGCCGACCCCGGTCGGCGAAGTCCTCGAACTGAACGATCAGCGCGCGGTGATCCGCGGCATGGCCGATTCGATTCCCAGCTTCACCAGCACGGTGGTCCTCTACACCCGCTATTCGCAGGCGCTGCGCTACGTTCCGGGCACGCGCAACCGGCTCAGCTTCGTGCTGGCGGGCGCTGCCGACGGCGTCGCCGCGGCGGAGCTGGCGCGGCGGATCGAGGCGCAGACCGGGCTGCGTGCGCGCACCCGCGACGAATTCGCCGGGGACGGGGTCGATTTCATCATCGAGAACACCGGCATCCCGTTCAATTTCGGCATCACCGTCGTACTCGGATTCATCGTCGGCGTGGCGATCGTGGGGCTGACCTTCAGCCTCTTCATCCGCGACAATATCCGCCAGTTCGGCGCGCTGAAGGCGATCGGCGTGACCAACGGCAAGATCGTGCGCATGGTCGCGGCGCAGGCGGGCATGGTCGGTGCGGTCGGCTATGCGCTCGGCCTGCTCGGGACCGTCGCGTTCATCTGGGTGTTCGGCAGCGATCCGACCTTCAAGGGGTTCTACATCCCGTGGCAGATCCCGCTGATGTCGCTGGTCGCGGTGGCGCTGATCCTCGCGATCACCGGCTTCTTCGCGCTGCGCAACGTGCTCCGGACCGAACCGGCGGCGGTGTTCCGGTGAGCCCCCAAAACGCCCAGACCGATCATACCGCCGCGATCTCGACCCGCGGCGTGACGCGCGATTTTCCCGCGGGACAGGACGTCATCACCGTGCTGCACGGGATCGATCTCGACATCCGCGCGGGCGAACTGACCTTCCTCGTCGGCGAGAGCGGCTCGGGCAAGACCACGCTGATCTCGATCATGTGCGGCATATTGTGGCCGACCGAAGGCGAGGTTCAGGTGTTCGGGACCGATATCTACGACCTGACCGACACCGCGCTGGTCGAATTCCGGCTCGCCAATATCGGTTTCATCTTCCAGCAGTACAATCTGATTCCCTCGATCGACGCCGCCGCCAACGCCGCCGTCCCGCTGATCGCGCGCGGCATGGCGGTGGAGGAGGCGCGCGCGCAGGCGACCGAAATGCTCGACGCGCTCAATATCGCCGACCAGGCCGACAAGCTGCCGAGCCAGCTCTCGGGCGGGCAGCAGCAGCGCGTCGCCATCGCGCGCGCGCTGGTCCACGAACCGCGCCTCGTCGTGTGCGACGAGCCGACCGCTGCGCTCGATGCCAAATCGGGCCGCCGCGTGATGGACCTGCTGCGCGAGGTCGCGGTGGCGGAAGACCGCGCCTGCATCATCGTCACCCACGACAACCGCATTTTCGACATGGCGGACCGGATCCTCGTGCTCGAGGATGGCCGCATCACGCATGACGGCAAGGATATGCCCGAAGAGCACTAGAACGGAACATTGATCATGGCTTTGCTCCCCCGGAACGTGAGTTTCTCCCGGCAGGTGTTGCCGATCATCGCGGTCGCCGGCCTGCTCGCGGCGGTCGCCTATATCGCCTTCGGCCTGCCCGACCGCGAGCTCGCCGAGCCGGCGGAAAAGCCCGCCCATGCGTCGGGCGCGCTCGCCGATGCGCCGCGCGTCGCGGGATCGGGGGTGGTCGAGCCGTCGAGCGAGATCGTCGATGTCGGCAGCGCGCTGTCCGGCCTGATTTCGGACGTGCGCGTGCAGCCGGGCGACCGCGTCGGACAGGGGCAGGTGCTGTTCACCGTCGACGACCGCGCGGTGCGCGCGCAATTGCGCCAGGCCGAAGCGGGGATCGGCGAGGCGCGCGCAGCGATTGCCGAGGCGCAGGCGGCGCAGCGTACCGCCGAGCAGCAGCTCGCGCTCTACCGCTCGGTCGAGGACGCGGCGGCGGTCAGCCGGGCGGAAGTGATCCAGGCCGAGGGCGCCGCTTCGGCGGCGCGGACGCGGCTGGAGCTGGCGCAGGCGCGGCTGGCGCAGGCGCAGGCGCAAGCGGGGACGGCGCGGACCGAGCTCGGGCGGCTGACGGTGCGCGCACCGATCGCGGGCGAGATCCTCGCGGTGAATATCCGCAAGGGCGAATACGTTTCGACCATGGGCGGGCAGCAGCAGCCCTTCATCCAGATGGGGCAGACGCAGCCGCTGCATGTGCGGGTCGATATCGACGAGGACGAGGCGGCGCGGGTCGATCTCGGCGCGCCCGCTTGGGTCTCGCCACGCGGCGCGGCGGAACGGCAGGTCGAGGCGGCCTTCGTGCGCGCCGAACCGCAGGTGGTGCCCAAGCGCTCGCTGACCAACTCGGCGCAGGAACGGGTCGATGTGCGCGTGCTGCAGGTAATCTACCGGCTGCCCGAAACGGACGGCCTGTTCCGCGTCGGCCAGCAGATCGACGCTTTCATTCCGGCTCGCGTGTCCGAACCGAAGCGGGCCGAGGCGGCAAGCGAATGATGCGCCGCACCGTCCCCCTTCTCGGTGCGCTCGCGCTGTCGGCCTGCGTCGCCGGGCCGCCGCCCGAGCTCGACACGTCGCCGCCCGCGCTTCCGGCCGGTTTCGCCTATGCGCCGAGCAGCGAGGTGGCGGCTTCGGTCGATGCGCTGCTGCCGTCCGATGACGCGGGTTTCGAACAACTGCGCGTGCTCGCGCTGGCCGATTCTCCGACGCTGGCCGAGGCGCTTGCACGCGTCGAGGCGGCACGCGCCGGAGCCGACCGGGCTGGCGCCAACCGGCTGCCCGAGATCGGCGCCAACGCTTCGGTCACCGCGCAGCGCACTTCGCCGAACCAGTTCGGCGCCAGCCTGCCGCCGGGCATTGCGATCGACACCGAGCGCGTCGCTTATGCCGCCAACCTCACCGCGAGCTGGGACCCCGACCTGTTCGGCCGGCTGCGCGCGCAGGAGCGCGCGGCGCTGGCGCGGGTCGATGCGGCGGGGGCCGATGCCGCGGCGGTGCGCAACGCGCTGCTCGCCGAAATCGCCGCCTCGGTGATCGACTGGCGCACGCTTGAGGCGCGGCAGGCGGCGCTCGAGGAAGACCTCGTTGCCGCCGAGACGCTGACGACGCTGGCGGAAATCCGCGAACGCGCTGGGATCGCGCCCGGCTTCGACCGGGTCCGCGCCGAAACCGCCGCCGAAGCCAGTCGCAGCCGCATCGCCGGGCTCGCGAGCGAGAAGGCGCGGCTGGCGGGACGGCTGGTGACGCTCACCGGGCAGAGCGGGCAGACGGTGCTGGCGGCGCTCGAACGGCCCGCGCCCGACAGCGCGATCCCCTCCCCGCCCGCCGCGCTGCCATCGGACCTGCTCGCCAACCGCCCCGATGTGCTCGCGGCGCAGGCGCGGCTGGCGGCAAGCGACGCCGACCTCGCCGCCGCCGCGGCGCGGCGATTCCCGCAATTCAGCCTCTCGGCCGCACTCGGCCTGCTGGCGTTCGATCTCGGCGACCTGTTCGACGGCGATGCGGTGGTCGGCTCGGCGGGCGGTTCGCTGCTTGCGCCGCTCATCGATTTCGGACGGATCGAGGCCGAGATCGACGGGGCCGCGGCCAACAAGCGCGCCGCATTCCAGGCCTATCGCGGCGCGGTGTTCACCGCGCTGGGCGATGCCGAGGCGGCCTACGGGCTGGTCGCCGCCGCCGATGCCGAACTCGCCGCCGCAACGCGCGAGGAGGCGAGCGCCGACCGCGCCGCCGGGCTGGCGGAAGTCCGGTTCCGAGCCGGCCTCGCCAATTTCCTCACCGTGCTCGAAGCGCGCCGTGCCGCCGACACCAGCGGCGAACGCGCGGCAGCGGCGCTGGGGCGGGCAGAGCGGGCGAGAGTGCTGTTGTGGCAGGCGCTGGGTGGGGATCAGCCGACCAGCCGGTCGACCAGCCAGTAGGCGCCGGTAATCCCGATACCGTAGGAGGCGAGCTTCATCGCCGGTTCGAGCTTCGCGCGTGCGAGCCTGCCTGCGATTGCGATCACCGCCAGCGTCGCCGCCACCACCAGCAATTGCCCCGCCTCGACCCCCAGATTGAACGCGAGCAGCGCCGCGGCGATATCGCTTTCGGGCAGGCCGATTTCCTTCAGCGCGCCGGCGAAGCCGAAACCGTGCAGCAGGCCGAACAGGAAGGCGACCACCCACGGGAAGCGCATGGCGAGGCTCGGACTGTCGGGATCGCGCTTCACGATCTCGACCGCGAGGAAGACGATGCTGAGCGCGATCAGCACCTCGACCGGCCGCTGCGGCATCGACAGCAGGCCGAGCGAGGCGCCCGCCAGCGTCAGCGAATGCGCCACGGTGAAGGCGGTCGCCGCGATCACCGCACGCCGCCACTGGCGCAGCAGCAGCACCAGTGCAATTACGAACAGCAGGTGGTCCCAGCCCTCGAGGATATGCTCGACCCCAAGCGCGAAATAGGTCCGCCATATGGGCGGTGGCTCGGCCTCGTCGGCGATCGTGGCGGCAGGCTCGGCGGCGGTCAGCCGCAGCGCCTGCATCGGTGCGCCGAGCGGAATCACGCGCACCAGCATGTCGTCTTGTCCGAGCATGCCTCCGAAACCGATCCGCTGTCCGCCGAGCGGCCCGTCGCAACGCATCATGGCCTGGCCGAGTACGGCGCCGCCCGCTCCACCTTGCCGCACCTCGCCTTCGTAGCGGCAATTGGCGGGTATTGCCGGGGGCGGCGGCGAGGCTTGGGGCGCTACCGCATAGGGCTGCTTCCACGCCAGCGCCCATTCGCCCGGCGCGGTTTCGGTCAGTTCGAGATAGCCCGGGCGCAACTCGTCGGCGCGCGCGGGGGACGCAGCCGCGAGCAGCAGCGCAAGCAGGGCGAACCACCACCTCACCGCTCGACCGTCACCTCGTAGGCGTCGCGCAGCACGCGGTAGGCCTCGTCCTCGCGTCGATCCTTCGTGGCTGCGCGCCAGTCTGTTTCGACGCGGTCGCGGATATCGCCGAGCGGCGGAACGGTTCCGGGGGCGCGTGCCCGCACCCGGACCAGATGCCAGCCGAACCCGCTCGCGACCGGCCCCTGCCAGTCACTACCCGGCTCAAGTCCGTCGAGCCCTCTGCGGAAAGCAATGCCGAAGCGATCCTCGACCTGTTTGCGGCGTTCGTTTTCGACGGCAGCCGGGAGCGAGATCGCTTCGCCTTCGCGGTCGCCCGATGCGAGCGCGCTCTCGGCATCCTCGCGCCCGGCGAAATAGCGCTGGTCGAAGCTGTAGCGCGTGTCCTCGGCGAAGCGCTCGGGATGGTTGTCGAGCCATTGCTGGAGCGTTGCGTCGGAGACCGCCGCGGTCTCGGCCATGCTCCCGGCGAGATAGTCCATCTTGTTCGCCAGCCGCTTGCGCAGCACCGCATCGTCGCGGTCGAGACCGAGCCGCAGCGCCTCGCGATACAGCACTTCCTCGCGGATGAAGCGTTCGGTCAGCGCGTCGAGTTCGGCATCGGTCGGCGGACGGCTCATCGTCCGCTCCCATTGCAGCGCGAGCCGCGCGCGGTCCTCCTGCGTCACGGTGATGCTGCGGCTGGCGGGATCGACCTCTTCGCCCTGCCAGGCGAGCAGCAGGACAATCGCCGCGCCCGCGGCGAGGAAATGGACCAGCGGTTCGCGCGTCCAGCCGGGAAGCGTCATCCCCGACCGGGCCGGTTGCGCATGTTGCGCCGCACGGTCTGGGCAGGCTCGGCGGCGGGGTTCAGCCAGATCGGAGAGCTGTAGGCGCGCTCCTGCGCGACCGCGTCGGCCATCGCGTCCTCGGGCAGTTCGAGACCGTACAGGACCGCGTCGAACAGCGTCCAGCGCGGGGTCGGGATTTCGAGCACGCGGACGTAGTAGAAGGCGCGCTGGCCCTCGCGGTAGTCGGGATCGGTCCACACGCTGCGCAATTCGGCGGCGCCGATCGTGTTGGTGTAGGTCGCGTCGTCGCGGTTCACCGTGTCGCCGACTGCTGGCACCTTGCCGCCGACACGCGCGCGCTCGTCCATGTCGGACCACACTACGTCGTAGACCTTCTCGCCGGTGGTTCCGTCTTCATTCGTCCAGCCCTTGACGATCTGCACTCGGTCGAGATTGGCGCCGTCGGGATCCTTCAGCGCGGAGATCATGAAGACCGGCGCCTCGCCCTCGTCGGCGAGATTGCCGCCCATCGGCACGCCCTCGCTATAGCCCTTGCGCACCCAGTCGCCGTCCCAGTCCTCTTCGGTAAAGCCGAACCCGCCGAACAGCCGCACCACCATGCGCGGGCCGGTGGTGGCATAGACCTCGCGGCGCAGCATCGCGTCGAAGATTTCGGCGCGGGTGTTGGCGCGCGCCCACACCGCGGCGTAGCCGCCCGCGAGATAGTGCCAGCCGAACCGTCCCTCGCGCGTGCCGAGATTCTGCGATTGCAGCGCGCGGCCCTCCATCGGCTCGTTGCCGGTATGCTTGCCGAAGAAGTTGTCCTCGTCGCCGGTCGCGAGCGTGGTGTGGCTGTCGGTCGAGCCGATCATGCCGAAGGCGTAGGGGTTGGCGCCGGTGCGCTGCTCGATCGACAGCCCGTTCTTGAGCGCCTCGCGCAAATATTCGCCTGCGAACATCGACTCGTCCTTGCGCGCGGTGAGCGGAAGGTTGCCGAGGTCCCAGCCGAGATCGCCGAAGCTCGCGAACTCGTCGTTGGGCGAGAGGAAGGGGTGGCTCTCGCTGTCGCCCTTGATCTGCGTCGCCTCGACCACCGGTTCGCGCTCGGCTCGGCGGCGCGCATAGTCCGCCGACATCGGTCCGCCATTCGGTCCGGTCAGTTCGAACATCAGCCCGTTGGAGAGGTTCGAATTGTGCGGGATCGCGAGCACCTTGCCGCCGGTCGCCCGCTCGTAATTGTCCATGTAGTCCCACAGCCCGGTGACCTCGGTCGAGAGGCCGGGATAGGGCAGCACGGTGCTGGTCCGCTCGTAGCCGTCGCGGAACATCACCACCCGGTGGAGATTGTTGCCGTCGGGCATCAGCGTGTACTCGAACCCGGCGAAGGCGGTGAACACGCCGGGCTCGTAATATTTGTCGAGCGTGGCGAGATGCGCGGCCCAGATCTCGCGCGTGTTCTCCTCGTTGTCCTCGGCATTGGTCATCGCCGGCGGCAGGTTGTCGTTGGCGGCGGCGGTGATCATCTCGCCAATCGCGCGCTGCGACTGCTCGGGCGATTCGTGCATCATGTCGTACCAGCGCAGCAGCGTGTCGTCGCCCATCGCCACCACCCCGATCCGCGGTGCATCGTACAGGCGGCGGGTCGCCCCGAGCCCGTCCGAATGATCGGCGATGACGAGGAAATCGAGCGGGCGGGCGAGCTTCGCCTTCACGCCGGTGGTCGATTCGACCTCGTCGCCGCGCGCGAATTGCAGCGCCGCCTCGGGCCCGAGCCGGTTGCCGAAGCCGAACGCGTCGACCGAATTGTCGGTGTGGAGGTGGGTGTCGCCCCAATAGGGCCGCTCGGGAAATTCGCTAAGTTCTACCGCCGCTTCCTGCTCGGCGCGGGTTGCGCCCTGCGCGCCCGGATCGTCGCAGGCGGCGAGGCTCAGGGCCAGTGCCAAAGCGGTGGTCGAAGCGAGAATGCGCTGCATCATGGCTTTCCTCCCTCGCGTGCGCCCGTACCGGCGGCATCGCTGCGAGGAAGCATGCCAGAGTTTACGTCAGCGTCAAGTTGGCGGGTGTCCTAGAGTCGTTTTCAGCTTCGCTGAATCGGCACCGGCCCGCTCCCCCACCCGGCCACCCATAGGTTACTATAGTCGGGGCGGCCGGGTGGGGGAGCGGGCCGGTGCCGTATCCGTTTCAGCTTTGCTGAAACAGAGTCTAGCCCCCGCTCCCCATCGAGGCGAAGGAGGCGATCGCGACCGCCACCGCACCGCCGCTGAGCACGCTCGCGATCAGCATCAGCAACCCGTCGCGCACCAGCAGGGCAAGCCCGAACGAGGCGATCGCCAGCATCGGTGCGGAGCTGGCGAAGGGGAGGAATTCGAGCGGCGGCACCGTGGCGCACAGGGCCAGGATCATGACTGCGGCGAGCTTCACCGGCCAGCCCTTCGTCAGCCAGGTGAAGCGGCCCTTGAACCAGTGGTCGATCCGCGCTGCGGTGCCTTCGAGCCGGTGCGCCCATTTGTTCAGCCTGTCCGCGGACAGCGCGCGTTTCTCGATGAAACCCGGCACCCAGACATGCTCCTTGCCGAACAGGATCTGTACCGCGATCGAGGCGATCAGCAGAGCGAGCACGGTAGGCACGCCCGGGATCCCGCCGACCGGCGACAGCTCGATCAGCGGCAGCAGCACCAGCAGCGGGCCGAAGCTGCGCGAACCGAACTCGTCGAGCGCATCGCCGAGACACACCTTCTCGCGGTGATCGGTGAGATCCTCGATCCCCTCGACCACCTCTTCCATGCTGTGCGGTTCTTCGCTCACGTGCCGACAACGGGCAGGGCGGGCATTGGCTCCCGGAGCGCTCGGCGTGTTTGTTTTCCGGCGGTGACGAGGCCTATCACTTGGTCGCAAACATCGGACCGCCGGGTGCGGCACCGGCCCACTCCCCCGCCCTTCCACCCTTAGGTTACTAAAGTCGGGGTGGAAGGGCGGGGGAGTGGGCCGGTGCCGCAAGCTCATGACGGAGGTCATGAGCGCACCCGACAAGGACTCCGGGTGGGGGCGTGGGCCGGTGCCGCAAGGAAAGCACGGAGGTGCTTTCCGCACGCAACCAAGAACTCCCGCGGCAGAGTGCCGCTTCTACGCAGCCGAAAACACCGCTAGGGCCGGCGCCCATGCAGGACCTTCTCGTCATCGGCGGCGGTATCAACGGCGCGGGGATCGCGCGCGATGCGGCGGGGCGCGGGCTCTCGGTGACGCTGGTCGAGAAGGACGATCTCGCCAGCCATACCTCCTCGGCCAGCACCAAGCTGGTGCACGGCGGCCTGCGCTATCTCGAACATTACGAATTCCGGCTGGTGCGCGAATCGCTCGCCGAGCGCGAGGTGCTGCTCGCCGCCGCGCCGCATATCGTGTGGCCGCTGCGCTTCGTGCTGCCGCACGATGCCGGGTTGCGGCCGCGATGGATGCTGCGGCTCGGCCTGTTCCTGTACGACCGGATCGGGGGCTTCCGCTCGCTGCCGGGCAGCCGCGCGGTCGATCTGCGCGCGCACCCGCACGATGCGATCCTGCAGGACCGCTTCGCGCACGGGTTCGAATATTCGGATTGCTGGGTCGACGATGCGCGGCTGGTCGCGCTCAATGCGGTCGACGCGAAGGAACGCGGCGCCACGATCCTCACCCGCACCGAATGTATCGGGCTGGAGCGCAAAGGCGATCGCTGGATCGCAACCTTGCGCGACGGCGACGGCGACGAAACCCGGATCCAGGCGCGCGTCGCGGTCAATGCGGCGGGGCCGTGGGTCGACGATATCGCCGATCTCGCCACCGGCGGGCGCGCCGAGGCGCATTTGCGACTGGTCAAGGGCAGCCATATCGTCATCCGCCGCAAGTTCGCCGGCGAACACGCGTATATCTTCCAGAACCGCGACGGGCGGATCGTGTTCGCGATCCCCTACGAAAGCGATTTCACCCTGATCGGGACCACCGACCAGCTGTTCGAGGGCGATCGCGATGCGGTGGCAATCTCCGATGCCGAAACCGACTACCTGTGCGCGGCGGCAAGCGAATATTTCCGCGAGCCGGTGACGCGCGGCGATATCGCTTCGACCTATGCCGGGGTGCGGCCACTCTACGAGGACAATGCGAGCAGCAATTCGACCGTCACCCGCGACTATGTATTCGCAGTCGATGCCGAGGGCGGCGCACCGCTGCTGAGCGTCTATGGCGGCAAGATCACCACCTATCGCCGGCTCGCCGGGCACGCGCTGGAGAAGCTTGCACCGCATCTTCCGATGCCGGGCGCGTGGACGCGCGATGCGCATCTGCCGGGTGGCGAGATCGGCGATTTCGCCGCCTTCCTCGCCGATCTTCGCCGCGCTCGGCCATGGCTCGGTGAGGCCCTGTCGCTGCGGCTGGCGCGCGCCTATGGCGGACGGACCGTGCGCCTGCTCGGCGATGCCGCTTCGCTCGACGATCTCGGAGAGCACTTCGGCGGCGAATTGTACGAGGCCGAATTGCGCTATCTGCGCGACGAGGAATTCGCCCGCACCGCCGAAGACGTGCTGTGGCGGCGTTCGAAGCGCGGCCTGCACCTGCCTGCCGCTACGGCAGCGCGGATCGAGGCGTGGTTCCACAAAGCTTGATCGCAGCCGGAACCGGGTCCAAGTGGGCGCGCTTCAGGACAACACCCGCAAGAGTCGCCTGCCTATGACCCATCCCGCCCCGCTCGACCGCACCCAGCTGCGCCAGGCCTATCGGCAGGAGGAGCAGGCGTGCGTCGATGAACGGTTGCGACAGGCCGCGCCCGTTTCCGCGCTGCACGAAGATGCGGCGGCGCTGGCGGCGAGGCTGATCGGCGGAGCGAGACAGCGCAAGGCGAGCGGGATCGACGCGTTCCTGCACCAGTTCGGGCTCGATACCGAGGAAGGCATCGCGCTGATGTGCCTCGCCGAGGCCTTGCTGCGCGTACCCGACTCGCGCACCGCCGACGCGCTGATCCGCGACAAGATCGGCGATATCGACTGGTCGGAGCATCTTGGAGAAAGCTCCTCGACCTTCGTCAACGCCGCGACCTTCTCGCTGATGCTGACGGGCGAGGTGCTAGAACGACCCGAGGAACACCAGCGCGGCATGGGGCGCACCCTTCGCAACACCATGAACCGGCTCGGCGAACCGGTCATCCGCAAGGCGACGCTGCAGGCGATGCGGATTCTCGGCGGTCAGTTCGTGTTCGGCCGCACGATCGGCGAGGCGCTCAAGCGCGCCGCCCCCGAACGCGCGCGCGGGCTGACGCACAGCTTCGACATGCTCGGCGAGGCGGCGATGACGATGCGCGACGCCGAACGCTACCGCGTGGCCTACGAGCACGCGATCGAGCGGCTGGCGGGCGAGACCGACGGCGCCATCGCGACCTCGCCGGGCATTTCGGTCAAGCTGTCGGCGCTCTATCCGAAATACGATTTCCTCCACGCCGCGGCGGCAACCGAATTCCTCGTACCGGTGCTCAAATCGCTCGCGATCAAGGCGCGCGAGGCGGGGATGCATTTCACCATCGACGCCGAGGAGGCCGAACGGCTCGAACTCTCGCTCGACATCTTCGAGCAGCTCGTCGCGGACGACGAGATCTTCGCGGGCAACTGGCAGGGCTTCGGCCTTGCGGTGCAGGCCTACCAGAAGCGCGGCGCCCCGCTGTGCGACTGGGTGGTCAAGCTTGCGCGGCGGCACGGGCGGCGGCTGATGGTACGGCTGGTCAAGGGCGCCTACTGGGACACAGAGATCAAGCTGAGCCAGGTCGGCGGCTATCCCGATTTCCCGGTCTTCACGCGCAAGATCTCGACCGACGTCTCGTTTCTCGCCTGCGCCGCGAAGCTGCTCGGCGCGCCCGAGGCGATCTATCCCGCCTTCGCCACCCACAACGCCTATACGATCGGGGCGATCAAGGCTTTGGCCGGTCCGGACAACCAATATGAGTTCCAGCGCCTCCACGGCATGGGCGAGGATATCTATGCTGAACTCGCCGCGCAGGAAGGCAATCGCAAGACACCGGTACGCATCTACGCGCCGGTGGGCTCGCACAAGGACCTGCTCGCCTATCTCGTCCGGCGGCTGCTGGAAAACGGCGCCAACAGCTCGTTCGTCAACCGGATGGCCGATGCCGAGGTGCCCGTCGCCGAGCTGACCACCGATCCGGTCGCCGAACTCGCCGCGCTCGAGCCGAAGCGCAACCCGGCGATCCCGCTGCCCGCCGACATCTTCCCGAACCGCGTCAACAGCGCCGGGGTCGACCTCGCCGACCCGCTCGTGCGCGAGCCGCTGCTGCAACGGCTGCGCGCGCTCGATGCGCGGCACTGGCATGCCGAGCCGACCTTCTGCTCGCCCGAGGAAGGCGAGATCGCACCGATCACCCAGCCGCAGGACCTGACCCACGAGGTCGGCACCAGGCGCGATGCACTGCCCGAGGAGGTCGATGTCGCGATCACCCGCGCGATGCATATCCAGCCCGGCTGGGACCGGCTCGGCGGCGAGAAGCGCGCGCTGCTGCTCGAAGCCGCAGCGGACAATTTCGAGGCGCATACCGACGAAATCCTCTCGCTGTGCCGGCGCGAGGCCGGGAAGACGCTGCAGGACGCGGTGCTCGAACTGCGCGAGGCGGTGGATTTCCTGCGCTACTACGCGGTCGAGGCGCGGCGGCTGTTCACCGCGCCGCATCCGCTGCCCGGCCCGACCGGCGAGGAGAACCGTCTAAGCCTGCACGGCCGCGGCGTGTTCGCCACGATCAGCCCGTGGAATTTCCCGCTGGCGATCTTCATCGGCCCGGCGGCCGCGGCGCTGGCCGCGGGCAATGCGGTGGTTGCCAAGCCGGCCGAGCAGACCCCGCTGATCGCTGCGCTGGCTGTCAAGCTGTGCCACGAAGCGGGCATTCCCGAGGAGGTGTTCCAACTGCTCCCGGGCGCCGGCGAGGTCGGCCAGCTGATCACCTCGGACCCGCGCATCGCCGGGGTCTCCTTCACCGGCTCGACTGAGACCGCGCACGCGATCAACCGTTCGCTCGCCGCGCGCGACGGGCCGATCGCAACGCTGATCGCCGAGACGGGCGGGCAGAACGCGATGATCGTCGACAGCTCGGCGCTGCCCGAACAGGTGACGCGCGACGTCGTCGCCAGCGCCTTCCAGAGCGCGGGCCAGCGCTGTTCGGCGCAGCGCATGCTCTATCTGCAGGACGACATCGCCGACGAGATGATCGAAATGATCCGCGGCGCGTTCGAGACGCTGGTGATCGGCGATCCGGAGGAATTCGATACCGATGTCGGCCCGGTTATCGATCCTGACGCCAAGGCCGCGCTGGAACGCCACGTCGCGCGGCGGCGCAAGAACGGACGCACCGTGTGGCGGCGCAAATTGCCACGCGGGTTGTCGGACGGGTGCTTCGTCGCACCGACGATGATCGAGATGGATTCGATCCTCGATCTCAGGCGCGAGAATTTCGGGCCGATCCTGCACGTCGCGCGCTATCGGGCGGACGCCCTCGAACGCGTGATCGACGATATCAATGCGACCGGCTACGGCCTCACGCTCGGCCTGCACAGCCGCATCGACGCGGTCCGCGCTTTCGTCGAGGCGCGGGCGAAGGTCGGCAATTTCTACGTCAACCGCAACCAGATCGGCGCCGTGGTCGAGAGCCAGCCTTTCGGCGGCGAGGGCCTGTCGGGCACCGGCCCCAAGGCGGGCGGCCCGCATTACGTTGCGCGTTTCGCGACCGAGCGGGTGGTGTGCATCGACACCACCGCGGCGGGCGGGAACGCCTCGTTGCTGGCGAGTTAGGTTTTGGTTTTCCGGCGGTGAGGAGCTCCCTGCTCCGGCGGTGACGCGACTTGTCACTGCGTGGCAAGTGTCGGCCCGCCGGGGCTGTTCCGTCCCACGCCCCCACCCGGCCACCCATAGGTTACTATGTTCGGGGTGGCCGGGTGGGGGCGTGGGACGGAACAGCCAAGGATCGGACGGAGGTCCGATCCGCACGCAACAAGAACTCTCGCAGCGCCGCCTCAGCGAAACGCAAAGCCACGCCGGACTTTCAGTAGAGGTTCACCCACCGCTTTGCTAAAGGCCGCGGCCATGCGTCGCGCCCTGTCCTTCCTCCTCGCCCTGTTCATGCTCTCCTGGTCCGCCTCCGCCGCGGCCGAGGTACGGATGAGCTTCCATTCGTTCAGCGGTTCGGTGTTTTTCGGACGTTACCCGCACGCCTTCGTCGTGCTCGAGGGTAGGCTCGATTCGAACGGGCGCAAGATCGACGAGAATTTCGGCTTCACGGCCGCCGAGGTATCGCGCGACGTGCTCAAGGGGCCGGTCAGGCAGAAAGTGTATGCCGAGCCCGACAAATATATCCGCTCGACCAATCGCCACTTCACCGTGACGCTGACCGATGAGGAATATTACCAGGTCAAGCGCGAGGTCGCCAAATGGCGCGATGCGCCGGGGCCGTATTATCACATCGACAAGCGCAACTGCATCCATTTCGTCGGTGCGATGGCGCAGATCGCCGGGCTCCGGGTGGATTATCCCAAGAGCGTGGTGCGCAAGCCGAAGGAATGGCTCAACCACATCACTCGGCTCAACCCGCAGCTGGGGGCGAAACAGATCGATTAGCGGGGGAAAGCGCCGCGCTGCGCTTGCCCCGCCCGCCCGGCTCGGGAATCACTCCCGCATGGCGATTCTCTCCGACAAGTGGATCCGCACGCAGGCGACCGAACACGGCATGATCGAGCCGTTCGAAGAGGCGCAGCGGCGCGACGGCTGCATTTCCTACGGGCTCTCCAGCTTCGGCTACGACGCGCGCGTCGCGCCCGAGTTCAAGATCTTCACCAACGTCGATTCGGCGGTGGTCGACCCCAAGGATTTCGCCGCCAACAGCTTCGTCGACCGCGAGACCGACGTCTGCGTCATCCCGCCCAACAGCTTCGCGCTTGCGCGCACGGTCGAATATTTCCGCGTCCCCGACGATGTGCTGGTGATCTGCCTCGGCAAGAGCACCTATGCGCGCTGCGGAATCATCGTCAATGTCACCCCGCTCGAGCCGGGCTGGGAAGGGCATGTGACGCTGGAGTTTTCCAACACGACCCCGCTCCCGGCGAAGGTCTATGCCAACGAGGGTGCGTGCCAGTTCCTGTTCCTCGAGGGCAACGAACGGCCGGAAACGACCTATGCCGACCGCGCGGGCAAATATATGGGCCAGCGCGGGGTGACGCTGCCGCGGCTGTAAGTTTGTCGGCGGCGAGGAGACCTGTCGCGGCTTGGCAATCATCTGACCGCCGGGTGCGGCACCAGCCCACTCCCCCGCCCTTCCACCCTTAGGTTACTAAAGTCGGGGTGGAAGGGCGGGGGAGTGGGCTGGTGCCGCAAGGGCCAGACGGAGGTCTGGCCCGCACGCAACAAAGACTCGGGATGGAACAGCCAAGGGAAGCACGGACGTGCTTCCCGCACGCAACAAGGACTCTACTCGGGCAGCGGCATCGCGGCCGGGTTGATCCCTTCCTTCTGCGCCCTCGCGACGGGCGAAAGCGGAAACCATCGCGAAGCGGTATCGGCGATCAGCGGCTCGCCCGCCAGCGTGAGGTCGCCGGTCTCGACCGCCTCTCCGACCGATCGGTCGCCCATCCACAAGTCGAGCAGCGTTTCGAGCCCGGCATGCATGTAGAGGTCGACCTCCTTGCCCGGATCGACATTGCACAGATCGACTTCGCGGCGCGACGCGACGATCCACCAGCGGTCGTGCGCCTCGATATCGGTCAGCGTGATCGCGAACACCGTTTCTCCGTCGGGCAGCTCGGCCACGTCGAGCGTCTTGTGCAGGTCCCACATCGCGCTCCCGACATCGACTTGGCCGATCCGCGTGTTGCGCTCGGCCCATTTGATCCCCCACACCGCCAGCATGGCGACGATCGGCTCGCACTCGCGGCCCGACGGGGTGAGGCGGTAACGCGCCTGCTGGCCCGCACCGCCGCGCCTGATGACGAGGCCGTCGTCGCACATCTTCTTCAGCCGGGCACTCAGTACCGACGGCGAAATGCGCGGGATCGCCGCGGTGAATTCGGAATAGCGCGTCGCCCCGAGCATCATGGCGCGGACGATCAGCAGGGTCCATTTGTCGCCGAGCAGGTCGGCCGCCTTGACGGCAGGGCAGTGGCTGGCGGTCTCGGTCATCGCGCATCTCCCGCTTGCGCACCGGTCATACCATAGCCGGGCCCCTGGCCAAAGGCGGACACTACGGATTTCGTAGCGCATCTCTCCCGATCGCGTAGCGGTGCGCTTCGGCTGGCGAACTATCGTGCGAACCCGCCGCGGACCAACGTCTCCCCATCGCCGCACGAGCGGTGATCGACATCACAAGGAGACTTGCAATGACCAACAGCCCGTTGACCAAATTCGCCTGCATCCTCGCCGCGTTCGGCGCGACCGTGCTTTCGTTTTCCGAAGTGGCGCGTGCCGACACCGTCGAATTCGCCTATTCGCAGCGCGAGCTTGCGACCGCGCAGGGCGTCGCCAGGCTGGACCGGCGTATCAAGCGCTTCGCCTACCACGCCTGCCGTTTCGAATCGCGGCTCCTGACGCACGCGCAGCGCAGCGACTGCCGCGCCGACATCGAACGCCAGCTGCGCGGGCAGATCTTCACGCCCGGAACCGGCAAGCCTGCCCGCTGACCGTCATGCGGACCACGCGATCGGGAGCCCCGCCGGACCCCCACCGGCGGGGCTCCTTGCATCGGGAGCGCGTCGGCGCGCCCCCTGATCCGTAGCGGCTTTGACTTAGCGACCGCCCGCGCGCATTCAGACGCGCGAAGGAGAGCGGGCATGAGCAAGGCCGATCGGGAATTCGATATCGTCGTCTATGGCGCCACCGGCTATACGGGGCGGCTGGTCGCGGAGCATTTCGTGCGCGAATATGGCGGCAAGCCCGCCGAATCTTCCGATGCCCCGAAATGGGCGATGGCCGGGCGCAACCGGTCGAAGCTCGAGGATGTCCGCACGCTCATCGGTGCGCCGGAAGACACGCCGCTGATCGTCGCCGATGCGGACGATCCGGACAGCCTCAATGCGATGTGCGAGAGCACCAGGGTCGTGCTGACCACGGTCGGCCCCTACCAGCTTTACGGCGATACGCTGGTCGAGGCCTGCGCGCGCGTCGGCACCGACTATGCCGACCTGTGCGGCGAACCCGCCTGGATGCGCGAGCAGATCGACCGGCATCACGATCTCGCCACCGCCAGCGGTGCGCGGATCTGCTTTTCGAGCGGATTCGATTCGATCCCGTTCGATCTCGGCGTGCTGATGCTGCAGCAGCATGCGCGCGAGACATACGGCAGGCCCGCACCGCGCGTGCGCGGGCGGGTACGCGCGATGCAGGGGACGTTCTCGGGCGGCACCGCGGCGAGCCTGACCGCGACGATGAAGGCGGCGGCGAAGAATCCGTCGATCATCAGGATCCTGTCCAGCCCGTTCGGCCTGACGCCGGGGTTCGAGGGTCCCGACCAGCCCTCGGGCATGGTGCCGCGCTACGAGGACGATCTCGGCAAATGGGCCGCGCCGTTCATCATGGCGGCGATCAACACCAAGAACGTCCACCGCACCAATTTCCTGCGCGGCCATCCCTACGGCGAGGATTTCCGCTACGACGAGATGGTGCTCACCAGCCCCGGCGAAGCGGGCAAGGCGGCGGCGAACGCTATGGCCGAAATGCTCAAGAACCCGTTCGGGGCCAAACCGCCCAGGCCGGGCGAGGGGCCGACGGAGGAAGAACGCGAAAACGGCCATTACGACGTGCTGTTCGTCGGCGAGATGTCGCCCGGCGAAAAAGCCGGCGAGACGATCCGCTACGGGGTGAAGGGCAAATACGATCCCGGCTACGGTTCCACCAGCCGCATGCTCGCCGAGACCGGCATGGCGCTGCTCGAATGCGACGCCGACGGCGGGATCGGCACGCCCGGTTCGTTCCTCGGCGAGGCACTGGTCGAGCGCCTGCGCGAGCATGCCGAGCTGAGTTTCGAAGTCGAGAGCTGAGTCTCAGTCTTCGGCGCAGGGAATCCGTGTCGCCTCGAGCCTGATCGTCGGCACCCATTCGCCCTCATCGCCGGGCTTCAGGGTGATGCGCGCCCAGCTGTCGGGCCCGGTGCGTTCGAAGGTGGCGCGGAAATCGGGCCGCTCGGGATAGACCTGCCACATGGTCAGCACGCCGTCGATTTCCTTCGCGCGCAGGTCCTGCACCTGGTGGTTGCCGGTGTAGACCCACATCATGTCCCATTCGCCCGCCTCGGCATCCCACATGCGCACGTTGACGCCGCGCACCGAATCGGGGTCGAGGCCGGGATCCTTGTCGAACCACTCGTCCTCGATCGCCATCCCGCCCAGGATCCAGCGGCCGTTCCACCGCGCCGGCCCGTAGGCGGAGGCGGGCACTGCCTGCCACCCCTCGCCGGTCCAGCGCGATACGCCGATGGCGTAGTCGCCGATCAGGAAATCGAACTGGCGGATTTCCTGCGGTGCATCGGGATGCGGCGCGCCGTAGTCGCAGACGGGCGGCGCGATGCGCGGCTCTTCGGATTCCTGCCCCGACGCCGCGGCCGGGCCGGCCAGCAGCGCTGCAAGTACGATCGCTCGCGTGAAAATCATGCCGCTTCCCCCTCCCGTCGGACATCGGCAAGCGACGATGCGGTTTGCCCGGTCCGGCACAAGACTCTTTCGACCGATGGCCTTTTTGCGCCGACTTGCGTTACTATGACCGGGAAACAGGGAAGAGGAGACCCGCCATGTCCATGATTGCCGCATCCGTCGGCCGCATCCTTCTTGCGGTCATCTTCATTCTTGCCGGGATCGGGAAGATCGCCGATCCCGCGGGGACGGCGCAATATATCGAGAACACCACCACTCTGCCGGGCAGTCTGGCGCTGCCGACCGGGATATTCGAGCTGGTGTGCGGATTGTTGCTCGCGGTCGGTTTCCTGACGCGGATCGTTTCGATCCTGCTGGCGGGCTTCTGCCTGCTGACGATCTTCTTCTTCCACAACCAGTTCGGCGACCAGACGCAGATGACGATGGCGCTCAAGAACCTCGCCATTGCGGGCGGTCTGCTGGTGGTGTTCGCCTACGGCCAGATGCGCGGCAGCTTCGACCATATGCGCGCCAAGTCGAAAACGCAGAAGGCCGAACTCAAGGCCGCCCGCGCCGAGGGCAAGGCCGAGGGATTGGCGAAGGCGAAGACGGATTGAGGAGGTTTGCTCTCGGACGGCCGAGAGCGGCTGGATTCTTCGTTGCGTGCGGGCCAGACCTCCGTCCGATCCTTGCGGCACCGGCCCACGCCCCCACCCGGCCACCCCGACCATAGTATCCTATGGGTGGCCGGGTGGGGGAGCGGGCCGGTGCCGCTTCTGGCGGTCCGATGCTCGCCACCAAGCGACAGGTCACGTCACCGCCAGCAAAACAAGCACCCGGGGAGAGCGGGTTGGTGCCGGACGTTCATGACCGCAGGCCGGCCCGCACCCGACGAACACTCACCCCCTAGAAACTCGCCCGCACGCTGGCCTTGAAGTTGCGGCCCGCCAGCGGGACGAAGTCCTTGGTGAAGCTGGCATGGCGGCGCCCGGTGACGTCGAAGATGTTCTCCGCCGACAGCACCACGCGCACTGTGTTCTCGCCGCGGACCGGCTTCCATGCGAGCGAGGCGTTGACGAAGGTGAAGCCCTCGGTCGAGGTCTCGAACGGCGCGACGTCGTCCTGGTCGTCGAACCACTGCACTTCGACCCGGCCGTCGAAAGCCGGGGTCTGCGCCTCGAGCGCACCGAGCAGGCTCAGCGGCGGGATGCGCGGCAGCGGAGTGCCGTCGTCGAGCTCGGCCTTGATGTAGTCGCCGCGCAGGTCGGCCAACAGCGTGAACGGATCGCTCTCGATAAGCGGCACGGTCACCTCGCCCTCGATCCCGAAATAGTCGGCATCGGCCTGCAGGTATTGGAACACCGGCAGGTCGGCTTCCTCGGCGCCGGTCTCGACGAGGTAGATGTAGTCGTCGAACCAGTTCTGATAGACCGCGAAGGAGAAGCTCGCCGGGCCGATCTCGCCGCGCGCGAAGGCCTCGACGCCCCACGCGCTCTCGCTGCTCAGCGTCGGGTCGCCGATTTCGAATGCCTGAGTGGCGATATGCGGACCGTTGGCGAACAGTTCCTCGGCGCTCGGCGCGCGTTCGGCGCGCGAACCGGTGATGCCGAAGCGGACACCGCCCTGTTCCTCGGTCTGGTAGACCAGCGACAGCGCGCCCGAAAAAGCGTCGAAATTGCGTTCGACCCCGACCTGCTGCGATTCGACATCGGTCGTCTCGTAGCGCGCGGCGCCCTCGATCTGGATCGGTCCGGCATCCACTTCCTGCAGCGCGAACACGGCGAACTGGTCGGTCCGGTTCGGCGGCACGAACGCCTCCTCGCCGACCGCTTCGAAATCGCGGTAGAAATACTGCACGCCGAGCGCACCGCGGAGGTTGCCGCGCGGGTTCTGCAGCAATTCGGCGCGCGCCTCGATGCCTTCGACGTCGAACACGGTGCCGACCTCGTCGCCCTCGAATTCGGTATGCGTGTAATTGCTGTAGCCGACGCGGGTCTTGAGATCGGAGAAGAAGCCATCGCCGAGATCGAGGCTGCCGCGCAGGTCGGCGCGGAACTGGCGCATGTCGATCGAGACCTGTTCCTCGCCGTGCTCTTCCTCCTCGTGATCCTCGTCCTCGTCGTGGTCCTCGTCTTCCTCCTCGCCGTGGTGATGGCCCGCGCCGGGGCGGCCGGGCACGCCGTAACGCGTGTCGTACCAGCCGACCGCGAAGCCGAGATTGCTGTCGCCCTCGAACACGCTCAGGCCGGCATTGGCGGTCCAGGTTTCGGTAAAGCTGTTGGGCAGTACGCCCCGCTGGTCGGCCGCCTCGCGCAGCTCTTCGGCTTCCTCCAGCTCGCCCTCTTGCTCTTCCTCGTCGGCCTCTTCGAGAATCTCGGCGCGCAATTGCGGCGAGACCGAGAAGCCGGCGATCTCGCGATCGTCGGTGTGGCGGTAGGAACCGTCGGCGTGGAACACCACCGAATCGCCCACCGGCAGATCGACCGAGGCGCCGCCGCTGTAGAGATTATGCGCGGTATCGCCCTCGATCAGTGCGTCGAAATGGAACGGTTCGTTGACCCGGCGCAGCGGAATGCGCTTGTCGATCACGTTGACCGCGCCGCCGATCGCCTGGCTGCCGTAGAGCAGCACCGCAGGCCCGCGCAGCACCTCGACCCGCTCGGCGGTGAGCGGATCGATGGTGACCGCGTGGTCGGCCGAAGTGTTGGAGGCATCGATCGTGCCGATCCCGTCGATCAGCACCTTGACGCGCTCGCCGGAGAAGCCGCGCAGCACCGGGCGCGAGGCCCCGGGTGAGAAGCTCGTCGCGGACACACCCGCCTGCTTGACCAGCACTTCGCCGATCTGACCGTCCATGTTGCGCTGCAATTCGGCGCCTTCGAGCACCGAGACGCCCGCAAGGACGTCGAGTTCGTTCAGCGATTGCGCCGAAACGACGATCTCGCCAGCGGGATTGACGCGCCGATCGTGCAGGTCGTCTTCAGCCGGACTGGAGTCGGCGGGCGGCTCGGAATCCTGCGCTGCGACGGGCGCGGCGGAAAGCGCGATCGCGAGGGAGGCGATCGAAAGCGAAGCGGCAAACGCCGTTTTTGTACGATACAACATAACCGGCGCGCATAGCGACGGTTCCCGTACATGATATAGCATATCGACGAATTGCGTGGGAGGCGCGACGAATTGCGCGAAGCCGCCGTGTTTGGTCGCATATCCATTCGGAAGTGACGGGTGCATGCGCACGCACCGGGTCGCCGGTGCAATCGGCGAAGCAACGCAATTTCCGGAAAATGGAGCGGGCGAGGCGATTCGAACGCCCGACCCCAACCTTGGCAAGGTTGTGCTCTACCCCTGAGCTACGCCCGCTCACTGGCGCTCCCGAGAGGCGGGCCCGAAACGGACCGTCCTCGGTGGGGAGGCGGGCGATTAGCAGTGCCGCCATGGGGTCGCAAGAGGAAAATGGGCGCGCCGGTTTGCCCTTCACAAAGCCGCAGGAAAGCCCACATTGGGCCCCAATCCGAATCCCCGGCAGAAACAGGAGCGCGCCTTGGCCAGCATGGGTCTCAACCTCGACGAGCAGAAAGCGGTCGACAAGTTCCGGCAGGATGTCGTCGAACCGTCGATGACCAGGCTGGTGATCCTCGACTTCTGGGCCGAGTGGTGCGGCCCGTGCAAGGCGCTGGCGCCGATGCTCGAGAAGGTCGCCGCCGAATATGCCGACAAGGGCGTGGTGCTGAAGAAGATCGATGTCGACGAGGAGAAGTTCATCGCGAGCCAGTTCCAGGTCCAGTCGATCCCGACCGTCTACGCCATGTTCCAGGGGCAGCCGGTCGCCGACCTGACCCAGGCGCGCAGCGAATCGCAGTTCAGGCAGGTGCTCGACCAGCTGCTCGAAAAGCTCCCCGTCCAGGCCGGCGCCGCGGGCGAAGGCGCGCAGCAACAGCAGCAGGACGTGTCGCAATTCGTCGAGATGGCCGATCAGGTCCTCTCCGACGGCGATGCCGAGCGTGCAGCCGGCATCTATGCGCAGGTGGTCGATATGGCGCCCGACAACGGCGCGGCGCATGCCGGGCTGGTGCGCGCGCTGGTCGCGCTGGGCAAGGTCGAGGAAGCCGGGCAGATCCTCGCCGCCGCCGAGGCCAATCCGGCGCTCACCGACGATCCGCAGCTCGAACTCGCCAAGAGCGCACTGGAGCTGGCGGGCAACCAGGTCGACGAGGGCGAGCTGGCCGAGCTGCGCGGCAAGCACGAGAGCGATCCGGCCGACATGGACGCCGGGCTTGCCTATGCCGAGGCCGCCTATGCCGCCGGTCGGCGCGACGAAGCCGCCGATACGCTGCTCTCCATGATCGAGCGCGACCGCGAGTGGAGCGACGGCGCAGCCAAAGCCAAGCTGTTGCAGATCTTCGAAGCGGTCGGGCTGGAAGACGAATGGGTCGTCGCCACGCGGCGGCGGCTGTCGCGAATCCTGTTCGGCTGAATCCTTGCCCCATTCCCCCACCTCCGTTCGCCCTGAGCCTGTCGAAGGGCTCCAGCGCTACGCAGGCGTGCTTCGACAGGCTCGGCACGAACGGGGAGAGGGTTTGGCACTTGTCTGAAAAGCTCGCCATCTTCCCGCTGACCGGGGCGATTCTCTATCCCGGGCTGAGCCTGCCGCTGCATATCTTCGAGCAGCGCTACCGCGCGCTGGTGAGCGATGCGCTGGTTCGCGACCGGCGGATCGCGATGATCCAGCCGCAGCGCCCGGCGGAGAGAGCGCCGCTGTTCGAGATCGGCTGCATCGGCCATATCGGCGATGTCGAGGCGCTCGAGGACGGACGCTACAACATCGTGCTGCAGGGCGAGGCGCGCTACCGCATCATGCGCGAACTCGACGTCACCACGCAGTACCGCCAGGTCGAGGCCGAGCTGATCGCGGACGAGCACGATGCCTGGCTGTCGAGCGTCGAGCGGGCCGGGTTCGAGCGCGAGGCGCGCAGGTTCGCCGACCGGCAGGGCTACAGCGTCGACTGGGAATCGGTCGCGCGGCTCGACGACACGACTTTGATCAACGGGGTCAGCCAGATCGTGCCGTTCGACCCGGCGGCGAAGCAGGCGCTGCTCGAAGCCGACGACATCCGCGTGCGGTGCGAATTGCTGGTCCAGCTGATGCAGTTTTTCGGCCGCCGCGACGGCGACGAAGAGATCATCACGTTGCAGTAGTTTGTTTGGCCTCAAGCGCCGGCGGGCCCGTCCGGGCCCTTAGGCTTTCCTCGCTCCCTGCGGTCGCTGCGGGCGGCCCCTTGGGCCTATGGCTGCCGCGACCAGGAACCGGGACGAAACCTAGAGGCCTGGAATGGATCGGTCGGCGACCAGCCGACCGCGAGCGCAAGCGCGCAAGCCGCAGGTGCCCCGCAGCGAAGCGGAGGGAACAGCACCGAGGATGCACCCGCGGAGGCGGGTGCGCAAACCAGGGACTCTCATATCCCGAAGCTCCCCCGTAGCCCATCGATCACATATTGCGCGGCGAGGGCAGCGAGCAACACACCCAGCAACCGCGTAATCACCGCCTCGACGCGGTCGCCGAGCAGCCGGATCAGCGGCCCCGCGGCGATCAGCGCGAGCATCGTCAGTAGCAGCACTGCGGCGAGCGCGCCGAGAATCACCAACGTCCGGTCGGTGCCCTCGGCATTGTTCATCAGCAGCATGATCGCCGCGATCGCGCCCGGTCCGGCGAGCATCGGCATCGCCATCGGGAACACCGAGACATCCTCGATCTCGGGGCCCCCGGTGCTTTGGGCGGCGATCTTTTCGGCGCGTTCCTCGCGCCGCTGCGTGCGCTTCTCGAACACCATTTCGAAGGCGATCCAGAACAGCATCAGCCCACCCGCGATGCGGAAGCTGTCGAGCTCGATATGGAGCGCGGCGAGCAATTGCTCGCCGAACAGCGCGAACACCACCAGGATTACCGCCGCGATCGCGCAGGCGCGGATCGCCATGCTGCGCGCCTGCGCCGGGCTCGCGCCTTTGGTCAGCCCGGCATAGATCGGCGCGCAGCCGGGCGGGTCGATCACCACGAACAGCGTGATGAAGGCGGAGACGAACAGTTCGAGCACGTCAGCCTGCGGGCGAAGCCGGAGGCTGGGCGGCGAAGGTGTGGTCGAGCGCGGTCTCCCACGCACCGTTCTTCCAGTATTCGACCACGACGCGCCGTGCGTCCGCCCCGCCGTGTTCCCAGTGCCAGCGCAGCGTGCCGTCGCGCGACAGCATCGCGCCGTGCCGAATCCCGTCCGGGATCGACAGCGCAGGGGGCGCCGTTGCGGCACCCTCGCCGCGGCGGCAATCGGCAACGAGACCGATGATCGGGCTTTCGCCCGAGACGACGATTTCGTCCTCGCTCGGGGGATCGGCGACACGTCGGGGCGGGGGCTGCGGATTGTCGGGCGCCCCGGCATCGTAGACCCAGCGGTAGCCGTCGCTGCGCTGGCGCTCCCACACCGTGACGAAGGTGCCGACCTGGCCCGCGGGATCACGGAATCGGCCCTGGCTGACGGCGGTGCCACCGTCGCAGCTCATCCACACCGAGCGCGGGCCCCACTGGACGGCCTGCGACGGATCGTCCTGCGCGGCGAGCCACGGCTTCGCCTCGATCGGGCCGCCCCGCCCGTGCAGCACGGCGCCGTCGGCGGCGAATTCGCGGAACGCGGTCCACTGGCCGTCCTCGCGCGCGGCGCGCGAAAAGGCGATTTCGGTGGCGACGATCCTGCTCGGCTGCGCGGCGCCGGCCGCACCCGCCAGCGCCCGGTCGATCACGTTGTCCGAATATCGCGGACCCTGATTGGGCGCGCAGGCGGCGAGAAGCACGGTTGCAACAGCGAACGGGGCGAGGAGTTTCTGCATGCCCGCCCCCTAGCCGGTTCAGAGGCTTTCGGGAACGTCCAATCCGGCGTTGCGATGCGCCGCGACAAGCGTGTTCCTGAGCAGCACCGCGATCGTCATCGGGCCGACACCCCCGGGCACCGGAGTGATCGCGCCCGCCACTTCGCTCGCGCCACCGAAGTCGACATCGCCGACCAGCCGGCCCTTCTGAGCGCCCGGTTCGGGCGGCAGGCGGTTGATGCCGACATCGATCACCGTCGCACCGTCCTTGAGCCAGTCGGCCTTGACCATCTCGGCGCGCCCGACCGCAGCGACCACGATATCGGCGCGGCGCACCACTGCCGGCAGGTCCCTGGTCCGGCTGTGGGCGATGGTAACGGTGGCGTTGGCGTCGAGCAGCAGCTGCGCCATCGGCTTGCCGACGATGTTGGAGCGGCCGATCACCACCGCCTCCAGCCCCGACAGGTCGCCCAGCCGGTCGGTCAGCAGCATCATGCAGCCGAGCGGTGTGCACGGCACAAAGCCGCTCTGCCCAACGGAAAGGCGCCCGGCATTGATGACGTGGAAGCCGTCGACATCCTTGTCGGGGCTGATCGCGGCGATGACCTTCTGCTCGTCGATATGTCCGGGCAGCGGCAGCTGAACCAGGATTCCGTCGACCGCCTCGTCGCCGTTGAGACGCTCGACCAGCGACAGCAAGTCCGCCTCGCTCGCATCCTCGGGCAGACGGTGCTCGAAGCTTTCCATATTGGCGGCGACGGTCGCCTTGCCCTTGGAGCGGACATAGACCTGGCTCGCCGGGTCCTCGCCCACCAGCACTACCGCCAGCCCGGCCTTGCGACCGGCTTCCTGCTCGAATTCCGCTGCAATCGTGCCGACACGCTCGCGCAACTGCGCGGCGAACGCCTTTCCGTCGATCCGCTGTGCAGTCATCCGGGGCGTCATCAGGCGCCGTAGGTCCCGTAGATCAGCACGCGCAACACGATCTGCAGAACGATGATCAGGACCAGCGGCGAAAAGTCGATCGCGCCGGTGCTCGGCAGGATGCGCCGGATCGGTGCCAGCACCGGATCGAGCAGTGCATTGATCGAGCGATAGATCTGGTGCAGGAAATCGTTGCTCGGATTGATCACGTTGAACGCAAACAGCAGGCCGATGATGAACTGGATGATGACCAGCATCACCACCACGTTCACCAGCATGGCCAGGATATCGATGATAACGGGCACGCGCCGTCCTTTCGTCTGTCTTCCTGTCCCGCCTTAGCCGAGCATGGCGGGGTGTATCAACCGCATAACACGCATCAATCCGCGCTTATCAGCGTGCCGGCGCCGCGCGCGGTGAAGAATTCGAGCAGCATCGCATGCGGCACGCGTCCGTCGAGCACCACCGCCGCCTCGCACCCCGCCTCGACCGCGTGGACGCAGGTTTCGAGCTTGGGGATCATCCCGCCGCCGATCGTGCCGTTCTCCCTTAGCCGTTCGATATCGGCGGGCTTGAGATCGGTCAGCAATTCGCCGTCCTTGCCCAGCACGCCCGCGACGTCGGTCAGCAGGAACAGCCGCGCCGCGCCCAGCGCCGCCGCGATCGCGCCCGCCATCGTGTCGGCGTTGATATTGTAGGTATGGCCGTCCTCGCCCGCACCGATCGGGGCGATGATCGGGATCATGCCGGAGGCGACCGCGGTATCGATGATGGTCGTGTCGACATGCGTCGGCGCGCCGACGAAGCCGAGATCGACCGCTTTCTCGATCCGGCTGTCGGGGTCCTTGACCGTGCGCTCGACCTTGGTCGCGGTGACGAGGCCGCCATCCTTGCCCGAAATGCCGATCGCCTTGCCGCCTGCATTGGCGATCCATCCGACCAGTTCCTTGTTGATCGCGCCCGACAGCACCATTTCGGCGATCTCGGCGGTCTGCTTGTCGGTTACGCGCAGCCCGTCGACGAACGTGCTTTCGACCCCGAGCTTCTCGAGCATCGCACCGATCTGCGGTCCGCCGCCATGGACCACGACGGGATTGATGCCGACCGCCTTGAGCAGCACGATATCCTCTGCGAAATCGCGCGCGGCCGCGGGGTTGCCCATCGCGTGGCCGCCATATTTGACGACGAAGGTGCGTCCGGCATAGCGCTGGAAATAGGGCAGCGCCTCGATCAGCACTTCCGCCTTTGCCAGCATTCCGGCGTTCTCGGCCCTGTCGTTTCCGGCCCTGTCCTCGCGATCCGCCATCATATCGCTCCCGCGCATTGCCCCGCACCCTGTGCAGGTCGCGGCCCCTAGCGGTTACGGGCGATGTAGGAAAGCACCTTCGCGGCTTGCGCGACCCGGGTGTGCGCTTGTCCTTTTGCAGCGACGCGATAGTCTGCATGCGATCGAGCCGAGGGGAAGGAAAGCATCATGAGCGACAATATCCGGCAGCGCAGCGAACCGCCGCCGCCCGTGCGCAGCGACGGGTTCGATTTCAACCAGCCGAGCATCGTCAGCCTGCTCTACATCGCCAGCTTCGTGGTCGGGATCACCGGGCTGGTAGGCATCGTGCTCGCGCATATCTGGCAGAGCGACGCGCCGCAGCCGTGGGAGCGGAGCCATTTCACCTACCATATCCGCACCTTCTGGTTCGGCCTGCTCGGCTTTGTCGTCTCGGGCGTGCTGATGCTGGTGCTGATCGGCATTCCGCTGATGATCGCGGTTGCCGCCTGGGTGCTGATCCGCAGCATCGTCGCGCTGCTCAAGGCGCAGCGGCACGAGCCGATGCCCAATCCCGAGACGCTCGGCTTATGACGCGGACAGGCCCGACGAAGGCCGACGATACGCGTCAACCGGCAACGCCGCCTGTGCCACCGGTTACGCCGTCGCCGACCGGCACCGTCCAGCCGCGCCGCGCGACGGGGTTCGCTTTCAACCGACCGGTGATAATCTGCCTGTGCTACCTGCTGGTATTCTTCGTCGGCTTCACTCCGCTCGTGGGTATCGCGCTTGCCTATATCTTTCGCGGCGAACCGCACGAACCGTGGGAGGCGGTACAGTACCGCTATCTGATCCGCACGTTCTGGATCGGAGCGAGCGGGTTTGCCTTCGTTGCGCTCGCGGTGCTCGCGCTAGCCTATGAAGAGGGCGTTGCGGCTGCGGTCGCCGGGTTGCTCGCGCTGATCGTGGTTGTACTGTTCACCGCGCGTACGATCTACGCCTTCGTCAAGGCGGTCGGCAACGAGCCCCTGCCGCGCGCGGCGACGCTGCTGATCTGACGCGGCTCCCGCGCAGTAGCCGACGACTGCATCGCATCTCTGCCGGAAAGATGCCGCGCGCCGGGCGTTGACCGGGTGAGCCTCTCTCGCCTCTGTACGACCACAGGAGACACCCGTGCCTCTCCCCACGCTTCGCTTGTCCGCCACTGCGCTCGCAGCCATCCTGCCGCTCGCCGCCGGAGCCTGCGCCAGCTATGGCGATCCCGACCCGATCGCGGACGACCCCGATCCGATAGTCGCGGAGTGTCCCGACACGCGCGGTTTCCAGGCCTTCGTCAACGCGATGCCGGGGCCCAACGACAACCCCACGCTGATCGTGACCGGCGAGGCATGGCTCGAGCAGGGCATCGATGCCGCGCTGCGCCCGGTCGGCCCCAATACCGAGGATCCGGCGCGCTACCGCTTCGACCTCGAAGCGCGCGCCGGTTCCGGCATCGGCGGGTGGACCGCACTGCGCGGCGAGGCAAGCCGTGTCGCGCAGAGCTACGACGAGGTCTACGTCACCTGCGGCGGCGCGGTCGTCGCGCGAGTGACCGATGTCGAGACCGCCTATTGAGCGTCGATTTCCGCCGCGAGCTCGGCGAAATCGGCATGGCCGGTCGCGGGCGCGATCCGTTCGCGCCATAGTGCGTCGATCGCCTCGGCGACCACCGGAGGCAGTGTCTCGGCGTCGCTGCCTTCGGCCTGGACCTTGGCCGAATCGCTGTCCGCCGGGATACCCGCCTTCGCCTCGAAGGCCCGGCACACCATCGCGTCGTCGAAACGGTCCTTGTGCGCGACCATGAAGGCGCGTCCGGTACGCTCCTCGACCAGCGCGAGCAGCTCGTCGTCGAGCTCGATATCGCAGAACGCCGCGAGCCGGCGGATCGCCGAGCGCTTGTCGGCCAGCACGCCGCGATAGGTCATCAGCAGCGTGTCGGGTTCGCCGCGGCGCTCATACCAGCTCAGCAGGTGAGTGGCGTAGTCGCAACCGCCGGGGCCGCCGCCCATCCACAGCGGCATGAATTCCTCCAGCGCGATCGCACCTGGCTCGAGCACCCAGCCGTCCCAGAAGCGGTAGAAGGAGACGAAGGTCTCCTTCGGATCGCGCAGCGTCACCACGTAGCGCATGCCCGGCGGCAGGCGCTCGTATTCGCGGTGCGACTTGAAGCCGCGCGGCGAGGCGGGCTGGGGCGCGGTCATGTCGAAATCGATCAGCGGTGCGACGTCCTCCCACGGCACGACCCGGCTGATATCGTCGAAATCCATGTCTCCGCCGGTTCGCAGCTGATGGAACATCTGCTGCATCATGGTGGTGCCGCTCTTGGCCCAGGAGGTGATGAAGACATCGCCGCGCCGCGGCTCGCAGGGGCGGTAATTGTCCTTCGGGCCGGAGGCGAGCTTGCCCATTATCGCGCCCACTTCCCCGACCGACTGCGCCCGCGCTCCGCTCATGCCTGCCCCCTACCGTCGCGCGACCCCGGACGGGCTATGGCAGCGCGTGCGCGCAAGCGAAAGCCCGAATGACCGGGACGGGCGCAAACCCGCGATGGCTCGCTCCGCCCCGCTCCCGGGCGTATCGCGGCCTATTCGCTGCGCCCGCCGGTGATGCCGTAGCCTTCGACCGCGCGGCTCTCGACATGGCCGGCGTGGTACATGTCCATATGGATGGTCTGCTCGGCCGGTTCGCTGCCCGGGCAGGTCACCGCATAGCCGTCCATGATATTGCCGTAGGGCGACACGCCCATGCTGCCGATCCGGTGGAATTCGGGCTGTTTGAGGTCGGCGCAGCGCAGCCGCGACAGATAGGCGCGCTGGCCGGAGGGCCCCGCGGCGCGGACCGGGTTCTCGCGCGCGCCGAGCGGGTGCTGCGCGGCCTCTTCCAGCGCCGCCTCGAGCTCCGCCCCGTCGATCGCCGATTGCCCCGACAGCATGCGCGAGAGCATCGCACTCGCCTCGGCCTCGCCCGGATCGACCGCGGCGGTGGTGGCGCAGGCGGCGAGCAGCGGCAGCGCCGCTGACAGAAGAGCGAGGCGGGTCGATGTCATGGGTATTCTCCCTTGCGATTGCGCAGTTTAGACGGAAGCGGCGATTGGGCAAAGAAGATTGCGGCGGCGCCCGAGGCAGCACAAAAACCTCCCTTTCGCCCGCGGAGCCTCTACAGTCCGCGCCATGAAACCGCCTGGACCCCTCCTCGCCCTCTCCCTTGCCGCCTGCGCCCATACGCCCGATACGCCACCGCTTCCCGAGCCCCAGGAGCGCTTCTGGCGCGCGCTCGCCGGCCATTGCGGCAAGGCTTACGGCGGCGCGCTGGCGAGCACGGACGAGCGCGATGCCGACTGGCGCGGGCGGGCGATGGTGGCGCATTGGGCCGAATGCTCGGACACGCGCATCGCCATCGCGCTGCATGTCGAGGAGGGCGATGGCTCCGGCTGGGACCGCTCGCGCACCTGGGTGGTCAGCCGCACGGCGGACGGGCTGCGCCTCAAGCACGACCACCGCCACGCCGACGGCAGCGAGGACGCGGTGACGCAATATGGCGGCGATACCCTCTCGCCGGGCACTTCGCGCATTCAGGACTTCCCCGTGGACGCCTTCTCGATCGCGCTGTTCGAGCGCGAGGGACTGGAGGCATCGCTGACCAATGTCTGGCGGATCGAGGTCGACCCGGCGGGTGCCGGCGGTGCGCGCTTCGCCTACCAGCTCACCCGCCGCAACGACCCGACCCGGCTGTTCCGCGCCGAGTTCGATCTGACGAAGCCGGTCGCCGCGCCGCCCGCCGCTTGGGGGTGGTAGCGCGCAGGCTCGCGGCGCGCCGTTTATCGCTCCGCGGGCGCAGGGCCGTGTGACACTCGTTCGGGTTTTAGCGGGTGTGACTTTCGCTCCTCCCGGTCGATTTGCGCGCAGGCGCGGTCGAGCCGGGCGAGGTGCTGGAGCAGCGCGCAAGCGTCTGGTTTCCAAGTGATTCCGGCCAGCTTGCCGTCATGCATGACGACCTTGAGCAGTCCGTTGCGATGGCGGTAGACGGCATCGAGCCCTGTGGACTTCGCCGAAGCCAAGTCCACAGCCGCGTGTGGCTTTCCCAGCGCCGCGTCCCACGCCGCCGCAAACCCCGCCGCGCCGGGGCGTTTCCTGAGGCGATAGGCCGACTCCCGCCCCATCGAGACCATCCGCGCCGCCTTCGCCACCGAGCGCGTCTGCGCGAGATGGCCGATGAAGGCGGCTTGCCGCTGATGCGTCCATCCATCGGCGCGCGGGGCAACGGGGACGGGGTGGAAGCAGGGAATGCGGCGGCGGGGTTTGGGCGGCGCGGGCGGGGGAGGGGGCGGATAGAGCTTCATCGGGCAGGGTGAAGCAGATTTCGGGCGTGTAGGAAAATGGAAAGGGTAGCGGGCGTGGTGCGAGGGGAGGGGTTTGGGTTGTGCGGGCCTCCGGCGCTGGCGATTGGGTCCGCGGGGAGTCCTTGTCTTGCGCACCCGCCTCCGCGGGTGCATCCTCCGGTGCTGTTCCTCCGCTTCGCTACGGGCACCTGCGGTCGCGCAGTCGCGCTCTGGCGCCGCTGGTCGCGGCGCGGTTGCGAGGTTGCACAGAGTTCCTGGTCCAAGCTTCGCAGGTTTCACTCGGAGCCTGGGCCGGGCGGCTGGCTTGGTGGCGGAGCACGGACCCGCAGGGTCCGCAAGGCCGACCGGCCGCCCGCAGCGACCGCAGGGAGCGAGGAAAGCCTAAGGGCCCGGACGGGCCCGCCGGCGCCTGAGGCGCAACAAAAAACTCTCTCTCCTCACGCGCCACCTTCGTGAAACCGACCCCGAGACCCCGCCTCATTTGCCCCAACCCCCTCAACCCTTTACCATACCCGCACCGCAACGACGGGGGAGACGAACCATGGACGAGACGCCGCCGGCCACCGGGGTGACGCTGTACCGCCCGACGATCGTCGGGCTGCTGTACCTGCTCAACATTTTCCTCGGCTTTTCGGTCTTCGTCGGGGTGGTGCTCGCCTATATCTGGCGCGGCGAGCCCGAGACGCAGGACTGGGAGAAGACCCACTACACCTACCTGATCCGTACCTTCTGGGTCGGCCTTGTCCTCGTGCTTGGCACCTTCGTGCTGTTCTTCGCGAGCGTGTTCGGCGTCGCGCTGAACGCTGAGGCGGGCGGCGGCGAGCCGCACGCGGCGGGCTTCGTGGCGGGGATGTTCGGCTGGATCGCGGTGTGGATGCTCGCCGCCATCTGGTTCTGCGCCCGCACCATCCTGTCGCTGGTCAAAGCGGGCAAGCGCCAGCCGATGCCGAACCCGGGGACGTGGTTGTTTTAGGGTGGGTAGTGCGGTCGGTCAGGCGTTGCTCGCGCTGCGACGTTTCCAGTCGAGCGTCACCCCGATCCTCTGGCTCCAACTGCCGTTCCAATTCGTGGTCAGGCCGTGCTCCTGCAGCTTCGCGACGATTTCGGACGCCACGCGCAAGGCCGCTTCCTCGCCTTCCTCGGAAGCGCCGTAATTGAGATAGAGCCCGTATCCGTCAGCGGCGCTCTCGGTGTCCTGCATGTGGTAGAAGGCATAACCGTGCGTCGGCCCGCCTGCCTCTTTGACGGTCTCGACCTCGTCCCAAATTTCTACTGAACCGCAAGTTCCGCAGCAGGAGAAGTTCTGGCGCGATACAATTCCGCATTCCTCCAACGCTGCAAACGCGGCGTCGAGACGGTCGCAATCGGTTTGTTCGGGCCAGTCTGCCTGCGCCGCTTCGTGCTTGGCGAGCAGTGCGGGCAGCATCTCTTCGGCGAGGCGTCGCGCTTCACCATCGGGGAAATCACCTTCGAAGCAGTCTTCAGCGGATTGGATGATTTCGTCGCGGGTCATGAAGCCCGAGGCTATGTCTCGCCGCAATTGGCCGTATAGCCACTCTCGGGCCTGCTCGGGTGTATAGGCTGGTGGAGGCGGTGCCGAGGGCTGAGGCTGAGGCGGCGTTGCGGACTTGCCGATATAGGACCCGGGCGGTTCGATCTCCGGTGCTCCGCCGGAGCGCGTCCTACGCCCGAATATGCGTTCGATAAGCCTTTTGATCATCTTGCATCCCGCCCGTGCTTGCTCAACCCAAACTAGTGCATAGCAATGTCGTCGGCCAGACCGAACTCGTTGGATTGCCTCTTAGCGAAGTGGTGGTGAACCGCCCATGACGAAGGCTTTTCCCGAACCTAATTGAGTATTCTGTTTCCGAAATTCCAATAATATAATATATCAATCCGTAAGATATGTCACAGCTAAATTTCTACCATTACTCACTTTCATTTCGAAAACTAAGATATTCCTCTACATCACCGGGTTTGTGACAATATTGAGTTATCGTAGGAGCAGGTTCGGATGGTTGGAAAGTTTCAATATGGAAAATCTTCCAGTCGCCCCGTTGCTTCCCAAAGCGCACGCGGTAGTAGCCCAGAATTGGGCCGGCTTCTGGTGCCTTTATGATCCAAACGCCAATCGCATTTCGACCGTCACCAGCCTTGAAAAACGCAACCGGCTCGATTGTTGGATCACCACCCAGCTCTGCAAAATGGCGCGCTAAGGAATCATTCACAGCATTATAGTCTCCAATTCCGGTCGGATAGCGCTCTAAGTTCTTCTTCGAGCGGGAAAAGAAGAACGGTGCAACATTGGCTGACGCGCTGCTTCCAGCAGCCTGCAAATACCCTTCGAAATTTCTTAATGCAGAGTTTCGTGTCTTAGAAACATTCGACGCTGATTTTGAGTTTCCGCTTAAGCAGTTATGCTCATGCATCCGCATGCCGGATGCGACAGCTGCTCCGTAGTCTTGAGCACTGATCGGAAGTGAGAGCGATAGGCTTAGAATGCATGCTGAAAAAAATAAAACCGTTTTCTTCATGTACCACGCTCCACTGCAAGGCGCTCGTCGGCATGCGCTACAATCTCTGAGAACAATTCCCTACGACCGGGATTCAAAATCTGATATTTTTTGTTTGTTGCAGGCTTTGATCCATGTGATTGCTTTCATTTTGGAACGAAGGAACTTGGATCAACACAACTGTAAGATCAACCAGCGAGCCGTACCTCCCAAGATTAATAATCTACTTTATCGAATCGAAGCCAACCTCCACTGATGCTGTCCAGTCGCTTCGGTAGCAATATGTGCAGAGAGACCGCGGATTACTCCGCCGCCACACTCCCGGCCCCGCCGTCCGCGTCATCCCCGAACATATCCGGCCCGTCGTCCTCGGCCTCTTCCTCGTTCGCGGCCTTGCCCGCGCCCTGGCGCTTGTCGAAGCTCGCCCACACGTCCTGCCAGTTGCCCTTGGTCGCGCCCTTCGAATACTCGGTCGCGCGGGTTTCGAAGAAATTGGCGTGCTCGACGCCGTTCAGGAGCGGCGCGAGCCACGGGAGCGGGTGGTCCTCGACCATGTAGATCGCGTCGAGGCCGAGCTGGCCCAGCCGCCAGTCGGCGATGTAGCGGATATACTTCTTGATCTCCTTCGCGCTCATCCCCGACACCGGGCCCATCTCGAAGGCGAGATCGATGAAATTGTCCTCCAGCCGCACCGACTTCTGCGCGATGTCGATGATGTCTTCCTTGACCGCCTTGGTGTAGCAGTCGCGCTCGCGGACGAATTCGTGGAACAGCCGCACGATGCCCTCGCAATGCAGGCTCTCGTCGCGCACCGACCAGCTGACGATCTGGCCCATCCCCTTCATCTTGTTGAAGCGCGGGAAGTTCATCAGCATGGCGAAGCTGGCGAACAGCTGCATCCCCTCGGTGAAGCCGCCGAACGCGGCGAGCGTGCGCGCGATGTCCTCGTCGGTGTCGACCCCGAACAGCTGCAGGTAATCGTGCTTGTCCTTCATCTCCTCGTATTCGAGGAAAGCCGAATATTCAGATTCGGGCATGCCGATCGTGTCGAGCAGGTGGCTGTAGGCGGCGATATGGACCGTCTCCATGTTGGAGAAGGCGGTCAGCATCATCTTGATCTCGGTCGGCTTGAACACGCGGCCGTATTTGTCGTGGTAGCAATCCTGCACCTCGACATCGGCCTGGGTGAAGAAACGGAAGATCTGGGTGAGCAGGTTGCGCTCGTGCTCGGAGATCTTCTGCGCCCAGTCGCGGCAGTCCTCGCCCAGCGGCACTTCCTCGGGCATCCAGTGGATCTGCTGCTGGCGTTTCCAGAACTCGTAGGCCCAGGGGTATTCGAACGGCTTGTAGGTCTTGCGGGCTTCGAGCAGCGACATGTTGTGGTTCCTCGGTGAATCGGGGCGCTATTTGTAGTGTGCGGCCAACATAGGGAATCACGCCCGCGATTCGAAGGCAAGCGCAAAGATTGATGCGGGGATAAGTGGCGCTGCGTCGTGCGCCTAGGCGAGCAGCAGCACGACGACCGCGACGATCACCAGCGCGCCCGCCAGCCCCGCCATGGTGCGCTGGATGTCCTCGGTCTGCGAGCCGAACGGCGAGACGTATTCGCCTGCATCCTCCTCCGGCTCCTTGCGATAGAGCTCGACCAGCGACCAGGCGCCGGCGCAGATCAACAGTCCCCACACGGTCCACAGCAGACCGTCGTGATCGAGGCCGAGCCGCTCCAGCACTGCCTCGTATTCGTCCGCGTCGAGAAACGTCACCGCGAGCATGGCAAGCGTGAGCAGCTCGGCTCCGATCTTGCCGAACCGCTCGGTCCAGCTCGGCGGGGCGGGGGGCGGCGTGCCGTCGCCGACCTCGATCAGCTGCGCATTGTCCGCGAACAGGATCCGCACGATAGCGACGAGGCTGACCACCGCGAAAAGCGCGACCATGATCACGTCCGAATCGAGCATGAAGCCGGTGTATCCGGCCGCGCCTACCGCGCCGAACCACAGGCTGGTGCGCGGCAGGTTGCGGCGCTCCTCCTCGGTGACGGGG
Source organism: uncultured Altererythrobacter sp. (assembly GCA_913055875.1). Classification (GTDB taxonomy): domain Bacteria; phylum Pseudomonadota; class Alphaproteobacteria; order Sphingomonadales; family Sphingomonadaceae; genus CAJXJY01. The sequence continues at coordinate 377,187 of CAJXJY010000001.1, forward strand.
AAGGCATGGTATTCGCTGTCGTTCTCTTCATCGGCGAGCGCGCCGGGCTCGTGCCGTGTACGCCAGCGCCGAAGGACATGGCGCCAGTCGCGCGCTACATAATAGGCGAGCGCCAGCGTCACCCCGCCCACGCCGCCGATCAGCGCATGGGTCAGGGTCCCCGTATCGAGCGGCGGTAGCATGATGCGGTATCTCGCACGGATCGGGCGGCGAGGGAACGCTTCGCGCGCGCCGCCCGTTGAGCGGGCGAAAGGAATTGCAGCGATGACCCGGCAGACTTCGAACGACATCCCCTGCGACGACAGCGAGCGCAGGAAGCAGCACAGCAATGCGCAGGATATCAACACCGGCGCGGTCGGCGAACAGGTGATCGGGGCCGACGAGACGGTCGTTCCCGAGACCTCGGGCAATCCGGCCGAGCAGGTCCGCGCCGATGCGCAGAGGCCGCTTTACGAGCCCGCCAACGACTGAACGAGGCTCAGTTCAGCGCGCCGCCCAGGAATACCGCGCCACCCAGCATCAACGCGCCGATCACCATCAGCACGGGGGCTTGCCTGCGTGCCGGTGCCGCGCGCGCGGGATCGCCGATCAACCGCTCGCCGAACAACAGGATGATCAGCCCGCCCAGCAACAGCCCGATACCGCCATACATCAACATCGTAACGCCCCCTTCGCTGTGCGCACGGTCCGCATCGGCCGACGCCGCGGGGCAACATAGGCCAGACCCGACGGAGTGCGACTGCCACGGTTATGGCAGGGAATTTGCACTCCTCAACGGACCGTGCATCAGCGGCGACGAACCGAGGAACGGAAGCATGCGGCGACCCGTTGTCTAGATGTAACCCATTCAAACGAAGGGATAAACAATGTTCGAGAAGCTACGCATCAAGGAACATATGGAAGTCGCCGACTTTCGCGGACAGCACGTCGGCACGGTCGACGAGGTCAAGGACGACGCGATCAAGCTGACCAGATCCGACAGCGGCGACGACATGCATCACTTCCTCTCGCTCGACGATGTCGAGAAGATCGACGACAACCGCATCTACCTGAAGGAACGCGCACGCATTCCGGCGGGTCTCGACACCAGGGCCACCGAAGCGGCCTGATCGATACGACCGAATACTCGCCCGACCGACGGGTCGGCGAGCGAGAAACCCCGGTTCGCCATGCGGCGGATCGGGGTTTCGCCTATGCAGGTGGATTCAGCCGGATCAGTTTTCGATAATGACGAACGGCGCCCAGATCGACGGATGCGCCGCATCGGGCACGGTCTCGTCGGCCATCAGCGCCAGCTGCGCCCGCCGCAAGGCCTCGGCGCGCGACAGCCCTCCCGCCGTGCCGCGCACCGTGTCGACCGTCAGCCGCGCGGCGGCATCGTCGCGCACCCGCCAGTGCGACAGCATCAGCGCACGAGCCCCCGCCTGCGCGAAAGCGGTGGCGAGGCCGGAATAGACCGGCGCCCCGCGCTCCTCGCCCGCTGCCGTGTTGCAGGCCGACAGGATCACCCAGTCGGCGTTCAGATCGAGTCGGGCGATTTCGCTCGCGCCGAGCAAGCCGTCCTCGCCGCTGTCCTCCTGCGTGCCCAGCAACAGCGCCGGCTCCCACAAATCGCGCAGTTCGCCCGCGACCAGACCGTGGGTGGCAAAGGCGATGACGTCGGTTTGCGACAGGTCGGTCCGCTTGACGCGCTCTTCCGCAGCATCGGCTCCAACCAGCACGATATCTTCTCCCGGCAGTGCCGCGGCGATGCGGCCGAGCTCGGCTTCGGCGAACGAGAGTGCGGGCAAATCGGCGATGGTTTCCGCTGCCGGTCGTCCGGAGCGGAACAGGGCGGCGAAGACCGGTTGCGTTTCGGACCGGTCGCTCTCGCCTCCTTCCCCGGGAAGGCCTGCGCCGCCGATTCCGGCAAACGAGCGCGTCGCGCCGGAAGGCGCTGCCGCCTTGGATTTCTGCGCGAGATAAAGCGACAGATTGCCGGTGACCTGGACGCTGGCATCGCGCAACAGCCACGGCGCGGTCCGCAGATCGCCCTCATGCGGTGCACTCGGCAGCAGGCCCAGCGGCAGGCTGGCGAGCGCGCCGCCGCCATACGACACCAGCCGCCGATCCGCTCCGATACCGTCGGGAAAGAGTTCACGGTAGAGCGCGTGCGCATCCGCGAGCGGAAACGGTTCGCCGCCCGGTCCCTGTACTGCGTCGCGCAGGATCGAAACGCGCTTGCGGACCGATTCGCCGTCGATCTCGTGCGTCGAGAGACCTTCCGAGGTAATCGTGACGAGCCAGCTCGTGCGCGGGGTCTCCACCGGCGCGACGATCATCTCCGCCCCGTCCATCGCCTCCAGAAAGCCGGCCAGCGGCACGGGGCTCGGGCGATAGCGCAGGACGTGATCGGGATAGTCGGCCAGCAAGCGCTCGCGCAGCGCATCGCGCTCCGCTTGCGCCTCGGCCAGTTCCGTGGCGCCCGCTTCGCCGGGCTCCGAGCCGTCTTCGAGCGCGGCATCCGCGCGCGATTGCAGCCGGTCGACCCGCGCGCTCGCCAGCCGCAGATCGTTCCGCACGCGCGCGGCTTCGCTCTGCTCGGAGGCGTGGACGTTGGCATATTCCTGGCTGACCGACAGCGCGGTGATGTTGTAGAGTTGCAACCCTGCGAAGATGCGCGCCTGATCGCCCGCCACGACGGCGGCGGCGATCAGGTTCTCGGTCGCTTCGAGATGGGTCCGGGCCTCGCGTGCAAGCTGACCATCGCTGATCGCGAAGCTGGCAAGCTTGTCCGCCAGACGCGCGGATGCGTCGTCGGCGATTTCGCGCATCGCGTCGATGTCGCCCGATTCGGCGAGCAGCCGCGCGAGCAGCAGTTCGGCCCATATCCGGTCCTTGTGCTGGGTGCTCAGGCCCGCCTGCATGACCGGCACCCAGCGCTTCGCCAGGGTAAGGGCCTCGCCTGTATCCCCGCGCTGACCGAGCCAGCGCGCGTGATAGAGCATGACATGGGCGCGATCGACGCTGGTCTCGGGCAGGTTCGAATCGACATGCGCGATCGCCCGTTCGCTCCATTCGCGATAGCCGCTCTCGTCGTCGCGCCGCGCGGCGTAATCGGCCATGTCGGAATACATGTAGCCCAGCACTTCGGGCGCTTCGGTCTCGCCGCTCGCTTCGAATATGGCGAGTGCGCGCGCATTGAGGGTCTCGCCCTCGTCCACCTTGCCGGTTACCTTGAGCAGCGAGGACAGGTTGCGCAGCGAATAGGCGGTGCGCGGATCGTCCTCGCCCACCGTACGGATACGGACTCGCAACGCTTCGCGCATCACCGGCAGGGCTTCGCCATATCGGCCGGAAGAGATCAGGGCAAAGCCGAGATTGTTGAGCGCCGTCGAATAGGTCGGATGGTCGTCGCCGAGATGCTCGCGCCCCAATGCTTCCGCCCGGCGGTTGATCGGCACGGCTTCGGCCTCGCGGCCGGCATTGACCATCATCGCCCCGAGCGATGCCATCCGCAGCACCGTCTCGGCATGCCCTTCGCCGACCTCGCGTTCGTGGATCTCCACGCTGCGGCGGACCATGTCCACCCCGTCGTCGTACCGGCCCTTGCGGTAGAGCACGATACCGAGATTGAACAGCGAACTGGATACTTCGACCGAGTCCTCGCCGTACAGGCTGCTGCGCGCCGCCATCACCTCGCGGTGCACCGCTTCGGCTTCGTCGAAGCGCGCGAGCGATGTGAGCAGCGAGGCGCGGTTGGCCATCAGCTGGATGCGATCTTCCTCGCTGCCGCCTTCGCCTTCGAGCATGTCGAGCCCGCGCCGGTTCCATTCGAGCGAGGCATCGTATTCGCGCAGGTAGAACAGCGACGTACCGATCGCGGCAGCCAGTTCGACGCGCGATTGGACCGGCACCGAGCCGTCGGCCTCGACCCGGTCCCAGAGCGCGAGCAATTCGTCGCGATAGTGCGCGGGGTCGGCGCTGATATCGGCATCTTCGTAAGCGGCGATCTCGGCCTCGAGGCCGTGCAGCACCGATGCCTCGTCGGCTGCCTGGCGTTCGAGATGCTCCTCCGGCGCCGCCGTATTCGCCGCCAGCAGCGCGGCCCACAAGACCCATGCATCCATCTACCCATCCCCGTAACCCGAAAGTCGGAGCGAAGGTTATCGCATGGTCAGGGCTTGGCAATAGCTGTCATATCTTCGAACCCGATCGGCAGGCCGAAAGGTCTGGCGCGACACCCCTCGTGCCGGTCGCAGGGTTTCGGCGTCTCGCCAACTCGTTCTTTTCGAGACGGTAAATCGTGGTAGTTCGAGAACAACGAAATCGAAAATCCCCTATCGTCTGTTGACGAGTGTCGGCATTGTCGTAGAATTCGTTTCCCGGAAACAAGCAAGGAAGATGAAATGATGGATTTTCTTTATAGCCTTTTCATGGGCATGGATATTGCCGGCGCCATCAATGGAATGAACCAGCCCTAACGGAACGCGCGCTTTCGTGTTGCCGAGGCCAGAACCGGCCCACGTAAAATGCAGTTCAAACGAAAAACCCCGGCGAGGCCGCCGCCTCGCCGGGGTTTTTGAATCCCAGGGAAATTCGCCTCACTGGCAGGCGAGGCATTCCTCGTAATCGGTCGGCCCTTCGCCCGCGGCCGCATTGAGCTCGTATTTCGCCGCGTCCTTGGTGTTGTCGGTTTCGACGCCGCCGGCGAAACCGGCGCGCTGCACCGATTTCGAGCGCAGGTAATAGAGCGATTTGATCTTCAGCTTCCACGCCTGGAAATGAAGCATCATCAGGTCCCATTTGTCGACGTCGGCGGGGATGAACAGGTTCAGCGACTGCGCCTGGTCGATGAACGGCGCGCGATCGGCGGCGAATTCGAGCAGCCAGCGCTGGTCGATCTCGAAGCTGGTCTTGAACGCGGCCTTTTCCTCGGTGGTGAGGAAATCGAGGTGTTGGACCGACCCGCCCTTCTCGAGGATCGAGTTCCACACATTGTTCGAATCCTTGCTCTTCGAACGAAGCAGCTTTTCGAGATAGGGGTTCTTGACCACGAAACTGCCCGACAGCGTCTTGTGGGTGTAGATATTGGCCGGGATCGGCTCGATGCAGGCGCTGGTGCCGCCGCAGATGATGCTGATCGAGGCGGTCGGCGCGATCGCGGTCTTGCACGAAAAGCGCTTCATCGCGCCCATTTCCTCGGCGTCGGGGCAGGGGCCGCGTTCCTTGGCCAGCATCATGCTCGCCTCGTCCGCCTTGGCCGCGACGTGCTTGAACATCTTGAGGTTCCACACCTTGGCCATCGGGCTTTCGAAGCCGATGCCCTTCGACTGCAGGAAGGAGTGGAAGCCCATCACGCCGAGGCCGACGCTACGTTCGCGCATCGCCGAATATTTGGCGCGCGCCATCTCGTCGGGCGCGCGGTCGATATAGTCCTGCAGCACGTTGTCGAGGAAGCGCATGATATCCTCGATGAACTGTTTGTCGCCTTCCCATTCCTCCCACTTTTCCAGATTGAGCGAGGACAGGCAGCATACCGCGGTGCGGTCGTTGCCGAGATGGTCGCGCCCGGTGGGAAGGGTGATCTCGCTGCACAGGTTCGAGGTCGAGACCTTGAGGCCCAGTTCACGGTGATGCTCGGGCATCATCCGGTTCACGGTGTCGTTGAAGACGATATAGGGCTCGCCGGTCGCAAGGCGGGTCTCGACGAGCTTCTGGAACAGGCTGCGCGCGTCGACCTTGCCGCGCACGCTGCCGTCGCGCGGGCTCTTGAGTTCGAACTCGGTCCCGTCGCGCACCGCTTCCATGAACTCGTCGGTCACCAGCACGCCGTGGTGGAGGTTGAGCGCCTTGCGGTTGAAGTCGCCCGAGGGTTTGCGGATCTCGAGGAATTCCTCGATCTCGGGATGCGAGATGTCGATATAACAAGCGGCCGAGCCGCGCCGCAGCGAGCCTTGCGAAATCGCGAGCGTGAGCGAATCCATCACTCTCACGAAGGGGATGATGCCGCTGGTCTTGCCGTTCAGGCCGACCGGCTCGCCGATCCCGCGGACCTGGCCCCAATAGGTGCCGATGCCGCCGCCCTTCGAGGCGAGCCAGACGTTCTCGTTCCACGTCCCGACGATGCCTTCGAGGCTGTCCTCGACGCTGTTGAGATAGCAGCTGATCGGCAGGCCGCGATTGGTGCCCCCGTTCGACAGCACCGGGGTCGCGGGCATGAACCACAGGTTCGAGATGTAATCGTAGAGCCGCTGCGCGTGGTCCTGGTCGTCGGCATAGGCATCGGCAACGCGCGCGAACAGGTCCTGGAATTTCTCACCCGGCAGCAGATACCGGTCGATCAGCGTTTCCTTGCCGAATTCGGTCAGATTGTCGTCGCGCGATTCGTCGGTGACGATGGTGAAGCGGCGATCATTGATCTTCTTCGAATCGGGTTTGTCGGCGTTCGCTTCGGCTGCCGCCGCGACCGCTTTCGCCAGCGCCTCGTTTGCCTTGTCGGCGACGAGTTCCTCGCTGCCCTTGTCGTCCTGTTCCATCGCTACCGCGGCCTTCTTGCTGGCGGGTGTCTGCGCGGGTGCATCTTCGGTGTCGATCGTGTTTTCCTGCGTCTGATCGAGTCCCATCGCTGCTTCGTCCCCGGTTCTGAATTCCATTGTGATCGACCCCGCTCTGTACCCCTGGGAACCAACGCCTCCACCCGGCCGCTGTTCCGCTTGTGTTCGATTCGGCGAGAAGCGTCCCGCCTAGCATTTTTCGCGTGTGCAGCGGCGAATTACTTATCCCCCGGTCTGCCCACAACCCGGCTTGCAGCGGCCCTTTCGGCGACCGAATCGTTCCCCGCCCGCGCCGAGTGGCGCGTCCTCGGAACAACACGATCTAGTAGGTTCACCTGCGATCCGGACCACTAGATACTGAATCAGACCGGACTCGCGCGCAAGAGGGTAAATGCACGCTTAAGATGTTTCGAACGTGTTACAGCCCGGTGTGTTAGCTTTGTGCAACGCCGCGACGCGCCGGAAAAGCTGGGCTGGCGCGAAGCGCAACCCCAAAAATGAATCCGTGAAAAAATTTATATGCGGAAAATGGGTGTTGCGGGGCTTTGATTCAATCGAATCCTGTGCCGCAATTTTCGAATCCGGCGAGCGGACAGAAGGGGACCGGGAAATGGACCGAATCTGGAACGGGCTGGCATCCTTCGCGATGCGTCACGAGAAAGCGCTGGCGATCGCCGGTGCGGCCTGGCTGGCGCTGAGCAGCGCGGTCTATGCGCGCTTCGTCGCGCTGCCCGAAATCCCCTTCCTGACCGACGAGTGGGCGATCTGGACATCGGCAGGCTGGAACGCGGCGTGGTGGGGCTTCATCCATCCGCAGATCGACGCCCGGCGCAAGCGGCTCGCGGCCGAGGCGGACGGCGAAAAGCGGCGCTAGCGGCAATCCTGTCCCGTGCGGGCGCCGGTCAGGCCTCGACCGCGCCTTTCGCATGCTCGGCGATCGCATCGGCGAGCTGGTCGACCAGTTCGAGCGGCAGGTCGTGGCCCCAGCCGGGGATGGTGCGGATCTTCGCGCCGGGGATGCAGGCGGCGGTGTCGTGGCCGGCTTCGCACGGGACGAGCGGATCGTCCTCGCCGTGGAGCACCAGCGTCGGCACTTCGATGCTCCTGAGCATCGCCCGCCGGTCGCCGTCGGCGACGATCGCCGACAGGTGCCGCGTCGGCCCCTCGGGGTAGAAGCTGCGGCGGATGCCCGCTGCCACCTTCTCGCGCAGCCGTTCCTCGTCGCCCGGATAGCCGGGCGAACCGATCGTGCGCGCGAGCTTCATCCCGTGCGCGACCAGTACTTCCTCCTCGGTGCTTTTCGGACGCTTGACGAGGACCTCCATCGCTTCCTTCTTCGCCGGCGGCAGCTTGGCATTGCCGGTGGTCGACATGATCGAGGTCATGCTGAGGCACTTGTCGGCATGGCGCGCGGCGACATGCTGCGCGATCATCCCGCCCATGCTCGCACCGACGACATGCGCCCGCTCGATCCCGAGCGCATCGAGCAGCCCGGCGCCGTCGTCGGCCATGTCGGCGAGCATGTAGGGCACCTTGGGGGTGAAGCCGAGCTTGCCGAGCAGCGTCAGCTTGATCAGCCCCGGCGCCTTGACCCCGTCGAACTTGTGGCTGAGTCCGATATCGCGATTGTCGTAGCGGATGACGCGGAAACCGCGCCCGACCAGCGCCTCGACGAACTCGTCGGGCCACAGCGTGAGCTGCGCGCCGAAACCCATGATCAGCAGGATCGGCGGATCGGCGGGATCGCCGTGGTCTTCGTAATGGATCTCGATGCCGTTGGCAGCGGTTTTGGGCATGTCCTCTCCGTGGGTTGTGCTATCGGCAGGGTCATGCCCGAGAAACTCAGACTTCCCAAGCCCGGCGACAGAAATGGCATCGTTGCGTTCGCCGGAACGTATAACGGGTACCGGGAATTCGGCTCGTTCGAAGCCTGCGCGAAGGCTGCGAAAGCCAGGCGAAGGGAAAGCCTGCCGGACTTGCGCAACGAGCTGTTCTTTTCCTACCGCGCTTCCAATCATCGAGGCGACGATGGCGTGCTCGATACATACGAGGAGCTCTATCCGCTGTTCGTGAAATTGATCGAGCAATCGTCCTAGGGCACCGACTCCGCATCGGCCGCTCCGGCCAGATTCGCGCCATCCGCGCGCCACGCCGGCCCGCGGACATCGAACCCCCTCTGCACGAGCTGGTCCAACACGCCGTCCTCCTCGGCGAGAACTCTGAGCGGCACCACCGCGAGCGTCACGCCATCGGCGCCCGCAGCGCGGTCGATCGCCTCGACCCACTGGCCGCGTATTTCGCTCCCGACCTGCCGGTCGGCCCACGGCCAGCAGCGGCCGAGCGCGACTTCGAGCGGGTTGGCCATGACTGCGGGGATGTCCGAAGCACGCCAGTCGGCGCCGCGCCGCTCGATCAGTTCGGGGCCCTGCTCGGCCGCGCTCATTGCCGCGTCGAGGCAGGGGAGGTGCGAGGCCGGCGGCGCTTCGGCGAGGCTGTCGAGCATGTCCTCGCCGCGCACCGTGCCGACCGGTTCGGCCGGCACCCGCGCGCGGCGCGCCGCCCGTTCGACCACCTCCGACGCATCCTTGCCCGTATCGCGGGCGAAGCCGAGCCGCCTTGCCAGCAGATCGAACGAGGTCATCAGAAAGCTCCGGCGCGAATAGTCGCGGTCGTAGCGCTCTTCGAGCGCTGCGAGACGGTTGTGTTGCATCTCATCGAGATAGTCGCCGGCCACCGTCCCCTTGGGAAGCCTGGTGATCTTTCCGCCGGCGAAGATGATCCGGAACACGTCGCCCGGAGAGACCTTGGGCTTGATCCCGAGGATCACCCGCTGCGCACCGCGCGTCGCGTCTTCGAGCCGATCGGGAAACCACGGGGTCGATTCGGGCACCGCCTTTATCTCGCCTACGAGGACGACAGTGCCGCTCGGCGTGGCGATGGTCCACATCGGCGCGCCCGAACGCTGCGCGGTGACGACGATTTCGTCCTGCGGTGGATCGTCCTGCGCCGCGGTGGGGCTCACGACCGCGAGCGAACACGCGGCGAATAGAGCGAAGGTCCGCGTCCTCACGGCACCAGCACCGTATCGCGCGCGACCTCGTCGGTCTCGGGATAATCGAGCGTGAAGTGCAGCCCGCGGCTCTCGTGCCGCGCCAGCGCGCTGCGCACGATCAGGTCGGCCGCCTTGAGCAGGTTGCGCAGTTCGATCAGGTCGGTGGTTACACGGAAATGACCGTAATAGTCCTCGACCTCGCCCGACAGCAGCTTGATCCTGTGCGCGGCGCGTTCGAGCCGCTTGGTGGTGCGCACGATGCCGACATAGTTCCACATGAAGCGGCGGATCTCGGTCCAGTTCTGCTTGATGACCACTTCCTCGTCCGAATCGGTCACCCGGCTCTCGTCCCAGTCGCGGATCGGCGGCGGCGCGTCGAGCTCGTCCCAATGTGCGCAGATGTCCTTCGCCGCCGCCTCGCCGAACACGAAGCATTCGAGCAGCGAATTGGACGCGAGCCGGTTGGCGCCGTGGAGCCCGCTCTCGGTCACTTCGCCCGCCGCCCACAGACCGGGCAGGTCGGTGCGCGCGTCGAGCCCGACCGGCACCCCGCCGCAGGTGTAATGCTGCGCGGGCACCACCGGGATCGGCTGCTTCGTCATGTCGATCCCGAGCCCGAGCAGCTTCTCGTAAATGGTCGGGAAATGCCCCTTCACGAAATCCGGCTCGCGATGGCTGATGTCTAGATGGACGTAATCGAGACCGTAGCGCTTGATCTGGTCGTCGTTGGCGCGCGCCACGACGTCGCGCGGGGCGAGTTCCATCCGCTCCTTGTCGTAGTCGACCATGTAGCGATGGCCGGTTTCGGGGTGGAGCAGCCGCCCGCCCTCGCCGCGCACCGCCTCGGTGATGAGGAAGTTCTTGACCTCGAGATTGTAGAGGCAGGTCGGGTGGAACTGCATCATCTCCATGTTGGAAACGCGGCAGCCCGCGCGCCACGCCATCGCGATCCCGTCGCCGGTCGCGCCGCGCGGCGCGGTCGAGAACTGGTAGACGCGCCCCGCACCGCCCGCGGCGAGGATCGTGGCTTTGGCGACGTGCTTCTCGACCTGGCCGGTCGCCTCGTCGAGCGCGTAGGCGCCCCACACGCGGCCCTCGCCCGAATAGGTCTCGCCGTGGCGGCCGGTGATGAAATCGACGCAGGTGCGGCCGGGCAGCAGGGTGATGTTGTCGTTCGCTTCCGCCGCCCTGAGCAGCGCTTCCTGCACCGCCCAGCCGGTTGCGTCGTCGACATGGACGATGCGGCGGTGGCTGTGTCCGCCTTCGCGGGTGAGGTGGAGGTCGCCGCCTTCCTCGAGCTTTTCCCGGTTGAACGGCACCCCGAGTTCGCACAGCCGGTCGATCGCGGCGGGCGCGCGCTCGATCACGAATTCGACCGTTTCGCGATCGTTGAGCCCCGCGCCCGCGACCATCGTGTCGCGGATATGGTTGTCGAACGTGTCGCCTGCATCGAGCACCGCCGCGATCCCACCCTGCGCCCAAGCGGTCGAGCCGCCGGTGAGCGAACCTTTCGCCAGGACCAGCACCTTGCGGCTCTGGGCCAGTTCGAGCGCGGCGGTGAGCCCGGCGGCGCCGGAGCCGATGATCAGGACGTCGTGTTGTGGTTCGACCACTTGCCAACTCCGCTCGCCCCAAGCTTGTCGAAGGGCCGTTCTACACTTCGAGACCTGCGCTAGAAGAAAAAGCAGTCCTTCGACAAGCTCAGGACGAACAAGGTCAAGGTCGTTCGCTTCACCCCGCCCCGGTCAGTTGGACGAACACGTCCTCCAGATCCGCCTCGCGAGTGGTGACGTCCTCGACCGTGAAGCCGATCTGCTGGACGTGGTTCAGCATCTGCCCGGCGCTGACATCGTCGCGATTGTAGGTCAGCGCGATGCGGTTGCCTTCGAGCAGTTCGAAGCTGTGAATGAAATCGCGCGAGAAGGCGCCCTGATCGGCCGCTTTTGCCGGATCCTTGTCGACCGTCACCTCGATCACCTTCTCGCGCGCCATCCCCACCAGTTCGCGGGTCGGCTTGTCGGCGATCAATTCGCCGTGATCGATGATCGCGATCCGGTCGCACAATTGCTCGGCCTCTTCGAGGTAGTGCGTGGTCAGCACCACCGTCACGCCCTCGCGGTTGAGGCCCGTCACCAGCTCCCATAGCTGGCGCCGTAATTCGACGTCGACCCCCGCGGTCGGTTCGTCGAGCACCAGGATCGGCGGCGAATGGACCATTGCCTTGGCGACCAGCAGCCGCCGCTTCATCCCGCCCGACAGCGTGCGTGCATAGGCGTCGCGCTTGTCCTCGAGCCGCACCGCGCGCAGCAATTCCTCGCTGCGCCGTTCGGATTTGGGTATGCCGTAGAAGCCGGCCTGGTTCTCGAGCACTTCGTAGGGCGTGAAGAAGGGGTCGAACACGATTTCCTGCGGGACGATCCCGATCGCGCGCTTGCCGTTGCGGTGGTCGCGGTCGATGTCGAAGCCCCAGATCGAGGCGCTGCCCGAGGTCTTGGTGACCAGCCCGGCGAGGATGTTGATCAGCGTCGACTTGCCCGCGCCGTTGGGGCCGAGCAGGCCGAAGATCTGCCCCTGCGGCACGTCGAAACTAACGCCCTTGAGCGCCAGCTTGCCTTCGGCACCCTTCTCACCGGCATAGCGTTTGACGAGATCGCGGATCGAGATGGCTGGCGGCTGGCTCATGCGCGCTCCCCTAGGCGCGGGTGCGACCGCGCGTAAAGGGGCCAACGCCGTACCCGATTGCTGATGCCGCGTTAACCATGCGGAACGAAGGGTCCGTTAACCGTATCCGGCTATCGAGGTCGGCGATGGGACCAAAATTCGCAATTCTTGCCGGCAGCCTATGCCGGACGATCGGTGCTGCCGCAGCCATTTTCGCCGCGGCCGTCGCGCTGCCCGGCACCGGGCAGGCGCAGGAGACGACTGCTGTCACGGCAAGCCTCGGCATCGTCGACGAAGGCCGGGTGGCGAAAATCGACGATCTCGATTTCGGCAGGATCATCCCGGGCGACAGCGGCGGAACGATCACGATCGCCCCGAACGGCAATCTCTCGACCACCGGAACGCTGATTGCGTCGGACGAAACGCATCCGGCGGCGTTCGAGCTCGAGCGGCGCGTGTTCGTCGATTATCCGGTATTCATCGCGCCGACGATCAGCGACACGGTGCTGCTGGCCAATACCGCCGATCCCGATGCGACGATGGTGCTGACCGGCTTCACCACCGATTTCAACCGCACCGGCTTTCTCGGCCTGCCGGCCTATTTCTTCGCGACCAACTTCCAGTTCCGTGTCGGCGGGACGCTGGCCGTCGCGGCGAACCAGAAGCCTGGCACCTATGTCGGCACTTTCGTGGTCGAGATCGAATACAACTGATCCGGTCCGCTTGGCGCCAATCCTTGCGCGCCCGTTTACCAGTTTCGCTCGCCATTCCTTTCAAGGCTGCGGCTAATGCGGCTGCGATGGGACCGAAATTCGCTTTGGCAGCCGGCCTGACCAGCCGGCTCCTCGCCCGTGCGGGAGCGGCTGCAGCATACGCGCTGTTCGCCACGGCAACGGCGCAGGCGCAGGAAACCGCGGCGGCTTCGGCGAATGCCGAACTGATTGCGAATCTCTCGCTGGCCAAGACGCAGGACATGGATTTCGGCCTGATCGTCGCGCCCAATGCCGGCCGCGTCGACATGACTGCCGAGGCGAGCGCTACGTGCACTGCCAATAACGGCCTCGTCCATAGCGGAGCGTGCCTCCCGGCCGGGTTCGGGGGCGTCTCGACCTTCGGCCTCACGCTGCGGATTCAGATGCCGCCGGGGAGGCGGTTGTTCCTTTCCGGACCGGGCACCGTCATGCGCATCAACCGGCTTGCGCCGGGCGGCGAGAGCGGGTTGTCCTTCGTCGGACGAACGGGGCGCAATTATCGCTACCTGGTCACCGATCCGGCCGGGACATTTGCCTTCTTCGTCGGCGGAAGGCTGCGTGTCGCCAATGGGCAGGTGCCGGGCACCTATACCGGCACGTTCGACGTCACCGTCGACTACAATTGACGCGCGAGGCCGCACGGCCACCGTTGCGCATCCCGCCCGCCGTGGGTATTGCGCCGCCCATGAGCATCCCGCCGCCCGAAACCATCCTCGTCGACACGCGCCGCGTCAGCTGCGACGGGGCCACCGATATCCGCGGCGGCACCAGCTTCCGCCCGTCTGCGCTCGGCCATCCGAAGATCTGGCTCGAGATCGACGAGCACGGCTATGTCGATTGCGGCTATTGCGACCGGCGCTTCGTGCTGCGCGGCGGCCCGGCGGACGGAGCCGACCAGGCGAGCCTGCCCGACATTTCCGAAGGCGGCGATCCGGGGCACCGCTGAGCGCGTCGCGATGCAGTCCCCCGATCCGCTCGCGCTGCTCTACGGGCAGCAGCTGACTCCCGACGATGCCGTGCGGCTGGCGGGCGAAACGCTCGCGCGCTGCGACGACGGCGAAATCTACCTGCAATATGTCGCCGGCGAGAGCTTCGTATTCGACGACGGACGGCTCAAAACCGCCGACTATTCGTGCGATTCGGGCTTCGGGCTGCGCGGCGTCTCGGGCGAAACGACCGGTTTTGCGCATGCCAACGAAATCAGCGAAGGCGCGATCCGCCGCGCGGGCGAGACGCTGCAACTGCTCGACCCGGCGCAGGGCATGCGCGCGGAGCCGCCACGACGCAGCAACCGGCATCTCTACACCGATGCCAATCCGCTCGATGCGGTGCCGTTCGGCGAGAAGGTCGCGCTGCTCGAAGCGATCGACGCGGCGACGCGGGCGAAGGATCCGCGCGTCGCGCAGGTCACCGCGAGCCTGTCGGCGAGCTGGAGCGTGATCGAGATCGTCCGGCCCGACGGCTTCCGCGCGATGGATGTCCGCCCGCTGGTGCGGCTCAACGTGGCGGTGGTCGCCGAGAGCAACGGCCGGCGCGAGCGCGGCAGCTTCGGCTTCGGCGGGCGTCACCTCTACGCCCCGCTGTTCGAGGAGGCCAACTGGCGCCGCGCCATCGACGAGGCGGTGCGGCAGGCGATGGTCAATCTCGACAGCGTCGCCGCGCCCGCGGGAGAGTGCACCGTGCTGCTCGGCCCCGGCTGGCCCGGCGTGCTGCTGCACGAGGCCGTCGGCCACGGGCTCGAGGGCGATTTCAACCGCAAGGGCACCAGCGCCTATGCGGGGCGCATCGGAGAGCGGGTCGCGGCGCCTGGCGTCACCGTGGTCGACGACGGCGCGATCGCCGACCGGCGCGGCTCGCTTGGGATCGACGACGAAGGCACGCCGACCGGCGAAACGGTGCTGATCGAGGACGGCGTGCTCAGGGGCTACATGCAGGACCGGCTCAACGCGCGGCTGATGGGCGTCGAACCGACCGGCAACGGTCGCAGGCAGAACTACCGCCACGCGCCGATGCCGCGCATGACCAATACCTTCATGCGTTCGGGCGGCGACGATCCGGCCGAGCTGCTCGCGCGGATGAAGACCGGAATCTACGCCAGGAGCTTCGGCGGCGGGCAGGTCGATATCGTCTCGGGCAAGTTCACCTTCTCCTGCACCGAGGCCTATCTGGTGGAAAACGGAAAGGTCGGCGCGCCGATCAAGGGCGCGACGCTGATCGGCGACGGCCCGACCGCGCTCACCCGCGTGATCGGCATCGGCAACGACATGGCCCTGGACGAGGGCATCGGTACCTGCGGCAAGGGCGGCCAGAGCGTGCCCGCGGGCGTGGGGCAGCCGACGCTGCTGCTCGACCGGCTGACAGTCGGGGGCACGGCGTAAGAGGCCGCTGCCGGGCAGAGCTGCCGGTGGTGATGAACCCTTCTGATCCGCTCAGGCGTTATTCATCGGAGGCCTGCTAGTCCATCCGCCGGGGTCCGCAGATTTGCGAGGCAAAATGCGCAACAATATTTCTCATATCTCCCTGATCGCCGCTGCCGGGGCCTGCACGCTGCTCGCCGCTCCGGCGCTTGCCGGCGAGGCCAGCGAGCGCGGCGAGGCCGAACTGGCCGAACTGCTCGAAGGCCGCGTCGCGGGCGAGCCGGTCAGGTGCCTGCACAGCAGCCAGCGCGACAGTCTGACCGTGATCGACGACACCGCCTTTGTGTTCCGCGACGGCGACACGCTGTACGTCAACCGGCCCAGCGGCGCGCGCTTCCTGAGCTGGAGCGACATCCCCGTGTTCAAGCCGTTCGGTTCGCAATATTGTGCGCTCGACCACGTCGAAATGCGCGACCGCTCGAGCCTGATCAACGGACCGGTCCTGACCCTGTCCGAATTCGTACCCTATCGCCGCGTGGAAGACGCGCGGACCAGCGAAGGAGGCTGACCGATGAAAATCCTCACCACCGCCACCGGGCTCGCACTCGCCGCGCTGACTTTCGCACCCGCCGGTGCCGAAGACGCGCCGAGCAAGGGGGAAGCCAAGCTCGCCAAACTGCTCGAAGGGCGTGTCGCCGGCGAACCGGTAAACTGCGTCCAGACCTTTCCCGGGACCAAGGTTTCGATCATCGACGGCACCGCCATCGTCGTGCGCCGCCCCGGCGTGGTCTATGTCAACGTGCCGCTGCATCCGGAAGATCTCGACGAAGACGATGCCATGGTCACGCGCACCTTCGGCACGCGGCTGTGCAGCAGCGACCAGGTGACGACGCGCGATCGCAATGCCGGCCACTACACCGGCAACATCTTCCTCGGCGAATTCGTCCCCTATCGCCGCGCCGACAGCTGATCGGCCAGCATGACCGCCGCCCCGCGCCGCTGGGCGGCGGATCTGCTGCGTTTCTGGTTCGAAACGCTCGGACCCTCCGACTGGTTCGGGTCGAGCGACGACGTCGATGCGCTGCTGCGCCGGCGCTTCGAAAGCGAACTGGCTGCGCAGGCGCAATCGCCGGCGGATAGCTTTCTCGGCGATCGCAAGCTGGCGCAGGCGGCAATCCTGCTGTTCGACCAGGTGCCGCGCAACATCTACCGCGGCAGCGCGCAGGCCTTTGCCACCGACCCGCTGGCGCGCGCGATCAGCAAGGCGTTCATCGCACGCGGCTGGGACGCGGCGCTGCCCGATGCGGAGCGCCAGTTCGTCGCCATGCCGCTGATGCACAGCGAGGATATCGCCGACCAGGAAGCGAGCCTCGCCTATTTCGGCCGATACCTGCCCGGCAATCTGTCCTTCGCCCGAAGCCATCACGAAATGATCGCCCGCTTCGGCCGCTTCCCGCACCGCAACGCTGCGCTCGGCCGCGAGACGACCGAGGCCGAGCAACGCGCCATAGACGATGGGTTCAGCTGGTAGCGGTCAGGCGGCCTGCCCTGCATTCATCTGGCGGTTCATCCGCGCGAGGATATCGTCGGCCTCGCGCATGATGCGGTCGATCAATTCCCTGCAGGTCGGAATGTCGTTGACGAGCCCCGCGACCATGCCGCAGCTCCACGCGCCGGCGTCCATGTCGCCTTCCGTCATAATCCGCGGATAGACCCCGGCGACTTCGGGCAGGATATCCTCGAACTTGAGCTTGTCGCCCAGCTCGCGTTCCTTTTCGAGCAGCCGCTCGACCGCTTCGTTGGTCATCACCCGCTCGGTGTTGCGCAGCGGACGCATCACCAGCCGGGTATCGAGTTCGGAGGCGGCAACGATGGCTTTCTTCACGTTCTCGTGCACCGGCGCTTCCTGCGTCGCGATGAAGCGGGTGCCCATGTTCATGCCTTCCGCACCCATAGCGAGGCTGGCGACGAGCGAGCGCCCGTCGGCCATGCCGCCCGAGGAGACGAAGGGGATCTCCAGCTCGTCCGCCGCGCGCGGCAGCAGGATGAAGTTCGGGATATCGTCCTCGCCCGGATGCCCGCCGCACTCGAACCCGTCGACGCTGACCGCATCGCAGCCGATCGATTGCGCCTTGAGACTGTGGCGCACGCTGGTGCATTTGTGGATCACCTTGATCCCGGCGTCCTTCAATGCGGGCAGCACCTGCTGCGGATTGCGCCCGGCGGTCTCGACCACCTTGACCCCGCCGTCGATGATGACCTTCACCAGCCCGGGGTAGTCGGGCGGGGTCAGGCTGGGGAGGAAGGTCAGGTTCACACCGAACGGCTTGTCGGTCATGTCGCGGCAGCGCGCGATCTCGTCGGCGAGCTTCTCGGGCGTGCCCAGCGTCAGCCCGGTGATAATCCCGAGCCCGCCCGCATTGCTGACCGCCGCAGCCATCTCGGCAAAGCCGACAAAATGCATGCCGCCCTGAATGATCGGGTGCTCGATGCCGAACATTTCGGTGATCGCGGTCTTCATGATGGCTCTCCCGGTAACGATTCGCTGCCTGTCGCAAGAGGGCTGTCGAAAATCCGCGCCGCGCGCAACCGTGACGCAGCGGAAAGGCGCTTGCATTTTCGTATTTTCCTAATTAGGAAAATATCTATGGAAAAGGCGTTCAAGGCGCTGGCGTCGACTCCGCGGCGGCGGATTCTCAACCACCTCGCGGGCGGGCCGATGACGGTGGGCGAGATCGCGTCGAAATTCGACATGGCGATGCCCTCGATCTCGAAGCATATCGCGGTGCTGCACGATGCCGGGCTGCTCCACCGTCAGAAACGCGGGCAGGAGGTGATCTATTCGATCGCCGGCGATAATCTCGCCAACAGCCTCTATGCCTTCCTCACCCCGTTCTGTCCCGAGGCGCGCGCGCTCGCGGCGGAGCGCAAATTGCAGCGCGCGGCGGAGGAGGACGGGGCATGAGCACGGTGCGCGGAGAAGCCGACAAGGGCGCCTTCAAGGTCAATTCGCTGTCCGGTCTCGACACCGCCGATGCGGCGAACGGCACGCCGGTATGGGATCCCGCGCGCTCGATCTGGAACATGGGCTTCATCGCGGGCGCGCTGGTGCTCGGCCCGCTGTTCTTCAGCTGGAGTGCTTTCGCGGTGTTCCTGATCCTCTCGGGATTCAGGCTGTGCGTCGGCCATTCGGTCGGCTTCCACCGCCGGCTGATCCATCGCAGCTTCGAATGCCCCAAATGGCTCGAGCGCACGATGATCTATGTCGGCGTGCTGGTCGGCATGGGCGGGCCGATCTGGACCGTCGGTCTGCACGACATCCGCGACTGGGCGCAGCGGCAGGAGGACTGCCACTGGTTCCTGCGTCACGGCAGGGGCGCGCTCGCGGACGGGTTCTACTACCTCAATTTCCGGCTCGCCTTCGATAATCCGCCGCATTTCGACCCCGGACCGGGGATCGGCGACGACCGCTTCTACCTGTTCCTGCAGAAGACCTGGATGCTGCATCAGATTCCGGTCGCGCTGCTGCTCTACTGGCTCGGCGGATGGCCGTGGGTGGTGTGGGGCGTGGTGGTGCGCGTCGCGGTCTGTTTCACGATGCACTGGTATATCGCGCACCATGCGCACCGGCACGGGCCGCAGGACTGGATCGTCGACGATGCCGCGGTGCAGGGCTACAATATCGGCTGGCTGGCGATCCCCACGATGGGCGAGAGCTGGCATTCGAACCACCACGCGTTTCCCGCCTCGGCCCGCCACGGCCTCTACAAGGGGCAGATCGATCCGGGCTGGGAGTTCGTCCGGCTGCTGGAAAAGCTCGGTCTGGCGTGGGACGTCAGGACTCCGGCCAACCTCCCCGCCCGCACCGGCCTGACCCCGGTCAGCGCGCGCGCGCTCGAAGCCGTCGGCCGCGAGCAGGCTTCGCTGGCGCGTGAACCAGCCGAGTAGTGCCTCCCGAGTCGTTTTCAGCTTCGCTGAGACAGTTGCGGCACCGGCCCACTCCCCCACCCGGCCACCCATAGTTTGTTATTCTCGGGTGGCCGGGTGGGGGAGTGGGCCGGTGCCGCTCCAGCGAAGAAGCAACGCCTCTAGCCGAGCAGCGTCTGAGTCACCTTGTACAGCGAGGTGGCACCCAGCACCGTGGCGATGCCCGTCACCGCGAGCATCGCGATATTGCCCAACGGGCCGTTCGCGGCATCGCCCAGGAGCGACCGGTCGCGCATCGCGGCGAGCAGGAACAGCGCGACCACCGGCAGCAGGATCCCGTTGAGCGCCTGCGCCAGCACGATCGCCGGGACCGGGCGGATATCGGCGATGCCGAGACCGACCCCGATCGCCAGCACTGCGATCCACACCGCGCGGAAGCTCCGGCCGCGCGCCGACCAGCGCGCGTCTTCGGCATCGCCGAGCAGTCCGCGCGCGGTCAGCGCGGCGGCGAGCGGCGCGGTCACCGCGGAGGAGAGGCCCGCGGCAAGCAGGCCGAGCGCGAGCCCGGTCCCGGCCCAGGCACCGAGCCGCTGCGACAACAGGGCATCGAGCCGCTCGAACGAAAACTCGCCCTCGAGCGCCGAGCCGACGATCACGATCCCCGCGGTAATGAGCCCGCCGAGCGCGATCGCGACCGCGAGGCCGAAGCGGGTGTCTGCAAGGCTCGTTCCGTGCGCGAGGCTCGAGCCGAGAAACAGGTTGTAGGGCACCACGGTGGTGCCGATCAGCGCGATCACCATGAGGGCCGCGCCGTCGGGCATGCCGGGCACGGCCAGACCTGCCAGCAATTCGCCGGGCGGCGGGGCGAGCACGATCGCCGTGACGAGGAAGCCCGCTCCCATCACCGCCACCAGCACCGCGAGCAGCCGCGCGATCCGTGCGGGCGAGCCGGTCGCGAGCAACACCGCCGCCACCGCGCCGATCGCCAGCGTGAGCACGGGCTTGGGCAGGTCCAGCGCCAGCATCGCGCCCGCTACTCCGCCGAGGATATTGCCCGCCTCGTAGGCCGCGCTTCCGATCAGGATCGCGCCGCCCGCCAGCACCAAAGTCGCCGCGCGCCGCCAGCCGGAAGGGAAGCGCTGGCGCAGCACCTCGGCCAAGTCGCTTCCGGTCGCAATGGTCAGCCGCGCCGCGGCTTCCTGCAGCACGAAGGTCGCGATCACCGAAAACAGCACCGCCCACAGCAGTGCGGCGCCGTAGGATGCCCCGGCACTCGCCGCGGTGGTGACGGTGCCCGGGCCGATAAAGGCCGCAGCGATCGCCGACCACAGCAGGATGGCGCCCCATCGTTTCATGGCAGGCGTTTCACCTTCGCCTAGCCTCTAGGCTTGAGCAGCGTGTCGGGTCGCATCCGGCGCGCCTCGCCGAACAGCGAATAGGTCTTGTTCACGTAATTCGAGACGTCGACGATGCTGTCGAGATATTTCTCCAGTTCCGGCGTCATTTCCTGCTCGACCAGCCGGACGTGCGCGCCCGGGTTCTCGGTTTCGAAACGGACATAGAACCACGGCTCGCCGCGCTTCAGTTTGAGCGGCTTCGAAATGTCGTGCCATTCGAAACCCCAGCTCAAGGGTCGTGGCCAGATATGGACCGGGAAGCGCCCGCCCATCTGCACGCCGGGGCGCGGGGTCGGGAACCAGTCGAGATAGGGTGCGGTCTGGACGACGTAGCACGGCTCGTCGGCGACGAAGACGTAGGGCGCGACGATCTGGACGATCGGGCGCTCGGGGTGGCGCCACTCGTTCTGCGGGTGGAGCATCATCATGTTGGCGCGCCCCTGCGGTCGCATGCCCGATTTCTCGCCGTCGGCATCGACCATCTGCAGCTGGCCGTTGGGCTGCTTCTGGAAAGCGAGCTCGATATCGATCGGGCAGGGGATGACGAAATGGCGCCGGTCGAAATCGATCGCGGCGGGGCACACCTGCACCGATTTGGCCGAACTCGGCTTGGGATCGTTGCGCGCGAACGGCTTGGGCGCGGCCCAGATCGCGTCGCCGCCCTGCGGGAAGCGCACCGTCCAGCCGACCGTGACCGAGCGCGATTTCCCGCGCCCCTCGGCCTCGCGCTGCTCCGCATCCTCGGCGAATTGGTCTTCCCAGCTCATACATCCGTCCCTTGCATCGTGCGGCGTGTCATGCCGCCTCGCGCCCGGTTTCGCAATCGCGCTGGAGCGGGCAGTTCGGGCAATCCGTCCGCGAGGGCCGGCACAGCGTCTGCCCGACGCGCTTCACCAGCAGATGATGCTCGTCGATATCCTGCGCGCTCCATTCTTGGGGCAGCACCGGCATCAGCGTATCATAGGCGCGCGCGGTGTCGGCCCTGGGCGGGACCAGACCCATGCGCTGGATCACCCTGCGGTGATTGGTGTCGATCACCAGCGCGGGGCGGTGGAAATGCGAAGTGTTCATCACCTGCGCCGAGATCTTGCGCGCGACCCCGGGCAATGTTTCGAGCCACGCCATCGCCTCCTCGGTGGGGAGGTTGGAGAGATGCCGCAAATCGACTGCTCCGCGCTCGGCGACGATGCGCCGGAGGCACGCCTTGAGCCGCTCGGCCATCAGCGCGGGGAATGTGGCGGTGCGGAGCAGTTCGGCCAGCTCTTCCTCCTGGGCGTCGGCTACCGCCTCCCAGTTACCGTAGCGCTCCAGCAACCGGTCGGTATTGGCATTGGAAATCGCGGTTTTCGTCCGCGCCCCGATCACCCCCTGCACCAGCGTCCACACCGGATCGCGCCGCTTGTCGTCGGGACGGACGATCCGTCCGAATTGTGCGATCAGCGCGGCCTGGATGCGGCGGAGAGTATCGCTGCGCGGATCGGGGCCGAGGGAGAGTTGCATGCGATGCTTAACTACCGATTATTGACATTTTAACATATAGGTGGCAATTTGACACCATGGCAAAGACGGTCAAACTCGACGACGAACTGATCGACGTTCTCACGCGGGAAGCCGAGCTCATGAGCCGCTCTCTGGCAGGGCAGGTGAGGCACTGGGTCCGCATCGGCATGAGCATAGAGCGATCGAGCGATTTCGATCAATCGCGTGTCGCCGCCGCGCTGGATGCGCGGATCGGGCCGGACGACCTGTCGGCGGCGGAGCAGGAAAGCTTCGTCGAGGGCATTCTCGGCGCGGCGCGCCGGGGAACCGACGAGCAGGATCGCTTCTTCGCCAAGCGGCGCGAGAGGGGGCTGGGCGCGGGATTGCGTGACGGCAAGCTGGTCGAGCATGGTGAGAAGGCGGCTACCGGCTGATGCCGGGGCCGGCGCCTCGGCCGACCCTGTTCCTGATCGCCGGCCCCAACGGCGCCGGCAAATCCACTTTCCACGATACCGTGCTTGCACCGAGGGTGGCCGCGCCCTTCATCAATGCGGATATCCTCCAGCGCGACGAATTGCGCGATCCGTCGCCCACGGCATCCTACCGGGCGGCGAAGATCGCCGAACGGCGCCGCCGCGAATGCATGAGTGAACGGCGCTCATTCGTGATGGAGACGGTGTTCTCGCATCCGTCCAAGCTGCAGCTCGTCCGCGATGCGCGCGCGGAAGGATACCGGGTGGTCGTCTTCCACCTGAACGTCGCCTCCGCCGAGATCGCGGTGGCCCGTGTGCGGGCGCGCACGGCCGAGGGTGGCCACGATGTGCCCGAGGACAGGATCCGCGCGCGCTACGAACGCAACCAGGCGATCATCCGCGAGGCGGTGCTGCTCGCCGACAACGCGCAGGTGTTCGATTCTTCCGCGTTGAACGAACGGCCGCGCGTCGTGTTCGAACTGGCGCATGGCCGGGCGATCGATTGGGCCGAGGACCGGCCCGAATGGTGCGACGGCCTGTACGGGGATTTGATCGGCTAGCGCCGCACCGTGCGACGGCTCCTTGCGTCGCACATCACTCCCACTCGATCGTCCCCGGCGGCTTGCTCGTGTAGTCGTAAACCACCCGGTTGATCCCCTTCACCTCGTTGACGATTCGCGTCGCCACGCGGGTCAGGAAGGCAGCGTCGAAGGGATAGACGTCCGCGGTCATGCCGTCGGTCGAGGTCACCGCGCGCAGCCCGCACACGCTGTCGTAGGTCCGCCCGTCGCCCATCACGCCGACCGTCTTGACCGGCAACAGCACCGCGAAGGCCTGCCAGATCGCGTCGTAGAGGCCCGCGGCGCGGATTTCCTCGAGATAGATCGCGTCGGCCTTGCGCAGGATGTCGCAGCGTTCCCTGGTGACTTCGCCGGGGATGCGGATGGCGAGGCCGGGGCCGGGGAAGGGGTGGCGGCCGACGAACACTTCGGGCAGGCCGAGCTCGCGGCCGAGCGCGCGGACCTCGTCCTTGAACAGTTCGCGCAGCGGCTCGACCAGCTGCATGTCCATCCGCTCGGGCAGGCCGCCGACATTGTGATGGCTCTTGATCGTCACCGACGGCCCGCCGGTGAAGCTGACGCTCTCGATCACATCGGGATAGAGCGTGCCCTGCGCGAGGAAGTCGGCCCCGCCGATCGCCTTCGCCTCTTTCTCGAACAGGTCGATGAACGCGCCGCCGATGAACTTGCGCTTCTTCTCGGGGTCGGTCTGGCCCGCGAGGCCGGACAGGAACATGTCCTCCGCGTCGACATGCACCAGCGGAATGTTGTAGTGATCGCGGAACAGCGTGACGACCTGCTCCGCCTCGTTCAGCCGCATCAGCCCGTGGTCGACGAACACGCAGGTGAGCTGCTCGCCGATCGCCTCGTGGATCAGCACCGCGGCGACCGCCGAATCGACTCCGCCCGACAAACCGCAGATGACCTTGCCGTCCCCGACCTGCGCGCGGATCTCCTCGATCTTGGTCTTGCGGAACTCGGCCATGGTCCAGTCGCCGGCCAGCCCGCACACGTGCCGCACGAAATTCGCCAGCAGCCTGGCGCCGTCGGGGGTGTGGACGACCTCGGGGTGGAACTGGGTGCCGTAATAGCGCCGCTCGTCGTCGGCGATCAGCGCGAAGGGCGCGCCGGGGCTGGTCGCGACGATGCGGAAACCGTCGGCGATCCCGGTGACCTTGTCGCCGTGGCTCATCCACACCTGATGCTTCTCGCCGACATGCCACAGCCCGTCGAACAGCACGCATTCCTCGCTGACTTCGCAATAGGCGCGGCCGAATTCGCCGCCTTCTCCGCTCTCGTGCCCCGGTCGGACCTCGCCGCCGAGATGCTGTGTCATCAGCTGCTGGCCGTAGCAGATGCCGAGGATCGGCACGCCGCTTTCGAACAGCGCGTTGGGTGCGCGCGGGGAATCGGGATCGCACACGCTGGCCGGGCCGCCCGAGAGGATGATCCCCTTGGGGTTCAGCCGGTGGAAGGCCTCGGTGGCGCTGCTGAACGGCGCGATCTCGGAATAGACCCCGGCCTCGCGCACGCGGCGCGCGATCAGTTGGGTCACCTGGCTGCCGAAATCGACGATGAGGATAGAATCGGGGAGGTGCTGGACGTCCATGCGTCCCGTTAGGAGCAGGGTGCGGCGCCTGTCCAGCGGCGGCTGGCGGTTGTCCCTCGCGCGATCTCCCCTATGCTGGGCGGGAACACAGGGGAGATTTCCGATCACCGATCCGACCGGCGGCGCCGCCGAGAATCAGCACGTCATCCGTTTTCCGCGCCAGAGCAGCCGCGAACTGGGACAAAACGAAGCCTTCTTCTATCTCGTCGAGGACGGCGAGGACAAGCGGATCAAGTTCCACGACTACGCCGCGATTTACGATCGACCAGGTCTTTACGAACAGCTTTTCTACGATCGCCTGCGTTGCACAAGCCCGCAGGTGGTCGTTTCGCGGCTGGTGGAGGCGGTGCGCCATGCGGGCGAAATGGTCGAGCCGCTGCGGGTGCTCGATCTGGGTGCGGGCAACGGCATCGTCGCGGACGAGATGAACCGCCACGGAGTCGCGCGCCTCGTCGGGCTGGATATCATCCAGCGCGCGCGCGAGGCGGCGCTGCGCGACCGGCCCTCGGGCTACGACGAATATCTCGTCGCCGACATGACCGCCCCCGATGCCGCCACCTCCAAGGCGCTCGATCAGTGGCGACTCGATGCGCTCACCTGCGTTGCCGCGCTGGGTTTCGACGACATCCCGGCCGCCGCCTTCATCGCCGCGATGGACAAGATTGCGGCCGACGGATGGCTCGCCTTCAATATCAAGACCGATTTTCTGCAGGGGGCGGACAAGGGCGGGTTCGCTGCGCTCGTCAAGACGATGCTCGACCGCGATCTGGTCGAGCTTCACCTGCTCGAACGTTACCGGCACCGTCTTTCGATCGATGGCGAGTGGCTCGAATATTTCGTCCTGGTGGCGCGCAAGCGCGGAGCGCTGTCGGCAGACATACGCGAACGCTTTGCTTGATAGCCGGACATAGCTGCGGCAGGGCGGCTTCCGCATGCATGGTTTGCACTGCACAACGCATATTTTGCACTTGCGAAGAAAAATGCTGCGCCGCACAATCGGCGCGAGAACAGAAGACCGGAGATGATCGGGAGAAATGTAGCCGAAACCACATTCAAGGAGACCGACCATGCGCAAGATCGTGCCAGCGCTTCTCGCTGCCCTGGACCTGGCCAGCCCGGCGATCGCGTCCGCGGAAACCGAACGGATCGAAATACGGATTCCATACGACGATCTCGACCTGTCCGATCCCGAAGATCTCGCAGCGCTCGAAAAGCGCATCGAGAGAAAGGTCATCGCGGCATGCAAGATGAAAACGCCGCTCAACTATCAGCATCAGGTGACCGACTGGACTTGCGTGAAAAACGCCAGGCGCGCCGCGGTCGCTCAGCTGGAGAGCAGAAGCGGCGTCAGGCTGGCGCTGGCCGGCAACTGACCTTCGAACATCCGCTCGGTCGCCGGAACGATCCGGCGGCCGATTACGGATCCTGGGGATCGACGATCGCGGGGCTCGCAACGATCAAAGCTCAGCGGTGCAAGTCGAGCGTCGTGTGAATGCGCGCAGCTGCCGCGAGCGTGGTGGAGACGCCGAGCTTGTCGTGGAGAGACGAGATATGCGTCTTCACCGTGTTGCGGGAAATGGCCAGCCATTGCGCGATCCCGGCGATATCGCGCCCTTCGCTCAGGGCCAGCCCCACTTCGGCCTCGCGTGCCGTAAGATCGAATTCATGCCTGATTCGCGCTGCAGCAATGCCGGGCAGCCGGGCATATCCGTCGACAATCACGCAGATCGGGTCCGGGGCGACGAGATCGAGTTCGCGCGCGCGATCGCGTGACAGGCGGATGGCGCGCATGATCGTCGCGCCGCCATGCGTCCGGGCAACGACCTCCCGTGCCGTCTGGCGGCCCGAAGCGATCCCCTGCATCACCGTGCCGAGCGCGCGCTGCAAGGTTTCCTGCCGGAAATGCAAATGGCTTGAATCGGCTACGCACGGGTCGGACGAGAGCAGCGTTTCCATCGTGCTGTTTGCGAACAGGATACTTCCGTCGGGAGCCAGGATCGTCATGGGATCGTGCATCCGGTCGAGCACTTGCGCGAAATGGCTGGCGGTCGGCGCCAGAACGACATCGAGATAGAGTGCCGCCATATCGGCGAGGCGATCCCTGATTTCTCCCAGATGTTCCAATTCGTGCCGGTCGAGCCGGCCCTGCGACGGCGCCCGCTGAACGGAAAACAGCGATTGCCGGCCTCCGTCCTCGGTCAGGGTCGCGCCGCCGAAATACAGGAAATCGTCGGGTGCCAGGAAATCGGCGTAGAATTCGAGGCCGAGCAATGTGCGGTCGTCGCCAAGGGCATCGTCGCTGAACACTTCCCCGTGCGGTATTTCGTGCGTAATCGGGTAACGCGGATTGACCGAGGCATAATGGTCCTCGAGCCGCCGCCTGTTCGAGGCCATGACGTCGGGGCGGTCGGTGAGGATCATGGCGAGGTGGTTCGCCGGCCGGTGGTAGACTTCGAAAGTGGTCATCCGGGCGTTCGTCGCGCTGGAGACCGCTGCCAGCAATTCCGGCATCAGCTGCGGCTCGAACGCGGTACGCGCGGCGAGTTTCTCGATCCTGGCCAGCGAATCCATGCCACCCCCCTCGGACGCGACCCCGCTCGCCTAGCATAATACGGGCCGTAGCGCACCGATCTCACCCGATCGGGTGAGGCGCAGACGATCCGCACGCGATAGATTGGTCACGAACCACGCCACTCAGCGATGCCGCAAAAAGGGAGCACGATCATGTCGCGCACCGCCACCGCCGTTCTTTTCCTCGGGGTCTCCGTCGCCGCGCTGTCCGCGCCATCCTTCATCGCGCCCGCCGCCGCGCAGCTGGTCACGCCTGAAGAAGCGCAACGGGCGAAGATCGCCCAAAACGCTCGCCGCGCGGTCGAACAGCGCCTCGATGATCTTCGAGTCCACCGCGAAAGCGGACAATGTGAGAAATGGAATGAGGCTGACGGGGTTTTGAACAGCATACTGATGAAGAAGGGGGATATGTTGTACGAACAGGTCAGGAAGGCCATCCCCGAAAGGCAATTCCTGATCTGGCAACAGAGATATGCGGCGGAAAGGGCAAAAGGGTGCCGCCCCAAACCGGAAATGGACCAGCTCCCA
Source organism: uncultured Altererythrobacter sp. (assembly GCA_913055875.1). GTDB lineage: Bacteria > Pseudomonadota > Alphaproteobacteria > Sphingomonadales > Sphingomonadaceae > CAJXJY01. The sequence continues at coordinate 405,089 of CAJXJY010000001.1, forward strand.
CCCCCTGACGATGCGAAACCGGCAATCGGCACCGAAGCGGGGGCCAGGGGTCAGCCTGCGGAGGGCGGGGCACCCAAAGACGGTGAACGGCCAGCAACCGGAGATGGCGCCGGCGCCAAGCCCGCCGCACCGACCTATCGGGAGATTGCGGATGAGCCCTACACCCCGCCGCGCAGCGACGAAGCGGTCGTCGAGCGCACCGAACGCTACCGCAAGGCGCTGGAGGAGGCCGGAAAGGCCGAGGACACCGAGAAAATGCAGCTGCTGCTGGACAAGATGGAGCGGCTCGAACGACTTCAGGAAGGCAAGAAACGTGCCTTGGAGAGTATGCAGCGTAGCGGCAATCTGGGATATGCGGAAAATGCCCGAAGCCGCTATCCTGGTATCGTCCAGAATCTCAGGACAATCGGACGCGCACTCAGCGGCTACGGGAAAGACCTGGAAGAACTGAAGAAACAGCAGGCGGAGGAAACCGGGCAGCAACAACAGCAGCAACCCGCACCTGAGGGTGAACAGCAGCAGCAACAGCAACAGCAGCAACAGCAACAGGCGGGCGCGTCGGCCCAGACGGAATTGCTCTCGCCGGAAGATCGCAGGCGGTTGGCCGAAGCGCAGAGAATGCGCAACCTGCTCGAAAGCGCACTGAGCGACGCTGCCAATTTTCGCACTCGAGGCGATTGCATACTGGCGCACCACAATCTGGAATTGATGGAAACCGTACTCGGTATTGAGACTGTCAATCCACGTACCCGTCAATCTAGCAAAACCGGGTTCCGATATTCAGCAGACGAATTGCTCCCACCGGCGGAAAGGGAAAGCTGGCGCGCACGGATCGAGGCCGAAAGGGCCCGTGTTTGCGAAACAAAGGACGATGAATCGCCAACCCCAGTGGACGAGACGGTATTCGACGGCGCACCCATATTCCGCGACCGGGTGTTCTTCTTTGGCCGCGTCAGCCGGATCGATATTCCGCAAACCGGCACCGGCGTCGTCACCGACGGGCCGCCGGGCACGGGCAACGAGGAATTCGCCCTGCTCAGCGATGACGGCATAGTCACATATGGCGGCGGCGTGGGTTTCCGGAGCACGCGCGTTTCGCTCGGGATATTCTATGCCGAGGGCAGTGGTTCGACTCGCAACGAAGTGGTCGCCCCGCCCGCTGGAATCGTCGGCATCGTCAATGGCGATTTCAGCCCCGGCGGAAGCACGGGCACGGCCTTCCCCAACCCCTTTCCGCTGCTATCGGAAACGCGGGTAGATGTGCGCCACTACGGCGCGCACGCCGAGGCCAACCTCATCCGATTCCGGAACGGCTCGACCGATCTCGAATTCGGCATATTCGGCTCGTACGAAAAGCTCGAGACCGACTATTTCACGCGCTCGACCATCGATTTCGACGACAGCGGTTTCGTGGTGAATGCTTCGCAGGAGCGTTTCCAGGAACTCGACAACGACCTGTTTTCCGTCGGCGTCACCGGCGAAGCGATATTCAACGGCGGCGGCTCCGTGCGCCCGTTCCTGCGGGGAGAGTTCGGCGTGGCCTATCGCGACACCGGCATGGTTTCGGTCGAGCGCAACACCAACAACTTCACCGGGCCGCCCGACGGCGATTTCACGCTCGGTTTCGAATTCGACGACGACGGGTTCGATCTGGTCGGCGGAATCGAAGCGGGGATTCGCTTCGACGTCGGCGACAACGTGACGCTCGGACTGAGCGCATCCTACGAACATCGCGGCGGCATAGGTGCGCCGGTCAATCTGTCGTCCGGCGACGATATCTTCGTCGACGGCCGCACGACGGAATTGGGCGAAAGCAAGGTCGACCTGACCACGGGCACCGCGTACTTGATCATGAACTTCTAAGTATGGACGTTGCCGGGATATTGTTGCTAAAAACGCAACATTCTTGCCGGTTTTCGCATTTGTAGAAAGCAGGCCGAAATATTATTTCCCTGTCCGAGCCGGGCGACGGGACCTCCTCTCCCGCCTGTCGTCGGCGAAAACAGGAGAATTGCCATGCACAAGCTTGCATCGCAGATCCTGGCCTTCCTGATGGCTGCGACGATCAGCAGCCTGATGCTCGGTCACACGGTGGCCTGAGCGAATCCGAAGGCAGCGAGCGAGACGCGGCCGCCCAGTCCTCCCCCCAACCCCTGGCGGTCGCGTCTCCCTTGCGTTTTGGTTTCCGGCGCTGACGCAACCTGTCGCTGCTCGGCAAGCATCGGACCGCCGGTGCGGCACCAGCCCACTCCCCCACCCGGAGTCCTTGTTGCGTGCGGTCGGGACGTCCGTCCCTCCCTTGGCTGTTCCATCCCACGCCCCCACCCGGCCACCCCGACCATAGTATCCTATGGGTGGCCGGGTGGGGGCGTGGGATGGAACAGCCCCGGCGGTCCGACAACTGCCACCAAGCGACAGATGTCGGCACCGCCGGAAAACAAATCCGCGGATGGGCTGGGGAGTGGGCCGGTGCCGCAAGGTTCGCACGGAGGTCCGGCCCGCACGCAACAAAGACGTTCTCGATCGCGAACCGGCGACAACTGCCGGAACCATCCTCAAGCCGCCCGCCGCCTGCGCTCGCGCTTGCGCGGCTCGAATCCGCGCAGCTTTTCGAACCGGTACCGGTTGCGGCCCTGCTCCTTCGCTTCGTAGAGCAGTTTGTCGGCCATTGCGGACAGGTCGGCGAAACGCGCGCGCGGCAATGTACCCTGCGGAACGCAGACCACCCCCATGCTTGCGGTGACCGGGCCGTCGAGCCCCGCAACCTCGCTGGCCACGCGCGCGGTGATCGCGCGGCGGGCGTGTTCGGCGCGTTCGAGCCCGTCCTCGCCCTGCAGCAACAGCATGAATTCCTCGCCGCCGATGCGTGCGGCCAATGTGTGCGGCTCGGTCTTCATCGCCTTCGCCGCAGCGCGCAGCACCTCGTCGCCCTTGGCGTGGCCGAGCGTGTCGTTGACGCGCTTGAAGTGATCGAGGTCGATCAGCGCGATCGTCTCGTAGCCCGCCTTGTACAATTCGCCGAAGCGCGGCTCGATCGCGCGGCGGTTGAACAGGCCGGTGAGAGGATCCTGTCCGGCGAGATTCTCGAGCGTGTGCGCTTCGGAGCGCGCCTCGTCGCGTTCGCGCTTCAGCTGCACGAAGCGCGACGCGACGCCGAGCGCGGTCGCGATCGCCTCGATCAGCACGCCGGCATGGAACAGAGCGTTGAAATCGGCGGTCGGAATCCCGGGAAGCAGGAAACTGACGACGCGCGCCATCGCGACCAGGAACAACGGCGTCAGCCCGATGATGACGTAGCGGACATAGCGGCTGCCCCGGCGCCACGCCTGATATACCGCGGCGACTATGATCGCGGCGGCCGGAATACCCGCGCCGTAGAAGATGCGGGCCGGCCACGGCCCGAACACGGTCAGGCCCTGCGCATGCAGCAGCGTGACCGCGATTTCCAGCGCCGCCCCGGCCAGCAGCAGCCTGCGCATGCGCGGCCCCAGCATGTCCTTCTCGACGAAACTGGCGATGAACATCATCGAGGCGACCACCATCGCGCCGAAACTGGCGACGGTCATGAACCGCAGCGTGCCGAGAGACATGTCGGTGAAAGGGATGAACAGCCCGGCGGTGAGCGTGAGCTGCAACGCGATGCAGATCACGAACACGCCGTGCCACAGAATGAAGGGTTCGCGCAGCACGCGGTAGAACACGAAATCGAACAGCAGCGGCGTGAGAATGAGCCCGCATACCAGCGCGATCAGCAGCAGCGCCGCGAAATCCGCCTGCGAAGCGCCGGGGGCTTCGGATGCGAGGCGCATGTAGTCGAGCGGGATCGCCTGCGTCGGTGCGGCGACCACGACAACGATTTCATCCGCGCCCGGGCCGAGCTCGGGCAACGGCACGGCGAAGCTGCGTTCGAGATAGGTTGGGCGGATGTCCGAAAAGCGATGCGTCTTCGCTTGCCAATCGCCCGTCGCCGCGCGGGTGAAGATGGTCAGGCTTTCGAACGCCGCCGTACGGCTGACGAGCATGACGGGCGCTTCGCCGCCGGCCTGGCCATCCCAGCGGAAGCGCACGGCGTGGGCGTTATGCGAAAGCGCGGAGAAATCCGCCGGGCAGGTCCAGCGCGGGCCCGCGGCGAGCCACTTGCCGGGGTCGGCCCGGTCCGGAACCGCGGCGGAGCAGCGCGTGACTGCCGCGCTGTCGGCACGCGCTGCCGATGGTGCGGCGAATGCCGCCAGTGCCGCCAGCACCGCCGCTATCAATACACCCCACCGGCCCATGCACCGGGCGTAGTCCGGCAGGCCTAATTTGCGGTAAATTCCGTAGCCTGGAAAATGCCGGAGTCAGCGCGCTTCGGCCAGAGCCTCCGCCCGTTCGCGCAATTCGGTCTTGAGCAGCTTGCCGATATGGCTGCGCGGCATGGTCTCGATCGAGTGCAGCGCCGACAGCCGCTGGGTCTTGCCGAGCCGCGCGTTCACCGTGGCGAGGATGTCCGCAACCTTGTCCTCGGCCACGCCCGGCATCAGCCGCACGAAGCCGAGCGGGGTCTCGCCCCAGCTTTCGCTCGGCACCCCGATCACCGCCGCCTCGATCACCCGCGGATCCCGTTCGAGCTCGGCCTCGAGATCGCTCGGATAGATGTTGAACCCGCCCGAAATGATCATGTCCTTGGCGCGCCCGACCAGTTCGACGAAACCGTCGGCATCGACCCGGCCGATATCGCCCATCCGCTGCCACGTTTCGCCGGTGGCGGGATCGGTCCAGTAGCCTTCGCGCGTCTTGTCCGGCCGGTTCTTGTAGCCCGCCATCATCGTCTGCGACAGGCCGACGAGGTTGCCCGGCGTACCGGGCGCGACCTCGCGATCCTCGTCGTCGAGCACTTTCAACTCGCTGCCCGGCGCGGGGCGGCCGACCGTGTGCAGCTTGTCGGGGAATTCGTGGCATGCGAGCAGGCACACCACGCCGCCCTCGGTCATCGAGTAGATCTCGACCAGCCCGCCCGGCATGCGCCGCAGCACTTCGCGCTTCAGGTCGGCGGAGAAGGGCGCGCTGGTGCAGTATTTCATCGTCAGCGCGGAGAGGTCGTATTCGTCGAAGCGCGGCTCCGCCATCAGCCGCTGGTACTGTACCGGCACCAGCATGGTCAGCGTGGTGCGGTCGGCCTGCGCGTGTTCGAGCCAGCGCAGGCGGTCGAACCTGCCCATCACCCGCACCGTCCCGCCCGCCAGCAGCGGGGCGAGGAAGGCGACCATGGTGGTGTTCGAATAGAGCGGCGTCGAGGAGAGCGAGCGCGCTTCGAGTCCGTTTTCGAGCCACGATGCGGCGGTGGCGGAGAATTGCCGCCAGCGCATTCGGTGCGAATGGACGATACCCTTGGGCGTACCGGTGGTGCCCGAGGAATAGATGATGTTGAAATGGTCCGCCGGATCGGGGGCGAACGGCGGCGCCCTGGTGCCCCCGGGCGCCATCCATTGGTCGAGGCTCTCGAGCGCGACATGCTCGAGCCCGGGCAGGAAATCCTCGCCCAGCTCGGCGCGCTTGGCGGCATCGATGAACAGGTGCCGCGCGCCGCTGTCCCTCGCCATGCCGTCGAGCTGCGCCGGGCTGGCGCTGGTGGTGAGCGGCGCCGCGACCCCGCCCGCGCGCACCGCAGCGAGGAACACCAGCGCGTAGTTTACGGTCGAAGTGCCGAGGATCGCGACCGACTGGCCGCGTTCGAGCCCGGTTTCGACCAGCCGCGCGGCGATCCGCTCGATCCGGTCGTGCAATTCGGCCCAGCTCAATTCGCCGTCCTCGTCGCGCAAAGCGGGCTTGTCCGGTTGCGCCTCGGCCCAGCGGGCGAGGGTGGCGGAAAAATCGCCGAACGGCTCGGTCAGGTCGGTTTGCGTAGGCGCAGTCGTCATTCGCGCGAAATTAGGGTGCGCCCGGAACTTGTCCAGTCAGCATTCGATCACGTTGACCGCCAGCCCACCCTGGCTGGTCTCCTTGTACTTGGTCGACATGTCGAGCCCGGTCTGGCGCATCGTCTCGATCACCTGGTCGAGGCTGACGCAGCTTTCCGCGGCGGTGCGATGGAGCGCGAGCCGCGCGGCGTTGACCGCCTTGACCGCGCCGATCGCATTCCTCTCGATGCACGGCACCTGCACCAGCCCGCCGACCGGATCGCAGGTCAGGCCGAGATTGTGCTCCATCCCGATCTCCGCCGCGCTCGCGACCTGTTCGGGCGAACCGCCCCACAGCGCCGCGAGCCCGCCCGCAGCCATCGAGCAGGCCACGCCTACCTCGCCCTGGCAGCCCATTTCCGCCCCCGAAATGCTCGCGCGCTGCTTGTAGAGCAGCCCGATCGCGCCCGCCGTCAGCAGGAAGGTGCGGCGGCTGTCGCGGCACGGCTGCTCGTCGGCGCCGAGGCAGTAGAAGCGCATCACCGCGGGGACGATCCCCGCCGCGCCGTTGGTCGGCGCGGTGACCACGCGCCCGCCGGCGGCGTTCTCCTCGTTCACAGCCATCGCGAAGCAGTTGAGCCAGTCGAACAATTGCTCGCGCTCGTTCGATTGCGGGGTGGCGGAGAGCTTGTCCCACATATCGGGCGCGCGGCGCTGCACCTTGAGCCCGCCCGGCAGCGTGCCGCGCTGCGACAGGCCGCGTTCGATGCACCGGTCCATCGCCGCGGCGACGCGGTCGATCCCGGCGAGCGTCGTGTCGCGCGGCCGCATCGCATCCTCGTTGGCGAGGACGAGGTCGGCGATCGACAGGCCGGTCGTCCCGCACAACGCGAGCAGTTCCTCGGCAGAACCGAACGGATGCGGGACGCTGGTGCCGGTATTGATACGGTCGTTCTTCGGCTTGCGTTCGAGCTGCGCCCTCGAGGCGACGAAGCCGCCGCCGGTGGAAAAATAAGTCCGTTCGGACAGCCTGCCACCTGCATCGTCGAACGCCCGCAGCATCATCGCGTTGGGATGCAGTTCGGGCATGATTTCGCCGGCGAGCTCGATATCGCTGCGCTTGTCGAAGGCGATCGACTGCGAACCATCCAGCGCGAGCCGTCCCTCATTCCCGAGCCGCGCCAGTGCCGCCGCTGCCTCGTCGGGATCGGTCCGGTCCGGGCGGAATCCCATCAACCCGAGGATCGTCGCATCGATCGTGCCGTGCCCGACCCCGGTCAGCGCCAGCGATCCCTGCAATTCGACCGCGACGCGCGCGGTGCGCTCGAGCTTGCCGCCTTTCGCCAGTGCGCGCACGAACATGCGCGCGATCCGCATCGGCCCGACCGTGTGCGAGGAGGACGGCCCGATCCCGATCCGGAAGATATCGAGCACCGAGAGCATGGGGCGCGGGATGGGCGCATGCCCGCGCTGCGTCAATCCGGTTTCATTCGAAACGTTTGCGCCTGCACCGAGGCTGGGCGATAGCGAACCCGATGGAGAGAAGGATGAAACGATTTGCCACGGGGCTGGCGGCGCTGGCTCTTGCCGTACCGGCAGCCGCGCAGGAAACGCAGGCCGCTGCTGACGAGCCACGCGTGCTCGCCGTGGTCGCGCATCCCGACGACGAGGTGATCTTCGCGCCGGTGCTGTCGAGCCTGCGCGCCGAGGGTGCAGATGTCTCGATCGTCTATGCCACCAGCGGCGATGCCGGGCCGGGCGTCAGCGATATGGAGAAGGGGGAGGAGCTGGCGCAGTATCGCGAGGGCGAGGCGCTGTGCGCCTCGGAGACGCTCGGTCTCGGCCGGCCGGTGTTCTGGCGGCTGGGCGACGGGACGCTGGGGACGAACGCGCATCATCCCGGCAGCCCCGCGCAGCGTTTCCTCGAGCAGTTGGAGGCCCTGGTCGAAAAAGAGCGGCCCGACCTGGTCTTCACATGGGGCCCGGACGGCGGTTACGGCCATGCCGATCATCGCATGGTCGGTGCGCTCGTCGCGCAGGTCCTGCAACGCCTCGACGCCCCACGCCCGATCCTGCTCTATGCCGGCATCCCCAAGGGGACCAAGCCGGCGATCCCCCAGCTGGCCGACTGGGGCGAGACCGCGCCCGAACTGCTCGACGTGACATTTCCCTACTCCGCCGAGGATCTCGCCGCCGCCGCGCGCGCGGTGCAATGCCACCGCTCGCAATTCGACGCCGAGACGCGCGCCGGGCTCATCCCGCTGTTCCACACCTCGATCTGGCGCGGCAAGGGTCATTTTCGCTATGCCTTTCCGGTGATGTCGCTCTTGCCGCTCGAACCGCCGGAAACGGTGCGCGACTGACGCTTCTCGCGAGCGGTGGAAAAGGCGACCGGACAGGGTCGGAAAGTTTGGGATTCCGCCCTCCAGCGCCTATATAATCGGCATGGACGAGACACCTCCGGAGAGCGGCCCCCAAAGCGCCGGCGACACGCCCGAGAACGCGCCCAGGAAGGGCCAGTACGGGGCCGATTCGATCAAGGTCCTCAAGGGCCTCGACGCGGTACGCAAGCGGCCCGGCATGTATATCGGCGACACCGACGACGGGTCGGGCCTGCACCACATGGTGTTCGAGGTCTCCGACAACGCCATCGACGAGGCGCTCGCCGGACATTGCGACCTGGTGCTGATCGAGCTCAATCCCGACGGCTCGGTGTCGGTCGAGGACAATGGCCGCGGTATCCCGGTCGACATGCACAAGGACGAGGGCGTTTCGGCGGCCGAAGTCATCATGACCCAGCTCCATGCAGGCGGGAAGTTCGAGAACACCAGCGACGACAACGCCTACAAGGTTTCGGGCGGGCTGCACGGCGTCGGCGTGTCGGTGGTCAACGCGCTGTCCGAATGGCTCGAACTGGTCATTTGGCGCGACGGCAAGGAGCACTGGATGCGCTTCGAGCATGGCGATGCGGTCAATTCGCTCGAAGTGCGCGGCGATGCGCCTGCTGTCGAATCGAACGGCGACGAGGATGGGCTCAAGAAGGGCACGCGCGTCACCTTCATGCCGTCCGACACGACTTTCAAGAACGTCACCGAATTCGATTTCGAGAAGCTCGAACACCGCTACCGCGAACTCGCCTTCCTCAATTCGGGCGTGCGCATCCTGCTGCGCGACCGGCGGCACGAGGAGGTCGAGGAGCACGACCTGTTCTACGAGGGCGGGATCGCCGCCTTCGTCAAATATCTCGACCGCAACAAGCAGCCGCTGATCGCCGAGCCGATCGCGGTCAGTGCCGACAAGGACGGCATCGGGATCGACGTCGCTCTGCAGTGGAACGACAGCTATTACGAGAACGTCCTCACCTTCACCAACAACATCCCGCAGCGCGACGGCGGCACGCATCTCGCCGCCTTCCGCGCCGCGCTGACGCGCACGCTCAACAACTACGCCAACTCTGCGGGACTGCTGAAGAAGGAGAAGGTCAGCCTGTCGGGCGAAGACATGCGCGAGGGGCTGACCGCGATCGTTTCGGTCAAGCTGCCCGATCCCAAGTTCTCCAGCCAGACCAAGGACAAGCTGGTCAGCTCCGAGGTCCGCCAGCCGCTCGAATCGCTCATGGGCGAGAAGATGGGCGAGTGGCTCGAGGAAAATCCCGCCGACGCCAAGGCAATCGTGCAGAAGATCATCGACGCCGCCGCGGCGCGCGAAGCGGCGCGCAAGGCGCGCGAAATGAGCCGCAAGGGAGCGATGAGCGTCGCCAGCCTGCCGGGCAAGCTGGCCGACTGTCAGGAACGCGATGCGTCGAAGTGCGAGCTGTTCCTGGTCGAGGGCGATTCGGCCGGCGGCTCGGCCAAGCAGGGGCGCGACCGCAAGGTGCAGGCGATTCTGCCGCTCAAGGGCAAGATCCTCAACGTCGAGCGCGCGCGCTTCGACCGGATCATTTCCTCCAAGGAAGTCGGCACGCTGATCCAGGCGATGGGCACCGGGCTGCGCGACGAGTTCAATCTCGACAAGCTGCGCTATCACAAGATCGTGATCATGACCGACGCCGATGTCGACGGCGCGCATATCCGCACGCTGCTGCTGACCTTCTTCCACCGCCAGATGCCCGAGATCGTCAAGGCGGGGCACCTGTTCATCGCGCAGCCGCCCTTGTTCAAGGTCAGCAAGGGCCGCAGCGAGGTGTACCTGAAGGACCAGCCCGCCCTCGACCGCTACCTCGTCGATGCCGGACTGCAGGGCCGCGTGCTCGAATCGCATGGCGGCGCGCGTTCGGACGACGATCTGCGCGCACTGGTCGACCATGCGCTTCGCATGCGCAACCTGATCGGCTTCGTCCCGCGCAAATACAATACGGCGGTGATCGAGCAGATGGCGCTCGCAGGCGCGCTCGATCCGGCGCTCTCGCCAGACAAACGGCGGCAGGCGCTCGAATACGCCGCCGAGCGGCTGCAGATGACCGATGCCGAAGCCCGCTGGTCCGCCGCGATCCGCGACAACGGCAACGTCCATTTCGAACGACTTTGGCGCGGGGTCACCGACGCGCACGAGGTCGAGGCCAAGTTCCTCGACAGCGCCGAAGCGCGCAAGCTTCACCGCCTCGCCGAGCAAAACGCCGAGCTCTATGCCCGGCCGGCGCAGCTGGTGAGGGCGGGCGATGCGAGCGCCGACGAGGACGAACCCGGCGAGGGCGAGGAAGAGATCGTGGTCTCCGCCGACGATGCCATCACGCGCCCGACCGAACTGCTCGACGCAGTTCTGGCGGCGGGACGCAAGGGGCTGTCGGTGCAGCGCTACAAGGGTCTCGGCGAGATGAATGCCGAGCAATTGTGGGAGACCACGCTCGACCCCGACAACCGCGCGCTGCTGCAGGTCAAGGTCGAGGATGCCGACGTCACCGACGAGATATTCACCCGCCTGATGGGCGACGTGGTCGAACCGCGCCGCGAATTCATCCAGGACAATGCGTTGAATGTCGCCAATCTCGACGTCTGATGGCTGACGAGGGCACCGGCGACGCTTTCGAAAACGGCGGTTTCCTGCTGTTCCTCGCGCTGGTCAGCGCCGCGCTGCTCTTCGTCGTGTGGCCGTTCGCCGGTCCGCTGCTGTGGGCCACGCTCGCGGCGATCATGTTCCAGCCGCTCTATCGCTGGTTTCTGACGCGCCGCCCCGGACGCGAGAATCAGGCCGCGGTGGCCACCCTGCTGGTGATCACGATCGCGGTGATCATCCCCGCCTTCGTCATCGGCGGGATGGTGGTCGACGAGGCGGTCGGCGTGTTCAACGCCTTCCGCGAGGGGCGGATCGACGTCGCGGCCTGGTTCGACCAGGTGCACGACGCGCTGCCCGCCAATATCCAGGCTTCGCTCGACGCGTCGGGCTGGGGCACGCTGACCGAATTGCGCGCGCGGGCGCAGGAATTCGCGAGCCAGTCGGTCGGGCTGATCGCGCGGCAGGCGGTCGAGATCGGCGGCAGCGCGTTCGGCTTCGTGCTCTCGTTCGGCGTCGGCCTCTACGTGACCTATTTCCTGCTCCGCGACGGCGGCCGGATCGGCCCCGCTGTGCTCGCCGGGCTACCGCTCGAGCGCGGCATCGCCGACCGGCTGGGGGAGAAGTTCCTTTCGATCGTGCGCGCGACGATCAAGGGCTCGGTGGTGGTCGGGCTGGTGCAGGGTGCGCTCGGCTCGGTCACCTTCTGGATCGCGGGCGTGCCCTCGGCGCTGCTGTTCGGGCTGCTGATGGCGATCGCCTCGCTGCTGCCCGCGCTCGGTCCGGCGCTGATCTGGGTGCCGGTCGCGGTGTGGCTGTTCGCCACCGGGGCGATCTGGCAGGGCGTGGTGGTGGTCGTCTCGGGCGTCGCGGTGATCGGCATGGCCGACAATGTGCTGCGCCCGATCCTGGTCGGGCGCGACACGGGCATTCCCGACTGGATCATCCTGGTAACCACGCTCGGCGGGATCGCCACGCTGGGCCTGTCGGGGATCGTGCTCGGCCCGCTGGTCGCCGGGCTGTTCCTCGCGGCGTGGGCGATCGTGCAGGAACGGCGCGCGTCGGCGCTTCCCGAAACGTCCACCTGACCCCTTAGCTGTCGGCTCCCTGATACCTCGCCCGCAGCGCTTCGTTCACCGCCGCGAACAGCGGTTGGTTCTCGCGCATCAGCGCATCGCAGCGGGCGAAATCCTGCGCGAACAGCGTCATCTCGGTGCCGGTTTCCTTCGCCCTGGCGCGCGCCGCTTCGACCTCGCCCGCGACCTGCGCGTCCATCCCGGCGATGGCCGCCTTGACATCCTGCGCGCTCGGCCCGCCGTCGAGGCCGCTGAAAAAGCCGAACGCAGCGGTGCCCCATTGCAGCGCGCGCGCCCCGGCCAGCTGCTTCGCCTCGCTGCCCTCGGGCGAGAGCGCCGCGACCGATTTGTACACCGACGTGCAGCGCACGACATCGGCGATCCCGATAGTGATCTGCGCGCCGCCCGCCTGCGGCGCCTGTTGCGCAGAGGCACCGGACGCGAGCGCAAGGCCTGCCAGTGCTGCTGCGGAAAATCTGAACATGATGGATGACTCCGGGTAAATTGCGACCCCCCGTTCGCGCCCGCAATAGGCAATCCGTTGCGTGGCGGCAACCGCAGCGCGGCTTGCGCAAGCCGCGGTTCGACGCCACATCGGCGCACATGCAGGGATTATCCGCTCCGGGATCGCAGCAGGAACAGGTCGGCCGCCTGGTTCTCGCCGGCGTCATCATCACGATGGTACCGCAACTGCCGCTGGGTAATTTCCTGCTCTATCCGTTCACCATCCTGACCACCTGGTTTCACGAGATGGGCCACGGGATGGTGGCGCTGCTGATGGGACACGATTTCGAGCGGCTGGTGATCCTGCCGTCGGGTTCGGGCTACGCCGAGAGCTCCTCCGACGGTGCGCCGGGGGCCTTGACCCGCGCCTTGATCGCCGCGGGCGGGCCATTGGCGCCGAGTGCGGCAGGATCGCTGCTGATCCTCGCCAGCGCGCGCGAGAGACTGTGGCATCCGGCGCTCTATATCCTCGCCGCAGCGCTGGCGCTGTCGGCACTGATCTGGGTGCGCAGCGCGGTCGGGCTGGCGGTGCTGCCACTGGTCGCCGCCGCGCTGGTGGCGGTGGCGCTGCGGGCGAGGCCGTGGCTGGTGCGCTTCGCGCTGCAATTCCTCGGCGTGCTCGCCGCGCTCAGCATGTTCCGCGACTGGGACTATCTGTTCTCCTACAGCGCAGTGATCGGCGGCGAGCCGATGCTGTCCGACACCGGCGCGATCCAGGAGGCGCTGCTGCTGCCCTATTGGGTGTGGGCGATCCTGATCATCGTCGTGTCGGGCGCGATGATCGGGGCGAGTCTCAAATACGCGCTGGCGGAGGACGGCGGCCCGGCGCGTAGGTGGTGAGCGACTACGATGCGATCGTGCTCGGGGGTGGGGCTGCCGGGCTGTTCTGCGCCGCGCTGGCGGGACAGCGCGGCAGGCGCGTGCTGGTGCTCGAGAAAGCCGACCGGGTCGGGAAGAAGATCCTGATTTCGGGCGGCGGGCGCTGCAATTTCACCAATCTCGGCGCGGGGCCGGCGAATTACCTGTCGGCCAACCGGCATTTCGCCAAGTCGGCGCTGGCGCGCTACACACCGCGCGATTTCGTCGCGCTGGTCGAGGCGCACGCGATCGCCTGGCACGAGAAGACTCTCGGGCAATTGTTCTGCGACGGATCGGCGCAGCAGATCGTGCAAATGTTGCTCGACGAGTGCGCGAAGGGCGATGTTGCGGTTCGCACCGGACAGGAAATCGGCGAGGTCGAACGGACCGGCGACGGTTTCCGCGTCGTATCGAATGGCGAAACGCATCGTGCCGCGGCGCTGGTGGTCGCCACCGGCGGGCCGTCGATCCCGAAAATGGGTGCGACCGGCCTCGCCTACGATCTCGCGCGGCGGTTCGGGCTCAAACTGGTCGAGCCGCGCCCGGCGCTGGTGCCGCTGACGCTGGGCGGCGAGGACGTGCTGTTCCGCGAATTGTCGGGCGTCTCGGCCGACATCGAGGCGCGCGCGAACAAGGCGGCATTCCGCGAAGCGGCGCTGTTCACCCATCGCGGACTCTCCGGCCCGGCGATCCTCCAGGTCAGCTCTTATTGGCGGCACGGCGATCCGGTGACGGTGGATTTCCTGCCCGACTGCGGCGAGGGTTGGCTGGTGGAGAGCAAGCGTGCGGCGCCGAGTGCGCATTTTCGCACCGTGCTGAGGGACGCCCTGCCGCAACGGCTCGCCGATACGTTGGCGGACCGGCTCGGCGTGGAAGGCGATCTCAGCAATCTGCCCGACAAGGCGCTGCGCGAGGCCGAAGCGAAACTGCGCCGCTGGACCTTTCATCCCAACGGCACCGAGGGCTTCGCCAAGGCGGAGGTCACCGCGGGCGGGATTTCGACCGGCGAATTGTCGTCGCAGACGATGGAAGCGAAGAAGGTGCGAGGGTTTTACGCCATCGGCGAGGCGGTCGACGTGACCGGCTGGCTCGGCGGATACAATTTCCAATGGGCTTGGGCCTCGGCCCACGCAGCGGCACAGGAGATCTAGACTTTGTTTCAGCACAGCTGAAACGGATAAGGCACCGGCCCACTCCTCCACCCGGCCACCCATAGGTTACTATAGTCGGGGTGGCCGGGTGGGGGAGTGGGCCGGTGCCGCTCCAGCGAAGCTGGAAAAGACTCCAGCAGACTGTCTTTACAATGCCGCATTCGCCCCGCATCGCTGCGCGCATGACCCGCCGCCTCCTTTCGCTGCTCGCAGCCCTCCCGCTCGCGGCCTGCGCTACCGTTCCCCAACCCGCCCCCGCGCCCGTTACCGTGCGCGTGATCGGGCTGAACGATTTCCACGGCAATCTCGAACCGATCCGGCGCCCGATCCGCTTCGTCGAGACCGACGGCTCGGAACATCAGGTCTATTCGGCCGGCGCCGCCTATCTCGCCAGCGCCGTCGCCGAGGTGAAGGCGAAGAACGAATATTCGCTGGTGATCGCAGCGGGCGACCTGATCGGCGGCAGCCCGCTGGTGTCCTCGATCTTCCTCGACGAGCCGACGATCGGGGCGATGAACCGGCTGGGGCTCGATTTCAACGCGGTCGGCAATCACGAATTCGATCGCGGCTGGCGCGAATTGAAACGCATCCAGGAGGGAGGGTGCGAGAAGCACACGCTGCGCGAGCCATGCGCGGTCGAGCAATTCGCCGGGTCGGATTTCTCCTTCCTCGCCGCCAACGTCGTGCAGGAGGACGGCGAGACGCTGTTCCCCGCCTGGAAGATTCGCACTTTCGGCGAGGGCGAGGAAGCGATTTCGGTCGGGATCATCGGGCTGACGCTCAAGGACACGCCGACGCTGGTGACCCCGAGCGGGGTCGCGGGGCTGACCTTCGGCGACGAGGCAGAAGCGATCAACCGCGCGGTCGGAGAGCTCGAAGCGCGCGGCGTCGATGCGACCATCGTCACCATCCACCAGGGCTGGTACACCGAGGTCGGCTATAACGATCACAGCTGCGGCGGCGTCGCCGGGCCGCTGGTCGACATCCTCGAGCGGGTCGATCCGCGGGTCGACCTCGTGCTGTCGGGCCATACGCACCGGTCCTATGTGTGCGATTTCTCGAAGCTCGATCCGGCGCGCGGCTTCACCGTCACCAGCGCGGGCTATGGCGGCTCGCTGCTGACCGATATCGCGCTCGAGATCGATCCGGCGGCGGGCACGGCGCGCGTGACCGAGGCGAACAATCTCGTGATCCAGAGCACGGGCACCGATCGCGACGGCAATCCGGCCCCGCCCGATCCGGCCTATCGCGTGTGGATCCCCAATCCCGAAATCGAAGCCTATGTCGCGCGCTACGTCGCCGCGTCGAAGGAAGCGGCCGAGCGGCCGGTCGGGCGAATCTCGGGCGCAGCGCGCGATCCGGGGCCCGCGACCGAGGAAACGCAGTTGGGCAATCTCATCGCCGATGCGCAGCTGTTCGGCACGCGCGAGGCGGGGGCCGAGATCGCCTTCATGAACAATTCGGGCATCCGCGCGGGGCTGGTCCCCGACGGGGACGGCACGCTGAGCTATGGCGACATCTACACCGTTCAGCCGTTCGGCAACACGCTGGTGACCAAGAGCTTCACCGGCGCGCAATTGCTGCGCCTGCTCGAACAGCAGTTCGACGAGGAGGGCTTCGTCCAGACCTTCTCGGCGTCGGAAGGCTTCGCGCTGGCTTACGACATGCGCTTGCCCGTAGGCAGCCGGGTGGTCTCGGTGACGCTCGACGGCGCACCGATCGACCCGGCGCGAAGCTACCGCGTGACGATGAACAGCTTCCTCGCGGCGGGCGGCGACAGCTTCACCGTGTTCGAGGAAGGGACCGAGGTGACCAACGGTGCGATCGATCTCGACGCGTTCGAGGAATATCTGCGCGCGGTCGAGGTGCGGCAATTGCCGCCGACCGGACGGATCACCGAAATCGAATAGCGATCAGGAGGCCGAGCGCAGCCCCGCCACCGGCGCCGCTCCGCGATCCTCGGCGGACAGGCCGGCGAACATCGTATCCACGATTACGGCCAGCTTGTCCTCGGCCAGCCGGTTGGAGATGATCAGCATCATCTGCGGCGAAACGTAGCAGGCGACCATCTGGTTGATCAGCGTCAGCGCGCGGTTGATCGAGAGCCCCGCGAAGAACCCCTCGTCCTGCGCCTGCGCGATCAGTTCGGTCAGGTAGTGGTCCGCGAGGTCGATATAGCCGCGCACCAGCTCGAAATTCGCTTCGCCGAGCTCGCAATAGAGCGCGAACAGCGCCGGATCCTCGTCGTAGCGCTGCCGCTCGCGCACGAAGCGGCGGGCGAAGAATTCGTAGAACTTGCGGCGGATCGGCAGGTCCGAGGCGACGACGTCTTCCATGATCGCGATGACCGGCGCGAACCAGTTCTCGGCGATCGCTTCGAACAGATCGCCTTCCTCGGGGAATATCTCGTCGATGCGGCTGCGCGAAATCCGCGCCTCGGCGGCGAGATCGGCCTTGCTCACGGCGGCACCTCGCTCGGCGATCAGCTTCATCGCCTGCTCGGTCAGTTCCAGCCGTCGCGCGTCCCTGTCGGCCGCCGTCATTTGCGCCTCCCTGTGTCGACCCGGGCTATCTAGGGATGCGCGGGCGCGAGTTGAAGGGTGGCGTGGACAGCTTTTCCCGCTGCGTTACATATCGGGCGCTGTTTCCGGGTCCTCGACCGGCGTGGCCGTTTCCGGCGTCGGCGGGGTGTCGGGGTCGCCGTCGATATCGACAGTGGGCGTTTCGACCGGCACTTCGGGCAGATCGACCGGAACCGCCGGGGTTTCCTCGGGCGTTTCGACGATGCGGTCGTCGACCTTGGTGTCGTCGCCGCAGGCGGCCAGAGCGAAGGCGAGCGGGGCGGCGAGCGCGAGCGGTGCGAGGCGGGTCATGCGGAATCTCCTGTTGTCCACCTCACCAATGCATGGAGCGCGCAGGAAGTTTCGATTCAGCCTCGCGATTTGGGCGGCCAGGGGATGAAGGCGGAGGTGCGCTCAATATAATCCGCATATTTCCCGCCGCGCTTCTTCTTCATGCCCGCTTCGAGCAAGGCCGCGCCGGACCATCTGGTGAGCGTGAAGGTGAGGAAGAGAGGCCCCGCGAGGGTATAGAGTGTGTACTCCCATCCGGCTGCCGCACAGCAAAGCCAGATGCCCCACCACGCGCAGGCATCGCCGAAATAGTTCGGGTGGCGGGTGTAGCGCCACAGGCCGGTATCGAGCACTTCGCCCTCGTTCGCCGGGTCGGCCTTGAACCGGGCAAGCTGCCAGTCGCCGGTCCATTCGAAGAATATTCCGACCAGGTAGAGCGCGAGCCCCGCCAGCGCGAGCGGGCCGATCGGGGCAGGGGCTCCGCTCGCGAGGATACCGACTTGCGCCGGGCTCGACACTAGGAACAGCAGCACCGCCTGCCCGAGCCATACCTTGACCAGCGCCGCGATGGCGAAGCGGCCCTGCTCGCGGTCCTTGCGCAGGATGCGCTCGTAGCGCTGGTCCTCGCCCTCGCGCCGCCATCGCCGGAACAGGTGGATACCGAGGCGCAAGCCCCATGCAGCGGTCATGGCGAGGATCAGCACTGCGAGCGCGCCGGGTTCGGGCAGTTGCACGAACGCGGCGAGCGCCATCAGCGCCATTCCCGCGCCCCAGAAGGAGTCGATGAAGGAGACGTCGCCGATCCTCACCGAGACCAGCCACAGCACCAGCACCGCGGCGAGCAGGATCGCGGCATTCGCCAGCAGCGCGTCAATCATCCTTCATCTCCGCTCCCATTTCGGCCACGGTCTGCGTGGTCGCTTCGAGCACTTCGAACCGCGGGCAGTCGGGCAGGACCGTGCGGTAGAATGCGGCGATCCTGGCCAGGTCGGCGCGGTAGTCGCCGCTCGGCACGATCGGTTCGCCGAGCCCGCCGCGCATGGTCGCGTTGTCGACCCAGGCGGGCACGATCGGCACGTCGGCCCCCATTGCGATATGGTAGAAGCCGCTGCGCCACTGGCCGTCGCTGCTGCGCGTGCCCTCGGGTGCGACCACCAGCGCGAGTTTGTCGCGGCGGGCGAACTCCTCCGCCACCTGCTCGACATAGCCCGCCCGCCGCGATCGATCGACCGCGACCCCGCCCATGTCGCGCATGAAACGCGTCAGCGGCCATTTGAACAAGGTATGCTTGCCGACGAAGCTGGGGGTAATCCCGAAATGGTGCGTCGCGCCGATGAAGAACACGAAGTCCCAATTCGAGGTGTGCGGTGCGCCCGCGATGACGAACTTGTCGACGCCCGGATGCGCGCCTTCGAGCCGCCAGCCCTTCCAGCGGTAGAGCGCGATCAGCACGCGCCGCACGAGGCGCGAGAGCAGGGTCGGCTTGCTCGACAAATGAAATCCCCTCCCCGGACCGTCTAGCAGCCGGGGAGGGGATTGCGAAGTTGCAGGTTTGGCTGCCGGTCAGTCGGTCAGGTCGTCGGGGACCACCGGGCTGCCCGGTTCCGGCTCGCGCGAGAACATGGCGCCGTCGTCGCGGACATAGCTTTCGCCGGTCACGACGGTATCGGCGGTGACTTCGCTGTCGTCGGACATGCGCACCAGCCAGCCGTCGCGAATGGTGAACCAGCCCGGACCGCCGTAATAACTGTCGATGCGGAAGCGGTAGCCGTCGTCCGCGAGCGTGTAGGTGCCGGACTGCTCGGCGCCTTCGGCATCGGTGTAGCTGTAGGTGCTGTCGGCCGAATTCAGCGTCACGTTGCGCGTGGCGCCGTCCTCGCCGGTGTAGGAATAGGTGCCCGAATAGTCGCCGGCATCGGCGAGCGAAGTGGCCGGACCGGGGGTGTATTCGGACGCCGCCGTATCGGTGTCGGTCATCTCGGTGTCGGCGGGCTCCACCGGTTCTTCGGCATCGTCGCCGCAGGCGGCCAGCATGGCGAGCGGTGCGGCGGCGAGCAGGATGGTGTATTTGCGCATGAAATTATCTCCTTCGATGGCGCCTGAACGAAGGAGATCGCTGTGGGTTTCCGAAAAAAGGCAAAAATGCGGCGAGGCGTTAACCTTGCCCAAGAAGCGTGGAAACCTGGTGCGACTTTCGACCCGTTATATGCTGACCATATGTCCTCGGCACCCAGTTGCCGTTGTATCAGCTTGCCGCAGGAACGAGCGCCGGAGATTTCCACTCTTCCAGATATTGGGTCACCCGCTTGGGCTGACATTTACGAATAATTCCAGAAAGCTGTTCATTATTCAGCTGATAGTTGATCACAAGCGTCTCTTGATCACCTTGTCTGGCCTCGTATCGTAATACTAGACGATCATTCTGACTAAGAGCGTGCAGAAATTCTGCTTTAGCCTTGTTCGGACTCCAAAGAAAACCAAGCTCGATATAGTCTTCAGAGAAATACCATTCGGTCTTTTCCGGCTGCTCCCTGCCAAACCGATAGATTAGATTTGGCTCCCAGATTATCCCATCGGGCCCGGGACCATAATATCGTTCCGGAATGAACCTGATAAATATCTGCCCTTCGCCTACCTCGGAACATCCTATAGCAAGCATATTGTCGTCAGCGACGGTTACAATGGCCAATTGCCGTTCGTCGGTAATTGGGTCGGCACGATCAACAACAATAAAGGGCGAAAATTGAGCGGCGACAAAAATGATGGCTGCGCTAAACATTTTGATTCCTCTCAATCCTGCTTCGCATGGCCTCCCGCCCAGAGCAAGCGCAACAAGTGTATACTACATCCTGAACACCCCGAACGCCGGCCGCTCGGCGATCGGCGCTTCGAGCGTCGCGGCGAAGGCCAGCCCCAATACGTCGCGCGTCTGGACCGGGTCGATCACCCCGTCGTCCCACAGCCGCGCGGTGGCGTAATAGGGGTTGCCCTCGTCTTCGTATTTCCGGCGGATCGGGGCCTTGAATTCCTCTTCCTGCTCGGGCGTCCAGGTGTCCGCGTCGCGGTGGACCGTCGCCAGCACGCTGGCGGCCTGCTCGCCGCCCATCACGCTGATCCGCGCATTGGGCCAGGTGAACAGGAAGCGGGGGGAATAGGCACGCCCCGCCATGCCGTAATTGCCCGCGCCGAAGCTGCCGCCGATCACCACGGTGATCTTGGGCACGGTCGCGGTGGCGACCGCGGTGACGAGCTTGGCGCCGTGCTTGGCGATCCCCTCGGCCTCGTACTTGCCGCCGACCATGAAGCCCGAAATATTCTGCAGGAACAGCAGCGGGATGCGCCGCTGGCAGGCGAGTTCGATGAAATGCGCACCCTTCTGCGCGCTTTCGGAAAACAGCACGCCGTTATTGGCGAGCACCGCCACCGGCATGCCCCAGATATGCGCGAAGCCGCATACCAGCGTCGAACCGAACTGCGCCTTGAACTCGTGGAATTCGCTGCCGTCGACGATCCGCGCGATCACCTCGTGCACGTCGTAGGGCGCGCGCACGTCCTCGGGGACGATCGCGTAGAGGTCTTCGGCGTCGAACTTGGGCGGACGCGGATCGCGCAACTCGACATCCGTGGCCGCCTGCGTGTTCGCGCCCAGATGGCTGACGATGTCGCGCACGATGGTGAGCGCGTGCTCGTCGTTCTCGGCGAGATGGTCGACCACGCCGCTCTTCTTCGCGTGGAGATCGCCGCCGCCCAGATCCTCGGCGCTGATCTCCTCCCCCGTCGCGGCCTTCACCAGCGGCGGGCCGGCGAGGAAGATGGTGCCCTGTTCGCGCACGATTACCGTCTCGTCGGACATCGCCGGCACATAGGCTCCGCCCGCGGTGCAGCTTCCCATCACGCAGGCGATCTGCGGGATGCCGAGCGCCGACATGTTGGCCTGGTTGAAGAAGATGCGCCCGAAATGCTCGCGGTCGGGGAACACCTCGGCCTGGTAGGGCAGGTTCGCCCCGCCGCTGTCGACGAGGTAGATGCAGGGCAGCCGGTTCTCCTGCGCGATCTCCTGCGCGCGCAGGTGCTTCTTGACAGTCATCGGGTAGTAGGAACCGCCCTTCACCGTCGGATCGTTGCACACGATCATGCACTGCCGGCCCGAAACGCGCCCGATCCCGGCGATCATCGAGGCGCCGTTCACATCGCCCTCGTACATCCCGTTGGCGGCGAGCTGGCCGATCTCGAGGAAGGGCGAGCCCGGGTCGAGCAGCCGCTCGACGCGTTCCCTCGGCAGCAGCTTGCCGCGCGAAACATGGCGTTCGCGATGCCGCTCCGAGCCGCCCTGGGCAGCCTCGGCAACGCAGGCGCGCAGGTCTTCGGCGAGCCCCTTGTTGTGCTCGAAGCGCGCTTTGGCTTCGGCGCTTTCGCGGTCGAGTTGCGATGAGAGTACGGGTGCAGTCATGGATTTGCCTCGAGCCAGCGGCTGAACAGGTCGCGCAGCTTGTCGTGCTGCGCCGCGATTTCGGTGGTGCCCGCGAGCGTCACCACGCCCCGGTCGGGCGCGGGCCAGCTCGCCAGCCCGTCGGGGTCGTCGAAGGAAAAGCCGGCGGTTTCCTTCGTCTTCGCGCCGCGGTGGAGCACGGCGCGGACGCCACCCTTGCGGTCGAGCCCGAGCGTGATGCGGTCCTCGCCGTCGAGCGCGTAATTGGGGCCATTCCACTTGATCGTCTCGACCAGCTCGGGACCCGCTGTGGCGGCGATCGCACGCAGCGCATCGACCGCTGCGAGCCTGTCCGGGGCCAATCCGGCGCGAAATTCCTCCACCGTCACTCGGCTTGCGCCCCGTCGTAGTCGGGATGGCGCAGATCTTCCGGCACTTCGGTGCCTTCGAGCCAGCGGCCCTTCATCCATTGTTTCGTCGCGATGCGCGTGCGGGCGGCGTAGTCGGGCGTATCGAGCCCGACGAGCGGAAGGTCGAATTCGGTCGCGGTTTCGGCGAGCCCGGCATCGTCGAGCGCGCGGCCCTTGAGTACCGCGTGCCGCGCCAGTTCGAGCTCCTGTCCCCAGAAATAGACCGCTTCGGCGCCGACATTGTCCTGCATGTCGTGCACCTCCTCGGCGCGGCCCCAGCTGACCATGTCGAGCCAGATATCGGGCACCAGCAGGTCGACCGGGCTGTCGGGCTTCCATTCGAGCGCGTCGGCGTGGACGATCTCGATCTTCTCGCCGACGCCATCCGGGAGCCGTTCGAACAGCCCCAGTGTCTCGTGCAGCGCGAGAATCTCGTCGTCCATCTCGACCACGGTGACCTTGTCGACTTCGGGCCGCATCGCGCTCGCCGCCGCCGCCCAGCCCATGCCGAGGCCGAAGATAGCGACATGGCCGTGGGCGAGATCGACCCCGATCTGCTGGCTTTCGGTCTCGAGCGGTGTGACCGACATCCACACGTCCTGCCGGCGCATCAGCAAGGCCAGCCCGTTCACCACCTGCAGCCCGGTGAAATAGCCCTCGCACACCGCCACCGGCAGCACGCGCAGCGACCACGCCCCGGTTGCGAGCGGACGGTAATAGGAGCGCAACGGATCGTCGGGTGCGACCGGCAGATTCTCGATATCGACCTCGCGCATGTTGATCGCACTCCCGTGCAGGGCAGGGGGCTGAGTGAACTGTTCAAGCATGACTTCTCCCGCGGGCAATTCCTGCGATTCGATCAGCGTGGCGGTCGGGCGTGCCGCGCTTCGCATGTCCGTCCGACATAACCGTGCCCCTACCCTTTCGATCCGTGCCGTTCGAGATAATCGTCGGCTTCGCTGCGCAGATAGTCCGGCACCTGCGTCCGCGGCAGCCAGCGCCCCTTGATCCATTGCCGCGCCGCGTCGCGCGTCCGCTTGGCATAGTCGGTCGTGCCCGGCCCCGCCAGCGGCAGGCCCCACGCCTCGCCCAGTTCGGCGATCCCGGCATCGTCGAGATAGATCTCCTCGCGCGCGGCGTAGCGCGCCAGTTCGAGTTCCTGCGACCAGAAATAGACCTGTTCCGCGCGCACCCGGCGCTGCATGTTGTGGACGCTCTCGGCGCGATGCATGCTGACCATTTCGAGCCAGATATCGGGGATCAGCAGGTCGACATGCTCGCCCCACGGCCGCCACGATCCGGCATCGCCGTGGACGAGGTGGACCTTCTCCCCCGCATTGCCGGGCAGGCGCTCGAACAGCTTGAGGCGCTCGTGCAGGGCCAGCACCGCCCGGTCGGCCTCGACCACCGTCACCTTCTCGACCTCGGGCTTGAGTGCGCTCATTGCCGCGGCCCAGCCCAGCCCCAGCCCGAAGATCACCACATGGCCGCGCGAGGCGTCGACCCCGATCTGCTGGCTTTCGATTTCCATCGGCGCGATCGACATCCACATCTCGTTGCGGCGCATCAGCACGACCATGCCGAACACCCGGTGCAGCCCGCTCCAGTAGCCCTGGCCGACGGTCTCCTCGACCGTGCCCACGGTCCACAGCCCGAGCGAGGCCGGGGGGTACAGTTCGCGCAACGGATCGGGCGGCGCGACCGGCAGCGATTCGATATCGACGCCGGTCAGGTCGGGTTCCTGGCTGAGCGGCTTGGGCAGATCGGGCGAAGGCGTTCTCACAACGGTTTGTCCCTCGGCCTCGCTTATCCCGCCGCGCCGATCAGCTCGCGTCCGATCAGCATCCGCCTGATCTCGTTGGTCCCGGCGCCGATGTCGAGCAGTTTCGCGTCGCGCAGGTAACGCTCGACCGGCCAGTCGGTGGTGTAGCCCGCCCCGCCCAGCGCCTGCACGCTTTCCGCCGCCACCCGGAAGGCGTTCTCGCTCGCGAGCAGGATTGCGCCCGCCGCGTCGAAGCGAGTCGTCTGCCCGGCATCGCACGCCTTGGCCACCGCATAGGTATAGGCGCGCGCCGATTGCAGCGCGACATACATGTCCGCCACCTTGGCCTGCATCAGCTGGAACGATCCGATCGGCTTGCCGAACTGCTTGCGCTCGCGAAGATAGGGAATCACCGTGTCGAGGCAGGCCTGCATCACCCCGAGCTGCAGCCCGGCGAGCACCACGCGCTCGTAGTCGAGCCCGCTCATCAGCACGCCCACGCCGCCGTGCAGCGGGCCCATCACGTTCTCCTCGGGCACCTCGCAATCGTCGAACACCAGCTCGGCGGTGGGGCTGCCGCGCATACCCATCTTGCCGATCTTCTGGCCGATCGAGAAACCGGGCATGCCTTTCTCGATCAGGAAGGCGGTGATGCCGCGGCTGGCGGCTTCGGGCGCGGTCTTGGCATAGACCACCAGCGTATCGGCATGGGTCGCATTGGTGATCCAGAACTTGGTCCCGTTGAGGATATAGCCGCCCTGCACTTCTTCGGCCTTGAGCTTCATCGAGACCACGTCAGATCCCGCGCTCGCTTCGCTCATCGCAAGGCTGCCGACATGCTCGCCGCTGATCAGCTTGGGCAGGTATTTCGCCTTCTGCTCGTCGTTCCCCCAGCGGCGGATCTGGTTGATGCACAGGTTCGAATGCGCACCGTAGGAAAGCCCGACCGAGGCGGAGGCGCGGCTGACTTCCTCGACCGCGATCACGTGCTCGAGATAGCCGAGCCCGAGCCCGCCGAACTCCTCTTCCACCGTGATGCCGTGCAGCCCGAGCTCGCCCATGGCGGGCCACAATTCCTGCGGAAACCAGTCTTCGCGGTCGACCTTTTCGGCCAGCGGGGCGATCTGTTCGTCGGCGAAACGGGCGACGCTCTCGCGGATCATCTCGGCCGATTCGCCGAGCTGGAAATCGAAATCGGGGGTGGCGCGCATGGCTGCTCCTCAATGTGTCGCACAGCGCATAGCGGGGCGCATGCCACGCGGCAAACCGCGAAAGCGCCATGATAAACGACGGATTAAGTTTCCTGTGAAAATGCTATGATATTCCTTGGAAACGCTCTACAACCCGCCGACGCCGCGCGATGGGAACCGACGACCTCTCACCCTGGCCCCCGGGGGCTCCGCCAGCCCCTGCGCTGTGCGACGAGGAATCGCGCGCGTCGGTTCTCGCCGCCTACGGGCTCGATGCGCTCGAGGACGATCCCGAGCTGGCGCAGATCACCGGGTTTGCCGCGAAGCTGTGCGAGGCGCCCGTCGCGCTGGTCTCGCTGGTCGAGGAGGAGCGCCAGCGCTTCCTCGCGCGTACGGGGCTGGAAGAGCGCGAGACGCCGCGCCCGACCTCGTTCTGCGCGCACGCCATGCTCCAGCCGCGCCCGATGGTGGTGCCCGACGCGCGCGAGGACGAACGCTTCTCGGGCAATCCGCTGGTCACCGGGCATCCGCATATCCGTTTCTACGCCGGCGCGCCGCTGATCAGCCACGAGGGCGCGCCGCTCGGCTCGCTGTGCGTGATCGACACCGAGCCGCGCGCGGATGGATTGAGCGAGTTGCAGAGTGAAGGGCTCGAAACGCTGGCTGCGGCGGTGATGCGGCGTCTGCGCTATCGCCGCGAGGTGCTCGAGGCCGACGAGAGGCAGGCGAAAGCCGACCGCCAGCTCGCGCTGATGGCCGATGCTATCCCCGACATCGCGTGGTCCTGCGACGGCGAGCGCCGGTTCGACTACTACAATGCCCGCTGGCGCGAATTCACCGGCAGCAAGGGCCCGGTCGACGCCGACGGATGGAGCCCGTTCCTGCACCCCGACGACCAGGACGACGCGCTCGAACGGTGGGCACGCGCGGTGAGGGACGAAACCTCGTTCGAGAGCGAATACCGGATGAAGCATGTATCGGGCGACTGGCGCTGGGTGCTCAGCCGCGCGCAGCCGCTGCGCAATCGCGGCGGGGACATCGTCCGCTGGTTCGGCACCGTCACCGATATCGACGCCTCGCGCCGCACCTCGGACCAGCGCGACCTGCTCGCGCGCGAATTGTCGCACCGGATCAAGAACATCTTCGCGGTCGTCGCGGGCCTCGTCGCACTGCGCGCGCGCAAGCTGCCCGAGGCCAGGCCCTTCGCCGACGAGCTGACCGAAGCGATCCGCGCGCTCGGCCGCGCGCACGACTACGTCCGCCCGTTCGACGGCCGCAAGAGCGACATGCTGATCGGGCTGATCGAGGAGCTGATGGCGCCCTATCGCAGCGAGGGGGACCAGCGGATCGCGATCGCCGGCGAGGATTGCGAGATCGGCGCGCGCGCGGCGACCCCGATGGCGCTGGTATTCCACGAGCTGGCGACCAATTCGGCCAAATACGGCGCGCTGTCGAACGACACCGGCACCATCCGCATCGAAATCGAACACGATCGCGAGGAAGGGACGGTGACGATGCGCTGGTGCGAGCGTGGCGGTCCGCCGCCGGCTCCCGATGCCGACGAGGGTTTCGGCTCGCGGCTGGTCAAGATGTCGGTCGAAAACCAGCTGCAGGGAACGATCGAACGGCGCTGGGCGAAGGACGGGGTCGATGTCGACCTGTGCGTCCCGCTGAGCGCAATCTCCAGCTGACCCCTATCGCTGCGAACTGCGTCCGCTAGGGTGGGCGCGATGGGGCAGGAACAAGTGGCCATATTGCAGTTCGAGCGGGTCACGCGCCACTTCGGCGAGGTGACCGCGGTCGACGGCGTCGAGCTGGGAATTGCGCCGGAGAGCTTCGTCGCGCTGGTCGGTGCGTCGGGTTCGGGCAAGTCGACGCTGCTCAAGACCGCCAACCGGCTGGTCGAGCCGGGCGAGGGCCGGGTGCTGTTCGAAGGCGAGGATATTGCCGCGCTGCCCGCGCCGGCGCTGCGCCGCCGGATCGGCTACGTGTTCCAGGGCATCGGGCTGTTCCCGCATATGAATGTCGCCGAGAATATCGGCATCGGGCCGCGCCTTGCCGGATCGCCCCTGCCGCGCGCGCGGATCGACGAACTGCTCGAACTGGTCGAGCTCGACGGAAGCCATGCGGGCCGGATGCCGCACGAGCTGTCGGGCGGCCAGCGCCAGCGGATCGGGGTCGCGCGCGCGCTGGCGAGCGAGCCGCACCTGCTGCTGATGGACGAGCCGTTCGGCGCGCTCGACCCCGTCACCCGCGACGCGCTCGGCAAGCGCGTGCGCGCGCTGCACGACCGGCTGGGGCTGACTACGGTGATGGTCACCCACGACATGGCCGAGGCGCTGCTGCTCGCCGACCGCGTGCTGGTAATGGACGCAGGCCGGATCGTCGCCGACGAGACCCCGCGCGGGCTGCTCGCGGGCCGGGGCGGCGATGTGGCGCAGGGGCTGGTGGCAGTGCCGCGCGACCAGGCCGATGCGATCGCCGAGCTCGAAGCGTGAGCGATATCTGGCCCATCCTGCTCGGTCTCGGCGACCAGCTCGCCGCGCATGTGCTGCTGGCAGCCAGCGCGATCGCGCTCGGGATCGCGGTGGCACTGCCGCTGGCGGTATGGGCGAGCCGCTCGCCGCCCGTCGCGCGCGTCACGCTCGGCTTCGCCAGCCTGGTGCAGACGATCCCCGCGCTGGCGCTGCTGGCGCTGTTCTTCCCGATCCTGCTCAGTCTGCGCGCGGTGTTCGGCGAGGGGCTGCCGACGCTCGGCTTCCTCCCCGCATTGCTCGCGCTGGCGCTCTACGCGCTGCTACCGATCCTCAGGAACGCGGTCACCGCGCGCGAGCATATGGCGGCGGGCGTGCTCGAGGCGGCGGACGGCGTGGGTATGACCGCGTGGCAGAAATTGCGGCTGGTCGAGGCCCCGCTCGCCGCACCCTATGTGATGGCCGGAATCCGTACGGCGGCGGTGTGGACGATCGGTGCGGCGACGCTGTCGACCACGATCGGCCAACCGAGCCTCGGCGACCCGATCTTTGCCGGCCTGCAGACGCAGAACTGGGCGCTGGTGCTCGCCGGCTGCCTCGCCAGCGCGGGCCTCGCGCTGGTCGCCGACGCGCTGCTCGGCGCGGTCGAGCGCGGCTTTCGCGAACGGCGGCGCTGGATGGTGTGGGGCGGGCTCGCGGTGGCCGTTCTCGGCATTGCCGCCTCGGCGTGGACGCTGCGCGCCCCGGCTGACGACGACACGATCGTGATCGGCGCGAAGGGTTTCTCCGAACAATATATTCTCGCCCAGCTGATCGGCCAGCGGCTCGAGGATGCGGGCTTCACGGTCGAATATCGCGACGGGCTCGGCTCGGCGGTGGTGCACAACGCGGTCACCACCGGCGCGATCGACATTTCGATCGATTACACCGGCACGATCTGGACCAACCAGATGCAGCGGACCGACAATCCCGGCCGCGACGCGATGTATGCCGAAATCGTGCAATGGGAGCGCGAGACGAGCGGCGCGCATGTGCTCGGGCGGCTCGGCTTCGAAAACGCCTACGGGCTGGCGATGCGCGCCGATGCGGCGGCCGCGCGCGGTATCGAAAGCATCGCCGATCTTGCTGCCGCGGCACCGGGTATGACCATCGGCGGCGATCCCGAATTCTTCGAACGGCCAGAATGGATCGCGGTGCGCGAGGCCTACGGGTTGCGCTTCGGCAGCACGCGCAATTTCTCGCCGACCTTCATGTACAACGCGCTGCGCTCGGGCGAGGCGGATGTGATCTCGGCCTACACGTCGGACGGCCGCATCGCCGCCGACGGGCTGACGATCCTGGCCGATCCGCAGGGGGCGTTCCCCGCCTACGACACCTTCGTGCTGCTGGCACCCGAACATGCCGGCAATGCGCGGCTGAAGGCGGCGCTCGAACCGCTGCTGGGCGCGATCGATGTCGCAACGATGCGCGAGGCCAATCTCGCGGTCGACCGCGACGAGGAAAAATGGACCCCGGCGCAGGCGGCGCGCTGGCTGGCGGGGGAGATCGGCCGTTAGTTCTCGCCGAACCCCACCCCGTCGGGCCAGTCGGCCGAGGCGAGGCCCATCACCTTGAACAGCAGTCCCATCTGGTCGTCGGCGATCAGCCGGTCGCGCGCGAGGCCGATTTCCTCACGCAGGTGCGGGGCGCGCTTGATCAGCGCCTCGGCGCGGGTCTCGATGCCGAGCGCGCGCAGCCACTCGCCCTGCGTCACCGTGCCGAGATGCTTCGCCTCGCGCGAGACGGCCACGCGCGCGAGCGTGGCGAAATCGACATGCGCGGTCAGGTCGGCGCGGCCCGGCGCCGCGAAGGGATCGACCTTTTGGTGGTTCGCCACCGCCTGCAGTGTCGACCCGGCGCGCGTCTCGGGCGGGCCGTAATCGATGAACAGCGCGGCGCCGCGCTGGTCGGCGAGCCGCCCGGCGACCTCGTAGACCACCGACGAAGCGGCGGGCGAGGTTTCGAGGATGGTGCCCTGCTGCGCCTCGCGCCAGTCGGCGGGCACCGCGCCCTCCATCGGTTGCGATCCGGCGACGAAGACGAAATCCTCGCCGTCGAGCGCGACCATCCGCTCGCGCCAGCCCTCCGCCCCGCGCACCAGCTGGCGCACCGGCAACGCGTCGAGGAATTCGTTGGCGACCAGCAGGATCGGTCCTTCCACCGGCACGCTCGACAGGTCGTCGTGCCAGATCGCCTCGGGTATGGTTTCGAGCTGGATGTCCTTGAGCGCACCCGAGGTTTCGACGAAATGGACCCGCGGCTCGAAGCCGTAGCGCGCGGCGGCACGTAGCGCGTCCTTCGCCAGCGTGCCGCGGCCGGGGCCGAGTTCGACGTAATGCACCGGCTCCTCGCGCCCGGCGCGGATCCAGATATCGGCGCACCACAACCCGATCAGCTCGCCGAACATCTGGCTGATTTCGGGCGCGGTGACGAAATCGCCCGTCGCGCCGAGCGGGTCCTTGCCCGAATAGTAGCGCGCATTGCTCTCGCCCATGAACTGGGCGAGCGAGATCGGGCCGGTGTTGCGGATCAGCCGGCGGAAGATGTCGCCGAGCGGAGCGTCGTCGTCGCTCATGCCACCATACTCATTCGGGTGCGGGTTCACCTTTCGCAGGGGCGGCCTTGCCGCTCGCCAGTTCGGGCCGCCGCAGCGCGCGGAAGACGAAAAACAGGCCGACCAGCAGCATCGGGATGGTCAGCCACTGGCCCATCGACAGGCCGTAATCCTCGACCACCCATTGCAGATGCGCGTCCGGCTGGCGGAAGAATTCGTTGACGAAGCGCGCCAGCCCCATGCCGAAGGTGAACACGCCGACCAGCAGGCCGGGCCGGTAGCGCGCGCGGGTCATCCAGAACAGCAGCAGCATGACGACTATCATCGCCAGCCCCTCGAGCCCGGCCTGGTAGAGCTGCGAGGGATGGCGCGCGATGCCGCTCGTCATGCATTCGACGCCGGGCGTGTAGCGGACATCGCAGAATTCCATCGCCCACGGCACCTCGGTCGGGCCGCGGCCCCACAGCTCGCCGTTGACGAAATTCGCCAGCCGCCCGAACAGCATGCCGAACGGCACGCACACCGCGATGTAATCGGCGATGCGCAGGAATTTGAGCTCGCCGCGCCAGCACACCCAGGTGATCGCCACGAGCACGCCGAGCACGCCGCCGTGGAAGCTCATGCCCCCGTCCCACAGCCGCAGCAGCTCCCAGCTGACGAAGCCGTCGCCGTCGAAGCCGACGAACAGGCCGGGTTTGTAGAACATCGCATAGCCGAGCCGCCCGCCGAGGATGATACCGAGCGTGCAGTAGAAGAACAGGTCCTCGGCATGGCGCTGCGCCAGCGGTGCGCCGGGCGCCTTCACCATCCGGGTCAGGTGCCAGTAGCCGAGCACGATCCCGGCGAGATAGGCGAGCGAATACCAGCGCAGCGTGAAGAAGCCGAGGTCGATCCCCTCGGTCAGGCCGAGCTCGACCCACTGGATCGGCGCCGGCTCGCCGGTGGCGGTGGTTGCCGCTGCGGCTGCGAGTAGTGACAGCAAGGTGTGAACCCCCTAGATGCAGTGGAGCCCCCGAGGGCGCGGAATTGCGCGGCTTTTGGCATAGCGCGACCGGGTGCGAAACCCCGCTCAGGCATGCGAGGCGGACAAATCCGCAATGCCGTAGCGGCGAGCGACAGGAGAGAGAGGATACATGCCGACCGAACTGGACAACGATCTCGAGCGAATCATCGGGGTCCTGACCCAACCCGGCCAGCCCTTCGAAACGGTTGATTACGCGCATCCGCAATTCGGCGGCGTCGAAATGCCCGCGTTCAAGGGCGCGCCGCCGAGCCTGGCGCACTATTTCGCGCATTTCTGCAACGAGCATAAGGACCTGACCTTCCTCGTCGACGGCGAGATCAGGCTGACCTTCGGCGAATGCTGGCAGGCGGCGAGCCATGTCGCGGCGGGGCTGGCGCAGCATCACGGCGTTGAAAAGGGCGACCGCGTCGGCATCGCGGCGCGCAATTCGGCCAACTGGATCGTCGCCTATATGGGCATCGTGATGGCTGGCGGCTGCGCCACCCTGCTCAACGGGTTCTGGACCGGCGACGAGCTCGCCTACGGCATCCGCCTCGCCGAATGCGACCTCGTGCTGGCCGATGCCGGCCGCGCGGCGCGGCTCGAAGGGACCGACCACGATGCCAAGGTGGTGCTGATCGAGCACGACGACGCGCCGCAGGTCGGCCTGTCGCATGTGTGGGCGGAAGGCGATACGGCGATGGCGATGCTCGGCCAGCTTGGCCCGGACGATCACGCCACCATTCTCTACACCTCGGGATCGACCGGCCAGTCGAAGGGCGCGTGGAGCGACCATCGCGGGGTGGTGAGCGGAGTGATGAGCTATATCTCGCAGAGCGCGATGGCCAAGCTGTTGATGGAGGGCCGCGGCGAGGATGTCAGCGCGCAGCCCTGCGCGCTGATTGCGGTGCCGCTGTTCCACGTCACCGGCGAAGTGCCGCTGTTCCTGCAGAGCTACGGCATCGCGCGCAAGCTGGTGCTGATGCCCAAATGGGACGCGCGCGAGGCACTGCGGCTGATCGAGGCCGAGCAGGTCAGCTATTTCGTTGGCGTGCCGCTGATGAGCTACGAGATCGCGACGCATCCCGAGCGCGACAGCTTCGACACGACTTCGTGCAAGAGCTTCGCCGCGGGCGGTGCGCCGCGCCCGGTCGAGCACGTCACCAAGATCAAGGAGGCCTTCCCCGAAGGCTTCCCGCTGCTCGGCTACGGCCTGACCGAGACCAACGGCATCGGCTGCGGCAATTTCAACGAGAACTACATCGCCAAGCCGGGCTCGACCGGGCGCGCCAGCCGTCCGCTGGTCGATCTCGCCATCCTCGACGACAATGGCAACGCATGCGCGCAAGGCTCGGTCGGCGAGGTCTGCATCCGCACCGTCGCCAATTTCCGCGGCTACTGGAAGAACGACGAAGCGACCGCTGCGGCGTTCACCGGCAACGGCTATTTCCGCACCGGCGATCTCGGCTATCTCGACGAGGACGACTACCTGTTCATCGTCGACCGCAAGAAGGACATCATCATCCGCGGCGGCGAGAACATCGCCTGCCCCGAGGTCGAGGGCGGGATCTACGAGCACGAGGCGGTCGCCGAATGCTCGGTGTTCGGCCTGCCCGACGAGCGTATGGGCGAGGTCCCGGCGGCAGTCTACCTGCCCAAGGACGGCCACGACCTCTCGCCCGAAGATCTGCGCGCGTTCATGCTGACCAGGCTTGCGCCGTTCAAGGTGCCGCTGCCCGAGCATATCTGGCGCGCGACCGGGGCGCTGCCGCGGCTCGGCACGCAGAAGATCGACAAGCGGACCGTGCGCAAGCAGTTCGCGGGCGATTTGCTAGAGGCGTGAACCGGCAGAATCTCCCCGACCAGCGCGCCATCGTCGACCGGCGCGCGCTCGCGGAGCAGATCGCGGCGCTGGTCGAGGAGCATGGCGAGGCGGCGCGCAAGCCGATCGTCGCGCTGCTCAAGGATGCGCTGGAACAGGGGCGCGCGGAACTCGCCGCGCGGCTCGAGGACAAGCCCTCGGCCGGGCACGAATGCGCTGGCGGGCACGCCTTCCTGGTCGACCAGCTGGTGCGGCTGATCCACGATCACGTCGTCGCGCACGTCTTCCCCGTCGCCAACCGCTCCTCCGCCGAGCACCTGACGATCATGGCGGTCGGCGGCTACGGCCGCGCCGAGATGGCGCCGCATTCGGACGTCGACATCGCCTTCCTCACCCCGACCCGCAACGCGCCGTGGTGCGAGCAGGTGATCGAGGCGATGCTGTATTTCCTGTGGGACCTCGGCCTCAAGGTCGGCCATTCGAGCCGCACCCCCGACGACATGGTGCGGATGGCAAAGGACGATTTGACCATCCGCACCGCGCTGCTGGAGGGACGCTATCTGTGGGGCGAGAAGCCGCTCTACGAGGAGGCGCGGCGGCGCTTCTGGGCCGAGGTCGCGCACGGCACCGAGCGGCAATTCGTGTCGGAGAAGCTCGATGAGCGCAACGCGCGGCACAAGCGGATGGGCGACAGCCGCTACGTCGTCGAGCCCAACGTCAAGGACGGCAAGGGGGGCTTGCGCGATCTCCACACGCTGTACTGGATCGGCAAGTATATCCACCGCGTGCGCAGCGCGGCCGAACTGGTCGATGTCGACCTGTTCACGCGCGCCGAATACCGCTCCTTCCGCCGCGCCGAAGGGTTCATGCTGGCGGTGCGTTGCCACCTTCACACGATCACCGGGCGCGCCGAGGACCGGTTGACCTTCGACCTCCAGCGCCAGATCGCCGAGCGGATGAATTTCGCCGACCGCCCCGGCAAGAGCGCGGTCGAGCGCTTCATGCAATTCTACTTCCTCCAGGCGAAGCGCGTCGGCAGCCTGACCGGCGTGTTCCTCGCGCATATCGACGAGCAGTTCGCGCAGAAGAGCGCGCGCCGCGGCCTGCTTGCCGGCTTCCGGCCCAAGCCGCGCGAGTTCAAGGGCTATCGCGTGTTCGGCGGCAGGATCGCCGCGCCGGGCGACGACTGGTTCCGCGACGACCCGGTCCGCCTCGTCGAGATCTTCCGGCTGGCCGAGGCGGAGGGGCTCGAAGTCCACCCGCAGACCATGCGCCAGGCCAATCGCGACGCGGCGCTGATCAGGGACGAAGTGCGCGAGGACGCGCGCGCCAATGCGCTGTTCCTCGAGCTGCTCGCCGGGCGCAACGATCCCGAGACCGCACTGCGCTGGATGAACGAGGCGGGCGTGTTCGGCCGCTTCGTGCCCGATTTCGGCAAGGTCAACGCGCAGATGCAGTTCGACATGTACCACCACTACACGGTCGACGAGCACACTATCCGCGCGATCGGCCTGCTGTCGAAGATCGAGCGCGGCGAGTTGCAGGAGGATCACCCGCGCTCGTCGAAACTGATCCACAAGCTCAAATCGCGCCGCGCGATCTACGTCGCGGTGCTGCTGCACGATATCGCCAAGGGGCGCGGCGGCGACCATTCGGTGCTCGGCGCCGAGGTGGCGGAGGAATTGTGCCCGCGTTTCGGGCTCGACGAACACGAGACCGAGCTGGTCGCGTGGCTGGTGCGCTATCACCTTCTGCTGAGTTCGACCGCGCAGAAGCGCGACCTGACCGACCCCAAGACGATCGAGGATTTCGTTGCCGAGGTGCAGACGCTCGAGCGGCTGCGCAACCTGCTGGTGCTGACCGTGGTCGATATCCGTGCGGTCGGGCCGGGGACGTGGAACAGCTGGAAGCGCCAGCTGATCGGCGATCTCTACGATGCGGCGCAGGAGCGGCTGCGGCTCGGTCACATGAAGCATGGCCGCCAGCAGCGCGTCGCGGCGAAAAAGGAGGCGGTGCGCGAGCTGCTCGGAGAGCGCGCGGGACTGGTCGACGAACTCGAACGGGTCCTCGGCGACGCCTACTGGATCGCCGAGCCCGAAGACATCGTCGCGCTCAATCTGGTCCAGTATTCGGTCGCGCGCGAGCTCGAGCACCAGCTGTCGGTCCATTGCGAGGTCTATCCCGCGCGCGGCGCGACGCTGGTGACCGTGATCGCGGCCGACCATCCGGGGCTGTTTTACCGTATCGCGGGCGGCATCCACCTGACCGGGGCGAGCATCATCGACGCGCGCATCCATACCGGCAGCACCGGCTGGGCGGTCGACAATTTCCTCGTCCAGGACGCGCAGGGGCGCCCGTTCCGCGAGCCGCAGCAATTGGAGCGGATCGAGAAATCGATCGGCGACGCGCTCGCCAACCGTATCGAACTGGTGCCCCGGCTCGCCCAGCGCCCGCTCCCGATCAGCCGCTCGAAGGCGTTCGAGGTCCGCCCGCGCGTGCTGTTCGACAACGACGCCTCGAACCATTTCACCGTCATCGAGGTGATCGCGCGCGACCGGTCGGCGCTGCTCAACCGGCTCGCGCGCGCGCTGTTCGAAAGCCGGCTGGTGGTCCAGTCGGCGCATATCACCGGCTATGGCGAGCGCGCGGTCGACACCTTCTACGTTACCGACCTGCTCGGCTCGAAAGTGGAGGCCAAGGACCGGCTCGACGCGATCGAGGCGGCGCTGCTCGATGCGGCGAGCGACCGGCGGCAGGCCGAGCTGGAAGACGCATAATAGCAACACTGATCGGCGGAATTCCGCGGTTTGTGGAATTGCGTGTTTGCTTTCGCTGCCTTGTCACTTAACGGGCACGTAAAGGTCTTTTGGAGAGGAGAGCCTGATGAAAACCCCCGTTTCCCACACTGTTTCCCTGCGCGCTCTGGCATTGGCCGGCGCAAGCGTGATGCTGCTGCCGCAGGCGGCCCTCGCGCAGGATACCGATGCCGCCGCGGTCGAAGAAGACGATTTCGACGACGACAATATCATCGTCGTCACCGCGCAGGGCCGCGAGCAGTCGGTCTCCGACGTGCCCGTCTCGGTCAACGTCGTTTCGGGCGACTTGCTCGAGAAATCGGGCGCCAACGATATTCGCGAACTGAACCAGGTCGCGCCGTCGCTGCTGGTGTCCTCGACCGGCAACGAGGCCAACGGCTCGGCGCGTATTCGTGGCATCGGTACGGTCGGCGACAATCCCGGCCTCGAAAGCTCGGTCGCGGTGTTCGTCGACGGCGTCTACCGCTCGCGTTCGGGCAATGCGCTGAGCGAGCTCGGCCCGATCGACCGGGTCGAGATCCTGCGCGGTCCGCAGGGCACGCTGGGCGGCCGCAATGCCTCGGCCGGCCTGATCAGCATCTACACCGCGCCGCCCGAATTCGAATTCGGCGGGCACGCCGCCTTCACCTACGGCAATTACGACGCCATCCGCATCGAGGGCGGCGTCAACGTGCCGGTCAATCAGCTCCTTGCCGCGCGCGTCGACGGGGTCTATTTCGAGCGCGACGGCTTTTACACCGACGTCACCAACGGCACCGACGTCAACGACCGCGACCGTTACCTGGTGCGCGGCCAGCTGCTGTTCGAGCCGAGCAGCGACGTCAGCTTCCGCCTCGTCGGCGACTATTCGAAGAAGGACGAGGCGTGCTGCGCCGCGACTTTCGTCCAGCCGAGCCTCGCGCAGGGTGCGCGCGTGAGCGCGGGGTTCGACCCGTTCACCCCGCCGACTACCGGCGCGCCGCTGACCAGCACCTCCAACCCGATCGTCCCGATCCTGCTCGCACTGGGCCAGGATCCGCGCGCGCTGAGCCAGGACACGTTCAACCGCAACATCTACCCGACCTCGGGCCGCACCTATGCCGGCGAGACCGAGGATTACGGGATTTCGGGCGAGCTCAACTGGGATTTCGGCGGCGTCGAGCTGACCTCGATCACCGCCTATCGCGAATATTCGAACAACCAGGCGTCGGATACCGACTACACCACGGTCGACATTCTCTACCGTGCCCCCGGCGACAATGCCGGCGCGCGCGAGTTCGGCACCTTCACGCAGGAATTGCGGCTGCAGGGCGATGCGTTCGACGGCCGGCTCGACTGGCTGATCGGCGGCTATTACGCGCATGAGGACCTGCAGGTGCGCGACAACCTGCGGTTCGGCACGCAATACGGTACGTTCGCGAACTGCCGCATCGCGCTGGCGATCAACCCCGCATTGGCCAACCCGGCGGCGACCAATTGCTTCGGCGCCAATATCGCCGCGATCGACGGCACGCTCGGCCCGCCCGCCTTCGGTGCGGCGACGCCGCTGATCATCGCCGGGATCAACAATCTCGCGCAGGTGCGCGATCTCGGCGGCACGGGCGACGTCTACAATCAGACGAGCGAGAACTTCGCGTTCTTCACGCACAATATCGTCCACATCACCGATACGGTCGATCTGACCCTGGGGCTGCGTTACACCAACGAAACCAAGGATTTCGACGCGACCTTCTCCAACGACAACACCTTCTGCCCGGCGAACCGTGCGCTGCTCGGTCCGCTGCTGTCGAATGCGGCTCTCGCCGGCCTGGCCGGCGGCCTCGTCGCGCTGTCGTGCCAGGGCAACTCGACTTCCGAACTCGACGGCGTCTCGGTCTCCGACACGCGTGACGAGGACGAGTTGACCGGCACCGCGGTGCTGAGCTGGAAGCCGACCCCCGACCTGCTGGTCTACGGGTCCTATTCGCGCGGCTACAAGGCCGGCGGTTTCAACCTCGACCGCTCGGCGCTGTCGAACCCGCTGACGCTCAACGTCGCCAACCTCAACGTCGGCAACCTCCAGTTCGAGGAAGAAACGGTCGACGCGTTCGAGATCGGAGCCAAATACGCGACGCGCGAATTCAGCCTCAGCGTGGCGGCGTTCCGGCAGGAGTTCACCAACTTCCAGCTGAACACCTTCAACGGCTCGGTCTTCCTGGTGCAGAACGTCAATTCCTGCGGCACCGACCTCGGCGGAGCGGATGGCGATGCCAGCGCGACCACCGGCTCGTGCTCGTCGGACGACGTCCAGCCCGGCGTGATTGCGCAGGGCGTCGAGATCGAGGCTTCGCTCAACCCGACCCCCGATGTGGCGATGACGCTCGGCATCACCTATTCGGACACCAGCTACGAGGACGACCTGATCGGCGACGACAGCGGTACCCCGCTCGACCCGGCGCTGCGGCTGCTGCCGGGCGACAACCTGTCGAACGCGCCCGAATGGACCGCGACCTCCTCGTTCAGCTGGACCCCGCCGCTGGGGTCGAGCGGGATGCGCGGACTGTTCTTCGTCAATGCGCGCATGACGGGCGACTACAACACCGGCTCTGACCTGCTCTACGGCAAGGAGCAGGACGGCTACATCGTGGTCAACGGCCGCATCGGCGTGACCGATATCGCCGACGCGTTCTCGATCGAGGGCTGGGTATCGAACCTGTTCGACACCGACTACACGCAGGTCGCCTTCAACACGCCGTTCATCGCGCCGCAGCAGACCTATTCGGCCTTCCTCGCCGAACCGCGGACCTACGGCGTGACGGTGCGCGGCAGGTTCTGATCGGCGCCGAAGCCTGAAACGAGAAAGGGGCGTCCTGCGGGGCGCCCTTTTTTTGTTTCATGCTCGCGCATCCGCGCGAGCGTCCTCGGTGCTATTCCCTCCGCTTCGCTGCGGGGCACCTGCGGCTCGCGCGCGTGCGCTCGCGGTCGGCTGGTCGCCGACCGGACCCTACCAAGCCAGTCGGCCTGGTCCGGGTTCCGGGTCAGGCCTGCAATGCTTGGACCAAGAACCTGGCGCACCCTCGCAACCGCGCCGCGACCAGCGGCGCCAGAGGGCGACCGCCCGACCGTAGGTGCCCGTAGCGACCGTAGGGAGCGAAGGAATAGCACCGGAGGACGCACCCGCGGAGGCGGGTGCGAAAAACAAGGACTCCCGCAGAAGATCCCGACTTTCGCCGGAATGACGTGCTACTACCCCCGCTCCCCGAACAGCGCCGTCCCGACGCGCACATGTGTCGCGCCGAGCATTACCGCGGTCTCGTAATCCGCGCTCATGCCCATGCTCAGACCGTCGAGCCCGTTATCGTCGGCCAGTTTCGCCAGCAGCGCGAAAAACGGCGCAGGCTCGATTCCCATCGGCGGAAGGCACATCAGCCCGGCGAGCGGGATATCGGCATCGCGCGCCTTGGCGAGGAAACCGGGCAGCTCCGCCACCGCCACGCCGCCCTTCTGCTCCTCCTCGCCGACATCGACCTGCACGAAGCACGGCACGCGCCGGTCCTGCCTGTCCATCGCTTTCGCCAGCGCCTTCACCAGGCTCGGGCGGTCGAGCGAGTGGATGCAGTCGAACAGCGCCACCGCATCCTCCGCCTTGTTCGATTGCAACTGCCCGATCAGGTGGAGCTCGACAGCCGGATGCGCCTCGCGCAGAGCGGACCATTTCGCCTGCGCTTCCTGCACCCGGTTCTCGCCGAACACGCGCTGGCCCTGCGCCAGCAGCGGCTCGATCCGCTCGCTCGGGTGCGTCTTGCTGACCGCGATCAGCGTTACGTCGGCCGGATCGCGCCGCGACGCCTTGCACGCGCGGGCGATATCGAGCCGGACCTGTTCGAGCGGGGTGTCTGCCTTTTCCATATCGGCTGCGCTATAGCGGCTCGATGCCGTCAGGCCAGCCTCTCCCCCTGCTGTGGCTCCTGTCCGACGCGCGCAACGATGCGCGGCTGGAGGATGCGCTCGCGCGGCTGCCGCGCGGATCGGGCTTCGTGTTCCGGCACTACCACCTCGACCCGGCAGCGCGGCGCGGGCGGTTCGATGCGCTGGTGAAACGTGCGCGAGAGGGGGGGCATGTCGTGATCCTCTCGGGCGAGGGGCCGCAGGCGCAGGAATGGAGCGCAGACGGAATTTACGGACCGGTCGACCGCATTGGCCCCACCACCGGACTGCTGCGCCTCGCCACGGCGCACAATGAGGACGAATTGCAGGCTGCCAACGCGGCGCATGTGGACGGCGTGTTCCTCTCGCCGGTGTTTGCCACGCGTTCGCATCGCGATGCCGAGCCGCTCGGCGCGGACGGATTTCGCACTCTCGCGCGCCGATCCGCCGCACCGGTCATTGCGCTGGGCGGGATGAGCGCAGCCCGCGCGCGCGAATTGGACTGGCCGCGCTGGGGTGCGATCGACGGGCTGGCTTGATACGTGAACAAAACCCGCTCCGGACTCGCCTCGCCGCCTTTCGCTTGACCCGCGAGTCCCCGCGATTCACTATGCGCCCCCAAACGGGAAGCAGGGGAAAGACGATGGCCACCCGCGCGGTCGGCAAAGCACAGCAGGTCGACTGGAAGGCCGCCTTCCGGCGCAGCATGCGGCGCGCGCTGCAGATGGCGGGCGCGGGCGTGCTGTTCGGCGCCACGCTGTTCCTCGGCCTCGCGCTGGCGAGCTACACCCAGACCGACCCCAGCCCCTCCACCGCTGCGAGCGGTGACGACATCGCCAACTGGATGGGCGCGAGCGGCGCGTGGGTCGCCGAGCGGGTGCTGTTCGTGTTCGGCATCGCCGGCGTGCTGCTGCTGCCGCTGCTTTACGTCGGCGCGCGCAAATTATGGCGCGCCGTCGAGGAGGAGGACCGCGACGAGGATACGCGCTGGTGGCGACCGGTCGGCATGCTGCTGCTGGCGATGGCGCTGCTGGCGACGGTGCTGTCGCTCGCCTTCGAGGGCCCGGGCGGCACGCTCCCCGCCTCGATGGGCGGGGTCACCGGCCTGCTCGGCGCGGGCGCGATCGAGGCGGTCGCGGCGCGCTTCGCGGACGGGGCGCAGGGGTGGGCGATCCTCGGCATCGCGCTGCTGTGCCTCGCGATCGGGATCGCGCTGGTGACGCGCGTGTTCGCGATCGACTGGCGTGCGCTGTTCACGCTGCCGCTGTTCCTGCGCGACGGGCTGGGACCCTACCTGCCGCGCCTGCCGTTCCTCGGCCGCCGCGAGACGGGTCGGGACAGCGAGTCCGACGAGGATGAGACGCCGCGCAAGACGCGCAGGCAGGACAAAGCCAGGGCCGAACCCGAAACCCCACCGCGCCGCGCGCCCGAAATTTCCGATCCCACCGCGCCGCCCAAGCAGGCCGCGCCCGGCAAGGCGAAGCAACGCGACATGTTCGCCAGCTACGACCTGCCGAGCCTCGACCTGCTGACCGAGCGCAATGACGGAGACGGGCCCAGCCTCGACAAGCTCGCGCTCGAACGCAATGCCCGCCTGCTCGAGACGGTGCTCGACGATTTCAACGTCAAGGGCGAGATCACCGCAGTCCGCACCGGCCCGGTGGTGACGATGTACGAGCTCGAACCCGCGCCCGGGATCAAGGCGAGCCGGGTGATCGGCCTCGCCGAGGACATCGCGCGCAACATGTCCGCCATCTCGGCGCGCGTGTCGCCGATCCCGGGCAAGACGGTGATGGGGATCGAGCTGCCCAATGCCGACCGGCAGATGGTAAGCTATCGCGAACTCGCCGCGTGCGAGGCCTTCGCCAATGCGAAGGGCGACCTGCCGATCATCCTCGGCAAGGATATCGCGGGCGAGCCGATCGTGACCGATCTCGCCGCGATGCCGCACCTGCTGGTCGCGGGCACCACCGGTTCGGGCAAGTCGGTCGGATTGAACGCGATCCTGCTGAGCCTGCTCTACCGCTTCACCCCCGACGAATGCCGGCTGATCCTGATCGATCCGAAGGTGCTCGAACTCAAGAGCTACGACGATATCCCGCATCTGCTCAGCCAGGTCGTCACCGAGCCGCACAAATCGGTGCGCGCGCTCAAATGGGCGGTCGAGGAGATGGAGCGGCGCTATCGCATGATGTCGAGCGTCGGCTCGCGCAATCTCAAATCCTTCAACGAGAAGGTCCGCGCGGCGATCGCCAAGGGCAAGCCGTTGGGGCGCCGGGTGCAGGCCGGGTTCGATCCCGAAACGGGCGACGAGATCTACGAGGAGGAGCAGCTCGATTACGAACCGCTGCCGCAGATCGTACTGATCGTCGACGAACTGGCCGACCTGATGGTGACGGTCGGGAAAGAGATCGAGGTGCTCATCCAGCGCCTGTCGCAGAAGAGTCGCGCCGCGGGCATCCACCTGATCATGGCGACGCAGCGCCCTTCGGTCGACGTCATCACCGGCGTCATCAAGGCCAATCTGCCGACGCGGATCAGCTTCAAGGTCACCAGCCGGATCGACAGCCGCACCATCCTCGGCGAGCAGGGCGCCGAACAGCTGCTCGGCAAGGGCGACATGCTCTACAAGCCCAACACCGGCGCGATCGTGCGCGTCCACGGGCCGTTCGTGAGCGACGAGGAGGTCGAGCGGGTGGCGGATCACTGGCGCGCGCAGGGCAAGCCCGAATATGTCGATGCGGTGACCGAAGAGCCCGAGGACGGCGGCGGCCTCACCTTCGAGGACGAGCTGACCGCGAGCGACAGCCCCGAGGAACGCAAATACCGCCAGGCGTGCCAGATCGTGATCGAAAACCAGAAGGCGAGCGGATCGTGGCTCCAGCGCCAGATGGGCGTCGGCTACAACACCGCGGCGAAATGGATCGAGCGGATGGAGGAAGAGGGGCTGGTCGGCCCGGCCAACCATGTCGGGCGGCGCGAGATCTTCCGGGATCGGGACGGGAATCCGATCTGATTGTAGGAAAACGACAATTCCCCTGAAAACTTGACTCGTCCGCGTGCGGTCGGGAAGAAATGCGGTATGTCCGGTCGGCTATCGCGAGCCGGGCATCGCAAGTGGGGGAATTGCCATGACCGTTTCGAAATCCCTGGCCTTGTCGGCGGCCGCCTGTTGCGCGCTGGCGATCGGGCTGCCTGTACTGGCGAGTGGCGACGGGGGCGTGGGACAGGTCGATGCCAAGCGGCTCGCGGCGGCGCGCGATACCGGCCAGTGCGACGCGACCGCCGCCGACTGGCAGGGTCTGCGCGGCGATTTCACCTGCGTCTGCGGCGCCGGAGCGGACGGCGCCGGCCCGGTGTGGGGCGACGGGACCTATACCAGCGACAGCGATATCTGCACCGCCGCGGTGCAT
This sequence comes from uncultured Altererythrobacter sp., assembly GCA_913055875.1. Classification (GTDB taxonomy): domain Bacteria; phylum Pseudomonadota; class Alphaproteobacteria; order Sphingomonadales; family Sphingomonadaceae; genus CAJXJY01. Next base: position 448,192 of record CAJXJY010000001.1, read on the forward strand.
TCGGGCGTGGTCTCCTCGGGCGAGGGCGGGCGCGTCTATGTCGAAATGCTGGCGGGGATGGAGACCTATGCCGGCGTCCGCCGCAACGGCGTGACGAGCGCCAGCTATAGTGCATGGGATGCGAGCTATCGCTTCCTCGTCGAGCGCGAGGACGAAGAAGAGAATGTTGCGCAGGCGGCGGGTCCGGACTCGTCGGGTTCCCCCACCGTAGCGCCCGACCATCTCGGCCCGTGCGCCGATACCACCACTGCCGGTGCCGTCGAACGCAAGGCTCCTGTATCGTGCGACTGCACGCCGGATGCGGGCGCATCGGGGCAGGTGTGGGGCACCGACATATACACCGATGACAGCGCCATCTGCCGCGCCGCGCTCCACGCAGGGGTGATCGACAGCGATGGCGGCCGCGTGACCATCGAGATTACTCCGGGCCGACAAAGCTATGTCGGCACGCGGCGCAACGGTGTGACCAGCGGCGACTACGGGGCGTGGGGGGACAGCTTCCGGTTCGTCGACTAGAATCGTTTTCAGCTCCGCTGAAACAGGGTCTGGCACCGCCAGTCAGGTCGCCTGCCGCCTCCTTCGCCATTTCGCCCGGCAGCGCCCGCCCGGCCAAGGCCGAAACGCAATAGTCGTTACCCGGCGCCCGCCGAACGCGACCGGATCGGGGGTGAATGCGAGACTTTCCGTCGCCGGCGCGGGAATCCGATTAGGAATGCAGTCCGAAAATCCGTATAACAAATATTAGTTATGACATCGATGAAATACAATAGAACATAAGTTGCTTTTCTCAAAAATTAAGGAGCGTTAGGTTTGATTCCTAAGGCTTCATAATATTTATCGATTTAATCCTTAGTTGTGGTGGACGGGACCTAACTTGAGGATGACCCATGTCTATTGCCCGCAATATCAAGATCGAAAAATTCATGCTGTGCTGCGGTGTTTCGCTTGCGGCTTTCGCCGCCGCGCCTGCAGCTGCGCAGACCGTATGCGTCCCCGGCGTCGGCGGGCTGAACTGCGCGCCGACCAATGACGGCGATCCGGTCGACCTCCCGGGACAGACCGAGCCGGTCACGGTCGATCTGCCCGAGGGGTTCGCCACCGACGATACGATACTGGTCGATTCGACCGGTCCGGTGACGATCGACAGCGACGCGACCGTCGCCACCGTCGGGGACGACCAGCCCGCGCTCGACCTGACGTCGGACGCCGATATCTTCGCGCAGGTCGATACGCTTTCGACCGAGGGCGACGACAGCACCGGCGCGCTGCTGCAGGCGGGCGACGATGCCATCCTGATCGTCGACGACGGCGTCACGACGCTGGGCGACAACAGCGACGGGATCAACGTGACCGCCGGCTCGGCCGAGGTGACCGCGGGCGAGGTGCGCACCGCCGGAGTCGAATCGGACGGGGTCGAGATCGTCACCGTGTCGGGCCCCGGCACGCTCGACGCCGACCTGATCGAAACGCTCGGCGACGGGTCGACCGGTGCCATCCTGCGTTCGGCGGGCGATATCGGCGTCAATGTCGGCGTGCTGCGCACCGAGGGCGACCAGGCGCTCGGGCTCGACCTGCAAAGCGATCCCGCCACCTGCGCCGTGCTCGGCGCGGGTTCGTGCGATGTCGAGGCGGTCGCGGGCAATATCACCACCGACGGGTTCGGCTCGACCGGCGCGCTGGTCGTCGCCGCCGGCGACACCAGCATCGACGTCGATACGCTGCAGACCGGCGGCGACGAGGCGGCGGGGCTCGACCTGTCGGCCGATCCGGCCGCCTGCGTGGCGGTTGGCGTCGGCGGCTGCGATACCGCTTTCACGGTGCAGAACTTGGCCACCGACGGCGCGCGTTCGCCCGGTGCGGTGGTGCGCGGGGCGGGCGACATCGACGGCAGCGTCGGCGTGCTCACCACCAATGGCGAGGATTCGGCCGGGCTCGACCTCGCGAGCGATCCCGACGCCTGCGTGATCCTCGGCGCGGGCGGCTGCGAGACCTCCTTCAGCGTCGGCCAGCTGACCACCAATGGCGACGGTTCGACCGGCGCGCTGGTCCGCGCGGCGGGCCCGACCAGCGCCAGCATCGGCGCGCTCGACACGTTTGGCGACGATGCGACCGGGGTCGATATCGCCGCCGATCCCGCCGCCTGCGTGCTGCTCGGGCTGGGCGGCTGCGATACCGCGGTCACCGCCGACCGGATCACCACCAGAGGCGATGGGAGCGGCGGCGCGCTGATCGCGGCGCCAGCCGACATCTTCGCCGATTTCGGCACGGTCGAGACGTTCGGTGCCGATGCGCCCGCGATCGCGATCGAAAGCGATCCCGAAGCCTGCGTACTGCTCGGCGCCGGAGCATGCGACACCACGCTGACCGCCGACCGGGTCAGCACCGAAGGCGACAACAGCGCCGGGGTGCTGGTCAACACGCCGGGACGGATCGTCGCCGACATCGGCCTCGTCGAGACGAACGGCGACGGTTCGCCCGCGGTATCGCTGGCGACCGATCCGGCGGCGTGCCTGCTGCTCGGCGACGGCGCCTGCGGCGTGACCGCCGATATCGGCGAGGTGAACACTGCCGGAGCCGATTCGAACGGCATCGAAGTGGCCACCGGCGATGGCGATCAGGCGATCACCGCCGGTCCGGTTGCCGTGAGCGGCCTGGGCAGCAGCGGCCTCGTCGCCGCGGCGTCGGGCTGCGCCGACGTCTCGGTTGTCGTCACCGGCCCGGTGAGCGCGCCGAACGGCGTCGGGATCGACGCGCAGAGCGGCTGTACGGTCACCGTGGCGACACGGGCGGGCGCACCGGTTTCCGGCGGCGAGGCCGGTATCCGCGCGACCTCTGGCACCGGCACGACGATCTTTGTCGGCGATGCCCTGTCGAGCGCCGATGGCCCGGCGCTCGACGCGGACGGCGCCGCCGCGGCGGTGACGATCGGCGCAAGCGGCAGCATTACCGGCCGCATCGACTTGACCGACAATAACGACACGCTGACCAATAACGGCACGCTGTTCGCCACCCGGTCGAGCGATTTCGGAGCCGGGACCGACGCCTTCGTGAACAACGGGCAGATCGTTGCCGCGAACGGCGCGGTGAGCCTAGCCGGGCTCGAAACCTTGTCCAATACCGGCCTGATCGACCTTCGCGACGGTGCGGCGGACGACGTTCTGACTCTGCCCGGAGCCTATTCGGGCGGCGGTGCGGCGGCGCTCGGCGTCGACGTCATCGCGGGGACCGGTTCGGACCGGCTGGTGGTCGGCGGCGCCGCGACCGGCAGCACCGATCTGCTCGTCGACGGGCTCGACGGCGGCTTCGTCCCCGGCGCTGTGGTGGTCGATGCCGGCGCGGGCACCTCTGCGGGCGCCTTCGCCTTCGATCCGGTGACGGTCGGCTTCACCGACTACTCGCTGGCGTTCGACGCCGCGGCCAACGACTTCCTCGTCTTCGGCACTCCCAATCAGGACGCGGTCGGGGCCGTGCTGCTCGGTCAGGGCGCGCGCGCGATCTTCTATCGCGGCAACGAGGCGGTCGGATCGCATCTCGCGGCACTGGGCAGCGGCGGCGACGGCGCAAGCGCATCGGAGCAATCGCGGATCGGCCGCGCGCTGTGGCTTCAGGGCTTCGGCATGGTCCAGAACCGCGACACCACGCTCGACACCACCGTGTTCGGCCAGCCGCGCAGCTACGATCTGGACAGCCGGCAGGACTGGTTCGGCGGACAGGTCGGGTACGACCTGCCGGTCGGCACGACCAGCGTGCTCGGCGTGACGGGAGGCTATATCAGCAGCCGTCTCAAGCTGCGCAACGGCCCGCTGCGGCTCGATTACGACGCCTGGAACGTCGGCGCCTACGGCCGTGCGGACTTCGGCGCCTTCTTCCTCAACGGCCTGGTCAAATACGAGCACTATTCGGTCGATTACGGCTTCGCCACTACCGGACCTTCGGCCGAGACCGAGGGCGACGGATGGGGCGGCTGGCTCGAGGCGGGCGCACGCTTCGGCGGGGCGCGAATCGCGCTCGAACCGATGGTCTCGATCGAATACGCCAATATCGACCTCGATCCGTTCACGATCGCCGGCACCGGTTTCGATCTCGGCGAGGAAGACGGGTTGCGCGGCAAGGCGGGCCTGCGCATCACCGGGCTGGTGAGCGAGGGCCCGACGCGGGTGAGCGCCTACGGCTCGGCGCAGGCGATCCACGAATTCGGCGGCGACGACCGGCTGGTGCTGACCAATTCCGGCCAGTCGCCGAGCTTCGTCAACCCGCGCCCCGATACCTACGGCCGGGCGACCCTCGGCATTTCGGCCGCGACGGGCGCGCGCGTGCGCGGATTCGTCGAAGGCAGTATCGACTTCGCCGGCAATGTCAGCGGCGGCGGCGCGCGCGGCGGGGTGTCGGTGATTTTCTGATTTCCGCTTTCCTACAGGGCGCGGGTGGTGGCACGATCCGCCAATGCCGCCGACTCGCGCCCTTCATGCGCATCCGCAAACGCCCCGCCTCGCAGCGGGGCTTTTCGCATTCGGGCGCCTCATGGAGGGCAAACGGGCCCGCCGGTATGTGTTTCGTCAATTTGCGCCGGACGCAACTTCCGCGCAGGGCCGGTTCGCCGTCGGCCTAGTTCAACTCGCCGCCGTCGAGCACGGTAAATTCGGTCGCGGCGGTGGTCATGCGCGCGGCGACGTCGTCGGGATTGGCGACCAGGCCGATCCGCGCGAGCGGGCCGTCCTTGCCCCAGTGCCTGGTCCATTCACCGACGAATTCGCGCAGGCCGGGGATCGCGTCGAGATGCGCCTTCTTGACGTACATGTAGAGCGGACGCGCGCCGGGATAGGCGAAGCTGGCGATGTTGTCGTAAGTCGGCTCGACCCCGTTCATCGGCAGGCCCTGCACCTTGTCGGCGTTTTCCTCGAGATAGGAATAGCCGAATACGCCGACCGCCTGCGGATTGCCGGCTATCTTCTGGACGATGAGGTTGTCCTGCTCGCCCTGGTCGACATATTTGCCGTCCGAGCGCACCTCGGTGCAGACCTGGTCGTACCGGTCTTCGTCGCTCTCCTCGAGTTCGGCCATGCCGGGGCCGCCTTCGCAGCCGGCTTCGAGCACCAGTTCCTTGAGCGCGTCGCGCGTGCCCGAGGTCGAGGGCGGGCCGTAGACGAGGATCGGCATGTCGGGGAGCGATGGATCGACATCGGCCCAGGTCTGGGCGGTCTGCTCTTCGCCGTAAGGCCGCGCGGCGAGCGCCTTGTAGACGATCTCGGGCGTCAGGTTCATCATGATGCCGCCCTGCGCCGAGGCGAAGGCGATGCCGTCGAGCCCGACCTGGATTTCGACGATCTCGGTCACCCCGTTCGCCTGGCAGGTCTCGTATTCGCTCGCCTTCATCCGGCGCGAGGCGTTGGCGATATCGGGGGTGGCGAAGCCGGTGCCCTTGCAGAATTCGGCGATGCCCGAACCCGAGCCGATCGATTCGATCTGCGGCGAAGCGAAATCGGGGTTGGACTGCTTGAACAATTCGGAGACGCGCTTGGAGAAGGGGAACACGGTCGAGGACCCGGCGACGCGTACCGCGTCACGCGTATCGCCGCCGGCATTGTTGCACGCGGCCAGCGCGAGCGAGGACAGGGCGGCGAAGGCGATGGTCTTGGTCAGCTTCATGATGGGTTTCCCGTGCTTTGAGTCAGGCGCGCAATATGCGCGAAGTGTGACAGGCAAATGACAAGGCTATGCGCGAGGCTCTGGCGGCGGCCGGTCAAAAGTCGACCTGCGCGCGCACGCCGAACGAATCGACGCTGTACGAGGTGTCGCCCCCGGCGGCCGGATGGACCGCATCGTCGTATTCGAGCCGGCCGTAATTGGCGAGGAAGCGGGTGTAGTCGGTCGGGGTCCAGATCAGCGACAGGTAATAGCCGTTCTGCATCCCGCCGACGATCCCGGCGTCGACGAGGTCGAGATAGTCGTAGCGGGCGTTGATCTGGAACGCGCCCATGCCGCCTTCGCCGACCGGATTGGCCGGTTTCACGCGGTCGAACGTGCCGTTCTTGTAGCCGCGGCTGTCGCCTTCGGTCAGGAACATCCCGACCTCGGCATAGCCGCCGAAGAACGCCGGATCGGTGAGCGCACCCGGGCGCCCGACCTGCTGGCGGAAGGCCTCGGCGGCGGCGTGGAACGGCCCCGCGATCACCGCCGCTTCGGCACCGAGCCCGAATTCGCTGTCCGCGCCGAGCGAACCGGTGTCGACGAAGCGTTCGGAGGTGAAATGGACCAGCGGGCGCTGGCGATAGCGCACCGTCATGCCCGGCTCGTAATCGGCATAATGCACCGAACCGGCGAGATGGAGCTGCGCGTCGCCGACCTTCGGCATGAACACCACGCGCCCGTCGGCGCTCCAGTTCTCGTTCGATGCGTCGGCGATATTGTCGCCGTAGAGCCCGCCCTGCAGCAGCACGTCGCCAGCGCCGTATTGGACAGAGACGCCGATACGGCGTTCGAACCCGAAGGCGTCGGTGAAGGCGGCGCGCTCGATGAAGCTGGTGAAGCGGCTGCTCGACAGCTCCTCGATGCCCTGGAACGAGTTCTGGTGGCCGATCGCGATTTTGAGCCCCCCATCCTCGTAAGTGAGGATCGCATCGGAGACTTCGGTCGAATTGCCCGCGAAATCGACTTCGAACTTGTAGCCGAACCCGCCCGGGATATCGCCCTCGACCCCGAGCCGCGCGCGGCGGATCTCGTTGCCGAAGCCGTCGTCGCGGCCGGTCGAATCGGGGACGTCGGTGAAGCCCGCATCGACCTGGATGCGCCCGCGCGGCTTGAAGCTCCAGCCGCCTTTTCCTTCGACCAGCGGGGCGCCCTTCCAGGTGAGTTCGGTGCCGTCGTCGGCAGCCGGGGCATTCGCCGCTGCCGTCTCGGCCGCCTGCGCCGCGGCGGTGCGCGCCGCATCGGCGGTGGCTTCGGCTTGCGCCAGCTCGGCTTCGAGCATGTCGATCCGCGCCGCCATCCGCGCCATCTCCGCACGCATCGCGGCGAGTTCCTCGCGCACGCTCGCATCGTCGTCCTGCGCCGCGAGCGGCGCCGCCCAGCCGGTCGCAACCGCGAGGGCCACACCCGAAACCATCCAGTTCCGTTTCATTTGCGTTACGTTTCCCTGACCGCTCTGTGTCCGATGCGTGACGCAGCTATGGGCGCTGTGTGACAGTCGCGTGACAAACGAGCCGGATATTTACGCACAGACCGCAGCCGCCGCCAAAGCAGCGGGCCCCGTTCGGCTTGCTCGTGCGTTGGCGGGGCAGGCGACTTGCCGCGAGATGGTTGCAATTGTAACGGCTCGGGCCGAAACGGAGATTCGACATGCGCATCGGCTGCCCCACCGAAATCAAGAACCACGAATACCGCGTCGGCCTTACGCCCGAAAGCGTGCGCGAACTGGCAAGCCGCGGCAACGAGGTGTGGATCCAGAGCGGCGCGGGCCTCGGGATCGGCGCGACCGACGAGGAATACCGCGCCGCGAGCGCCAAGATCGTCGACGGCCCCGATCCGATCTTCGCCGAATGCGAGATGGTGGTGAAGGTCAAGGAACCGCAGGCGATCGAGCGCTCCAAGCTGCACGAGGACCAGATCCTCTACACCTATCTCCACCTCGCTCCCGATCCCGAGCAGACCGAGGACCTGGTCAATTCCGGCGTTACCGCGATCGCCTACGAGACGGTGACCGGCCCGCGCGGGTCGCTGCCGCTGCTGAAACCGATGAGCCAGGTGGCGGGGCGGATGAGCATCCAGGCCGGCGCCAACGCGCTCGAAAAGGCGCATGGCGGGCGCGGCGTGCTGATCGGCGGCGTGCCCGGCGTGCTGCCGGGCAAGGTGGTGGTGATCGGCGGCGGCGTGGTCGGCTTCAATGCGGCGCAGATGGCGGTCGGGCTCGGCGGCGATGTCGAGATTCTCGACCGCGATCCCGAAGTGCTGGAGAAGGTCGGCACCTTCTTCGAAGCGCGCGCGAGCACGCGCTTCTCGAACAAGACCAATCTCGAGGATGCGGTGTGCGGAGCCGACCTGGTGATCGGCGCGGTGCTGATCCCCGGCGCAGCGGCGCCCAAGCTGGTCACGCGCGACTTGCTCAAGCGGATGAAGCCGGGCGCGGTGCTGGTCGACGTCGCGATCGACCAGGGCGGCTGCTTCGAGACCAGCAAGCCCACCACGCATGCCGAGCCGACCTATGTCGTCGACGATATCGTGCACTACTGCGTCGCCAACATGCCCGGCGCGGTCGCGCGCACCAGCACCTATGCGCTCAACAACGTGACCCTGCCGCACGCGCTGCGGATCGCCAGGCTGGGGTGGAAGGACGCAATGCGCGAGAACCCGCATCTCGCCGAGGGGCTCAACGTCCACAAGGGCAAGGTGACCTACCGGGCGGTGGCGGACGAGCTGAGCTACGACTACACGCCGGTCGAGGATGTTCTCGGTGAATAGGGGCCGGTTTCGTCGAGCCGCCTTCCCGGCCTCCGTTCGTCCTGAGCTTGTCGAAGGACGGTGGGGGAGCGCTCGCGTGGTTCGACAGGCTCACCACGAACGGAGCTGGAGTCGGGTCTAGCGGAACGGCGCGAGCACATCCTCGCGCACGCGAACCGGGCGCTGGGTCGCGCGGTCGAGCATTGCCCAACTGGTCGCGGCGGACACGAGCACCTTGCCCGCGCCGTCGCGGAAATCGACCCGGCGTAGCGACTTGGCGCCCTGCGCCTCGCCCTCGATCCAGGTCTCGCCGGTCACGCTCTCGCCCTCGGCGATATTGCCGCGATAGTCGATCTCGTGCCGCACCACGAGCCAGACGAACTGCGCGCGATGCTCCGCCGGAGCGACCGCGTCCCAATGCGCGGTGGCGATATCCTGCACCCACTGCACCCACACCGCATTGTTGACGTGACCCATCACGTCGATGTGCTCGTTGCGGGCGGTGAACTGCATTTCGAACTGCATACAAATCTCCGTTCGGTTCGAGCGAAGTCGAGAACCTGCAAGCACCCGTGTCTCGACTTCGCTCGACACGAACGGAAACGCGGGACTTATTCCGCCATCCCCATCTGCCACAGGATGAAGGCGAATTCCTCGGCCGTCTCCTCGAGGCTCCGGAAGCGGCCCGACTTGCCGCCGTGGCCCGCGCCCATATTGGTCTTGAGCAGCAATTCGGTATCGCCGGTCTTCATCTCGCGCAGGCGGGCGACCCATTTGGCCGGTTCCCAATAGGTCACGCGCGGGTCGTTCAGACCGGCGGTGACCAGCATCGGCGGGTAGTCCTGCGCGCGCACGTTCTCGTAGGGGCTGTAGCTCGCGATCAGCTCGAACGCCTCGCGATCCTCGATCGGATTGCCCCATTCGGGCCATTCGCCGGGCGTCAGCGGCAGCGAGGCGTCGAGCATGGTGTTGAGCACGTCGACGAAGGGCACATGCGCCACGACCGCGCCCCACAGCTCGGGGTCCGAATTGACCACCGCGCCCATCAGCCCGCCGCCCGCCGAGCCGCCCGAAATGCTGATCCGCCCGGCCTTGGTGTAGCCGCGCGCGACCAGCCCGTTCGCGACATCCACGAAATCGGTGAAAGTGTTGACCCGGCGTTCGAGCTTGCCCGCCTTGTACCAGGCGCGGCCGAGATCGTCGCCGCCGCGGATATGCGCGATGGCGTAGGCGAAGCCGCGGTCGACCAGGCTCAGCCGCGCTGTCGAGAAACCGGGCGGGATGGCGATGCCGTAGGCGCCGTAGCCGTAGAGATGGAGCGGCCCCGGCTGCTCCCGGTCGGCGCGATAGACGATCGAGACGGGGATCGGCGTGCCGTCGCGCGCCGCGATTTCGAGCCGCTCGGTGCGGTATTGCGAGGCGTCGTAGCCGGAGGGGATTTCCTGCACCTTGCGCGTTTCGAGGCGCTGTTCGGCGACGTGGTAGTCGTAGACGGTCGAGGGACTGACCATGCTCTCGTAGGAGAGGCGCAGCTTGTCGGTCGCCCATTCGGGATTGGTACCGAGCCCGGCGCTGTAGCTCGCCTCGGGGAATGCGACCGGCTCGATCCGCGCGGGGTCGTCGTAATAGCGCACTTCGATCCGGTCGAGGCCGGCGAGACGGCCGTCGACGACGTAGAAATCGCGGAACAGCTCGAAACCGGTCAGGTAGAGCTCGTCCGAGCCCTCGATCAGCGTCGTCCATTCGGCGGGCGCATCGAGCGGCGCGGTGGCGAGGCGGAAATTCTCGTGCGTGTCGTTGGCGCAGACGTAGAGCGTACCGTCGCGCTCGTCGACGTCGTATTCGAGGCCCTTCTCGCGCGCGCGCACCAACAGCGGCTCGGCGAGCGGATCGGCGGCGGGGATCAGCCGCACTTCGCTCGTCTCGTGGTCGCTGGTGGTGACGATCAGCCATTGCTCGTTGGCCGAGAGCGAAGAGCCTACGCGGAAGCCCTCGTCGTCCTCGTGGTAGAGTTCGACATCGTCGTCGAGCGGCGTGCCGAGCCAGTGCAGCCGCGCATTGTCGGTCCGCCACTGTTCGTTGGCGAGCGAGTAGACGAGGCCACTGTCACCCGCGACCCACACCAGCGAGGACAGCGTACCGGGGATCTCGTCCGCCAGCATTTCGCCGCTCTCGAGGTCCTTGATCCGCACGGTGAAGCGTTCGGAGCCGTTGTCGTCGACCGCATAGGCCAGCAGCCTGCCGCCCTGGCTCACCGACAGCGTGCCGAGGCGGAAATAGTCCTTGCCCTCGGCCAGCGCAGGTTCGTCGAGGATCAGCTGGTCTTCGGTCCCGTCGTCCTTGGCTCCAACCGGCCTGCGCCACCATTTCTTGTACTCGGCGCCTTCCTCGAACTCGATCCAGTAGAGCCACTCGCCGTCCTTGTAGGGGACCGATGTGTCGGCTTCCTTGATCCGCGCGCGCATCTCCCTGAACAGCGTATCGACCAGCGGCCGGTGCGATTTCATGCGCCGCTCGAACCATGCGTTCTCCGCCTCCAGGTGTGCGAGGATCGCCTTGTCCTTGACCTCGGGATAGCCGGGGTCGCGCAGCCAGGCGTAATCGTCGGAAATATCGCGCCCGTGATACGAGGCGACAGCCGGTTTCCTCGCCGCGATCGGCGGTGCTACGGTGGAATCATCCATGCGGCGCATCTATGTAGGGCGCGAAAGGACCGCAACCATGCTGATGCAAACCCACGAAGCCCGCCTTGCCGCCCTGCGCGAGGAATTGAAGCGACAAGGCCTCGACGGCTTCGTGGTGCCGATCTCGGACGAGCACATGTCCGAATATATCGGCGCCTACGCCCAGCGGCTCGCCTGGCTGACCGGCTTCGGCGGCTCGGCGGGCAGCGCGATCGTGCTGGCGGACGGCTATCAGGGCAAGGGCGCGGCGATGTTCGTCGACGGGCGCTACACCATCCAGGTCGCCGACCAGGTCGACTCCAAGCTCTACGACTACGAGAGCGTGCCCGCGACCAGCCACGCCGAATGGCTCGCCGCCAATGCGCCGGAGGGTGCGAAGATCGGCTACGATGCGTGGCTCCATTCGAAGGGCTGGGCCGACGGCGTCGCCCGCGCGCTGGCGAAGAAGGGCGGCGAACTGGTCGCGGTCGATACGAATCCGGTCGATGCGGTGTGGGCCGACCAGCCCGAACCCTCGGCCGCGCCTGCAGTCATCCATGCCGACGAGCATGCCGGCCGCTCGAGCGCCGAGAAGCGCGGCGAGGTCGCCGACTGGCTCAAGCGCGAAGGCTACGATGCGGCGGTGGTCAGCGCGCTCGATTCGATCGCGTGGCTGCTCAATATCCGTGGGCAAGACGTCGACCGCACGCCGGTCGCGCTGAGCTACGTCATCGCGCACCAGGACGGGACGGCGGAGCTGTTTATCGCGCCCGAAAAGGTCACCCCTGAAGTCGAGCAGCATCTCGGCAATGCGGTGACGGTGCGGCCGCGCAGCGAATTCGAAAGCGTGCTCGGGGCGATGAAGGGCAAGACGGTCACGGTCGATCCCGATTACGGCGTCGCCGCGATCACGCTCGCGCTCGAAGCCGCGGGTGCGAGTGCGGTCGCCGAGCGCGACCCCACGATCCTGCCCAAGGCGATCAAGAACGAGACCGAACAGGAGGGCCAGCGCGAGGCCCAGCGCCGCGACGGTGCGGCGGTGGCGAAATATCTCCACTGGCTGTCGGTCGAAGCGCCGAAGGGCGGCGAGACCGAGCTGTCCGCGGCGGCCAGGCTGCAGGAATTCCGCAAGGCCACCGGCGCGCTCAAGGACAACAGCTTCGACACCATTTCCGCCGCGGGTCCGCACGCGGCGATCCCGCATTACCGCGTCGACGAGGAATCGAACCTGCCGATCGCGCCTGGCAGCATCTTCCTGTGCGATTCGGGCGGGCAGTATCTCGACGGCACCACCGATATCACACGCACCGTGTGGATCGGGACGCCGGATGGTTTGGGAGAACCCTCCGCCGAGCAGAAGGATCGCTTCACCCGCGTGCTCAAGGGCCATATCCAGATCGCCCGCGCGGTCTTTCCGCAGGGGACGGTCGGCGGCCAGCTCGACGCGTTCGCGCGGCAATATCTGTGGCAGGCGGGGGTCGACTACGCGCACGGCACCGGCCACGGCGTCGGCAGCTATCTCGGCGTCCACGAGGGCCCGCAGCGGATCGGCAAGCTCGGCGGGGGGCAGGCGGGCACCGACCAGGAACTGCATGCCGGCATGATCCTCTCCAACGAGCCGGGCTATTACAAGGGCGGCGAATACGGCATCCGGATCGAGAATCTCGTGATCACCGAACGGCGCGAGATCGACGGCGGCGAGGGCGACTGGCTCGGCTTCGAGACCGTCACCTTCGTCCCGATCGACCGCACGCTGGTGGAGCGCGGCCTGCTGACCGGCGAGGAAATCGCGTGGTGGAACGCCTATCACGCGCAGGTGCGCGCAATCCTCGCGCCGCAGCTCGAAGGCGATGTGCTCGCCTGGCTGGAGGATGCCTGCCGGCCCTTGTAAGGCGGCCAATGTTCCGTTAATGTTCCATAGGTCGCGAATCGCTTGAGGAGACAATGCGATGATCGGTTACGTGACTTTGGGTACCAACGACCTGCAAGGCAATGCGCCCTTCTACGACGCCATCGCTAGGGAAATGGGCGTCGGGCGGATGATGGAATTCGACCAGTTCATCGCCTGGGGAACGTGGGACGGCGGCGCCGGTGTCGCGCTGACCAAGCCGTTCGACGAAAAAGACGCCACCGTCGGCAACGGCACGATGGTCGCGCTGCAGGCGAAGGACAAGGAACAGGTCCACAGACTGCACGAAATCGCGCTGGCGAACGGCGGCAGCGACGAGGGCGCACCCGGCCCGCGCGGCGAACCCGACGAGCAGGGCAACACCTTCTACGCCGGCTATTTCCGCGATCCCGACGGCAACAAGCTCAACGCCTTCTGCATGGTGAATTCGGGTGGCTGAGCCGCGCAAGCTCGCCGACAGCTTCATCCATCTGGGGCTCGGCGCGACCGCCGAGCCCCAGCCGCCCTTCGACGGGATGGAGTGGTACGAGGAATACGGCAGGCGGCATGGCGGCGACGGGCGCGAAGGCAGGCTCGTTTCGCAGCACAGTTTCGACGAGGGCTGGGACAGCTGGGAAATGCACCCGCTCGGCGCCGAGGTGGTAATCTGCACCGAGGGCGCAATGGTGCTGACGCAGGAATTTCCCGACGGGCGGACCGAGCAGGTGGCGCTGGCCGCGGGAGACTATGCGATCAACCCGCCCGGCGTGTGGCATATCGCCGATGTCGAGACGCGCTGCACCGCGATCTTCATCACCGCGGGCGAAGGAACCGAACACCGGCCGCGCTGAGGTGGCCTCTTGGCTTTGCATATGGGCTTGCACGCGCATGAACGGGCGCTGCCGGGCGATACAATTTGCGACAATTCTCGCCTGCACCGGCATAAGCCTGCGACAATAAGCTTCTAGAACGGCATCACGAGCTGCGGTGGTGCCGACCATCCTCCCCCTCCCCCCAAGGCGCCGCCGCAGCTCAATCGCTTATTTCGATTGGAGAGACTCACATGCGTAAACTGACCCTCACTCTTTCCGCCGCCGCGCTGGCTCTGGCCGGCGGCGCGACTGTCGCCTACAGCCAGGACGGCCGCCACGGCCCCGATGCCGATGGCGACGGCGCCGTAACCAGGGCGGAAGCCACCGCGCACGCCGCGCAGATGTTTGCCCGGATGGACGTCAATTCGGACGGCGCGATCAACGCCGCCGACCGCGAGGCGCGCAAGGCCGAGCGCTTCGCGAAGATGGACGCCAATGGCGACGGCGAGCTGACCCAGGCCGAAATGCAGGCCGCTCGCGAGGCGCGCCGCGCGAAGATGCAGCAGCGCCGTGCCGAGCGCGCCGAGAAGCGCGCCGATCGCGCCGCCGAGCGCTTCGCCCGCCTCGACACCGACAATTCGGGTGGCATTTCGCAAGCCGAGATGGACGCTGCCCGCGAGAAGCGCGGCGACATGCGTGCAGCCCGCAAGGGCGGCGACGGCGAGATGCGCAAGCACCGCCGCGGCAAGCGTGGTCATGGCATGCGTGGCCATCGCGGCATGCGCGGCGGCATGGCGATGATGCACGGCATGCTCAGGCAGGCCGATACCGATGGCGACAAGTCGGTCACCCGCGCCGAATTCGATGCCGCGGTGGCGTCGCACTTTGCGCAGACCGACACCGACAACAACGGTTCGATCTCCGCCGAAGAGCGCAAGGCCGCGCACGAAGCGATGAAGGCCAAGTGGCAGGCGAAGCGCGAAGAGCGCCGCGCCCGCCGCAGCGCCCAGTAATGCGACAGGCGCGGGGCGCTTGCGAGCGCCCCGCCGCCACCCTAGGCGCGACAACACCATGACCGAATCCGCGCCCACCAACCTCCTGCTGGTCGACGACGAGCCGACCCTGCGCGAACCCCTGGCGGAATATCTCGTCCGCCAGGGGTTCGCCGTGCGCGAGGCGGACAGCGCCGCGGCGGCGCGCTCGGCGCTGCTGGAAAATCGCCCCGACCTCGTCCTGCTCGACATCATGATGCCGGGCGAGGACGGGCTGTCGCTGTGCCGGCACCTGGTCGAGGCAAAGGAGCTCCCCGTCATCCTCCTCACCGCGAAGGGCGAGGCGACCGACCGCATCATCGGGCTCGAGATCGGCGCGGACGATTACGTCACCAAGCCGTTCGAACCGCGCGAGCTGGTCGCGCGCATCCGCTCGGTGCTGCGCCGCGCCGGCCGCGCCGCACCCGCGCCCGAGGAAGACGCGCAGTACGAGTTCGAAGGCTGGCGGCTCGACCCGCTCAAGCGCAAGCTGACCGATCCCGATGGCGCGGTGGTGTCGATCTCGACCGCCGAATTCCGCATGCTGCGCGCCTTTCTCGACCATCCGCGCCAGGTGCTCGACCGCGACCGGCTGCTCGACATGGTGCAGGGGCGCGAGGCGCATCTGTTCGACCGCGCGGTCGACAACCAGATCAGCCGGCTGCGGCGCAAGATCGAGGCCGACAGCCGCGACCCCCGACTGATCCTGACGGTGCGCGGCGGCGGCTACCGCTTCGCCTCCGACGTCCGCCGCGTCGCGCCGGAGCGCAGCTGACCATGCGGTTGTGGCCGCGCAGCATGCTCGGGCAGGTGCTGCTGTCGGTGGCGCTGGCGCTGCTGGTCGCGCAGTGCATCGCCGCGGTGCTGCTGCTCAACGCCGCGGAGGCACGGCGCGACAACGCGATGCTCAACGCGGTCGCCTTCCAGCTGGTGCGGCAGGATGCGCCCCGCGAGCCGCGCGAGGCGCGTTTGCGCGAACGTCGCGGACCTCCGCGCGGCGATCGCTGGCGCAATTCGGGCATGCGGCCGCGCATGCCGCGCCCGTTCCGGCTCGAATGGACCGCAACGCCTCCGGCATCGCCCGCGGAAGCGCGCGACAGCCTGCGCGAGGAGGAACTGACTGCGTTGCTGGCCGCGCAGGGCGTGCCGGTCGCAGAAGTCGTGGTGTTCGAACGCGCGCTCGCCGCCGACCGTTTCCTCGCCTCGCGCCCGCGTCTGGTGGACCGGGTCCTGCGCGAGCGCGGCGAGGATGCCGAAATTCTCGTCGCCGCGCTCCGCCGCGAAGGCGCGGAGCAATGGGCGGTCGCGCGCATCGCGAAGGTGCCGGTGCAGCGCGGCGTCCACCGCACGATCATCTTCCAGACTCTGGTGATCTTCCTGCTGCTGGTCGGGCTGCTGGTGCTGCTGATCCGCCGCATCGCGCGCCCGCTCGCGGCGCTTGCCGAACGCACCGAGAGCTTTTCGGGCACCATTCCGAGCGCACAGCCGCTGCCCGAGCGCGGCCCCGAGGACGTCCGCCGCCTGACGCGCGCGCACAACGCGATGGAAGCGCGCATCGCCGCGCTGCTCGACGAAAAGGACGTCATGCTCGGCGCGATCGGGCACGATCTCAAGACGCCGCTCGCGGCGCTCAGGGTGCGGGTAGAGAGCGTCGAGGACGAGGCCCAGCGTGAGCGCATGGCCGCGGGGATCGAGGATATCACCCGCACGCTCGACGACATCCTCTCGCTTGCACGCGTCGGCCGGGCGGGCGAGCCGCCCGAAAAGACCAATCTCGCCGCGCTCGCCGCGGCGGTGGTCGAGGAATTCGAGGATATGGACCAGCCCGTCTCGCTCGGCGAGGCGCCGCGCGTGGTGTGCCCGGTGCACGTGACCTGGCTGCGGCGGGCGCTGCGCAACCTCATTTCCAACGCGGTCCGCTACGGCGGCGTCGCGCGCGTTTCGCTCGCGACAGAAGGCGGCGCGGCGATCCTGCGGGTGGAGGACGACGGGCCGGGCATCGCCGAGAACCGCATCGCCGACATGCTCGAACCCTTCGCCCGCGGCGAAGCTTCGCGCAACCGCGCCACCGGCGGCGCCGGTCTCGGGTTGACGCTCGCGCGCGCGATCGCCGAGCAGCACGGCGGAACGCTGGTGCTGGCGAACCGGGACGAGGGCGGGCTGCGCGCGGAGATCCGGCTGGCGGACGCGGCGGATGTCAGTGACCGGCGTCGTCGTCGCGAATGAGTTCGAGCGCGCCGTCGCCGGTCAGGCGGTAGACGTAATAGAACCATTTCGACTTGGGATCGGTGGTCTCCTTCTTGAACGCCGCCATCAGCATGTCGCCATCGGTCTTGATGTAGATCGCTCCATCGACGGCGACGCTCGGGAGCGCCAGGTCGGCGAATTTCTCCAGCACCTTGCCGAGAGCTTTCGTGCGCTCGGTTTCGAAATCGGCGTCGGCATGGGCCGCGGCATCGCAATCGGCCAGGTCCTTCACCTGCTTGGTAAGGCTTTTCACCAGCTTGCTGTTGTCGATGTCGCGCGTCGAGCGTTGCAACTCGGTCGATAGCAGCACCGGGGATTCGCCCATGCCGAATTTTCCCAGCCGGCCGAGCAGGTCGGGGCGTGGATGGACGTAATTGGCATCCTGATCGCCGGAGGAAATGACGAACGCAGCCGGCCTGACGGCGGCGAGAAACTCGTCGGTCACGTCCGAAGCACCGTGATGGCAGCTTTTCATGACATCCGAGCTCAGCCGCTCGCCGGCCGTCGCCACCATTTCGTTGCGCTTCTCCTCGGTGCTCGGCCAGGCATCGAGCCCGGCATATTTCTGGAGCAGGAACATCTCCGAAGCGGTGTTCAGGTCGCCGCCGAACAGCACGCTGAAATTGCCGAATTTCAGCCGCAGAAGGACCGAATGGCCGTTCTTGGTGTGGCTGAGCGAATTGTCGAACACCCGCAGGGTCGGATCGTCCGGTCCGAACGGGTATTCGACCCACGGGCCGAGCACCTCGATCGTATAGGGCCGGCCCGACGCAGGCGAGAAACCGGGCACCCAGTGACGGCCGCCCTCGGTCGGCCCGATATTGACGCCCAGCATCCTGTATTCGGAAACCGATTGCTTGGTGATCCCCTTCTTGATCATGTTCGCGTACCAGTTCGTCCTCCCGTGCGCGGGATCGAACGTCTGGCGCATGGTCGCGTCGTCGGCGACGATGGTTTGCAGATAATCCGTATTGCCGCCCGGACCCGGACGCAGTCCGCCGATCCGCCGGAAATCGTCCTCGCTGTTCAGTTCGGCGATACCGTTGTGATAGACACGGTCGAAGGTGATCTTCGAGCTCGACATGATGCTGTTGAAGCCGTTGTAGTGATCGGCGTCGGGATGCGTGACGATGGCCGCGTGGAAATCGAATCCCTTGCGGTAGGCGTTGAAACGTCCGTCGAGGAACTTGCGCATATGCTTCGACTTGCCGGCATCGATGACGATGATCTTTTCGTCGCGGCCCTCGTCGGCGGCGCCGCCGAGCCCGCGCTCGGGGCTGATCAGAACGGCCCCGTCGCCGATGCCGACATCGACGAAGATGATCTCGAGCGGCCGGGTCTCGGACGTGTATTTCTTCTTGACCTTGAGAACCTGGCGCCGCGCCGGATCTTTCGCGCTCCACGCCCAGCGCACCCACAGCCAGTCGTCGCTATTGCTCGCACCGGCGGGTAGATCTTCATCCTTGGCGCAGCTGAGCCAGTCGCCCCACAAGACCTGGCGAACGGCGTTGCCGGACCTGTTGTAGAGAAACACCTTCTCGTAAGGTTTTTCCTTATCGAGCCCGACAAAGACATGATCCATCGTTCCGCTCCCGATCTTCTTGGGTGCGACCTTGCTTATTATCTTCCTGCGTGAAGTCGACTATAGCTGAGTTCGGGCGTCTATTGTCGAAAATTATTCGAATTTATCGCATCAGCCCGCCGATAAGATTGCGCACGAACCGCCCCGCGATCGGGCCGGCGAGGTCGGTCGCGATCGAGCCGACCGCCGAAGTGACGCCCGAGGCGACCGGGTCGGCGCGCGATTTCTTGCCCAGGATGGTGCGCGCGGCCTTGCCCGCCGCGGAACCGGCGGCGGTCTTCGTGCCGCGCGATATCGCCTTCTCCCATATCGATTTGGACTTGCGTGCGCGCTTGCCGACTTCCTCGCGGCCCTTTTCCTCGACCTCCTCGGCGGTAGCGGCGGCATCGGCGGCCTTGGCGGCGAGTACTTCCTCGGCGCTCTCGCGGTCGACCGCATTGTCGTATTTGCCCTCGAGAGGGCTGACCGACCGGATGATCGCGCGCTCCTTGGCGGTGACCGGGCCGAGCCGGCTGCGCGGCGGCTTGATCAGCGTGCGCCGGACCACGGTCGGCGCGCCGTCCCCGTCGAGCGTCGAGACCAGCGCCTCGCCGACCTTCAATTCGGTGATCGCCGCCTCGACATCGAGTTCGGGATTGATGCGGAAGGTCTCCGCCGCCGCGCGAATCGCGCGCTGGTCGCGCACGGTGAAGGCGCGCAGCGCGTGCTGCACCCTATTGCCGAGCTGACCCGCGACCTCTTCGGGAATGTCGATCGGGTTCTGCGTCACGAAGAATACGCCGACGCCCTTCGAGCGGATCAGCCGCACGACCTGCTCGATCTTCTCCTCCAGCGCCTTGGGCGCATCGTCGAACAGCAGGTGCGCCTCGTCGAAGAAGAACACCAGCTTCGGCTTCTCCGGGTCGCCGACTTCGGGCAGGCTCTCGAACAGTTCGGCGAGCAGCCACAGCAGGAAAGTGGCGTAGAGCTTGGGGCTGCGCATCAACCTGTCGGCGGCGAGCACGTTGACGATCCCGCGCCCGTTCTCGTCGGCCTTGAGGAAATCGTCGATTTCGAGCGCGGGCTCGCCGAAGAACATGTCCGCGCCCTGGCTCTCGAAGCTCAGCAATTGCCGCTGGATCGCGCCCACGCTCTGCTTCGAGACGTTGCCGTAAGTGCCCGACAGTTCCTTCGCATTATCATAGGCCCAGGCGAGCACCGATTGCAGGTCGCCGAGGTCGAGCAGCAGCAGCCCGTTCTCGTCGGCGTGGCGGAAGACGATCTGCAGCACGCCCTCCTGCGTGTCGTTGAGATCGAGCAGGCGGGCGAGTAGCAGCGGGCCCATTTCGGAGATGGTGGTGCGGATCGGGTGGCCCTGCTCTCCGTAGAGATCCCAGAACACCACCGGATTGTCCGAATAGGCATAGTCGTCCATGCCCAGTTCCTTCGCGCGGCCCTCGAGCTTGTCGGCGTGCTTGAAACTCGGCGAGCCGGGCATGGCGACGCCCGCCAGATCGCCTTTCACGTCGGCGACGAAGACGGGGACGCCCTCGGCGGAGAAGCTCTCGGCCATGCCCTGCAGCGTCACCGTCTTGCCGGTGCCGGTCGCGCCCGCGATCAACCCGTGGCGGTTGGCGCGGGCGAGGTCGAGATACTGCTTTTCGCCATTGGCGGCGAGCCCGAGGAAGATCTGTCCCACTGTTACTCCTCTTTCCGACGATCCGCGCGGGACATGGCGCAGCCCGCCCGATCCGGTCAAGCACTCGACTTGGGCGGCTGAGCGGCTAAGGCGATGCGGATGGGAGAGCGAACCCCTTTCGTATTGCTGGACGATGCCCGCGCCGAGGGTGCGGCGGATGCGCATCTGTTCGAAAATCCGCGCGAAGTATTCGTGGCGCGGCGGGCGGACGAGGTGGCCGATGTGCTCGCGCGTGCGGATGCGGCGCGGCTCGAGAGCGGCGGGACGCTGGCGGGCTATATTGCCTACGAGGCGGGGCTGGCGCTCGAACAGAAGCTCGCCCCGCTCGCCGAAGCGCGCACCGGCGCGGCGGGTCCGCTGGTGTGGCTCGGCCGGTTCGACGAGGAGCGGGTGATGCCCGCCGGAGAGGTTGCGGGCTGGCTGGAGGAGCAGGCGCCGGGCGAGGCCTCGCTCGGCCCGCTCGACCCGCAGCTGTCCTTCGGCGCCTATGCGCAAGGCTTCGAGACGCTGCAGGAGGCGATCCGCGCGGGCGATATCTACCAGGCCAACCTGACCTTTCCGCTTGCAGGCGCCTGGCGCGGCGATCCGCTGGCGCTCTACCGCAAGCTGCGGCCGGCGGCGCAGGCGGGCTATGGCGGGGTGGTGTTCGACGGTTCGCACTGGCTGCTGAGCCTGTCGCCCGAACTGTTCGTCTCGCAGCGCTGCGCCGAGGTGAAGGCCAAGCCGATGAAGGGCACGAGACCCCGTGCCGCCGACCCGTCGGCGGATCGCGCGCACGCTGAGGAACTGGCGAATTCGGTCAAGGACAAGGCCGAGAACCTGATGATCGTCGACCTGATGCGCAACGATTTGTCGCGCGTGGCCGAGCCGGGCAGCGTGCGGGTCGACGCGCCGTTCGCGGTCGAGAGCTACCCGACCGTGCACCAGATGGTCTCGACCGTCCGTGCGACGTTGCGGGAGGGGAAAGGCACCGCCGACCTGATCCGCGCGATCTTCCCCTGCGGCTCGATCACCGGCGCGCCCAAGATCCGCGCGATGGAGCTGATCGCCGAGGTCGAACGCGATGCGCGCGGACCCTATTGCGGCGCGATCGGCCGGATCGGTCCCGATGGCGAAGGGGGCAACGAGGCCGCGTTCAACGTCGCGATCCGCACGCTGCGGCTGACCCCGGTCGAGAACGGGTGCGGCACCGCGGTGCTCGGGGTCGGCTCGGCGATCGTCGCCGACAGCGAGGTCGAGGCCGAATGGCGCGAATGCCTGCTCAAGGGCGGCTTCGCGCGCGCCAGCTCGCCCGACACGACGGTGCCTTCCTTCGACCTGATCGAGACGATGCGGTTCGAGCCCGACAGCGGGATCGCGCTGCTCGAACTGCATCTCGAACGGATCAGGGCGAGCGCGGCGGAACTCGGTTTCGCCTTCGACCGCCACGCCGCGCGCAACCAGATCCAGGCGCTGTGCTTCGCGCTCGATGCGCCCTCGCGTGTGCGGCTGTTGGCGGCGCGGAGCGGGGCGATAGCGCTCGAAACGGGCCCGGCGCCGCAACCGCTCGATGAACCGGTCGACTGCATCGCGCTGCCGCTGCCGGTCGATCCGGGCGACTGGCGGCTGCGGCACAAGACCAGCGACCGTTCGTTCTACGACGAGGCCCTTGCCGCGGCGCATGGCGAAGGCGTGGGCGAGGCGCTGCTGGTGCGCGCGGACGGGCTGCTGACCGAAGGCAGCTTCACCAACATTTTCGTCGAGGGCGAGGATGGCGTGCTGCTGACCCCGCCCGCCGTGCTCGGCCTGCTGCCGGGGGTGTTGCGCGGTTCGCTGCTCGAAAGCGGCCGGGCGCGCGAGGCGGAATTGCGGATCGCGGATCTGGAGCGAGGGTTCCTGCTGGGCAACGCGCTGCGCGGGCTGGTGAAGGCGCGATTGAAAGCCTGAACTCATGGGTCCGGCCCCCCAGCCCCGTTCGGGCTGAGCTTGTCGAAGCCCTGCACTTTCTTCTAGCGCCGGTCTTGGAAGAGCAGGACAGCCCTTCGACAGGCTCAGGGCGAACGGTTTGAGATTATGGACACTCCCGAAATCCTCTACGAAGACGGCGAGGCGCTGGTGATCGACAAGCCCGGCGGGCTGCCGATCGAGCGCCCGCGCAAGGGCGGGGCGTCGCTCGAGGATCACCTCGATGCGCTCAAGCTCGGCTTCCGGCGCGCCCCGGTTCCGGTCCACCGGCTCGATACCGATACCTCGGGCTGCCTGCTGCTGGCACGCAATCCCAAGGCATTGAAGCGCTTCTCGCGCGCGTTCGAGGAACGGCGAGTGGACAAGCGCTATCTCGGCGTGGTCGCGGGCGAACTGCCCGAAGCCGAAGGAACGATAGAGCTCGCGCTGGCCAAGATCAGCAGCGCGGACAAGGGCTGGCGGATGATCCCGGCGAAGAAAGGCAAGCCCTCGGTCACGCACTGGCGCAGGCTGGCGGCGGCGGGCGGCAACACGCTGGTCGAGTTCCGGCCCGAAACCGGGCGCACACACCAGCTGCGCGTGCACGCGGCTTCGGGGCTCCGCGTTCCGCTGCTCGGCGATCCCGTATATGGCGACGGCAAGGGCGCGCCGCGGACGATGCTCCATGCCGCCGGGCTGGTGGTGCAGCGCGACGGCAAGCCGCCGATCGAGGCGGTCGCCCCCTTGCCGCGCGAATTCGCCGCGCTGGGCTTCGCCGATGGGTAAGATCGCGGATCGGGCGCTCGAAATCGCCGAGGAGAAGTTCATCGCCTCCTCCGGTCCCGGTGGCCAGAACGTCAACAAGGTCGCGACCGCGGTGCAGCTGCGCGTCGACGTGTTCGCGCTCGGCATGCCGCCCGATGCGTTCGAGCGATTGAAGGAGATCGCGGGCAGCAAGCTGACCAAGGCGGGCGAAATCGTGCTGACCGCCAACGAATACCGCACGCAGGAGCAGAACCGCGAGGCGGCGCGCGAGCGGCTGGTCGCGCTGCTCGGCGAAGCGCTGACCCCGCCGCGCAAGCGCGCCAGGAGCCGGGTCAACCGCGTCGGCAAGGTCAAGCGCTTGAAGGCGAAGAAGGCGCGCGGCGAGGTGAAGGCCAAGCGGGGCAAGGTTTCGCGCAAGGACTGGTAGGATGCTTGACTTTTGACGGTGAATCACCCAATGGGCGCGCCGGATGGCGGCGCGTGCTGAGCGCCGCCCGTATTTTTTCGGCCCCAGATGGCCTCTAACGATCTTTAGGAACACGCCATGGCGAAGCCCGCAACCGTCAAGATCAAGCTCGTCTCGACCGCCGACACGGGCTTCTACTACGTGACGAAGAAGAACCCCCGGAACATCACCGAGAAGATGACCTTCCGCAAATACGATCCCGTCGCGCGCAAGCACGTCGAGTTCAAGGAAGCGAAGATCAAGTAATCTTCCTGAACGCCGGTTTTCCTGAATATGGGGAACTTGCCGAGTTCAGTGACGGTTCAATGCTCCGAGCCTAGACACAGGAGCATGACAGCCTTGAAACCGATATTCTCGAT
Organism: uncultured Altererythrobacter sp.; assembly: GCA_913055875.1. GTDB lineage: Bacteria > Pseudomonadota > Alphaproteobacteria > Sphingomonadales > Sphingomonadaceae > CAJXJY01. Next base: position 472,039 of record CAJXJY010000001.1, read on the forward strand.
ACCCTTGCGCGCCGCAATTGCCGGCGCGCTGGTCGTTTCCGCCCCCGCCGCGATGATCGCGCCCGTCGCTCCCGCCGTCGCGCAGGGGCAGGGCGATCTCGATCGCGCGGTCGCCGCCCTGCGCGGGATTTCGACGATGAAGGCGGATTTCACCCAGACCGACCGCAAGGGCCAGACCGTCGCCGGCGTGATGACGCTCAAGCGGCCGGGCAAGATACGCTTCCAGTACGAGAAGGGCGTGCCGATGCTGCTCGTCTCGAACGGCAAGTCGATGACGCTGATCGATTACGAGGTGAACCAGGTCCAGCGCTGGCCGATCAAGGAATCGCCGCTCGGCGCGCTGCTCGATCCCAATCGCGACGTGAAGCGCTACGGCAAGCTGATCCCGACCGGCAATGCCGATGTCGTCAGCGTCGAGGTGCGCGATCCGAAAAAGCCCGAATTCGGCGTGATCCGGTTGATTTTCGTGCGCAATTCCGCGGCCCCCGGCGGCCTGCAACTGGCCAATTGGGTGGCGGTCGATGCGCAAAATCATCAGACCACCGTGCGGCTGCGCAATCACCGCTACGGCGTGTCGGTGCCCGACAGTACGTTCACCTACAAGGATCCGCGCCGCTCGTCTCGTCGCCCTCGGTAAACGGGCTGGCGGGAAATGGTGGCGTAATGCGACCATTTCCCGGGCTTGTTCATGGGCGGGCAATCCTGATCGGCTAGTTTCCAAATCGCGACGCGGTCGGAGGCGGGTTTCCCCCCTGTTGCCTTGACCTCCGGAAAGGATCGCGTCGCACAAGCGTGACGAACGCTAACAAGGAACCCTCGTGCCAATGCCCCCGGCACGAGGGTTTTTTGTTGGGGGAAGTCGTTTTCCGGCGGTGACGAGAGTTGTCACTGCGTGGCAATCGTCGGACCGCTGGGGCTGTTCCATCCCGCTCCCCCACCCGGAGTCTTTGTTGCGTGCGGGGCAGACCTCCGTCTGCCCCTTGCGGTACCGGCCCGCTCCCCCACCCGGCCACCCCGACGATAGTATCCTATGGGTGGCCGGGTGGGGGAGCGGGCCGGTGCCGCTTCTGGCGGTCCGATGCTTGCCAAGCAGCGACAGGGTGCGTCACCGCCAGCAAAAAAACACCCTGGGGGGGAGCGGGCCGGTGCCGCAAGGGACACACGGACGTGCGGCCCGCACGCATCAAAAAACCTCCCCCCGTCACTTCACCCCCGCGAAAACCACCTTCAGCGCGCTCCACACATGCGCCCGCCGGCTCCGGAACCGCGGCGCGAAGGCGCTGTAGAGCGGCGCGCGATAGGTTCTCGCCGCTCGCCCGCCCGATGCCTCGAACAGCGTCTCGCAATAGTCGATTTCGCGCGGGCGCAGCGGGTCGTCGGTGCCGCGATCGCGGCGGCGCAGCTTCCGGTCGGCCATCGCCAGCGCGTGAAACGCATCGTTGAGGAAGAATTCGGAGAACAGCAGCACCCCGCCCGGGCGCAGCACGCGGTGGAGCTCGTCGAGCACGCCGGGGCGGACGCAGTGATGGATCGTCGAACGCGCGAAGACGAAATCGAACGCGCCGTCGGCGAAGGGCAGGTGCTCGGCGGGAACGGTGTGGAAGGCGATCGGAACCCGCTCGCCCGCCTGCTCCTCGAACGCCTCGACCTTGCGCGCGCACCAGGCCTGCGATCTCGGAGAGACTTCGACATGGTCGATATGGCCGGGCTGCTCGCCGAGCCAGTAGACGAGGTCCTGCCCCGTGCCCCCGACATTGAGGATCGTCTTGCCGCCGAGGTCGAGCGGAAGATCGACCGCCGCAAGAACCTCGGCGAATTCGGGAAAGCGCCGCAGCCATCTGGCCAGGTTCAGCCCGGCCGGGTTCTTCGGCACACCGAAACGGCCCTGCCGGGCCTGTGTCCACTCGTCCCATTGCCGGGCTTCGGCCTCGGCCATCCGCTGCAGCTCGGGCGAGGCGCCGAGCCGCGCGAAATCCCACGCCAGCCGCCGCTCGCCCGGCGCGACCCGCGCCAGCGTGTCGCCCGCAGGTGAGAGAATGGCATTTCCCTCGTGGCGGAACCCGGGCTTCAGAGTGGGGAACGGATCGTCCGGCACGCAGGCCCTTTCGCGGTTTGGACTCCGTTTCAGCAAAGCTGGAACGGATGCGGCACCGGCCCGGTGCCGATTCAGCGTAGCTGAAAACGACTCTCGAAGCCTTTCCCTAGAGAATCCGCTGCCGCATCGCTACATCCTCCCGCATGTCCGACGCCCTTTCCGTCATGCGCAAGCGCGCCGACTTCCTTGCGGCCAATCGCGGGTTGCGCGTCGCGCGGCCCGGTTTCGTGCTGCTCGCGCGGCCCAATGGCGGGCTCGGCAAGCGCTACGGGATCACCGTGACCAAGAGAATCGGCAATGCGGTCGTGCGCAACCGGATGAAGCGGCGCTTTCGCGAATTGCTGCGCGCCGCTTTGCCCGAATACGGCCTCGCCGATCACGACCACGTGCTGATCGCCCGCGAGGGCGGGGTCGAACGCGATTTCGCGCAATTGGGCGAAGAGCTGTCCGCCGCGCTCTCCCGCGCCGCCGAGGGCAAGGGCGATCCCCCGCGCCGCCGCCGCGGCGGCCGCCGCCCGGCCGGGAAGCGCGCCGCATGAAGCATGTCCTGATCTTCCTCGCGCGCCTGTGGCAGTGGGGGCCCTCGCGCATTCTCCCGCCGACCTGCCGCTACAGCCCCTCCTGCTCGCAATATGCCATCGAGGCGCTGCGCAAATACGGCGCGATCAGGGGTGGATGGTTGGCGGCGAAACGTATAGGGCGCTGCCACCCCTGGGGCGGGCACGGCTTCGATCCGGTTCCATGATGACACTCGGGCCGTCGCACCTATATAACACACCTGACTGACACGAAACGGGATCGAAACCTTGGACAACCAGCGCAATCTCCTGCTCGCCGTGGTGCTGTGCGGCCTGCTGATATTCGGCTGGGATGCGGCGATGCAGTATCTCTATCCGCAGCCCGACGTGCCGGTGGCGGAGGCGCGGGCCGATACCGAGGTGCCGGCGACTCCGACCGCCACCGCGAGCGCCCCGGCCGGTACGCTCGATGCCGATCCGGCAGCACCCGCGCAGCCGGTCGATCTCGACAGCGCGGTCGCCAGCGCCGACCGCGTGGCGATCGACGGTCCGCGCGTATCGGGTACGATCAACCCGGTCGGCGCGCGTCTCGACGACCTCTCGCTCAAGGATCACAGCGCGACGGTGGAGGAGGATAGCGGCCCGGTGCGGATTCTCGCGCCGCAGGGTACGCAGGCGCAGCAATTCGCCGAATTCGGCTTCCTCGTCGACGGCCGGCGCGCGACCGCGTCGGACACCGTGTGGCAGGTCGAAGGCGGGCCGCTCGGGCAGGGCAGCCCGGTGACGCTGCGGCACACCACCGAGGGCGGGCAGGAGCTGTCGATCCGGCTGACGGTCGACGAAAACTACATGATCACCGCCGAACAGACGGTCGCCAATCCGGGTGAAGCCGCTGCGGTCGTGCAGCCCTTCGCCACCGTCAACCGCACCAGCGCCAACGCCTCGCTCAGCACCTGGATCGCGCATGCCGGCCCGATCGGCACGTTCGAGGATTCGGTCGATTACGGCCTCGATTACGACGATCTCGAAGAGGACGGCACCTATAGCGGCGAGGGCAGGACCGACTGGATCGGCTTCACCGACACCTATTGGCTGGCCGCCCTGGTGCCGCAGGCGGACGCCTCGGCGAAGTCGGAATTCCGCTCGCTCGGCAACGATTTGTTTCGCGCCGACGTGATCTACGATCCGGTCACGCTGGCGCCCGGCGCGAGCGAGACGCGCACCACGCGCTTCTTCGCCGGCGCCAAGGAAAGTACCACGCTCGACGCCTACCAGGATGCGGGCGTTTCGCAATTCGGCCTCGCGATCAGCTGGGGCTGGTTCCGCTGGTTCGAGAAGCCGATGCTGTGGCTGCTGCGCCAGCTCAACGGCCTGGTCGGCAATTTCGGCCTCGCGATCATCCTGCTGACGGTGCTCGTGCGCGGCGCGATGTTCCCGATCGCGCAAAAGCAGTTCGCCAGCATGGCGGCGATGAAGGCGATCCAGCCCAAGATGAAGGCGGTGCAGGAACGCTACAAGGACGACCGGCAGAAGCAGCAGCAGGAAATCATGGCGCTGTACAAGAAGGAGGGCGTCAATCCGCTCGCCGGGTGCCTGCCGCTGCTGCTGCAGATCCCGATCTTCTTCGCGCTCTACAAGGTGCTGCTGCTGGCGGTCGACATGCGCCACGAGCCGTTCCTCTATATCAGCGACCTGTCGGGCATCGACCCGGCCAATCTCGCCAATGCGCTCGCGCTGATCGGGATCGACGTGCCCGGGTGGCTGATGATCGTGTTCGGCATCGGCGTGCTGGCGGTGCTGTTGGGCGTGACGATGTGGATGACCTTCCGTCTCAACCCGACTGCGATGGACCCGATGCAGCAGCAGATCTTCAACATCATGCCGTGGATACTGATGTTCGTGATGGCGAACTTCGCTGCCGGCCTGCTGCTCTACTGGGTGACCTCGAACATCCTCACGCTGGCGCAGCAGAGCTATCTCTACTCGAAGCACCCGCAACTGAAGGCGGCGGCCGAGAAGCAAAAGGAAGACGAGGCGCGGGCGAAGGCGCGCGAGGACAAGGCGAAGGGTTAGGGCGGGTCGGCAGAGACCCGGATTCCCACCCCGTTCGCCCCGAGCTTGTCGAAGGGCCGGTTCGAGCGAAGCCGAGAACCCCGGCCTGGAATTCGCTCTCGGCTCCGCTCGAGCAGGTCCCTCGACTTCGCTCGGGACGAACGGGTCTGTGATGACGCGGAAGGTTGGCAATGGCGATGGATAATGACGAGGCGGAACGCGCAAAGCTGGCCGAACGCGCGGGCAAGCTGTTCTCGCGCCGGGTGGAATTCCTGCTGTCCGCGCCGCAGCTCAAGTTCCTGCCCGATCCGACCGTGCCCGAGATCGCCTTTTGCGGGCGCTCGAACGTGGGCAAGTCCTCGCTCCTGAACGCGCTGACGGGCCGCAAGGCGATCGCGCGCACTTCGGTGACGCCGGGGCGCACGCAGGAGCTCAATTTCTTCGAGGTCGGCGAGCCGACACAGTTCCGGCTGGTCGACATGCCCGGCTACGGCTTCGCCAAGGCGCCGGTGAAGGTGGTCGAGCAGTGGCGCAAGCTGGTGCGGACCTATCTCCAGGGCCGCCCGGTGCTCGCGCGCACGCTGGTGCTGGTCGACAGCCGCCACGGGCTCAAGGATGTCGACCGCGACATGATGCGGATGCTCGACCAGACCGCGGTCGGCTACCGCCTCGTCCTGACCAAGACCGACAAGATCAAGGCCAGCGCGCTCGACGCGGTCGCCGCGAAGGTCGCCGAGGAGATGCGCAAGCACCCCGCCGCCTATCCCGAACTGCACCTCACCAGCGCGGAGAAGGGCATGGGGATCGCGGAGCTGCGCGCGGCGGTGCTGGCGGATGCGGGGGTGTAGGAACCAATCACGTCATGCCAGCGAAAGCTGGCATCTCCCGCAGCCCGTCCTAATGTATCGGAATGGGCGGGTGGACCTACATCATGACGAACAAGCCGCACGGCGTACTCTATACCGGGGGGTCACCGCCGATTTGGCCGCTCGAATTTCCCGGCATCGCAATGGCACCGGTTCATCGTTTTGTCGGCGCTACGGCCTCAAGATGCTGGTTCATGCCGAACACTACAACGAGATTTATGACGCCATTGCCCGCGAGGAGGCAATCAAGGCATGGAAGCGCGGGTGGAAGATTGCGCTGATCGAAGCAGGTAACCCCGAATGGGACGATCTCTCGGATCATGCGCCGGGCTGAGAGAGATCCCGGCTTTCGCTGGGATGACGAATTGTCCGGCGCTCTAATTCGCGAAAATCATCGCGTCGTCGGCGAACGCCTTCATCTCCAGCGCATTGCCGGCCGGATCGCGGAAGAACATCGTCGCCTGCTCGCCGGTCTTGCCCTTGAAGCGGATGGTCGGCTCGATCGCGAAATCGGTCCCGGCCTCGGTCAGCCGGTCGGCGAGATCCTGCCATTGCTCCATCGTCAGCACGATGCCGAAATGCGGCACCGGAACCTGGCGCCCGTCGACCGGGTTGGCCATCCGGTCGCCCGCTTCGTCGGACAGGTGCGTGACGATCTGGTGGCCGAAGAAGTCGAAATCGACCCACTTGTCGCTGCTGCGGCCCTCGGGGCAGCCGATCACCCCGCCGTAGAATTCGCGCGCGGCGGCGAGATCGTCGACGGGGAAGGCGAGGTGGAAGGGGCGCAGGGTCATGGCTCTCTTTATAGGCGAAGACGGGCTTCGCCGAAAACATTTTCCTACATCGCATCGTTCTGTCATGAACCGATTGCAGGACGGGTATACATCCGGAGGGGCGGGGGCCTCCCCGCGGCAGGTGTCAACCCCCCACTATGATTATAAATATTTGAAAAGCAATGACAATATACCGGGCGTGGGCGGTTGACACGGTGTCAACTTCGTCAACCGTGTGTCACCCGGGGCGTTCAGGCTCGACAGGTGAAAGCTGAATCCCTAGGCCGGACTCGCGACGCAAGGTGGGAGTCCGCATGAAGCTGATCATCGGCAACAAGAACTATTCGAGCTGGTCGCTGCGCGCCTGGCTCGCGGCCAAGCAGTCGGGCCTCCATTTCGAGGAACTGATCGTCAATATCGGCGGCGACGACTGGCAGGCGGCGCGGCGCGAATCGGGCGAGATCATGCCGAGCGGCAAGGTGCCGATCCTGTGGGACGATGAGATCGTCATCTGGGACAGCCTCGCGATCCTCGAATATCTCGGCGACAAGGTCGGGCGCGAGCGCTTCTGGCCCAAGGACGACGCGGCGCGCGGCATGGCGCGTTCGGTGGTCGCGGAGATGCACTCCTCGTTCCAGGCGCTGCGCGGCGAATGCCCGATGAACATCCGCCAGCGCCACGAGGGCGCGCGGATTTCGGACCAGTGCAAGGGCGATATCGTGCGCATCCTGCAGCTGTGGGCGGAGGCGCGCGCGCGGTTCGGGCAGGGCGGGCCGTTCCTGTTCGGCACCTTCGGCGCGGCGGATATCTTCTACGCGCCGGTGGTCAGCCGCTTCATCACCTACGGGATCGGCGTGCCCGGTTTCGCGCAGGCCTATATGCAGACGGTGTGGGAACAGGAATGGATGCAGCAATGGATTTCCGCCGCCGAGGACGAGGAATGGGTCATCGAGCAATACGAAAGCGCGGCGCAGGCCTGATTCGGGGCCTGCCCGCGCGGCTGATCGCGGCGCTGGCGGCGCTCTCGCTGGTCGTCCCCGCCCCGGCTTTGGCATGGGGCGGCTACGGGCACCGGACCACCGCCGAGATCGCCGAGGCCAATATCAGCCCGCAGACGCGCCGCGCGATGCAGCGCCTGTTCGCCTACGAGGCGCAGCTCGGCACGCCCGATTGCCGGCTGCGCACTATCGAAGAGGCAAGCACCTGGCCCGATTGCGTGCGGCGCACGCGCTGGCGCTGGGGGCATACCGCGGCCTGGCACTATCGCACCACGCCGATCTGCGAGCCCTACGATGCGTGGGCGAATTGCAGTGGCGGCAATTGCGTGACCGCGCAGATATTGCGCAACCAGCATCTGCTCGCCGATGAGAGCCTGCCGCCGCATATCCGGCTCGAAGCGCTCGCCTTCATGGTCCACTTCGTCGGCGACATCCATATGCCGCTCCATTCGGGCGACAAGGACGATCGCGGCGGCAACGACCGCGAGGCGGATTACGGCATCGTGCCCGATCTGAACCTGCACTGGATCTGGGACGGCCCGCTCGCCGAGCGCGCGATTTCGTCGGCGCGGCCCTCGCTGGTGCGGCGCTATTCGGCCGCGGAGCGCGCCGCGATCGCGACCGGCGATGCCCCCGACTGGGGCCGCGAGAGCTGGCAGATCGCGCGCGACTTCGTCTACCGCACCGCTTTCGACCGCGATCCGTGTGCCGGGAAGCTGCCGCGCGAAACCGCGCTGAGCCAGGAGGATATCGTCGAAGCGATCCCGATCTCGCAGCAGCGCGTGCAGCAGGCGGGGCTGCGGATAGCGCGGCTGTTGGACGAGGCCTTCGCGCCGGGGCCGCTGCCCGATCCGGAGCGGCAATGAAAGCCCTCCCCCGTGCGGGGGAGGGTTGGGTGGGGGCGTACCACGCCACTGGCGCCGAACCCCCCCCCCCAACCCCTCCCCAAGGGGAGGGGAGTTCAGGGAATCCGCTTGGTCGGGTACCGCGTCCCGTCCTTGCGGGCATAGCCGTCGGGATCGAAGACCATGTCGATATCGGGATATTCGCCGCTGTCGGTGTCGTATTCGCCCGCGCTCGCGACCACGAACACGCAGTCGGTCCCGGTCCGGTTCTGCAGCCGGTGACCGTTCTCGGCGCCTGCGGGCCAAGCGACGATATCGCCGGGGCGGATGGTGGTCTCGCCGTCATCTTCGACCAGCACCGCCTCGCCCGCGACCATCACCAGCAATTCGTCGATCTCGCGGTGCCAGTGGCGCTGGCTCGACCACGCGCCGGGCTCGAGCACGACATGGCTCGCGCGCAGCTTCTCCATCCCCGAGGCGGGCGCGAGGCGGCGGTACCAGCGGCCCTCGACGTCTTCGTCGAACGGCGCCGGGTACCCCGTGGCGTTGGTCTGCGGAATCGAATCGAGATCGAGCCTGGGCATGCTGGTTCTCCGGCTGGCAAGCGGCGCGGCGGTGGTATAACGCGCAAGCGATGACCGAAGCCAGTGTTCTTGCAGAGCGGCTGATCGCCGCACCCAGCGTCACCCCGGCGACGGGGCCGGTGTTCGACGTGCTCGAAGCGATGCTCGCGCCGCACGGCTTCGAGATCCACCGCTTCACACGGGGGCAGGGCGCGGCGGGCACCGACGAGGCGCCGGTCGAGAACCTGTTCGCAATCCGTCGCGGGCCGGAGGGATCGAAGCATTTCGCCTTCGCCGGTCACCTCGACGTGGTCCCGCCGGGCGACGGCTGGGCCAGCGCTCCCTTCGCGCCCGAGCGGAGGGGCGAGTTGCTGTACGGACGCGGCGCAGTCGACATGAAGGGCGCGATCGCGGCGATGGCTGCGGCGGTGGCCGACATTCCGCAGGAGGCGGGCACGATCAGCTTCATCGTCACCGGCGACGAGGAGGGCCCCGCGCTCCACGGCACGCGCGCGCTGATCGACTACATGGACGCCGAAGGCATCCGGCCCGACCTGTGCCTCGTCGGCGAGCCGACCAGCGTGAACAGGCTCGGCGACATGATGAAGATCGGGCGCCGCGGCTCGGTCAATATCTGGCTCGAGGTCGAGGGCGTGCAGGGCCATGTCGCCTATCCGCACCTCGCCGACAACCCGGTCCCGAAGCTGGTCGCGATGCTGGCCGAACTCGACGCGCTGCAACTCGACACCGGCACCGAATGGTTCCAGCCTTCCAATCTCGAGATCACCGAGATAGAGGTCGGCAATGCGGCGCATAATGTGATTCCCGCGCGGGCGAAGGCACGCATCTCGATCCGTTTCAACGACCTGCATTCGGGTGCCTCGCTGTCCGAGCGGGTCGGCTCGATCGCGGAGAAGCACGGCGGCAGCGCATTGCCGATCGTCAGCGGCGAGCCGTTCCTGACCGCGCCGGGCACCTTCTCGCGCATCATCGCCGATGCGGTCGAGGCGGAAACCGGCGTGACGCCCGAAGCCTCGACCAGCGGCGGCACCTCGGACGCGCGCTTCCTGCGCGCCGTGTGCCCGGTGATCGAATTCGGCCTCGTCAACGCGACCATGCACAAGCGCGACGAGGCGGTGGCGGTGGCGGATCTGGAGACGCTGGCGCGGATTTATGCGCGGATTGCGCGGGCGGCGCTGGCTGGTTGAGAGTTTTTGCTGCGTGCGGATCGGACCTCCGTCCGATCCTTGCGGCACCAGCCCACTCCCCCACCCGGCCACCCCGACTATAGAAACCTATGGGTGGCCGGGTGGGGGAGTGGGCTGGTGCCGCTCCCGGCGGTCCGACAATTGCCACCAAGCGACTGGCCTCGTCACCGCCGGAAAACAAACCTCTACCGGAAAACAAACCTACTTCTTCTCCAGCACCTTCTTCCTGAAACTGCACAGATCCGCCACCTTGCACCGCCAGCACTCGGGCGTGCGCGCCTTGCAGACATAGCGGCCGTGCAGGATCAGCCAGTGGTGTGCGTGCAGCCGGAAGGGCTGCGGGACGCGCTTCTCCAGTTTCGCCTCGACCTGCTCGGGCGTCTTGCCCTTGGCGAGCCCGGTGCGGTTGCCGACGCGCAATATGTGCGTGTCGACCGCGAAGGTCTCCTGCCGGAACCAGCAATTGAGCACCACATTGGCGGTCTTGCGCCCGACGCCGGGCAGGTGGACGAGGTCGTCGCGCGTGGCGGGCACCTCGCTGTCGTATTCGTCGACCAGCAGTCGCGAGAGCGCGATCACGTTCTTCGCCTTGGAATTGAACAGGCCGATGGTCCTGATGTGCTGTTTCAGCCCGTCTTCGCCCAGTGCGAGCATCTGCTCCGGCGTTTCGACCTCGGCGAACAGCTTGCGCGTGGCCTTGTTGACCCCGACATCGGTCGCCTGCGCGGACAGCGCCACCGCGACGACCAGCTGGTAGGCATTGCCGTATTCGAGCTCGGTCTCGGGTTCGGGATCGTCCTCGGCCAGCCGGCGGAAGAATTCGAAAATGGCGTCTTTTTTCATGCCGGGGCCATGTAACTGTTGATTTTTGATTGCAAGCTGGCGGATCAGGGGCGGACGAACGGGGGTTACGGGCGATGCGAACAGTCTGGATGATTTGTGCGGCGGTGCTGCTGATAACCGTGTTTCCGGCGGCTGGTCTCAGCCAGGAGGCGCAGCCTGCGAACACCGGTGCGCCCGAGGCTACTTCCAATTCCGCCGAACAGCTGCTGGCTGAGGAAGTCGAACGGCGGCGCGAGGCGGAACACGCCGCGGCGCTGGCCGAGGCGAAAGCGGCGGTGATCGACGCCGGCAACAGCAGGTTGGAGAACTGGATCGGTCTCTATGGATTGCTCATCGCGGTCATAGCAGCGGTGGCCGGGTTCTTCACTTGGCGCAGCGCGGCCAATGCCGCCCGGAACGAGGTGCAGGATATACGGGACCAGATCGATAACCTTCGAAAATCTGCCGAGACCACTGCAGGTGATATTGAGCGCATGCGAGATGAGACCGATGTCCATGCACGAAATGTAAAGGCCCTCTCGGAGAATTTGCAGGTAGCGATCGATGCCCCTCCGGGCACGGAGCCCGCCACCGAACCCACCGAGGAAGAACTCCAGTCGCTGGAAGAAGTCGTGGCGGAGACTCGGGAAAAAGCGCCCGGCGCATTGACTGCGGACGATTTCCGGCTGCTGTTGTTCGACGCGGCGGAGCGAGAGGATTGGGACGACTATGTCCGGTTGGCGCAGGGCATGGCCTATCTCCATGGCAGCGATGCAGCCGACCGGGCCTTCAGTCTGTTTGCCAAAGCATATGGGAACGCGCGACTTGGAAACTTGGAGCAGGCGGTTTTACAGTTTGAGGAATATCTCGAACGCTGCGCGGACGATGACCCAAACACGAAGGCCATGGCATTTTTCAACTCCGGCCTTGCGCTTACCAAACAGGCAGAGGCGAAATCTGAGGCGGGAGATGACGAAGAAGCGGGCCGGCTATGGGCGCTTGCCGGGGAGAAATACGCCGCCGCACTCGAAGTCAAACCGGACAAGCATGAAGCCCTCAACAACTGGGGCAGTGCATTGGACGATCAAGCGGAGGCGAAATCGGCGGCTGGCGACAGCGAGGGTGCAGACCGGCTGTGGGCGCTTGCCGGGGAGAAATACGCCGCAGCGCTCGAAGTCAAACCGGACTTCCACGACTCGCTTAACAACTGGGCTGTCACGCTCGACAAACTCGCAAAGACGAGATCGACGGCTGGCGACAGCGAGGGCGCGGACCGGCTGTGGACCCTTGCCGGGGAGAAATACGCCGCTGCGCTGGATGTGAAACCGGACTTCCATGATTCGTTCAACAACTGGGGCAATGCGCTCACCGACCAGGCGGAAGCGAAGTCGGCGGCTGGCGACGGCGAAGGTGCGGACCGGCTATGGGCGCTTGCCGGGGAGAAATACGCCGCGGCGCTGAATGTGAAACCGGATAAGTACGAAGCGCTCAGCAATTGGGGAATTGCGCTCGCCAACCAAGCGGACGCGAAATCGGCGGCTGGCGACGGCGAGGGTGCGGACCGGCTATGGGCGCTTGCCATCGAGAAATACTCTGCGGCACTGGATGTGAAACCGGACAAGTATGACGCACTCAATAACTCGGCCATTGTCTCTATACATCAAGCACAAACCAAAACTGGTCGAGTGCGAACTCGCTTGTTGAACCGCGCGCGCAAACTGTGTGAACAAGCCAACGATATTCAACCCGGGTCTGGGAGCTACGATCTCGCTTGCATAGCGGCGTTAAAGGGCGATGCGGAGAAATGTGCCCACTGGCTCCGCGACAGCAAAGCCCACGACATGAATTTTCCGGGTTGCGATCATATCGCGGCGGATAAGGATTTCGACGCCGTTCGCGACAGCGAGGCGTTTCGTCAGGCGATGGTGGATATTGGCTGCGCGGAAGCCGAGATTGACTGAGTCCAAAAGCGCAATCCCCTCACCGCAGCCACCTGATCATCCCCGGGAACGACACCGTCCCCTGCGCCAGCGCGGTGTGCATGTCGGCGGTCATGCCGTAATGGCCGAGCATCGGTGCGCCGATGAAATGGCCGGTGGCGAAGGCGGTCGCCAGGTTCGCCCCGTCGTTGCGGTAGCCGCCGTCGTGGAACAGCTGGCGCAGCGGAATGTCGCATTCGCGCGAGGCGGCGTAGGACCAGGCGATCGCCATCATCTCGTCGGTCGGGTCGGATTCGAGCGGGCCGAGCGTGGGGCGGTCCTCCGGCGCGGCGGCGGCGATATGGCCGCCTTCGTGGAGCAGGTCGCTCGGCCATACCGGCGTTTCCGGGTCGATCAGCAGGCGGCCGTTGACGATGGCGAGGCCGTCGAGCAGCTGCGCCTCGTCCTCGTCGCCGAGCCAGTCGACCTCGATCCCGACCCGCTCGAGGAAAGCCAGGCAGCGCTCCGCCGCCGCCTCGCCGCCGCCTTCCTCGCGCCATTTGCATGCCGCTGCGGTAACCTTGTTCGTAGTTCGGCGGCTCATAGATCGAGAACGTCCTTCATCGTGTAGCGGCCCGCGGATTTCCCGATCAGCCATTCCGCCGCCTTTACCGCGCCGCGCGCGAAGATCATCCGGTTCTCGGCGCTGTGCGAAAGGACGAGGCGTTCCTGCTCGCCGGCGAGGATGACCGAATGCTCGCCCGCGACGGTGCCACCGCGCAAGGCCGCGAACCCGATCGCGCCTTCCGCGCGCGCGCCGGTCTTGCCCCCGAAATCATGGCCCCGGCCCGATTCGCGATTGGCGTCGAGCTCGATTCCGCGCGCATCGGCGGCGGCCTCGCCCAGCAGCAGCGCCGTACCCGAAGGCGCATCGACTTTCATCCGGTGGTGCATCTCGACGATCTCGACGTCCCAGTCCGGCCCGAGCCGCGACGCCGCCTCGCGCACCAGATGCGCGAGCAGGGTGATGCCGAGCGAGGTGTTGCCGGTCTGCAGCACCGCAACCGCGCCGGCGGCGGAATCGATCGCCGCGTGGTGGCTGTCGCCGAGCCCGGTGGTGCCGATCACCAGCGGGATGCCTGCGCCGACCGCGGCGTGCAGGTTCGCCTGCAGCGCGGCGGGGGCGGAAAAGTCGACCAGCGCGTCGCTGCGGTCGGCCAGCGCGGCGGTGTCGCCGCCCTTGTCGACGCCGCCCGAACACGTGTGTCCGGCGTCGGCGATCGCTTCCGCCAAGGCCTGCCCCATGCGGCCGTCGCTGCCGACGATCCCGATACGCGCCATTGAACTGTCCTCCGCTCCATGGTTCATGCCGCGCATGGCGGATATTCGCAACATCGTGATCCTCACCGGCGCGGGGATCAGCGCCGAGAGCGGGATCGACACGTTCCGGGATGCGGGCGGGCTGTGGGAGCGGCACCGGGTCGAGGATGTCGCGACGCCCGAGGGTTTCGTGCGCGATCCGGAGCTGGTGCTGAATTTCTACGACATGCGGCGTGGGGCGCTGGCGAAGGTCGAGCCCAATGCCGCGCACGAGGCGCTGGCGCGGCTCGACCGCCAATGGCCCGGTGAACTGCTGATCGTGACGCAGAATGTCGACGATTTGCACGAGCGCGCCGGGGCGAAGCGCGTGCTGCACATGCACGGCGAACTGAAGAGCGCCTTGTGCACCTCCTGCGAGACGCGCTCGCGCTGGGACGGGCCGATGCGAGATCGTCCGGCCTGCCCCGCCTGCGACGCGCCGAGCCTGCGGCCCGACGTGGTCTGGTTCGGCGAGATGCCGTACGAGATGGACCGCATCTACGCCGCGCTGCGCGAGGCCGATCTGTTCGTTTCGATCGGCACTTCGGGCGCAGTCTATCCCGCGGCTGGCTTCGTGCGCGATGCGCGCGAGTTGGGCGTGCGCACGCTCGAACTCAATCTCGAACGCAGCGAAGGCTCGCACTGGTTCGACGAATCGCGGCAGGGGCTGGCGGGCGAGCTGGTGCCGCAATGGGTAGAGGAGATTTTGCTATGACAGGGCACAATGGCGCGTGCCACTGCGGCGCGATCCGCCTCGTACTGAGCGAGGATCCACGCGAAGCGACCGAATGCAACTGCTCGATCTGCCGCCGGACGGCCGGGCTGTGGCACTATTGCAGCCCGCGCGCGGTCACGATCGAGGGGGATGCGGTGGGCTACATCCAAGGCGATCGCATGCTCACGACCTGGCACTGCGGCACCTGCGGCTGCACCACGCACTGGACCGCGATCGACCCGGATTACGAGCGCATGGGTGTGAACCTCAGGATGTTCGATCCCGATCTGTGGGCCGGCCTTCCGCGCAAGCAGGTCGACGGGGCGAGCTTCTAACCCGCGCCGCATCCCTTGCAGGCCGGATCCCTGGCGATCGCCAGCGCCCGCATGGCCGGCTTCATCCCGTCGAGCAGGTGCAGCCTGCCCCATTGCGGATCGCCGAACGCCGCCTTGCCCGCCAGCAATATCCGCACCGCCTGCATCGCGGCGAAGCTGCCGACCCAGCCCGCCATCGCGCCGAGCATGCCGTCCTCGGCGCAGCTGTCGCAATCGTCGGCATCGAAGGCGTCGCCGACGAAGCAGCGGTAGCAGGGCTGGCCGGGCAGGTGTCCGGCGAAGGCTGCGACCTGTCCCTGGAAGCGGCCGACGGCTGCGGAAAGGAGCGGGACGGCCAGCCGCACGCAGGCGTCGGAAACCGCGAGGCGGGTGGCGAAATTGTCGGTCCCGTCGACCACCAGATCGGTGTCCGCCAGCAGCGCGGCCGCATTGTCCACCTCGAGCCGCGCATCGCTGATCGCAATGTCGAGCTTGCCGTCGAAATTTGCGAGCCAGCGGCGCGCGGCGACGGCTTTGGCATGGCCGATATCGCGCGTGGTGTAGATCGTCTGGCGCTGCAGGTTGGACGCCTCGACATCGCCGTCCTCGATCAGCCTCAGCCGTCCGACCCCTGCTCCGGCGAGGTACTGCAGCACCGGCGCTCCGATCCCGCCGAGTCCGACCAGCGTGACATGCGCCTGCGCCAGCGCGGCCTGCCCCGCACCGCCGATCTCGGGAATGACGATCTGCCGCGCGAAGCGGTCGAGGCGGTCGGGGGACAGGGCCATGGACAAGCTGTTGGCATTGTTTGTTCGCGCCCTCAAGCGCCGGGCGCGAGCTCTCCGAGTCCTTAGTTTTGCGCACCCGCCTCCGCGGGTGCGTCCTCGGTGCTGTTCCTTCCCCCCGGATCAAGTCCGGGGTACAGGGCACCTGCGGCTCGCGCGCTTGCGCTCGCGGTCGGCTGGTCGCCGACCGGACTATTCCAGGTCTGGCAGTTTGTTCCCGGGCCTTGGTCGCGGCAGCCAGAGCGCGACTGCGCGTCGGCCGGTTAGGCCGGAAGCCTAAGGGGCCGGACGGCCCCGCCGGCGCTTGAGGCAAAACAAAAACTCAGCTCTCGAGCTGGCGCAGCAGGCTCCGCACGTCGCCGTCCATATCGGCGTCGCGCTGGCGCAGGTCCTCGATCAGGCGGACCGCGTGGATCACGGTCGAATGATCGCGCCCGCCGAACTTGCGCCCGATCTCGGGATAGCTGCGCGGCGTCAGGACCTTGGACAGATACATCGCCACCTGCCGCGGGCGCACCACCGCGCGCGCGCGGCGCTTGCTCGACATTTCGGAGCGGTCGATGCGGTAGAAATGGCATACGGTGCGCTGGATCTCGTCGATCGTGATCCGGCGGCGATTGGCCGAGAGGATGTCGGTCAGCTGCTCCTCGGCGAGCTGGAGCGACACTTCCTGCCCGGTCAGCTGGGCATAGGCGATCAGCTTGTTGAGCCCGCCGACCAGCTCGCGGACATTGCGCGTGATCGTGCGCGCGAGGAATTCGATCACCTCGTCGGGCACTTCGAGCGGGGCGAAGCGGGTCAGCTTCGATTCGAGGATCTTGCGGCGCAGCTCGATATCGGCCGCCTGGATATCGGCCACGAGCCCCATCGACAGACGGCTGAGCAGGCGCGGCTCGACCCCGTCGAGCGCCTGCGGCGCGCGGTCGGCGGCGAAGATCAGCCGCTTGCCCTCGGCCAGCAGCGCGTCGATCGTGTAGAGCAGTTCCTCCTGCGCCGCGGCCTTGCCGATGATGAACTGGATGTCGTCGACCAGCAGCAGGTCGAAGCTGCGCAGCCGCGCCTTGAACTCGATCATCTGGTTGGCCTTCAGCGCCTGGACGAATTCGACCATGAAACGCTCGGCGCTGCAGTAGAAGATGCGTGCGCGCGGATGCGCGGAAAGATAGGCGTGGCCGATCGCGTGGAGCAGGTGCGTCTTGCCCTGCCCGGTCGCGGCCTTGAGGTAGAGCGGGCTGAATTGCGGCTGCTCGGTCGCCGACATGCGCTGCGCGGCGTTGCAGGCGAGGATGTTGGCCTCGCCGGTGACGAAGGCGGCGAAGGTCAGCGACGGGTCGAGCCCGACCGAGGAGGTGAAGCCGGCATCGCCCATCGGCGCCGCCGAAACGGTAATCATCGACTTGTCGTCGGCGTCGTTGGCGGCGCGGCGGCCGTCGCCGTTGAGGCTGATCTCGGGCAGCTTGCGGCGGCCGGGATGGACCGAAATGCGCACGTTGCGGATCTCGCTGCGCGCGATCTTCCACGCGAGCGAGAGTCGGTCGGCGAATCGGTCCTGCACCCAATTGGCGGAGAATTCGGTCGGCAGGAACAGGTCGAGCGTGCCGTTGTCCTTGTCGAAGCCGCCGAGCACGATCGGCTTGATCCACTGGCTGTGGAGCTGGTGGCCGAGATCCTTTCGCAGTCCCTGGCTGATATCCGCCCAATCGGCCGCCAGGTTCACCGCTTCCAGATCTTCCATATTCCCGCTCTCCGCCTTGCGCCCGTTTCGGCGCGCATTGGTATTTCCGTTCGCCATTGCAACCCAGACCCCGTCTCGCCGGCCTTGTCCGACCGTTCGCCGACCGGCCGAAATCGGGATGGCTTCGCCCTCAGCCGGAATCGCATTCCGGGCTGGTCCCCCGACGACCGATCATGTAGAAGCACTCACCGTCCCGCTTCGTGCTGCGATCTTGTTAGGACCGCCCCGGCGTGAGTCGCAAGTGGGGAAATTGCAAAAAATCTGAAATATACTTCTTGACAGGCCGCAACCCCGCAGCCGTGCGTTTAACATTCTGTTTATTATAACTATTCGTTCCGGAAGCCATGCGAATCGCGGGACTTCCTAGGGTTTTTCGAAAGGGCCGTGGCGACACGGTGCTGTCTTCGCGCCGCAACAAAAAGGGCCGGCGCTCGTCGCACCGGCCCGGATCGATTTTCGATGGCGCAAAGACGCCGATCGGGGCGCGAATCAGAGCGCCGCGATTCGCCTGGAGAGACGCGACATCTTCCGCGAGGCGGTGTTCTTGTGCATCACGCCGCGCGCCACGCCACGCGCCATTTCGGGCTGTGCCGCCTGCAGCGCTTCGGCCGCCGCCTTCTTGTCGCCGCCTTCGATCGCGGTCTCGACCTTCTTCACGAAGTTGCGGATGCGGCTCATGCGTGCGGTGTTGATGTCCGCGCGGCGGTTGTTGCGGCGGATGCGCTTCTTGGCTTGCGGCGTATTGGCCATGTTCGTTCCCGTTGCGGGTCGCGGCGAGCGACCGGATGCTTGTCTTGCTGTTTCGGAATTCGGCGGTCGCCCGCCGGAAAGCGGGCCACATAGTGGGGCACCGGCAAATCGTCAAGCGAAACGGAGGAGTCCATCTTTCGTGTGGTCGGGGCGTCCGCCCCTCCCTTGCGGCACCGGCCCACTCCCCCACCCGGAGTCCTTGTTGCGTGCGGGCCGCACGTCCGTGCTTCCCTTGCGGCACCGGCCCACTCCCCCACCCGGCCACCCCGACCATAGTATCCTATGGGTGGCCGCCGTCCGGGGGAAGCATTCCCCCGGAATCCTTCCTGATCCCGAACGCGGGGCGTGGGATGGAACAGCCCCGGCGGTGCGATGTCTGCCACGCAGTGACAGGCTCCGTCACCGCCGGAAAACAAACCCTAGCGCTGGCACCTTGGACAAAACCACGTGCTGCGCCCACCCTGGACGAAGCGCCGTATGATCCCGCCGTCCTCGCGCCGGCACGCCTCTCCCTCGCGCCCGTAGACGTCGAAGCGCGTGGCGAAATAGCCGAGCTCGCCGTCGGGACGGGCGTAGTCGCGGAGCGAGGATCCGCCGTCCTCGATCGACTGCGTCAGCACCTCGCGGATCGCCGGGACGAGCCGCTCGAGTGCCGGCTTCGACACCTTGCCGCCTGCCTTGCGCGGATGGATGCGGGCGCGGAACAGCGCCTCGCAGACGTAGATATTGCCGAGCCCGGCGACGATGCGCTGGTCGAGCAGGCACAGCTTGATCGCCTGCTTGCGGCCCGCGAGCGCCTGACCGAGATATGCGACGGTCAATTCGGGCCCGAGCGGTTCGGGACCCATGCCGACGAAGCTCGGCCATGCGTCGATCGCGTCGGTGTCGACCAGGTCGACCCAGCCGAACCGCCGCGGGTCGCACAGCGCGAAGCTGTGGTCCGCGGTATCGATCACGAAATGATCGTGCCTGTCGGGCTCCTCCGGATCGATCCGCCAGCGCCCGCTCATGCCGAGATGGAAGACGAGGCTGCGCTCGCGGTCGGTATGGATCAGCCCGAACTTGGCGCGCCGCCCGAGCGAAGTGACGGTGGCGCCGGTCAGCGCTTGCACGAGGTCGGGCGGGAAGGGGCGGCGCATGTCGGGCCGGTTGACCCGCGCGGCGACGATCCGCTCGCCCTTGAGGAAGCTGGCGAGGCCGCGCACGGTGGTTTCGACTTCGGGGAGCTCGGGCATTTGTTTTCCGGCGGCTGGAGATGCGTCGCGTGTGGCTATGTCAGACCGCCGGGTGCGGCACCAGCCCACTCCCCCACCCGGCCACCCATAGGATACTATAGTCGGGGTGGCCGGGTGGGGGAGTGGGCTGGTGCCGCAAGGACCAGACGGAGGTCTGGTCCGCACGCAACGAAAGACTCCGGGTGGGGGCGTGGGATGGAACAGCCAAGGGAAGCACGGAGGTGCTTCCCGCACGCAACGAACACTCTCCCCAAGTCCGAATAGACGCCACCTGACTCTTTCCCTAAGGCGCGCAGCATGAGCGACAAGGTATCCTTCGGCTACGAACAGGTCTCTCCCGAGGAGAAGACCGAGCGCGTCGGCGCGGTGTTTTCGAGCGTGGCGGCGAGATACGACATCATGAACGACGCGATGTCTGGCGGGATGCACCGGTTGTGGAAGGACCGCTTCGTACGCCGGGTCAAGCCGCAGCCGGGCGAAGCGGTGCTCGACATGGCGGGCGGCACCGGCGACATTGCCTTCCGCATGGCCGCGCGCGGGGCCGAGGTGACGGTCGCCGATATCAACCAGGACATGCTCGATGTCGGAATCGAACGCGCCATGGAGCGCGGAATAGACGGGCTCTCTTGGTCTTGTCAGAACGCCGAGGAGTTGACCTATCCGCGCGGCACCTTCGACGCCTACACGATCGTGTTCGGGATCAGGAACGTCACGCATATCGCCAGGGCGCTGGCCGAGGCGCACCGCGTTCTGAAACATGGCGGGCGGTTCTACTGCATGGAATTCTCGACCACCCAATGGCCGGGCTTCAAGCAGGTCTACGATCTCTATTCGCACCGGCTGATGCCGAAAATGGGCAAGGTCATCGCGCAGGATGAGGACAGCTATCGCTACCTCGCCGAATCGATCCGGCGCTTCCCGAAGATGGAAGATTTCGAGGCGATGATCCGTCAGGCGGGCTTCGCGAATACGCGGGTCGAACCGATCCTGGGCGGAGCGGTCGCGATCCATTCGGGGTGGAAGATATGAGCTCCCGCGAAGGCGGGAGCCTCAGGCCACTGGCGTCCGGCATGGGGCCTGAGGTCCCCGCCTTCGCGGGGACTCGGAACCGTTAATGCCCCGTCCCCGCACCCACATCTGGCGGTTGCTCAAATGGGGCCGCACGCTTGCACGGCACGGGGCCTTGCGCGGGATCGAGAACGATCCCAACACGCCGCCGCAGGTCAAGCGCCTTGCGCGTATCGCACGCTTCGGCGCGCGCCAGCCGCTCACGCCCGACTATGCCGCGGCGTTCCAGGATATCGGCCCCGCCGCGATCAAGCTCGGCCAGTCGCTCGCGACCCGGCCCGACCTTGTTGGCGAGGAGGCGGCGCGCAACCTGCTCAGCCTGCAGGACGCGCTTCCGCCGGTGCCGTTCGACGAGATTCGCCGCTCGATGGAGGCGGCATTCGACCAGCCGCTCGACATGCTGTTCGCCGAGATCGATCCCGAGCCGGTCGGTTCGGCTTCGATCGCGCAGGTCCATCGCGCGGTCACCACCGAGGGGCGGCAGGTCGCGATCAAGGTGCTGCGCCCCGGCATCCGCGAACGCTTCGCGCGCGACATCGCCACCTACGAATGGGCCGCGGCGCATCTCGAGGCGCTCGGCGGCGAGGCGGCACGTCTGCGCCCGCGGCTGACGATCGCCAATTTCAAGCGCTGGACCAATAGCGAGCTCGACCTGCGGCGCGAGGCGGCCGCGGCGAGCGAGCTGGCCGAAGCGATGCACGCGGTGCCCTTCTATTGCATCCCCGATATCGACTGGGATCGCACCAACGGCCGGGTGATGACGGTCGAGTGGGTCGACGGGATCAAGATTTCCAAGCGCGAGGAGCTGGTCGCGGCGGGGCACGACCTGCCCGAGCTGGCGAAGCGGCTGGTGCTCGCTTTCCTGCAGCAGGCGATCAGCGCCGGCTTCTTCCACGCCGACATGCATCAGGGGAACCTGTTCGTGCAGCGCGACGGGACGATCGTCGCGATCGATTTCGGCATCATGGGCCGGATCGACCGCCGTGCGCGCGCATGGCTGGCGGAAATCCTCTACGGATTGACCACGGGCAATTACCGCCGCGTCGCCGAAATCCACTTCGAGGCGCAATACGTGCCGAGCTACCATTCGGTCGACGAATTCGCGACCGCCCTGCGCGCGGTCGGAGAGCCGATGCGCGGCAAGCCGGTGAGCGAACTCAGCGTCGGGCAGATGCTCGACGGGCTGTTCGCGATCACGCGCGATTTCGACATGCAGACCCAGCCGCACCTTTTGCTGCTGCAGAAGACCATGGTGATGGTCGAGGGCATCGCGACCCAGCTCGATCCCGAGATCAACATGTGGGATGTCTCCGCGCCCTATGTCCGCGAATGGATCCGCGACGAGCTCGGCCCCGAGGCGGCGCTCGCCGACCGCATCCGCGAGGACGCCGAGACGCTGCTGCGGATTCCCGACCTCGTGCGCCGGATCGAGGACCGCTTCCCGCCCAAGGGCGGTGCCCCCGAACCGCCGCCGCTGCCGGAGATCGAACCGATGTGGGAGAAGCGCGAGCGCGAGGGCCGCGGCTGGCTGGGGTACGTCCTGTCGGCGGCGCTCGGCGGGGCGGCGGTCGCCGGCGCGCTGGCGCTGGGGTGGATCGGGTAGAGGTGGTTTCGGGTTTGCTGGAAGCCGGGCCAGCCTGAGTCTTGTTTTCCGGCGGTGACGAAACCTGTCGCTGCTTGGCAGGGATCCGACCGCCGGGGCGGCACCAGCCCACTCCCCCGCCCTTCCACCCCGACTTTAGTATCCTAAGGGTGGAAGGGCGGGGGAGTGGGCTGGTGCCGCAAGCTCATGACGGAGGTCATGAGCGCACCGAACAAGGACTCGGGCCGGTCCCGGAACTGTTTCAGATTGACGGAAACAGAGCCAAAGGCCCAACCCGACCAAGCGTGCCCAATCCGTCATGCTGAACTTGTTTCAGCATCCATCTCTCCCCCTGCACCCTCCGCGGCGGAGGCGAAATGGATCCTGAAACAAGTTCAGGATGACGGTTCAATCTAACCGGGCTTAGGGCTGGCAGCCCTCACGTCTGCGGGTGCGGCAGCACGCGGCTCGCGATCAGCAGGACCACCACCGTCACGCCCTCGACCAGCATCGGTTGCCAGAACCCGTCCCACGGCCCGTCGACGATCACGCCCACGATCCTCCCGGTCAGTGCCAGCGCCATCAGCCCGGCGGGTACCAGCAGCAGGTCGCCATTACGGCGCCAAGCGCCGACCATCATCGTGACCGCGGCGACCACGAAGAAGGCGGTCATGTCCGCGCGCATGGTGGCGAGGCCCTGATTGCCGTCGGAGGCCAAGCCGAAATCGGCGCCCGATGCCGCCGGGTCGACCAGGAAGCCGATGCCCAGGACCAGAAACATGATGCCGCCGAGAAATATCAGCGCAGTGAGCAGCAATCGCATTGGTGTTCTCCCCTCCGGATCGTGCGTTAACAGCCGTTAGCCACGTCCCGCCAGACAAAATTACCCTTCGCAATGCAGGGGTAGCGCGGGATAGCACGTGTGGTTAACCTCGCGCGCACCATGAGATCGGGGAAAGCCACCATGCCGTCGCATCATCGAAACGCCGCGGACGAGCGGGGAAGCCCCGCGTGAGCGAGCAACCCGAATCCGGGTCCTCCCCGCGCATCCTGCTCGTCGTCGGCGGCGGCATCGCCGCGTACAAGTCGTGCGAGCTGGTGCGGCTGATCCGCAAGGGCGGCGGCGAGGTCACCTGCGTGGTGACCGATGGCGGGCAGCAGTTCGTCACCCCGATGGCGCTCGCCGCGCTGAGCGAGAACCAGGTCTACACCTCGCTGTGGGACCTCAAGAACGAAGCCGAGATGGGCCATATCCAGCTCAGCCGCGAGGCCGATCTGGTGGTGGTGTGCCCCGCAACGGCCGACCTGCTCGCCAAGATGGCGGCGGGGATCGCCGACGATCTCGCCACCACGCTGATCCTCGCCACCGACAAGCCGGTGATGGCGGTGCCGGCGATGAACGTGCGCATGTGGCAGCACGAGGCGACGCAGCGCAACGTGCACTGGCTGCGCAAGGCCGGCGTCGAGGTGGTCGATCCCGACAGCGGGCCGATGGCCTGCGGCGAATTCGGCCCCGGCCGCCTGCCCGATCCGGAAGTGATCTGGGCCGAGATCGCCGCGCACTTCGGCATCGCCGCCGATTGCGAACCGCAGCCCGACGCCGGCTCGGTCGAAGCGCTGGAGCCGGAACCCGAGCACAGATCGGGCGGCCTCGGCGGATTGCTGTCCTCGCTCATTCCGCGCTCGACGCCCAAGCGCAGCGTCGAGGAGATCGAGGCGCAGTGGGACGACCTGCCCGAGCCCGGGGAGGCCGACGAGACCGTCCTGCCCGACGAGGCGCTGCCCGATCCGGCTACCGGCGCGGGCCCGCTGCTCGCGAGCAAGGGCAAGGCTGCCTCGGCGCCGCCGACCGATCCGGAAGCGATGAACCACACCGTCTCGACCGGCGCCGGCGATGCGGCGCCCGAACCGATCGACGGCGACGACCGCCCGGTCTCGGTCGAACAGCCGGACCCGTTGGCCGGGCAGCCCGAATTCGACGAAAACCCCGAGCACCGCCCGCTCTACGGCAAGCACGTGCTGGTCACCGCGGGGCCGACTCACGAGCCGATCGACCCGGTGCGCTATCTCGCCAACCGTTCCTCCGGGCGTCAGGGATTCGAGATCGCCGCCGCCGCCGCCGCGGCGGGGGCGCGGGTGACGCTGGTCGCCGGGCCGGTGCATCTGGAGACGCCTCACGGAGTCGACCGTATCGACGTCGAATCGGCGCGCGAAATGGCCGATGCTGTGAAGAAGGCGCTGCCCGCCGATATCGGCATCATGGTCGCAGCGGTGGCCGACTGGCGCAGCAAGGAAGTATCGGGCAGCAAGATGAAGAAGCGCGGCTCGGCTCCGCCCGCGCTGTTGCTGACCGAAAACCCCGACATCCTCACCAATGTCGCGGGCGGCAACAAGCGGCCGGGCCTGCTGATCGGCTTCGCGGCGGAAACCGAGGACGTGGTCGAGAACGCCAAGGCCAAGCGCAAGCGCAAGGGCGTCGACTGGATCGTCGCCAACGACGTCTCGGGGGACGTGATGGGCGGCGGCAACAACGCGGTCCACATAGTGCGGGAAAAGGATGTCGAGAGCCTCGACGAGATGCCCAAGTCCGAGGTAGCGCGCGCGCTGATCGAGCGTGTTGTCGAGGAGCTGGGCGAGGATGCCGACACCGACTGAGTCCGTTGGAGTGGAAGTAAAGCGGCTGCCGCATGGCGAAGGGCTGGACCTGCCGCGCTACGCCACCGATGGCGCCGCGGGGATGGATGTCGTCTCTGCCGAGGACGTGACGCTCGCGCCGGGTGCTCGCCAAGCGGTGGCGACGGGCCTCGCGCTCGCCATTCCGCCCGGCTACGAGATCCAGGTCCGCCCGCGTTCGGGGCTCGCGCTCAAGCACGGCATCACCGTGCCCAACACGCCCGGCACGATCGATTCGGACTATCGCGGCGAGCTCAAGGTGATCCTGATCAATCACGGCACCGAGCCGTTCCCGATCGCGCGCGGCGACCGGATCGCGCAGCTGGTGCTGGCTCCGGTGGTGCAGGCGGCGTGGAAAGAGGTCGAGGACCTCGACGCCACCGAGCGCGGTGCGGGCGGTTTCGGTTCGACCGGCGGGCACGAGCGGCTAGGCTAGAGTCATATTTCAGCTTCGCTGATGCGGCACCGGCCCGCTCCCCCACCCGGCCACCCCGACCATAGTATCCTATGGGTGGCCGGGTGGGGGAGCGGGCCGGTGCCGCTGTCGTTTCAGCTCTGCTGAAACAATGACTTACCCCGCGAGGGGTGGCGCTCCGGTAGGCTTTGGGATGGAGCGCCACCCGGGGCAACCCGTAGGTCGCCCCTTACGCGGTCGATGAAGCCGCGCAGGCCTTGCGGAAGCACAGCGCGGCGGCGCCCCACAGTCCGGCAAGGACGGCGAGGAAGCCCCATTCGACGGCGTGGCCGGGCATCAGCCACAGCGCGGCGATCCCGTGCGCGGGCTGCCCGATCGCGACCAGGCCCATGATCCATTGCATGGCGCGCGGCCGGAACCACACCGCCAGGCTGGCGAAGACGGCTGCGAAGACGAGCGCGTAGAAGCCGAGATTGACCGGCTCGGCTTCGTTGCCGATGATGCCGACCGCGCCGTTCGACCACATGGTGAAGAAACCGGTGAACGCGGCGATGAACATGCCGACCAGCTGCGCCTTGCCGCGCGACACGCGTACGGCGATTTCGAGCCCGGTTCCCAGCGCGATCAGCAGGATCGCGGCGGCGATGAAATCGCCCGGCGTCCAGTCGACTTCGCCGGTGAACTGCATGGCGATGGCGGGCAGGGCGAGAAGCGCGGCGGCCGCGCCCCAGCCGGCAATGCGCCAGCCGTTCGAGATGCGGAAACCGGTATCGGCAAGTCGTTCTGTCATCGGGTAATTCCTTCTGCGTCGATGCGCGGCTTGGAGCATTTCCCCTCGTGAGCGGCATGAGCAATTCGTGAGCAATGGCTGAAAACCTTCCCCCGTCGACCGGCTTGGCATAGGAGCGCGGCATGGAGCGGGCTGAGGATATCGATGCGGAGCAGGGGATCGATCCGCCCCGGCGGATTGCGTTCGGCGCGTTCGAACTCGACCGGCAGGATCGTTCGCTGCAGCATGGTGCGGACAGGATCGACCTCGGCAGCCGCTATTTCGATGCGCTCCTGCTGCTGGCGGACAATGCCGGGCAGCTGGTATCGAAAGACCGCTTCATGGACGAGGTCTGGCGCGGCGTGCCGGTGACCGACGAGGCGCTGACCCAATGCATCAGGAGCCTGCGCCGCGCGCTCGGCGACGATGCAGCCGCGCCGCGTTTCATCGAGACCGTGCCCAAGCACGGCTACCGCTTCGTGGCACCGGTCGAAGGCGCGCCCGGGGAGGGCACGGCATGCGGGCCCGGCGACTCGGCGGAGGTCTCCGCATGGGTGCGCGCCGGGAGGCTGGCCGGCGGCACCACGCTCGGGGGCGCACTCGCCGGCGGTCTGGGCGGCATTCTCTACGGAGCGATCGCCACGTCCGCTGCGCAGCAGGCGAGCGCCGCGTCGCTCATGCTGGTGATGATCGCGCTCAATCTCGCCATCGGCACGCTCGGCGGAGCGGGCGTCGGGATCGGGATGGCGCTGGCCCGGGGTTCCTTCGGCCGCAGCGCCTGGGCGCTGGCCGGCGGTGGCGCGGCGGGAGGGCTGTGCATCGGCGCGCTCGGCAAGCTGCTCAGCCTCGACGGGTTCGCGCTGCTCACCGGACTGTCGCCGGGGAACGTCACCGGGATGAGCGAGGGGCTGGTCGTGGGAGCGGTGACGGGAGGAGTCGTGTTTCGGGTGCTGGCGGCGCGTCCAAGGTCGCTGCGCCTGATCGTCGCCATGGCGGCGCTGGCGGGGGCGGCGACGGGCGCGGCGATCGCCGCGCTCGGCGGACGGTTGATGGCGGGCAGCCTCGCGCTGCTGAACGAGCGGTTTCCCGACTCGCACTTGCATGTCGGGAGCATCGGGCGCGTCTTCGGCGAGGACGGGCTGGGTCCGGTCTCGCTGCTTGCATCGACCGCGCTCGAGGCAGCCGTGTTCATGGTCTGCATCGCAGCGATACTTGCATGGCTGCGCCCGCGAATCGCGTGACGCAAAGCAAAAAGGCGGACCTGCAAGCAGGCCCGCCTTCAAGGGAACAAGGAACTTCGTCGCCCGGCGATCAGTCGATCCGGCGCACCGTCGTTTCTTCCGGCTTGATCGAAATCCGCACCGTCTCGCCCGAATTGCCGGGGAAATCGGTGAACATCGCTTCGACCAGGTTCGGCACGAGGTATTGCAGCCGGTTCGAGGTCGAGACGGCCTGCGCCTTGCCTTCGAACAGGCGCTCGCCGGTCTGCCGGTTGTCGATCTTCATGTCGATCCCGCTGGTGTAGACGGTGTAGCTGCGCACCTCGCTGCCGCCGAACCACGGATCGCGGAAGCCGTAGCCCCAGCGCCGCGACGGGACGTAGCCGACGCGGTAGCCGCGGCGGGTGCGGTAATAGACCGGGCGGTAGGAAAAGCCGTACCACGGATCGTAGAACGGATCGCGGAAGCCGGTCGAACGCACGCGTTCGCGGCCATTGTCGACGCCGTAATCGAAGCGGACCAGCAGGTTGGCGTTGGCGGGCGAGCCTTCGACATAGCCCAGCCGCGCCATTTCCGCCTCGACGAAGTCGGCATATTGCGCGAATTCGAGCCCACCCGCGAGCGCCGGATCGTCGGCCACGACCGCGAAGGTCTGGCCCTGCGGCGCGGGCAGTTGCGACTGGAAGCGCGATACGTCGGCCTTGAACGGCGCGGCGCAGGCGGCGAGCCCGGCCAGCAGCACCGGAATCGACGCCAGCTTGAGTGTGCGGCCCCATTTTTGTGTCGTGATGGTCATGTCGTCGGTCCTCTGAAAAGCGGGAATGCGTTGCGCAGCCGCCCCCATCCGACTCGCAAGCTGTCATCTATGGGCCGTGTTGTAAAGCCGACGGGCTGAACAGGATTTGAATAGCGGAACTGATGAAAGTTAAACGATTTCCGCGACTTCAGCAGCGAAATCTTACCCCCGGACAAGCCCCAAAGCGCGATAGGCTGCATCGAGCGTCGGCCCGCCCATCTCGCGCGCCTTGGCGGCGCCGCGTGCGAGGATCGCGTCGAGCGTCTCGCGGTCCTGCTTCAGTTCGCGGAAGCGTGCGGCGATCGGGCCGAGCGTTTCGACCAGCACTTCGCCCAGCGCGGGCTTGAACTTGCCGAAACCCTCGCCGCCGAATTCGGCCAGCACCGCATCCACGCCGTGCCCGGTCGCCGCGGCGTAGATCGTGACGAGGTTGAGCGCCTCGGGCCGGTCGGCCAGCCCGGCCGCCTCGCTCGGCAGCGGTTCGGGATCGGTCTTGGCCTTCTTGATCTTCTTCATGATCGTATCGGCGTCGTCGGCGAGATTGATGCGGCTCATGTCGGATTCGTCCGACTTGCTCATCTTCCTCGCCCCGTCGCGCAGGCTCATGATCCGCGCGGCCTCGGGCGGCACGATCGGGTCGGGCAGGGTGAACACCGGCGCCTCATCGGAAGCGAAGTCGTTGTTGAACTTCTGCGCAATGTCGCGCGCCAGCTCGAGATGCTGCTTCTGGTCCTCGCCGACCGGGACGTGCGTCGTCTGGTAGAGCAGCACGTCGGCCGCCTGCAGCACCGGATAGCCGAACAGCGCGACCGATTGCCCCTCGCGGTTCTTGCCCGACTTGTCCTTCCACTGCGTCATGCGGCCCAGCCAGCCCATCCGCGCGGTGCCGTTCAAGAGCCATTGCAGCTCGGCATGCGCGGGGACCTGCGCCTGGTTGAACAGCACCGAGCGCGCCGGGTCGATCCCGCAGGCGACCAGCGCGGCAGCCATTTCGAGCGTCGCCGCCTTCAGTTCGGCCGGATCGTGCGGCTGGCTGATCGCGTGCAGGTCGGCCAGAAAGAAAAGACATTGATTCTTTTCCGCGCTACCGCCTGCGGCTGCTTGAGCGCGATTGCCGGCGTCCATCTCGTCCTGCATCCGCACCCAGTTGCGGATCGCCCCGAGGTAATTGCCGAGGTGGAGATTGCCGGTGGGCTGGATGCCGGAGACGACGCGCATTTCGATTCCCGTTGCTGCGGAGTGGGCGGGCCGGAATCAGCCCTGGCGGCGCATTAGGCGTTGCACCGTCTCTTTGTCGAGCACCCGCAAGGCGACCGCTGCAACGGTGAAGGTGACGAGGCCGACCAGCAGGATCATGCCGATCGCCAGCGCCCGCTCGTCGATGCTGCCCGCGAACCAGCCTTCTCCGTAAGGCATCGCGAACCACAGCGCCGCGCCCATTACCAGCGCCGCGAGCACGATCCGGACGATACGCCAGAACACCCGCGCCGGCAGGTGGAAGAAACCGCGCTTGGCAAGGATTGTATAGAGCAGCATTACATTGACCCACGCGCCCACGGATCCCGCGATGGCGAGGGCCAGCACGCCCAGCCGCGGCACCAGCACAATGTTGAGGCCGACCGTCACCACCAGGCTCGCCGCCGCGGTGTAGACCGGGGTGCGGGTGTCCTTGCGGGCGAAGAAATTGGGCGTCAGCACCTTGACCAGGACATAGGCGGGCAGCCCGATCACCAGCCCCGACACCACCGTGCCGGTGATCAGCGCATCGTCCACCGTGAACTCGCCCTGCGCGAAGAACACGCGGGTGAAGGCGCTGCCGCTGACGAACAAGGCGGCGGCGGCGGGCACGGTCAGCAGCATCGCCAGTTCGATCGCGTTCGATTGCAGCCGGCTCGCCTCGTCCGCCTCGCCCTTGCCGAGATAGCGCGACAGGGCCGGCAGGATCGCGGTGCCGAGCGCGATGCCGATGATGCCGAGCGGCAGCTGGTTCCAGCGGTCGGCCATGTTGAGATAGGTGTAGCTGCCGACCGGGAGCGTCGAGAGGAAGAACAGGTCGATGAAGCGGCTGATCTGGTAGACCCCCGCGCCGAAGATCGCCGGGACCACGAGGATGCCGAGTTCCTTCACCCCCTTGGTCACGCGCGGCGCGGCGAGCGCCAGGCGGAAGCCCGCGCGGCGCATCCAGAACAGCAGCCACAGCAGTTGCAGCAGCCCCGAGACCGACACCGCGACCGCCATCCAGAACGCGGCGGCCTGCCGCGTCGCCTCGCCGTCGGGCTGCAACGCGCCCCAGGTGAGCGCGGTCAACAGGCAGATATTGAGCAGGATCGGCGCGGCGGCGGCGGCGGCGAAGCGCGACAGCGAATTGAGGATCGCCGCGACCAGCGTCGCGAGGCTCATGAAGACGAGATAGGGAAAGGCGATCCGCGCCATCACCGTGGCGATGGCGAGGTTTTCCCCGTCCTCGGCCAGCCCGTCGGGAGCGAAGAAACCGACCACCCACGGCATCACGACCAGCGCCAGCGCACCGAACGCGATGAGGATCGGCAGCAGCACCGAGAGCACGCTTTCGGCGAACCGCCGCGCCTCGCTCTGCCCCTCGTTCATGCGCCGGTTGAACAGCGGCACGAAGGCGCTGGCGAAGGCGCCCTCGGCGAACAGGCGGCGGAAGATGTTGGGCAGCATGAAGGCGAGCTGCCACGCATCGCCCATCGCGGTCGCGCCGAGCACGCGCGCGACCAGCATGTCGCGCACGAAGCCGAACACGCGGCTGACCGCGGTCAGCCCGCCGATCGTCCCGACGTTTTTGAGCAGGCTCATCGGCCCGATGCCCTCGTCATACCCGGAATTCCGTTCGCCCTGAGCTTGTCGAAGGGCTGTACTTCACTTCCGGTGCGGCACCAGAAGAAAAAGCAGTGCTTCGACAGGCTCAGCACGAACGGAATAGGGATGTTCGCGCGGGTTAAGCGTCGCCGCCCGACAACGTCGAATCCGCCACCGGGTCGCGGCCCTCGGCCTGCTTCGCCTGCACGCGCTGCATGTAGAGCCCGTTGAAATCGATCGGGTCGAGCATCAGCGGCTGGAAGCCCAGGTCGCGGCTGGCGTCGGCGACGATCCGGCGTGCGAAGGGAAACAGGATGCGCGGCGCCTCGGCGTAGAGGAAGGCGTGCGCCTGGTCCTCGGGCAGGTTGCGCATGCCGACGAGGCCGCAATAGGCGAGCTCGATCAGATAGACGTTGCCCTTTTCCGCCTTGGCGATGACGTTGAGCTTGAGCTCGACCTCGTGCACCTCGTCGTTGACCGGCTTGGCACCGATATTCATCTGCAGGTCGACCTGCGGCGCGTCCTCCCACTGGTAGGACGCCGGCGCGTTCGGATTCTCGACCGAAAGATCCTTGATATATTGCGAGATGAGACCCGCCGCCGGCTGGTTGTCGGCGCCGTTGGCGGCGGGATCGGGATTGATGTCGGTCAGAATGTCGCCTTCGTCGGCCATGGTGGTGTGCGCTTTCGTGTTCTGCGAGGTAACGGGGCTCCGCAAACCGGCGCGGAGGACTCGGCGCGCCGCGTAGCACCGCGCAGGCCGCCCCGCAACTTGCGCGCCGCATGCAGGGCACGGATCGGCGGGCTCATGCGTTGTTCATTTGTAATTGCGCCCTATTTAGGGCACTCTCGCAAATGACCGGACGCGCACCAGGCGTGCTCCCCTCGCAAAACGGAAACAGATCGCCAGTGTTCTACGAAATCGTCATCCTCGCCGCGATCGCCGCCTTCCTCGGCCTGCGCCTCTATTCGGTGCTCGGCCAGCGCGCCGATCACGAGGAGGAGCATGCACCGACCCGCTTCGAGCCCAAGGGCGATACGCCGCCGCCCGCCGCGCTGCCGCGCGCGATCCGCCCGCCGGCGCAGCCGCCGCGCGAGCAGCAACTCGAAGGCGCGATCCCGGCGGTCGAGCGCGGCGTGCGCGAGATCGCCGCCGCGGACCGCCGATTCGATGTCACCGCTTTCCTCGAGGGCGCCAAGGGTGCCTACGCCATGGTGCTCGAGGCGTTCTGGGCCGGCGATCGCGAAACGCTGCGCGAATTGTGCGACGACGACGTGTACGAGAGCTTCGATGGCGCGATTGCCGCGCGCGAGGAAGCGGGCGAGACGCTCGACAACCGTCTGATCCGGATCGAGGATGCGACCATCCACTCGGCGACGCTCGACGGCCGCACAGCGCGCGTAGCGGTGCGCTTCGTCGCCGATATCGCGGCGGTGACGCGCGACAGGGACGACAACGTCGTCGCCGGTTCGCTCGACGATGCGATCGAGAGCCGCGACATCTGGACCTTCGCGCGCGAAACCGGCTCGGCGAGCCCCGACTGGGTGCTGGACGAAACCGACGAAGGCTGATCCGCCAGAACCATCCATTGAACTTGGGGGACGTGCGATGCGGCGTTGGGGGACACTGGCCGCATTGGCGACCGCAACCGCGCTGCTGGCAAGCTGCCGGCTCATCCCGAGCGGCGACGCGCCGCGACCAGCGGGCCCGGGCGAGGCACCGGGAACCGGCGTCACCAGCGCGGCCTTCGCCGGTGTCAGGCACGGGCCGAGCGTCGGTGCGCTCGGGCTCGCGGCGGAGAATGCGGGAACCGCGCTCGCCTCGTTCCTCGACACCTGCCCGGCGCTGCTGTCGCGCGAGGACAAGAGCGGGCTGACCTATCCCGAGGACTGGCGCCCCGCCTGCGACGCTGCCGAGACCTGGCCCTACGACCGGGCGCAGGCGTTCTTCCTCCAATTCTTCGAAACCGCGCGCGTCGGCACCGGCGAGGCGTTCGCGACAGGCTATTTCGAGCCCGAGATCCGCGGCAGCCGCACCAGGCGTCCGGGTTACGACGTGCCGGTCTACCGGACGCCGCCCGAACTGGGCCGGTTCTGGCCCGACGAGGTGCCGGAAAGCGAGCGCACCGGCCGCGCGCCGCTCGGCCGGCTCGACGCCGAGGGCAAGTACACGCTCTATTACGAGCGCGCCGAGATCGAGGACGGGGCGCTCGCCAATCGCGGGCTCGAACTCGCCTGGGCGGCGGACCCGGTCGAGTTCTTCTTCCTCCAGATCCAGGGTTCGGGCCTGCTGCGGCTGCCCGACGGCTCGCTGATGCGGATCGGCTACGACGCGCAGAACGGGCGCGAATATGTCGGCATCGGCCGGGTGATGCGCGAGCGCGGGCTGCTCGGCGAGGGGCCGGGCAAGTATCCCGGCTCGATGCAGGGCATCATGCGATATATCCGCGAGAATCCCGAAGAGGGCCGCGAACTGATGCGGCTCAACAAGAGCTGGATCTTCTTCCGCGAACTGACCACCGACGGGCCATTGGGTTCGCTCGGCGTGCCGGTGCGGCGCGAGAGCTCGGTCGCGGTCGATCCGGCCTTCGTGCCCTACGGCGCGCCGGTATGGCTCGATGTCGACCGCAACGTGGCGGACGGCTTGTGGATCGCGCAGGACACCGGCGGGGCGATCCGCGGCGCCAACCGCTTCGACACCTTCTGGGGCAATGGCGAGGACGCGCGCGAAATCGCCGGGGGAATGAGCGCACGCGGCTCCGCGCTGGTGCTGCTGCCCAAGGGCACCGTCGCGCGCCTCAACCGCGAATGACCGCCCCGCGCGGCCTGTCGGAGGAAGAAAAGGCGGCGTGGGAAAAGCTCGCGGCGACGGTCGAGCCGCTGGAAGCCGCGCGCGTTCGCAAGGCTGCCGCGCTCGCCGAAAGTGTCGCAAGGCCTCCAAGCCCCCCTCCCCGGCGGGGAGCGAGTGGGGCTGCCGCTCTGTCCCCCGGACAGAGCGGACGGGCGCCCCACTGGGGTGGGGGGTCCCCGCCATCGGCCTCGGTACGCCCCCACCCAGCCTCCCCCGCACGGGGGAGGGGGAGTGCTTCACCCGAAGCGGGCGGAGGGCTCGACGGGCATTGGGACCGCAAGCTCAAGTCCGGGTCGATCGCGCCCGATTTCACGCTCGACCTGCACGGCCACACGCTCGACCGGGCGCATGCGCGGCTCGACAGCGGGTTGGTGCAGGCCAAGGCGATGGGCGCGCGCGTGGTGCTGCTGATCGCGGGCAGGCATCGCCCGGTCGACGCCGCCGACCGCGGCTCGCGGCGCGGAGCGATCCGGGCGAAGATCCTCGACTGGCTCGCCGCCGGGCCGCACGGCGGCGATGTCGCCGCGATCCGCAAGGCGCATCGCCGGCATGGCGGCGAAGGGGCGCTGTATCTGGTGTTGAAGCGGCGGCGGTAGTTTGTTTTTCGCTCGCACATCCGTGCGAGCGTCCTCGGTGCTGTTCCCTCCGCTACGCTGCGGGGCACCTGCGGCTCGCGCGCGTGCGCTCGCGGCTCGCTGGTCGCTCGCCGATCCATTCCAGGCCTCTTGGTTCCGTCCCGGTTCCTGGTCGCGGTAGCCATAGGCCCAAGGGGCCGCCCCCTTCGGCTGGCTGGCAAGCCAGCCGCTCAGGATAAACTGCGCGACCGGCAGGGAGCGAGGAAAGCCAAGTGAGCGGACGCGAACGCCGGCGCTTGAGGCGCAACAAACAGCAAGTGGGCGCTAGCCCACTTGCGCGCGTATTTCCGCGCGCTATCGCTCCGCTACTTGAGCCCGGTGCAGCAGCTTGTGATCCGCCAGCACCAGCGCCATCATCGCCGCGACCACCGGCGTGCCGCGGATGCCGACGCAGGGGTCGTGACGGCCCCTGGTGCTGATCTGCGTTTCCTCGCCGTCGCTGGTGATCGTGTCGACCGGGGTCAGGATCGAGCTGGTCGGCTTGAACGCGACGCGGCACACCACCGGCTGGCCGGTCGAGATGCCGCCCGCGATCCCGCCGGCATTGTTGGCTTCGAATTCGGGCGCGCCGTTTTCGCCCGCGCGCATCGGGTCGGCGTTCTCCTCGCCGCTCAGTTCCGCCGCGCCGAAGCCCGCGCCGATCTCGACTCCCTTGACCGCGTTGATCCCCATCATCGCGCCCGCCAGCTCGGCGTCGAGCTTGGCATAGACCGGCGCGCCCCAGCCCGCGGGCACGCCCTCGGCGACGCATTCGACCACCGCGCCCAGCGAGGAACCGGCCTTGCGCGCCTCGTCGACCTTGTCCTCCCACCGTTTCGCCGCCCAGCTGTCGGGACAGAAAAACGGGTTGTCGCCGATCGCGTCGAAATTCACCGCCGAACGGTCGATTTCGTCGTCGCCGATCCGGCAGACATAGGCGGTGATGGTCACTTCGGGGATCACCAGCCGCGCCACCGCGCCCGCCGCCACGCGCGCCGCCGTCTCGCGCGCCGACGAGCGCCCGCCGCCGCGATAGTCGCGCAAGCCGTATTTGGCGTCGTAGGCATAGTCCGCATGGCCGGGCCGATACTTGTCGGCGATCTGCGAGTAGTCCTTCGAGCGCTGGTCGGTGTTTTCGATCATCAGGCTGATCGGCGTGCCGGTGGTCTTGCCTTCGAACGTGCCAGAGAGGATCCTGACGAGGTCGTCCTCGCGCCGCTGGGTGGTGAACTTGCTCTGCCCCGGCTTGCGCGCGTCGAGGAACGGCTGGATCGTCTGTTCGGTCAGTTCGAGCCCCGGCGGGCACCCGTCGACCACCGCGCCCAGCGCAGGCCCGTGGCTTTCCCCCCAGGTGGTGAAGCGGAAGACCCGCCCGAACGTGTTCCAGCTCATGCGCCATGTCTTGTCGCAACCTGCGCGCGCTGTCCACATCACCATAGCTGGGGCGGCGTGAAGAAGCATTTTCCTACACGGTATCGGCTGTGCCATGGGGCGCGGATGATGCTTCTGCGATACCCGTCATTGCTTCACGCGCGGCAAACAAGACGGCGCAAACGCATATGTGTCGCCCCGACCGGGTTAACCGACTGGGAGAAGACGATTTTTCAGGGGTGACACTTGGGTGACAGGTGTCATCCCGTCATCGGGCGGGATGCTACGGGATCGGGGATGCCGGTGCGCGCCCCCTAGGCAAAGCCCGCGGCGTGAGGCAGGAACAAACCATGATTGCGAAGCTGAAGGGCCTGCTCGATGAAACCGGCACCGACTGGGCGGTGATCGACGTCGCGGGCGTCGGTTACCTGGTGCATTGCTCGTCGAAGACGCTCGCGGCGCTGGGCGAGGCGGGCGAGGCGTGCACCGTCTACACCGACCTGCAGGTGAGCGAGAACGACATGCGGCTGCTCGGTTTCGCGGAAGGCTCCGAGCGCGACTGGTTCCGGCTGCTGACGCAGGTGCAGGGGGTGGGCAGCAAGGTCGCGCTGGCGATCCTCTCGGCGCTGTCGACCGGCGAAGTGCAGGCCGCCTGCGCTGGCGGCGACGCCGCGATGGTGGCGCGCGCGCAGGGCGTCGGGCCCAAGCTCGCCGGACGGATCGTCAACGAGCTCAAGGACAAGGCCGGCGCGTTGCCGGGACAGGACAGTGTCACAGGTGTCAACACCCCGGCGGGCGGAGCGAGTGCCGATGCGGTCAGCGCGCTCGAAAACCTCGGCTTCAAGCCCGCCGTGGCCGCGCGCGCCGTCGCCGTCGCGCAGGGCGAGTTGGGCGAGGATGCGAGCGAGAGCGAGTTGATCCGCGTGGCATTGAAGAGGGCGGCGGGGTGATGGATTTGCAGGCGCTGGTCAGGTCCGGGACATGGACCCTGAAACGAGTTCAGGGTGACGAGTCAGGCAAGGGAATCGCACCTCCTCCCCGTCATCCTGAACTTGTTTCAGGATCCATCCTTCCGCCCGAGCGGAGCCAGCGGCTCGAAGCCCAAACCTATAGCCAGGTCCCGCCATTCGGGATTCTCGGCATTGATCAGGTTGATCTTCCACGGCCGGTGCCAGTTCTTGAGCTGCTTTTCGCGCAGAATCGCGTTCTCCATGTCGCCGAACATCTCGAAATGGACGAGCCGATAGACGGAATAACGGTTTGCGAAACCGCCGGTGGTTCCCTGCCGATGTTTGTAGACACGCGCGACGAGGTCGCTGGTGACTCCGATGTAGAGCGTTCCGTAGTGTCCGCTGGCGAGGAAATAGACGCAGGGGTTGCGCTCGATCGGCATGCGGCGGAGCGTGCCGATGGATGGATGCTGAAACAAGTTCAGCATGACGAAATGATGCGAAAACGGTCCTTTCTCCGTCATCCTGAACTCGTTTCAGGATCCATTCCGCCACCGGCACGGAGCCAAGCAGCATGAAGCGCCTAACTCTCCTCCCGCTCCTCCTTCTCGCCACCCCCGCCGCAGCGCAGGAGGCCGACATGTCCGCCTTCGCCCCCGGCCCGGTATTCGCCGAATTCGGCCCGCACGCCCCGGTCGAAGGCATGGGGCCGGTGCCCGCCGATACCGAATTCGCGCATGCCTTCGACGTCGCCGAGCCGGCGGAAGGGGGCGCGCGCAATCGCGGGTTCGAAAGCGCCGCGCGGTTCGTCAACATGCACGCCGCCGCCGGGGTCGATCCGGACAATATCCGCGTCGCGGTGGTGGTCCACGGCAAGGCCTCGCTCGACCTGCTCACCGACGAGGCGCTCGCCGCGCGCGCGATGGCGGCGAACGGCTCGGGCGCGATGGTGCGCGCGATGCTCGACCACGGCGTGCGCTTCATCCTGTGCGGCCAGAGCGGCGCGGCGCACGGCATAACGCAGGAGGAACTGATCCCCGGCGTCGAAACCGCCCTCTCGGCGATGACCGCGCACGCGCTGCTGCAGCAGCGTGGGTATACGGTGAATCCGTTTTGAGCAACGATACCGAAGCCACCTCCTCTTATGTCGCTGTTGCGACCGCGCTCGCAATGCGAGTGCACATCGCTGAGGATGCTCTAAAGCAGGTCAGGAAGTCCGCAAACAATCCTTTAGCTGTGGCGGGATGTGAAGTGGCGACACTTCAGCTTAGGCTTATTTGCGAGATAATCTTAGCCGGCAGTCAGCTCGCACATATTGAAAACGCTGGAGCGGAGATATCGGACAGGGAATGGAGACCTAAGCAAGCCTTTGCACAGCTAAGAGATTTGAGTGAGCACCCGCTTCCTATCCCGGTGAAGGTCGTCAGGGATGCTCATGGGAAAGGTGCACATCAAGTCAATCCGATATCGAAGCCAATGCCGTTTTCAGTACTATCAAGAATTTACGGGCAGTGCGGTGATCTGCTCCATGTGCCGACGATCCGTCAGATTAGAGGAGGAAACTTACCTCATTTTGACGTGGAAAAGCTCAGCCGATGGACAGCAGGATTCAAGCGTTTGGCTCAAGGTCATGTTTTGATGCTGCCCGAGCGGCAGGTTATTCTGCTCTGCCAATGGCAGGGGGATTTCAGCGTCGAACCCGAGTTGTCTCGGTTGGACGCAACCGGAGAAAGCACCCTGAATTTGGAGAAATTTCCGGAATTTGAGTTGTTGCGTGACTGAGCCCGTCCCCCTCCACGCCCCCGATCGCCAGCCCGACGATCCCGGCGCCGCGCTGCGCCTATCCCGTCACCCTGAACTTGTTTCAGGGTCCATCTCTCGTCACGAACCCCAGGCCGGAGGTGTCGTGCGTAGAACGCCGCTAGTGGTGAAGCGGTCGCGAAACCGGAGGGCATCGGTGCGTGAGGCGGAATGGATGCTGAAACGAGTTCAGCACGACGGGATTGGAATGTGTGTTCGTGGAAGTCCGGTGTGAGCGACAACCCCGATCTCTCGCCCGATCGCCAGCCCGACGATCCCGATGCGGCATTGCGGCCGAAATCGCTCGGCGAGTTCATTGGGCAGGAGGCGGCGCGCGAGAATCTTCGCGTGTTCATCGAATCCGCCAAATCGCGCGGCGAGGCGATGGACCATGTGCTGTTCTTCGGCCCGCCCGGGCTGGGCAAGACCACGCTCGCGCAGATCGTGGCCAAGGAGCTCGGGGTCGGCTTTCGCGGCACCTCGGGCCCGGTGATCGCCAAGGCGGGCGATCTCGCCGCGCTGCTGACCAATCTCGAGCCGCACGACGTGCTGTTCATCGACGAAATCCACCGGCTCAATCCGGTGGTCGAGGAAATCCTCTACCCGGCGATGGAGGACCGCGCGCTCGATATCATCATCGGCGAGGGGCCCTCGGCGCGCTCGGTGCGGATCGACCTGCCGCCCTTCACGCTGGTCGGCGCCACCACCCGGCAGGGGCTGCTGACCACGCCCCTGCGCGACCGCTTCGGCATCCCGGTGCGATTGAATTTCTACACCCACGCGGAACTCGACCAGGTCGTCACCCGCGGGGCGAAGCTGCTCGGCATGGACATCGATCCCGCGGGTGCGCGCGAGATCGCCCGCCGTTCGCGCGGCACGCCGCGCGTCGCCGGGCGGCTGCTGCGGCGGGTGCGCGACTTCGCGCATGTCGCGGGGGACGGCACCGTGACCAAGCAGGTCGCCGACGAGGCGCTGACGCGGCTCGAGATCGATTCGCTCGGGCTCGACACGATGGACCGGCGCTATCTCGCGATGATCGCGACCACGTATAAAGGCGGCCCGGTCGGGGTCGAGACGCTCGCCGCCGGGCTGGCAGAGCCGCGCGACACGGTCGAGGAAGTGGTCGAGCCGTTCCTGATCCAGCTCGGCCTGGTGGCGCGCACCGCGCGCGGGCGCTGCCTCAACGATGCGGGATGGAATCACCTCGAAATGCAGCCGCCAGACGATTCGCCAGCAGCTTCGCAAACGGGCTTGTTCGACGAAAAGGGTTAAGTTTTCAGCAGGATTTGCCGCCGGTTCGGTGCCATAGCGGGACAGGTCGCCGCCGAAGCGCGCAATCGCGCCGTTTTTTTCGAATCGGCATGCGCTTTTCGTGGTTAATGCCGTTGCCGCTTTAAGGGAATGGTTGCTTCTTGATGCGACAGGGACGTGACCCCGGGGGCGGAACCGCCGCTCTCCTATCACGACCCGGACGCAACAAGAGAGCTTGACCATGTCGGTAAAGATGGCCCTGGCGAAACTGTCCGCGACTGCCGCGGGAAC
The DNA here is from genome assembly GCA_913055875.1 of uncultured Altererythrobacter sp. Classification (GTDB taxonomy): domain Bacteria; phylum Pseudomonadota; class Alphaproteobacteria; order Sphingomonadales; family Sphingomonadaceae; genus CAJXJY01. The sequence goes on from CAJXJY010000001.1 coordinate 512,065, forward strand.
GGCGCTGCTTGCCGGTGGTGCGGTGCATGTCGCCGAACCCGCGGTGACGGATGCCCCCTCCTACAAGTCGGCGAAGGCGCAGCCCGTCAAATACGTGAAGGAGCGCCCGACGGCGCAGCGTCGCGTACCCAGGACGACGCAGCGCAAGCGCCGCGTGGTCCAGCGTACCGTCGACTGCGTGCCCGCCGGCCCCGGCCGGATCGCAGGCGGTCCCGGCTATCCCGGCGGCCCCGGTGCGGGCTACGGCGCGCATGGCGGCTCGGGGTACAGCGAAGGCGGCTCCCATGCCGGCGGTGGCAGCCGCACGGTCGAGCGCGAATACGAATACGGCTATTCCGAGGAAAGCTACGGCTATTCCGAGGAATGCGGCGTGGCCTACCAGTACGCACTGGCCGCGGTTCCGGCTCCGGTTCCGCTGCCCCCGGCTCCGCCGGTCGGTGGCGGCAGCAGCGGCGGCGTGACGGTGATCGGCGGCAGTGGTGGCTGGGGCGGTGGCTTCGGCGGCGGCTTCTTCGGCGGCTTCTTCGGTGGCACCAGCGGCGGCGGCAGCGTGGTGGTCAGCACCAGCACCTCGACCTCGGGTTCGTCGTCGGGCAGCACCAGCTCCTCGGGCGGTATCGTGATCGATATCGACAACTCGAACAATGGCGGCTCGACTTCGAGTTCGACTTCCAGCTCGAGCTCGACCGGCGGCCTGACCTCGACCACGACCAGCTCGTCCTCGGGCAATGTCGATGTCGACAATTCGAGCGAAGCGAACAACAACAATACCAACAACAACTCGAACGAGCAGAGCCAGAACCAGAACCAGAATCAGAACCAAGAGCAGACGAGCAACAACACGAACAACAACAACAATTCCAACGAGAATAACAACAGCAACAACAATTCGAATGAGAACAATAATAACAACAATAACTCGAACGAAAACAATAACAACAATAACAACAACAACGAGAATTCGACCAGCACGTCGAGCTCGGGCAACATGACCAGCAGCACGTCGAGCAACGGCTGCTACGGGCGCAAATGCGGCCACGGGTCGAGCAGCTACGGGTCGAGCAGCAACGGCTCGAGCCACGGTTCGTCGAGCTACGGCGGCAATTCGAGCGGCACGCAGGTGCCCGCCCCGCCGATGATGATCCTGTTCGGTCTCGCCGCTGCGGCGATTCTCGGACGGCGCAAGTTCAAGGTCGTGCGCGGCGGCTGATCCCGCGCGCACGGGACGGGAAGCGAAGGGCGGTCTCCGGCGGGAGGCCGCCCTTTTCGTTTCAACCCGCGGGTGCGCTCACCCAGGGCACGTCGGAGGTCGCGACCACGTCGGCCAGTTCCCACACATTGGTGTAGCCGTAGCCGTGCAGGTTGATGAAGGTCGGGATGTTGAGCGCCAACGGCGCGCGCTTGGAGACGACCGGCGCGACGTTGTCGGAGAAATTGTTGTTGCAGTAGATGTAGATCGCACGGTTGCGGTCGGACCCGAGCACTTCGGCCAGCTTCTCGTCGGTGAAGTCGGAGAACGGCAGGTTCACCGCCCCCTCCACATGGCCGAGCCGGTAGGCATAGACCGAGCGGGTATCGAGCAGGATCGCGCCCTCACTTTGTGCCTTGGCGAGGAATTCATCGACCGGCAGGCGGTGTGCGGCACGCACTTCGCCGAGTTCGGCGGTCAATTCGAGAAAACCGTCGAAGTCGATCTGCGGATTGGGCTCGGCCGGCTGGGCAGGAAGCGAGGTCCCGGTCAGCAGGAACGGCGCGGCGAGCAGGAACAGGCGCATATCATCTCTCCCGTTTGGAGAGGTAAGGCTGCGCCCGGCCTGCTTGCGCCGGGATGAATATCGCGCTCCCTGCCATACCCATGGCAGGGGAGATGATGGAAGCGGTCAGGCCGCCAGCTTGCGCAGTACGTAATGGAGGATGCCGCCGTTGCGGTAATATTCCATCTCGTTGGCGGTATCGATCCGGCACAGCGCGGTGAAGCTGTCGGTCGAGCCGTCAGGGCGGGTGACCTCGATCTCGACGTCCTGCCCCGGGGTCAGGTCGGCCAGACCCTTGATGGTGAAGCTGTCTTCGCCCGTGAGCCCGAGCGTCTGGCGCGTATCGCCGTCCTTGAACTGCAGCGGCAGCACGCCCATCCCGACCAGATTCGAGCGGTGGATACGCTCGAAGCTCTCGACGATCACCGCGCGCACGCCGAGCAGGATGGTGCCCTTCGCGGCCCAGTCGCGGCTCGAGCCGGTGCCGTACTCCTTGCCCGCGACCACCACCAGCGGGGTGCCGTCTTCCTTGTGCTTCATCGCGGCGTCGTAGATCGCCATCTGCTCGCCGTCATAGGTGGTGTAGCCGCCCTCGACGCCGGGGACCATCTCGTTGCGGATACGGATATTGGCGAAGGTGCCGCGCATCATCACCTCGTGATTGCCGCGGCGCGAGCCGTAGGAATTGAAATCGGCCTTCGCGACCTGGTTCGACTGGAGGTATTCGCCCGCGGGCGAATCGGCCTTGATCGAACCGGCGGGGCTGATGTGGTCGGTGGTGACGCTGTCGCCGAGCACCGCGAGCGGCTTGGCGTCGACGATATCCGTGATCGGCGCCGGGGTCATCTCCATGCCCTCGAAATAGGGCGGGTTGGCGACATAGGTGCTGCCCGGGCGCCACTGATAGGTGTCCGAAGCCTCGACCGTGATCGCCTGCCAGTGCTCGTCGCCCTTGTAGACGTCGGCATAGCGCGTCTCGAACATCTGCCGGTCGATATTGGCGGCGCGGTGTTCGGCCACTTCCTGGTTCGACGGCCACAGGTCGGCGAGCATCACGTCGTTGCCGTCGCGGTCCTGCCCGAGCGGGGTCTCGGTGATATCCTCGGTCACGGTGCCCTTGAGCGCGTAGGCGACCACCAGCGGCGGGCTGGCGAGGAAGTTGGCGCGCACGTCGGGGCTGACGCGGCCTTCGAAATTGCGGTTGCCCGAGAGCACGCTCGCGGCGACGATATCGTTGCCGTTGATCGCCTTGCTGATCGGCGGCGCGAGCGGACCCGAATTGCCGATACAGGTGGTGCAGCCATAGCCGACGAGGTCGAAGCCGAGCGCGTCGAGATCGTCCTGCAGGCCGGACTTCTCGAGATAGTCGGTCACCACCTGCGATCCGGGCGCGAGGCTGGTCTTGACCCACGGTTTCGGCTTCAGGCCCTTTTCGTTGGCCTTCTTCGCGACCAGCCCGGCGGCGATCAGCACATCGGGGTTGGAAGTGTTGGTGCAGCTGGTGATCGCGGCGATCACCACGTCGCCGTCGCCGATATCGTGGTCCTTGCCCTCGACCTCGACGCGCACCGGCGCATCCTTCTTGTAGACGCTGGCGAGGTCGGTGTTGAACAGTTCGTCGACCTGCGGCAGCGCGACCTTGTCCTGCGGGCGCTTGGGCCCGGCGAGGCTCGGCACGACCGACGCCATGTCGAGATCGAGCGTCCTGGTGAAGACCGGCTCGTTGTCGGGCTCGAACCACATGCCCTGCTCGCGCGCATAGGCCTCGACCAGCGCGATGGTTTCCTCGCTGCGGCCGGTCAGGCGCATGTAGTCGAGCGTCTTGTCGTCGATCCCGAAGAAGCCGCAGGTGGCGCCGTATTCGGGGGCCATGTTGGCGATCGTCGCGCGGTCGGCGAGCGACAGGTTGGAAACGCCCGGCCCGTAGAATTCGACGAAGCGGCCCACCACGCCGACTTCGCGCAACATCTGCACGCAGGTCAGCACGAGGTCGGTCGCGGTCACGCCCTCGGCGAGCGCGCCGGTGAGCTTGAAGCCGACCACTTCGGGGATCAGCATCGAGATCGGCTGGCCGAGCATCGCCGCCTCGGCCTCGATCCCGCCGACGCCCCAGCCGAGCACGCCGAGACCGTTGATCATGGTGGTGTGGCTGTCGGTGCCGACACAGGTGTCGGGATAGGCGACCGCGTTGCCGTCCGGACCCTCGGTCGACCACACGCCCTTGCCGATATATTCGAGATTGACCTGGTGGCAGATGCCCGTGCCCGGTGGCACGGCGGAGAAATTGCGGAAGCTCTTCGAGCCCCATTTGAGGAAGTCGTAGCGTTCGGCATTGCGGGCGTATTCGAGCTCGACATTCTTCTCGAACGCCTTGGGGTGACCGAACTCGTCGACCATCACCGAGTGGTCGATCACCAGGTTGACCGGCACCTGCGGATTGATTTTGGCGGTATCGCCGCCGAGCTCGGCGATCGCATCTCGCATCGCGGCGAGGTCGACCACGCACGGCACGCCGGTGAAATCCTGCAGCAGCACGCGCGCCGGGCGGTACTGGATTTCCTTGCCGGTCTTCGGATCGTTCTGCCAGTCGGCGATCGCACGCGCATCCTCGACCCCGACGGTGAAACCGCCGTCCTCGAAGCGCAGCATGTTCTCGAGCAGGACCTTGAGGCTGAAGGGCAGTTTCGACACGTCCCCGATGGTTTCGGCGGCCTTGGCGAAGGAGTAATAGGCGTAGTCCCTACCATTGACTTCGAGCGTTGAACGGGTTCCGAGCGTGTCCTTGCCGACCTGCGTCATGCGTGCTGCTTCCTTTCGCTGATGGGCGCTCGCTGCCGCCGGAGGAAGCGGGGAGCGCTCTTTGCGCGGCACCTGCGCGTTCGCACGCCGTGCGTCAAGTGGTCCGGGCGCCGGAACCCGATCCGCGATTCGCGCATTGGTTCGGTAATACAGGGGGTTGCGCATCGCGGCCCAGAGGAGATTCGAGAATGAAATCGTCTTCGCAGGCGCGTTCTGCGCCGACCGCTGCCGTGCGTGCCGCAGTCATGGCCGCGACTCTCGCGGTCACCGCCTGCTTCGGCGCGGCCTTCGTCTTTTCCGATTTCCCGCCGGGTGAGGCCGAAGGCGCCGCGATCGCGGGTAGCCGTTAGGTTTTTTAGCCAACCCTGAAACGGATACTGCGCTGGTCGCTTATCGTCTTCCGGCGGTGACGAGGCCCGTTGCTGCTTGGCAGTCATCGGACCGCCGGGTGCGGCACCAGCCCACGCCCCCACCCGGCCACCCATAGGATACTATAGTCGGGGTGGCCGGGTGGGGGCGTGGGCTGGTGCCGCAAGGGATGCACGGACGTGCATCCCGCACGCAACAGGGACTCCGGGTGGGGGCGTGGGATGGAACAGCCAAGGGACGCACGGACGTGCGGCCCGCACGCAACAAATGACTCCGGGCGGGCGAATGGGCTGGTGCCAATTCAGCGAAGCCGAAACCGACCCTACACCGCGCTCTGCTCGGTCGGCTTGCGGGTTGCGATCCAGCAGCCGATCACGATCAGCACCGCGCCGGCGACGGTAGTCGCCGAAACCGGTTCGCCGAAGGCCAGCCAGCCGAACAGCGCCGCCCACAGGAAGCCGGTATACTCGATCGGCACCAGCGCCTGCGCTTCCGCTCGCCGGTAAGCCCAGGCGAGGCATAGCGCCGCGCCGACCGCCAGTACCGCCCCTGCACCCAGTTCGAGCCACACCCGCCCCTGCGGCAGGACCAGCAGGAACGGCGCGCCGGCCAGCAGCACCAGCGCGACGATCCCGTTCTGGAAGGTGCTGACCTCGCTCGGGCTCGCGACCAGCGCCTGCTGCCGCTGCAACACCAGGTTCCACGCATAGAGAATCGCCGAGCCGAGGATCGCGACCAGGCCGATTGTCGCCTCGTCGGTCATCCGCTCGCGTCCGATCCGCCCGCCGACGATCACCAGCACCCCCGCGAGGCCTAGCAACGCGGCAATCACCGCCTTGGGCTCGATTTTTTCCTCGAGCCACACCGCGGCGAGATAAAGCGCGATCAGCGGCGCAATGAAGGAGATCGCGATCGCCTCGGCCAGCGGCAGCCGCACCAGAGCGAAGAAGAACGTCCAGCCCATGAATGCGACGACCACGCCGCGGATCAGATGGATGCGCATTGCCTCGCGCCCCGGCCAGCGGCGGCCCCGCCACCACCACACCGGCGCGATCAGGGCGAAGCCGATCACGCAGCGCAACAGGTAGGCGCTGTAGGCTCCGACAGCGATCGAGGCGCTCTTCATGACCGTGTCCATCGCCGAGAACAGGCAGATGCCGATCACGGTGGCGGCGTAGGGGGCGAGGCGATGGTCCTGCATGCGGGGAGCACGCATAGGCATTGCCGCGCGATCCGTCATCCCGTGCGTGCAATTCAGCCTCCAGCAAGCCGTATTCGTTGAACAGGGGCACGAAATGGGGCAGAATCCGGCGCGGCCTGCGGGCCGCACGGAGATGCCCGCCATGGGTTCCGACCAGGGGTTGAGAATGAAATTCGCAGTGTCGCACCGTATGTTCCTTTTCGCGAGCACGTTCGCGGCTCTGCCGGCCGCGCTGGCTGCGCAGGCCGGCCAACCCGAGAACCTGCTGCCGCCCGAGCGGGCGATCGAGGAACAGCCGGTCGAGGCCGACAGCGATCCGGTGGCGAGCGAGCCGGTCGAGACGTTTTCGCAGGAAGTGGTGCAGTTCTTCGAGCCGCTGGTGCAATACTGGTCGCTCGACAACGCCAACGGCCTGCTGGCCGCTGCCGAAGGGATCGGTGCCGAGGGGCTCGATCCGAAGGATTATCGCCTGCCCGAGCTGCGCGCCGCTATCGCGGCGGGCGAGGGCGAAGCGCTCGACGAGACCGCGAGCGAGATATTCGCCTGGCTGGTCGAGGACATCCGCGACGGCCGCACGCCGATGGATGCGCGCAGGCAATGGTTCGTGATGGACCCCGATGCCGACCGCTACCGCACCGGCGACGTGATGGCCGAGGCGCTCGCCTCGGGCGATATCGCCGGTGCGCTGCAATCGGTCGCGCCCGAGCATCCCGACTACGCGCAGCTGAAGGACGAGCTGGCCAGGACGAAGGATCCGGCCCGCCGCAAGCTGATCCGCGCCAATATGGACCGCTGGCGCTGGCTCGCGCGCGATCTCGGCAGCCAGTACCTGATCACCAACGTGCCCGAATACCAGCTGCGGCTGACGGTCAACGACAAGATCGTGCGCACCTATCGCACGATCGTCGGCAAGCCCGGCCGCACCGCGACGCCGCAGCTCGCCGAATCGGTCGAGGGCGTGATCTTCAACCCGACCTGGACGGTGCCGCAGAGCATCGTGAAGGGCGAGGGGCTGGGCGCGAGGGTGCTGGGCAACCCCGGCTGGGCCAGGGCGGCGGGGTATACCGCGACAAAGGGGGCGAACGGCTGGGTCAGTGTGGTGCAGCAGCCGGGCCCGGGCAACGCGCTCGGGCTGATGAAGCTCGACATGCCCAACCGGCACGCGATCTTCCTCCACGACACGCCGAGCCGGGGGCTGTTCAGGAACGCCAACCGCGCGCTCAGCCACGGCTGCATCCGGACCGAGAATGCGAGCACGCTGGCGATCACGCTGGCGATCCTCCAGGCCGGGCTCACCGGCGACGAAGCGGTCGCGATCCTCAAGACCGGCGAGTACACCAAGGTCGAATTCGCCAAGAAGATGCCGGTCTACATCACCTATTTCACCATGGGCACCGATATCGACGGCAAGCTGCGCACCTTCAACGACCTCTACGGCCGCGACGCGCCGGTGCTGTCCGCGCTCGATGCGCCGCGCAAAGCCAACCGCTCGCGCGTGACCGACGAGGAAGTGATCGTGATCGAGAACGATCCGAGGGTGTAGTTGTTTTCCGGCGGTGACGCGGCCTGTCACTGCTTGGCAGGCATTTGACCGCCGGGGCGGCACCAGCCCACTCCCCCACCCGGATCTTTGTTGCGTGCGGATCGGACCTCCGTCCGATCCTTGGCTGTTCCATCCCGCGCCCCCACCCGGCCACCCATAGGTTACTATAGTCGGGGTGGCCGGGTGGGGGCGCGGGATGGAACAGCCCCGGCGGGCCGACGACTGCAAACTTAGTGACAGGCCCCGTCACCGCCGGAAAACAAGCCCCTCAAAACACCCCCGGCTGCAGGATCTCCTCGCCGCGCAGCGGTTTCTTCGTCAGCGGCCGGATCTCGCCCTCGCGCTGGGCCGGGCGCTTGATCTCGCTGCCGTCCTCCGTAATCCCGTAGCTGCCGGCATGCAGCACGCGCCCGCCGCCCAGCTGCAGCAAAGCGAGCTTGAACTGCTCTTCGCCCATCGCGAAGCAGCCGTTCGAGCGTCCGAGACGGCCCCAGCGCTCGACATGCGCGGGCTCGGCATAGGCCGCGCGGTGCATCACGATCGCGCGATCGAGCGCGTTGGAATTGCTCTCGTCGAGTCCCTCCAGCCGGATCGAGGTGCCGAAACGCCCGGTGTACCAGCCATAGGTCATGTAGGTACCCTCGCTGGTGCAGTGCGAATCGGGCTCGTTGGAGAACCAGTTGAGCCAGCCGTCGTGCTCGGGATCGGAGCCGTCGCCATGGCTGACCAGGTAGGACTGCACGCTGCCCGCTTCGAGATTGACGAAATGGAAGCGCGGTTCGGAACTGCGCAGGCCGAAATCGGCGACCCCGACATAGTCGGTCCGCCACAGCAGCGATCCGGCTTTCGCCTGCGCGCGCTTGGCGATCTCGAACAGCTTGCGATCGCGCAGGTTCGCGCTCTCGGCGCGCGCCGGCACGCTCGCGGGCAGCGCCAGGGCCGCGCCGGCGGCGAGAGAACCTGCAAGAAGATCGCGCCTGTTCATGCTAGTAGTCTATATGGACATGTCTAACCGAAGCGTGAACGGGAACGGGTGGAGACGAATGGGTATCGGTAGCATGCGGTTGTTCCTTTCGCTGCCCTGGGCTGCGGCGCTGGCTGCCTGCGCGGCCATACCGCCCGCTCCCGACCCCTATGCCCAACCCGCGCCCGGGGCGGACGTTCCGAGCGGTCCGGCAGCGCCGGCACCGACGCATGTCCTCGATCGCGACACCGCCTTTCGGCTGCGCAACAACAGCGGCATCACGCTGCAATGGATCGGCTGGGACGAGCGCGGGCAGGTCCAGGTCGCGGAAGGTGATGACGGCGTCTGGCGCCTCTCGGGCAGGCAGCGCGGCGGTGGCGGTTCGGTCTCGGTGCAGGGGGTGGTGAGCGAGATCGGCAGCGACTATTTCCTCCTCGACGGCACGGTGCGGATCGAGAACGCACCCAATCGCGGCCGGTTGTGCGAGCGCGACAAGGTATGGCGTTTCGCGGTGACGCAGAACCGCAAATACTGGCGGCTGCGCGAATTCGAATGGTGCGACCATCTGACCGACTATATCGATATCTATTTCTGAGCCGCGAACGCTGAGAGTTCGGCGTAGATCGCATCCCCGCTACGGCTGGCGGCGTTGCGCCAACTCTTGGCGGTATCGCGGTTGAGCAGCGTCCCGTCGGCGCGCGCCACCAGCAGCACCGGCGTGCCCTCGATCTCGGTCACGCCGCGCTGCCAGGCGATCTGCATGTTGCGCCCGCGCTCCTCCTGCGGCCGGTCCACATCGACATAGACCAGCTCGAAATTCTCCGCGATCAGCGCCTGGAAGCGCGGTGTCTCCAGCCACCCCGCCAGCGCGCGGCTGTCGTGGCACCAATTGGCGCCCATCGCGATCAGCACCAGCGTGCCGCGCTCGGCGGCGCGGTCGAACGCCGCGCGCACTTCGGTATCGGCATCCGCCGATGCATCGTAGCTGCGCGCCTCGGGGTGGTCGGCCGGGATCGTGGCGCAACCCGCGAGCGACAATGCGAGCAGCGCGGCGGCTAAGAGGGGACCCGGTTTCATATCGTCTCCAGTTCGGCCGCAGCCGGGTAACCGGCATTCTCGCGCGCCATCGCGATCATCGAGGCGGCGTGCCGTTCGGCGACCACGCGCGGGTCGGAACCGTAGCCGCCGCCGAGCGCGCTGGCGACGGGGATTGCGCGCCGCCGTGCCTCGCCGACCACGAACCGGTCGCGCGCGGCGAGGCCCTCGCCGGTCAGCGCAAGCCGCCCGAGCCGGTCGTCCTCATGCGGGTCGACTCCGGCCTGGTAGAGTACGATATCGGGCGCGAAACTGTCGAGTATGCGCGGCAGGTGCGTTTCCAACTCGGCGAGATAGGCCTCGTCGCCGGTCCCGTCGGGCAGCGCGATATCGCAGCTCGAGCGCGCCTTGCGCACCGGGAAGTTCTTCTCCGCATGGAGCGACAGCGTGAACACGTCCTCGCGCCCCGCCATCAGGCTCGCCGTGCCGTCGCCCTGGTGGACATCGCAATCGACGATCAGCACGCGCCGTGCATCGCCTCCGGCAATCAGCCGGTTGGCGGCGACCGCGAGGTCGTTGAACACGCAATAACCCGCCCCGGTATCGTGCAGCGCGTGATGGCTCCCGGCGGCGGAATTGGCGGCATAGCCGTGCTCCATCGCCAGCTTCGCGGCGAGCCACGTCCCGCCATTGGTATGCCGCACCCGCTGCGCGATGTGCGGCGTGACCGGAAAGCCGATCCGCCGCTCCTTTGCGCGCGGGACATCGGCGCGCAGCACTTCGTCGACATAGTCCGGGCAATGCACTGCTTCGAGCCATTGGCGCGGGGCTGGTTCGGGCGCGTGTTCGGCGAGCGGATAGCCGCTCTCGCGCGACCATTCTCTCAGGGCCACCATGACCAGCATGTATTTGTCGAAGCGGAACGTCCCGCGAGTCGGGGCGGGCGCCATGTAATCGACGTGGTGGACGACGTGGAGCAGGTTCTTCCCTTTCTCTGGCCGTTCATGCCATCTTTGATGAAGAGTAACGAATGTCGGAGTCGGATATGGCGTGGCAGATTGGCGATAAGGTCCAACTCAATTCGGGTGGGCCTCGGATGACAGTTGAGCAAGTAGAAGGCGATAAAATATCCTGTGCTTGGTTCGTTCAGCATGAACTACGCAGAGATACATTTGTGGCATCGATGCTAAGAGAACCGAGTAAGGGCGGGGTGGTAATCCGCTGATGGTTGATATCGTTTCAATCCAAGCTGGTTTGTCGTCAATAGAGGTAGCCACTAATCTGGTTCGTGGTCTCAGCAGCGCGTCCGGTGCAATAGAAAAAGCTGAGCTAAAATTGAAGCTTGCTGAGCTTATGACCTCCTTAGCAGATGCAAAAATCTCGATGGTCGATGCCCGAGATCAGATTCATCAGTTGCAGCAAGAACTTAAGAATCGCGTTGAACTCAGCGCTCTCCAAACGGAATTTGTAGACGGGCTCTATCTTGAATTAAACGTAGAAGGCGTGATCATCGATGGCCCGTTTTGTGGTCGATGCTGGGACGTCGATTCCCGCAAAATCCGGCCTGCAAATGACCGATCTGGCGAACGTGGAATGGGGTACTGTCCAGAGTGCAAAAACAAATACCCTCTATGGAATGCTGAGAAAAAGATGATCGACGCTGGCGCGAAGGAGGAATTCACGGGGTAGCTCTCACTCCGCCGCCTCGACCATCCCGTCGGCCCCGCCCGCATCGCTCATCCCGGCCTCGATCTCGGCTGCCTTGGCCTCGACCAGTTCGACGATATGGTCGAGCATGTCGCCGTCGGCGACGTGGTGGTCGGTCACGCCCGAGAGGTAGACCATGTGCTTGCCCTTGCCGCCGCCGGTTATGCCGATATCGGTCTCGCGCGCCTCGCCCGGGCCGTTGACGACGCAGCCGAGGACCGACAGCGAGAGCGGGGTCTTGATATGCTGCAGCCGTTCCTCGAGCGCCTGCACGGTGCGGATCACGTCGAAGCCCTGCCGCGCGCAGCTGGGGCAGGAGACCACCCGCACGCCGCGGGTGCGCAGGCCGAGCGCCTTGAGGATCTCGAACCCGACGCGGACCTCGTCCTCGGGTTCGGCGGAGAGGCTGACGCGGATCGTGTCGCCGATCCCGGCCCATAGCAGGCTGCCCATGCCGATGCTCGACTTGACCGTCCCGCCGATCAGCCCGCCCGCCTCGGTGATGCCGAGATGCAGCGGGCAGTCGACCGCCTCGGCGAGCCCGTGATAGGCGGCGACCGCGAGGAACACGTCGGACGCCTTCACCGCCACCTTGTATTCGTGGAAATCGTGGTCCTGTAAGAGCTTGATATGGTCGAGCGCGCTTTCGATCAGCGCCTCGGGGCACGGTTCGCCGTATTTCTCGAGCAGGTCCTTTTCGAGGCTGCCCGCATTGACCCCGATGCGGATCGCGCAGCCGTTCGCCTTGGCCGCACGCACCACTTCGGCGACGCGCTCGGAAGAACCGATATTGCCCGGATTGATCCGCAGGCAGGCGGCGCCCTTGTCGGCCGCCTCGAGCGCACGCTTGTAGTGGAAGTGGATGTCGGCGACGATCGGGATGTTGGCGGCGCGCGCGATCTCGTCGAAGCGCGCGGTAGAATCCTCGGTCGGGCACGAGACGCGGATGATGTCCGCGCCGGCATCCTCGCAGCGGCGGATCTGGTCGATCGTCGCGGCCACATCCTCGGTCGGGGTGTTGGTCATGGTCTGGACGGTGATCGGCGCGTCGCCGCCGACCGGCACGCTGCCGACCATAATCTGCCGCGATTCGCGGCGTTCGATCGTGCGCCAGGGACGGATTGCGTTCATCTCGTCGGCTCGTTTCCTGACAAGTGTTGACACATGTGACACTGTCCTGCGGTTGTCGCGGTCGAAAGCCACAGCCGGCTGTGGCTTTCGCGCGCCATATGGTGCGGATGCTGCGGATTTGCGACCGGAAACATGACCTGCGGCTTAGCAGGCCGCGCGAGTGTAGGAAACCGCCGCCTCAGTCGAGCCGGTCGCGATAGCGGCGGCTGCCGCGCAGCTTGGTGCCGTCGTCGAGCGTCACCTCGAAATCGCCGCTCTGGTGCGTGTCCATGCGCCGGATCGCGCTCTGCCGGACGAGGCGGCTGCGGTGGATGCGCGCGAAGCCGTGGCCGGCGAGTTCCCGCTCGATCGCCGACAGCGTGGCGCGGTGGAGCAGCGTGCGGTCGCGCCAAGCGATCTCGACGTAATTGCCCGCCGCCTCGACATACGCGATCTCGTCGACCGGGACGTGGTGCCGCACGGATCCGTCGGCCACTTCGATCGTCGCGGCATCGTCCGCGCGGGGTTCGGCGGCGTAGCGCGACACCGTCCACTGGATCAGCAGACAGACGATCGCGAAGATCACGTAGCTCGCGGCGTCCTTGCGGTATTCGTACAGGTATTCGCCGGGGAATTGCGTGCTGAACACGTAGGCGCGGTCCTGCAGGGCGAAGGCGGCATGCCGGACCGCGACCATCAGTCCGACATGGCCGAGCGAGACGGGCACGGTCAGCGCGGCATGCGCCAGCAGCGCGACGGGCAGCGAGAGCCGCGGCGGGCGCACCACACGCACCGCCCACCAGATGACGGCGATCATCACGGCCCAGCCGAACAGGCTCGACAATTCGTAGATCCAGATGTCGCTGTCGATGACCCGGCGCCCCAGCCGTTCGTGGTCGGCGAGCGTCGAGGAGACGTTGGCGAGCGATTGCAGGATGCCATAAGCGAGGAACAGCAGCAGCAGCATGGTGCGCAGCGTGTTCGCGCCGAAACCGCTCGTCCCGGCTGGCCCGCCGTTCGTCCCGGCCGGTTCGCTGCCCGTCCCGGCCCCGCCGCCATCCATACCGCCGCGCTCGCTCATCGTATCGCCACTGTTAATCGGGGTGGCCGGAAGGAGCAAAGACTATGCGCAGGATCGAGCGGCATTACGGGATGGACTGGCTCAGGATCGCGGCTTTCGCGCTGCTGATCCTCTACCATATCGGGATGTATTTCGTGCCGTGGGGCTGGCATGTGAAGTCGCCCGAGATCTCGCAATGGGCGCAACTGCCGATGCTCGCGACGAACGGCTGGCGGCTGCTGCTGCTGTTCCTCGTCTCGGGTTATGCCAGCGCCGCGCTGTTCGCCAAGACCGGTGCGGTGTGGCCGTTCCTCGCATCGCGATTCGTCCGGCTGGTGGTGCCGGTGGTGTTCGCCGCGGCGCTGCTGATCCCGCCGCAGCCGTGGGTCGAACTGGTCACCCAGCATGGCTATTCCGGCGGTTTCCTGTCGTTCTGGCTGCACGACTATTTCCGCTTCGGCACGCTCGAAGGGATCGTGCTGCCGACCTGGCAGCACCTGTGGTTCGTGGTCTATCTGTGGCACTACACGCTGGCGGCAGCGCTGGTGCTTGTCCTGCCCGGCACGGTCCGCGCGGCGATAGGGCAGGCCGCGAGCCGTGCGCTGGCGGGGCCGCTGGTGGTGCTCGTACCGGTCGCCCTGCTGGCGCTGCACGCTTTCGTCCTGTTCCCCGATCTGGAGATCACCCACGCGCTGTTCGACGATCCGGGCGCGCATTTGCTCTATTTGCCCGGTTTCGCGTTCGGCTGGCTGCTGGCGGGCAACGACGCGCTGTGGAGCGCGATCCGCCGCTGGTGGAAATCCGCCGCCGCGCTCGCGCTCGCGGGCACCGGTGCGATCCTGCTGCTGGTCGGGCTGGTCGTCGCGGGCGCTGCCGCATGGGATGAGCGCGTCGATACGCTGTTCGAGGCGATCCGCGCGGTGCAGGCATGGAGCGTGATCGTCGCGCTGATCGGCGCGGCGGACCGCTGGTGCAACCGCGATCACCCCTGGCGCAAGCCGCTCAACGAGGCGGTCTACCCGGCCTATATAATCCACCAGACGATTATCGTCGTGGTCGGTTTCTGGCTGCTTGGCACGGGGGTGGGCGCGTGGAGCGCTTTCGCGATCCTGCTCGCCGCGACCGCGCTCGGCTGCTGGCTGTTCTACCGCGTGGGGCGCGAAGTACCCGGGCTGCGGCTGCTGATCGGCCTGACCGGCTGGCGCGCGAAGCCGCATGACAAGCGCGCGGCATTGCGGCATGAGCCGGCAAGTGACGTATCAGCTTGATCCGACCGACGATTCCAGCAGCACCGAAACGCCGCTGCTGTTCGGCCGGGTGCTCGACGGCAAGGGGGCAGGGCGGCCGGTCGAATGGGACGCGGTGCAGGACTGGCGGCCCGCGGTCGAGGGCGAGGTGCTGTGGCTGCACCTGTGCCGCAACCGGCCCGGCGTCTACGACTGGCTGCAGAGCGATCTCGGCATTCCCGAGCCGACCGCCGAACTGCTGACCAGCGACACCACCCGCCCGCGCGCCTTTCGCGAGGGCGATACGCTGGTCGCTACCCTGCGCGGGATCAATTTCAACCCCGGCGCCGAGCCCGAGGACATGGTCTCGATGCAGCTGTGGGCCGACGGCACGCGCGTGGTCACTTTGCGCCGCCTGCCGCTGCAGACCCCGCGCGATACACTCGCCGAGATCGACGCCGGCGCCGGACCGACCGATGCGGGCGCGCTGATCACCTCGCTCACCGAGCACATGATCGCGCGCATGAACCGCGCGATCGTCGACATGAACGACCATATCGACCTGCTCGAGGAAGCCGATCTCGAGGAAGAGCAGGACGAGGCGCTCGACAAGATCAGCTCGATCCGCCGCAATTGCCTCGCGCTCAAGCGCCACATGGGCCCGCAGCACGCCGCGCTCGAGATGATTGCGCGCGAAGCGCCGCAATGGTTCGAGGATCACGACCGGCGCGAGATCGCCGAGACGATCGACCGCCTGCGCCGCTATCTCGACGATATCGACATCAGCAAGGAAAGCGCGGTGGTGCTGATGGACGAATTGCGCGCCCGCGCGGTGGCGAGTTCGGACCGGACCAATTACCTGCTGACCATCGTCGCCGCGATCTTCCTGCCGCTGGGTTTCCTTACCGGTCTGCTCGGGATCAATGTCGGCGGGATGCCGGGCGTGGAGGACGGCGATGCGTTCTGGATCGTGGTCGGCCTGTGCGTCGCGATCCTCGTCGCGCAGCTGGTGTTCTTCTGGAAATGGAAGTGGTTGTGATCACCATCTGACCAGCGGCGGGATGGCGAGGCGGCCGATCGCCGCGGCCAGCGCGACCGGCAGAACGTGCCAGATGCCGAGATGCGCGGCGCCGTCGATCGGGCAGGAGAGGCCGTAGGCGGCGCTCCCCAGCGCGCCCGCCGCGAGCCCGGTGTGCAGCCCCGCCGCCGCGGGCGAGACGGGCGCACCGCGGCGCAGCCACAGCACCAGTGTGACAGCGGTCAGGACGCCCGCCGCGAGCCCCGCCAGCGCGCAGGCCAGCCCGTGCGAATCGGCGAGCGGCGAGTGCGACTCGCCGCCGGTCGCCAGCGTCGCGAGCACCGCCAGCGGCAGCACGCCGAGCGCCGCCAGCGCCCATCTCGGCGCTTCGTGCGCATTGCCGACGCGCGGCCCCGCCATCGTCACCGCACTGGTCGCCGCGGCCAGCCCGAGCACGAGCAGCAATCCGTTGGCGATCCAGAACATCGCCGAGGCCTCGCCCGACGCGATCCCGCGCCACAGCCCCTCGATCAGCTCGATCGCCAGCACGGTCGCCGCCACCGCCAGCGCGACCCAGGCGAGGCCTTCGCGCCGCGCCGGCACGCGCACGGGTTCGAGCTCGCCGGCCAATCGTTCGATCAGGGGATCGGGCGTGGTGTTCATGGTCATTCGGCCTTCTCGACGAGCGCGGACAGCTTTTTCAGCCCGCGATGGATGTTCACCTTGACGGCGGATTCGGATTGCCCGGTCCGCGCCGAGGCCTCCCTGATCGACAGTCCCTCGACCTTGACCAGTTCGATCGCTTCGGCCTGCCTGGCGGAAATTCGCACCAGCAGCCGGTCGAGGCTCAGCCGCGCGAGTACGGCCTCTTCCCCGCTGTCCTCGGCTGCGTCGTGATCCTCCAGCGCGGCCTCTTCGCGGCGATAGGCCTTGCGCAGGTGATCGACCCAGCGATAGCGCGCGATCGCCGCGAGCCACGGCAGGAAAGCGCGCGACGGGTCCCAGCTCGCGCGCTTGCGGTGCAGCGCGAGCAGCACCTCCTGCACCAGGTCGTCGAGCTGCGCCGGAGCGACGCGGCGGCGGAAATAGCGTTCGAGCCACAATTTCACTTCGGTCAGCAGAACGGTGTAAGCCTGCCGGTCGCCCTGCTGGCTCAGCCGCATCAGGTTGGCGAGAGTGGGTTCGTCGGCGATCATCGTTTTCCTGATGCGGTGCCGTCTCGGCGAAGCCGAACACGGTTTACATGCCCTTCGTTGCGCAGGCCGGTCCGGTTACACCGGGGCGCAAGCGCTCACGCGCGGAATTCTTCGCCGACCAGCTCTTCCGACAGCGCCCACAATTTCTCCGCCTTGTCCGGATCGACCGCGTAGGAGCGGACCCCGTCGGTGCGGCTCGCATCGTCCACTTCTGCGACGTGGCAATCCTCCGCGTAGAGCCCGCCGCGCCCTTCGAGCTCGTCGGCGGTGGCGACCCAGCAGGTCGTCGCGGCGCCTTGCGGGATGCTTTTGAACTTCACCGGCCCGCCCGAATTGCGCTCGATCCGCTCGCGCAGCGCGGCGATGTCGTCCTCGCTCAGATGGCGTCCGAGGTTGGTCTGGATCCCCCCCGGGTGGACCGCGCAGGCATGCACGCCCTTGCCGCCGAAACGCTTCTCGAGGCCGACCGAGAACAGGATGTTGGCGGTCTTCGACTGGCCGTAGCTGGCCCATTTCTCGTATTCGCGGGTCTCGAAATTGGGGTCGTCGAAATCGACCGGCGCGAAATGGTGGCCGCGGCTCGACAGGTTGACGATGCGCGGGGCCTCGCCCTTTTCGACCAGCGGCATCAGCTGCTTGGTCAGCAGGAAATGGCCGAGATGGTTGGTCCCGAACTGCATCTCGAATCCGTCCGCAGTCTCGGCTTCGGGACAGGCCATCACCCCGGCATTGTTGATCAGCAGGTCGATCTTCTCGAAGCGTGCATTGGCCTCGGCACCCGCTGAGCGGACGGAGCCGAGCGAAGCGAGGTCGCAGACCAGCGTATCGACCGTTGCGCCGGTTTCGTCCGCAATCTCCGTTGCCGCCTGCGAGAGCTTGCCGGCATCGCGGCCCGACAGGATGACATGCGCGCCCTTCGCGGCCATGGCGCGCGCGGTTTCCTTGCCCAGCCCCGAATAGCCGCCGGTGACGAATGCGGTGCGTCCCGACAGGTCCTTGCCCTCGAGCACCTCGTCCGCCGTGCTCGTCGCGCCGAATTCCCCCATCATCCTTCTCCCTTGTCCAACCGCAATTCGTAGAGAAATTCCTCGTCGGTCTGCTCGCCGACCTCGAAACCGATATCGGCGATCTTGGCGAAGCCGTAGCGCCGGTAGAAGCGCTGCGCACCGAAATTTTCCGACCAGACCGACAGCTGGATTGCATCGCAGCCGCGCCCATGCGCCTCGGCGATGGCCCAGTCCATCAGCGCCGCACCGATCCCTTCGCCGATGCGCGTGGGCAGTGTGTAGAGCTGGCCGAGCGCGATCGGTTTGCGGGCGTCGGAATGTTCGGCATACCAGCTCGGTTCGCGCAGCTTGCAATAGCCAAGCAGCTCGCCGTCCTCGCAGGCGAGCCGGTGGATGCATTCGGGCCCGGCGATCTCTTCCGCCACCGCCGCTTCGGAATAGACCTGTTCGAGAAAGGTCGACAGGTCCTCCGGCCGGTAGAGATGCTGGAACGCCGCGCAGAAGGTCTCGCGGCCGAACTTCGCCAGTGCGGGTACGTCGTCCATGGAAGCGGGGCGCAGGATCATAACCCTGCGCCCCGTACTGTCATTCGCGTCTCAGCGAAAGGATCATGCCCCCGGCGGGAGCGGATCGTCGCCCGTCTTCTTCGGCGCGCGCGGCTTGGGCGCCGGGGCCGACGTACCGGCCGCGCCGTCCCATTCCTCGAGCTTGCGCCCGGCCCAGTCGCGGCCGCCGAGGCCGAAGGCGAGCGCAGCCGCGACCGCCCCGCCCACGACCAGCGCGCTGAAGAAGATGCGCACGATCTCGTCGCCGACCTGCATGAAGCTCAGCCCCATGAAGGTGAAGACGAAGATCGTCGCCCATTTGACGATCGTGCCCGCCAGGTTCGCCTCGCCCGCGCCCGAGATCATGCGGACCAGCAGCCGCGCGATCAGGAAGCCGACCAGGATCACCACCGCGCCGAAGATCACCCGTCCGCCGAGTTCGAGGATCTGGTCGAGGATCACGGTCAGCTCGGGGAAGCCGAGCAGCCGCGTCGCGGCGATGGCGAAGAACAGCACGATCGCGATCTGGGTAACGCGCGCGATGATTTCGGTCGCGGTGGTGCCTTCGGGCAGCAATTCGGTCGCGCCGATCGCTCGGTCGACGCCGAGCCCGCCGAGCACTTCCCTGATCAAGGTGACCACGAAGCGGCTGATCAGGTAGCCGACGCCGAGCAGGATCGCCGCGCCGATGATCCGCGGGATCGCGTCGAAGATCAGCTGCAGCATGTTGCTCGCCGGGGCCGAAACGCTTTCGAGATCGAGCGCGTCCAAGGCCAGGATCGAGACGAAGATCACGATCAGCGCATAGGCGACCGTACCGATGGTCTTGCTGATGGTGGTGTTGCCGGTGACTGTGTCGACGCCGCCCTTATTGGCCCATTTGTCGAAATCCACCGTCATCAGCGCGGTGACGATAAGGTCGCGCACAATTCCCGCGATCATCAGCCCGATGAAGAAGATCAGGCCGGCTCCGACGAGGCGGGGAACGAACCGCATCACGCTGTCGAGCAGCGTGTCGATCGGGCCGACGAAATTGCCGAGACCGAGCACGCTCAGAATGAGCATCAGGCCGAACAGCCAGATGAGCAGCGAAACGATCTTGCCGAGCGATTCGCCCAGGCTCGCTCCGCTGCCGGTGCTGCGCTGGAAGAAGCCGACATTGTCGACCAGCTTGGCGAAGGTCCACTTCGCGGCCCGCGCGAGCAGCCAGGTCGCGACGAGTATCAGCACCGCCCACAGGATCTTTTCGCCGACCTGCCACGCCATGGCTTCGTCGAAACGGTAATTGCCAAATTGCATCAGTTCTCTCCCCCGAGAAACGTAGATGGGCAAAACTAGCATGCCGTAGCGGAAAGCGAAAACGCCTTTTTGCCGGGCAGTGGATAATTCCCCGCGCGATTTTCGTAGGATAGGCGGCTCGGCGCATGATAGGGGCTCCCGATGCGCATACTAGGAACCCTGTTCGCCCTCCTGTTCCTCCTCCCGGCAGCGGCCGCTGCGCACGAAACCGCGGACGCGCGCTGGTCGATCGCGATCCATGGCGGGGCGGGGACGATGGACCGCGAGTCGATGACCGGCGAACAGCGCGCCGCCTACGAAGCCGCGTTGCAGGCCGCGCTCGATGCCGGGGCCGAAGTGCTCCGCAACGGCGGCAGCGCTCTCGATGCGGTCAAGGCGGTGATCGTGCCGATGGAGGACGATCCCAAGTTCAACGCCGGGCGCGGCGCGGTGTTCACCTGGGAGGGCGCCAACGAGCTCGACGCCTCGATCATGGACGGGCGCGACCGCAGCGCGGGCGCGGTCACCGGCGTGCGCACCATCCGCCATCCGATCCTGCTCGCCGATGCGGTGCGCACCGACAGCCCGCACGTGTTCCTCAGCGGCGCGGGCGCGGAGGAGTTCGCGCTCGAGCGCGATTTCGAGATCGTCCCGCCCGAATGGTTCCACACCGAGCGGCGGCGCGAGGCGCTCGAGCGGATGAAGGCGGAGCAAGTCTCGGCGGTGGATGTCGATCACAAGTTCGGCACCGTCGGCGCGGTGGCGCTCGACATGCACGGCAATCTCGCCGCGGGGACCTCGACCGGAGGTATGACCGGCAAGCGCTGGGGCCGCATCGGCGATTCGCCGGTGATCGGCGCGGGCACCTATGCCGACAACCGCGCCTGCGCGGTATCGGCGACCGGCTCGGGCGAATATTTCATCCGCGTCGGCGTGGCGCAGGAAATCTGCACCCGCATGCGGATGGCGGGCGCGATGGCGCTCGACGTCGGCGACGACACCGACGGCTCGGGCGCCCCTGCTACCGACGTCCCGCTGACCGGTGCGATCGTGCAGCGGATCGCCGATTCGGTGATGGCCGAAGTCGGCGCACTCGGCGGGGAGGGCGGGGTGATCGTGGTGTCGCCCTCGGGCGAAGCGGTGTTCAGCTTCGATACGCCGGGCATGTATCGAGGCCGCGCGACGAGCGAAGGTGTGAACGAAGTCGCGATTTTTGCCGGGGAGTAGCGTGTGCCCCTCCCCCTTGGTGGGGGAGGGATAGCGGAGGTTGCGTGCGCAGCACGCTACCGTAGCTTGGGTGGGGGGATTGGCGGAAGGTTGATGGGGGTCCGGTGTGGCAGGCGCTGCGCTGTTCACCCTCATCCAAGGTCCACTAGTTCGCTCCGCTCACAAGCTCCCCTATCCTTCCCCCGTCCAGGGGGAAGGGTGCGGGCCTGTCGCACGAATGCAGACAAACCCTACCCACCCGCCCATTGCGCGAGCACGCGCCCGGCCTCGGCCAGCACCGCCTGTGCCTCGGGCCTGATCGTCAGATGCTGCTGCGCGGCGCGGAAATAGGTCGCGAAGGTAATCGGCGCGCGACCGGGTGGCTCGACGAAGCCGATATCGACATAGACGCTGCCCATGCCGGGCCAGATCGAGGTGCCGGTCTTGTCGCCCGCCGGCCATGCCCCGGGCAGACCGGCGCGCACGCGGCCCAGGCCCGTGCGCGTCGCGATCATCCACTCGCGCAGCAGCGTGCGGTTGGCCGGGGTCAGCGTCTCGCCGTAAAGCAGTTCGCCAACCGTGCGCGCCATCGCGTCGGGGGTGGTGGTATCCATCACCTCGCCCGGCGGCACGTTGTTGAGGTCGGGCTCGATGCGGTCGAGGCGGCTCGTCTCGTCGCCGAGGCCGCGCCAGAACTCTGTCAGCGCTGGCGGTCCGCCGAGTTCGCGCAGCAGGACGTTGGCGGCGGTATTGTCGCTCAGCGTCTGCGTCGCCTCGGCCAGTTCGCGCAAACTCGCGCCCTGCTCGAGCCGTTCGGTCGTGAAGGGCGAGACGCTCATCAGATCGTCGCGGGTCCAGCGGACCGCCCTGTCGGCATCGACCACGCCGGCCTGGTCGCGCGCCAGCAGCAGCGCGGCGAGCGACAGCTTGAACGAGGAGCAATGCGGAAATCGCGCATAGCCGTTATGGCTCACCGTCGCGCCGCTGCCGGTATCGTGAAAGCTCGCCCCGAGCACCCCGTTGGCCGCAGCCTCGACGATCCGCAGCCGCGCGGCGAAGCGCCCGGGCCGGTCGGCCTGCACCGGCACGCAGGCCGACAGGCCCAGCGCTCCCGCCCCGGCCAGCCATGTCCGACGATCAACCGCTTGCATCGAACTTGTCCTTCTTGCGCTTGCCGAAGCGCATGCCCCCTTCGAGCCGGGCGCGCAACTGCGCATAGAAGGCTTCGAGGAAGGCGCGCTCGTCGCCCGCGCCCGGGTTCCAGCCGATCTTGCGGCAGATCGCCTCGTGCACCGCTTCCATCGCTTCGGGCCGGTCGTCGCGCAGCACGCGTTCGAGCGTCTGCAGCTCGTATTCGCCATAGACCGCGAGTTCCTCTTCGCTGAAGCGGTATTCGGCACCCGTGACGGTGCTCGATCCGCCGCGCGCGGCGCCTTCGGTCGAGAGCGCGGCGGCGAGCTTGGCCTTGGGCGCATCGACCACCCAGGTTCCAGCGATCAGGTCGCCCGCGCGCAGCGCGTCGCGGTTGAAGAAGGGGAACAGCATGAAGATCAGGAACCAGATCGTCGCCGACCACAGCGACCAGCCGAAATCCTCTCCGGCCGCGGCGAAAATCAGGCCGAGCAGCAGGATCGTCAGCGGCAGGAACAGCTCGATATCGCGCAGCAGGTTGCGTGCCAGCACCGCCTCGGCGGTCAGCCGGCCGCCGTCGTGCGAGGCGACGCGGATACCGAGCATGCGCTTGCCCAGGGTGGCGCCGCGCGGGCCCATTTCGAGCGCGATGAAATAGCCGTTCCACAGCAGGAACCAGAACAGCGTACCGAGCACGTAGAGAAACTCCGCCGCACCGGTCGAGTTCTCGGGTTCTCCGGCATCGAACGCGCCCTGGGTCATGTTGCGGATGACGATGCTCACCGTGATGCTGACCACCAGCAGGAGCAGGAAGTCGATCATCAGTGCGCCGGCGCGGGCGGAGCGGCTGGCGACGTGGAAGGGGAGCGCGATGCCCTCCGGCGTCACGACCTCGCGGCGGCGTCTGGCCTGGTGTGCGTCGCGCAGCGAGGCGCTGGCGGTGTTCATGCCCGGACGCTTTCCGGCGCGATATCGCGATCCCGACGGAAGGCGTAGAAATAGACCAGCCAGAACACCAGCATGAAGCTGCCGAGAATGAAGCGCGTCTCGGTCCCGGCGAGCTGGCGCGGGAAGGCTTCGAGGATGGCGGCGAAGACCAGCATCAGCACCACCCCGACCATCACCTGCGCACCGCGCTGCCCGGCCTCGGCGGCGGCGGCCATGATGCCCCTGGTGCCGGGGAAGGCCATCTTGCGCCCGATATGCAGCCCGGCCGCCCCGGCAAGCAGGATGGCGAACAGTTCGGTCGTGCCGTGCACGCCGAGCCAGGCGACGAACGGCCACAGCAGCCCGGCATCCCAATAGAGCCACAGCAGAGCGCCGAGCACCGCCATGTTGTGCACCAGCAGCAGCAGCGTCGGCACGCCGAAGGCGAAGCCGAGCGCGAAGGCGAGGATCGAGACCCCGGCATTGTTCTGGAACAGGTAGGCGGCGAAGGCCGACATGCCGGCCGCGCTTTCCTCCACTTCGAGCGTGCGCAGCAAGGTCTCGCGGCTGGCGCCGGGCATGCGGCTGTCGGCGAACTGGGTCGGGACCAGCGAATAATACCATTCCTGGTCGCGCATCACGAGCAGCCAGCCGGTGATCGTGCCGGCGATCATCACGAACAATGCGATGCAGCTGTCGAGCCAGATCTCGCGAATCGACCGGCTCAGCCCACCGCCGAGGAAGCGGCGCATCCATGCGAAGAAACCTTCGCGCGGGCCGTAGACCTGGAACCAGGCGCGCTGGACCAGCGAATCGAGATAGGCAAGCGTGGCGGCGTCGAGCGAAGTCTCGCGCGCCACTGCGAGGCTGGAAGCGGCGGTGCGATAGAGCGTCGGCAGGGCGAGCACGTCGTCGTCCGAAATGCCGCGCAGCCGGCCCTTTTCGATCCGAGCGAGAATGTCCTCGAGCCGCGCCCAGTCCTGCTCGCGCTCGAGCCGGAAGCGGTCGGAGCGCAAGGTCGCCGCCTCGATGTCGGGCGGAGCGGCGACATCCTGCTTGCCGAACAGGGTGGAGAGGATCGGGGCTTTCACCCGATCGTCCCCTTGCGCTTGATTTCGAGATAGGAGTCGATCAGCCGGTAGCCGATCTGGTCGTGCGGCGCCTCGATGATGTCCACACCCATCTGCCGCAGCCGCTGGAGCACCAGCGCGCGCTGGCGCGTCAGCGTGTCGGCGGTGACCGCGGTGGCGAGGTCGGCCAGCGAATCGGGCTCGGCATCGCGCAATCCGGCCAGTTCCTGGTCCTCGATGGTGACGAACAGCACCAGATGCCGCTCGACCAGCCGCCCGACGCTTTCGATCATCATCTCCGCCCCGGTCGGATCGGTGAAATCGGTGAACAGCACGATCAGGCTGCGGCGCTGGAGCCGCGCGGTGAGCGTCGCCAGCGCGAGCGTGAAATTGGGTTCCTCCGCATGGTAGTCGAGGCTCGCGGCGGCGGTCTGAAGACGGTGGAACAGCCGCGGGTCGCCGATGAAGGGCGTCGCCAGTTCGGGCCGCTGCGCGAAGCCGAACAGGCTCACGCGGTCGCCGCCCTTGAGCGCGACATAGGACGCGGTCAGCGCGGCGGTGACCGCGCGGTCGATCCGCGGCAGGCCCTCGACCGGCTCGCACATCGCCTGCCCGCAATCGAACGCGAACACGATCTGGTTGTTGCGCTCGCTCTCGTTCTCGCGCGCATAGAGGCGGGTGTGGCGCGCGCTCGCCTTCCAGTCGATTCGGCGGCGGTCCATGCCCGGCTCGTATTCGCTCAGCGCTTCGAACTGGGTGCCCTCGCCGCGAATGCGTCGCGCGATCAGGCCGAATTGCGCGTCGCGCAGGAAATGCTGCAATTCGGGGCTGCGCACGGGCGAGAGGTCGGGCCAGATGCGCACCGCCCGGTCGGCCTCGCGCCGGACCTGCCGCGCGCCGAGCCCGAGCGGGCCGGACCAGCGCAGCCAGATTGCGCCCAGCGGCGCGGTGCCGCGGCGCGCCGGCACGAGTTCGGTGTCGCCCTGCCAACTGCCGGTCGCGGGATCGAAACCGAGCGACAACTCGGCGCCGCCGCTGTCCGCAAGCCGCGCGTCGCAAGCGAAGGCCGCGTCGAGCCTGCCATGCCCGGCGCGTCCGGCCAGGTCGGCCAGCATGGTCACCGTCACCGGTTCGCCCACTTCGGCGTCTTCGGGCGCGATCAATTGCCAGTCGGCCAGCCGGCCCGCCAGCAAGCCGTCGAGCAGCACCAGCACCAACAGCGCCACCCCCGCCGCCGGCGCGACGATCCACGCGCCCGGTGCGGCGGCGGCGATCAGCACCGCGACCGGCGCCGAGATTGCGGCGAGCCAGGCGGTGCGGCCGGTAGGGAGGATGGGGAAGGTCATCAGCTGGCGCCCCCTTCCCCCTCGATGGGGGAAGGATACCAAGCCTTGGCGACTTGTCGCCTAGGCGCGGTTGGATGGGGGTGGCAGCGCAGCGCCTGCAAGTCGCGCGCCGCCTGCGTTTCGCCGTTCACCCCCATCCAAGCTGCGGTAATGCGCTGACGCGCATAACCTCCGCTATCCTTCCCCCATCTAGGGGGAAGGGGGGGAGTGTGGACCATCACCGCGGGGCCTCGGTGTTCTCGACCATTTCCTCGACCAGCGCCTCGACCTCGCGGCCTTCGATCTCGGCGGCGGGGCTGAGCACGAGGCGGTGGCGCAACACGGATGTCGCGAGCGCCTTGACGTCGTCCGGGATGACGTAGTCGCGTCCCTCCAGCGCGGCGCGCGCGCGCGCGGCATTGGCGAGCAGCACCGCCGCACGCGGGCTCGCCCCGCTCGACAGGTCCGCATTGTCGCGCGTCGCGCGCACCAGCCGGACCACGTAGCCGGTGATCTCTTCCGCCACCGTGACGCCGTCGAGCGCCGCGGTGGCGCTGGCCAGCTTCGCCATGTCGGTGACAGCCTCGATCCCGAATTCGGCCGCACGCGGCGGACCTTGCCGCTTGCCGAAGCGGGTCACGATCGCTGCCTCTTCCTCCTCGCTCGGATAGGGCACCAGCAGCTTGAACAGGAAGCGGTCGAGCTGCGCCTCGGGCAGCGGGTAGACGCCCTGGTTCTCGATCGGGTTCTGCGTCGCCACCACCATGAAGCGCTCGGGCAGCGCGTGCGTTTCGCCGTCGAGCGTCACGCGGCGTTCCTGCATCGCCTCGAGCAGGGCGGCCTGCGTCTTGGGCGGGGTGCGGTTGATCTCGTCGGCGAGCAGCAGGTCGCAGAAGATCGGCCCCCTTGTGAGCGTGAACTGGCTGGTCTGGAAATTGAACAGGTTCGAACCGAGGATGTCCCCCGGCAGCAGGTCCGGGGTAAACTGGATGCGCCCGAAATCGAGCCCCAGCGCGGTCGCGAAGCACTGCGCGAGGAAGGTCTTGGCGGTTCCCGGGGGCCCTTCGAGCAGCACGTGGCCTTCGCTGAGCAGTGCGACCAGCAAATGGTCGACCACTTCGTCCTGCCCGACGATGGCCTTGGCCACTTCGCCGCGAATGGCGCCGGCCAGCTGCCGGACCTCGTCCAGCGTCATTGCATCTTCCCCTTGGGTCATTGTGTCAGGGTCCTTTCAATATCCTTGAGCGCGCGCGCGGCGCGGAGCGCTTCGTGTTTCGATTTCGCCCCGCGCAGGTCGTCGGCGCGGGCGGTGAAGGAGGGGGCATCGGGCAGCCGCCGGTGGAGCGCCTCGTCGATCGCCGCCGGTTCGGCGCGGCGCAGGCCGAGCAGCTTCGCCAGCCGCTGCGCGATCAGCTCGGCATAGGGCGCGGTGAGCAGGTGGATGCGCCCGGTGCGCTGGATGAAGGCGGCGCTGTTGGCGACCAGCCGCGACTTGCCGAAAGCGATCGCGCGCGCTTCGGCGAGCGGCGGGCCGAAGCGGCGGAAGGCGCGCCACGCGACCACCACCATCGCGATAAGCAGGCACAGGGTCGCGGCGAGGAAGGGCGGGGTGAAGGCGAGCGTCAGCAGGTTCTGCGTCTGCCCGAGTCCGTTGAGCGTGAGGTCGAAGGTGACGCCGATATCCTGCCCCTCCATCGCCAGATAGACCACTTCGCGCGCGAGGTCGGCGCGGGCGCGGTCGGCCATGCCGTAATTGTTGAACAGGTCGGGTTCGGCGACGACCATGACGTTCCAGCGCTCGCTGTCCAATGCGTCCGGATCGGCCTCGGCGAGGCCCACCGCATCGTCGAGCACCGGATAGTAGCCGCCGTCGTCGAGATAGCCGACCAGCACGCGCTCGCTCGCGTCGGTCACCACCGGAACGACGCTCGCCGTTTCGAAGGCCATGACCTTGCCTGCCTCCGGGAGCGTGCCCGAATAGCCCAGTCCGCGCCACTGCTCGGCACCGTCGCTGGACAGGTCGGCGACCTCCGCGCTCATCGCCAGTTCGCCTTCGAGCGATTCGAGCCAATAGGGCTCGCCGGCATCGTACAGCGTCACCCAGCCCTTTCCCGCTTCGACGTCGGCGCCCGGCGGAATGCGGCCGGCGAACCATTTGGGCAGGATCACCAGCGTCGGCCCGATATAGCGGCGCGCCTCTATGATATCGCTGAGTTCTTCCGCATCGGCGAAATGCGGCGGGGTGAGGATCAGCAGATCGTCGCCGTCGAGCCGGCCGCGATTGCGGGTCAGCGCGACGTCGTAGCCGTCGTCCTCAAGCAGCTGCGCCAGCGCCGCATAGCCGTTGAGCCCCTTGGCCGCGCCGTGCGCTCCGCCGTCGTTCTCGCCCCGGCCGGGTTCGCCGACGCCGATGAAATAGAGCATGGCGAGGAACGCCAGCGCGCCGACCAGCAGCATGGCGAGCACGACCCTGGGATTGAAGGCGGGCGCCCTCCCGCTTGTGGTCCCGGCGGTCATGCAAACCTCGCAGGCAGTTGCTGCAGCGCGAACTCGGCATAGGCGTCGCGCGCCGCCTGCCAGTCGTCGCGCCCGAGCCGGCGCAATGCGAACAGGCTGCGCTCGACCCGTTCGGCGATGGTGGCGAATGCGTGGCGCGCCGCATCGGGCAAAGCGGGCAGCGCGGCCAGTTCGCGCGCGGTGCTCGACGGTTCGACCCAGTCGGGCCGCGCGGCGGCGATCTGGCCGACGCTGCGCTGGAGCAGCAGGTGCGTCGCCTCGTCGTAGCGGCCTTCGCCCGCGAGCCGGTCGGCATCCTCGAGCAGCGCGAGCGCTTCGGCGCGCTGCGGCGTCCAGTCATCGTCCTCTTCGGTCTCGCTGTGCGGCCGCTCGAATACCGGTGCGAGCAGCCGCCACAGCAAGACCAGCACGCCGAGGACGGCAAGCCCGACGAGGATCCACTTGAACACCGGCCAGGTCAGCCCGAACCCTTCGCCGAGCGGGCGCAGCAGATCGCCGAGCCATTCGAAGAAATCTTCCAGCCATTGCGGGAGTTCGTTGTTGCGCGGCGGTATTTCGACCGGGGCGTACTGGATCGAATCGTCGGCGCGCACTTCCTGCCAGCCACCGCCCGATGCGGTTGCGGTCTCGCCCGCACTATCCCCTGCGCCCGTCGTCACGCCGCAATTGGTGGCAGAGCCCGGAAAGCGGCGCAAGTCCTTGCGGGGCCCCGGGGTTTCAGTAATTCCCCGGCCAGTTGCGGCGGGCATAGTCGCGGCTGACGCATTCGCGCGTCATGCGGCCGCCCTGGATGACGTTGGCGCACACGCGTTCATCGGATTTGTCGTAAAGGCGCTGCCACGCGCGGTCGATCATCGCCTGCTGCGCCTGCGCCTCCGCGCGCAATTGCTCCTGCCGCGCGGCGACCATGCCCTGCTGGCGGATTTCTGCCCGCAGGTTCTCGACTTTTCGTCGCCTGATGTCCCACTGCACGGCTTCTTCGGAGCCAAGCGCCTGCGCCCATGCGATCGCGAACGACCACCCCTTCTTGTACTCGCTGCTGCCGAAGGACCGGTCGTTGTACTGCAGTCCGGCGAGGTAGAGAGCCGCTTCGGCCACTCCGTTCTCCGCCGCTTCGACAAGAAGTTCCGCTGTCTTCCAGCGCTTCTGTTCGACGATCGAATCGGTGTCGGGTGATCTGGGATCGGGTATGCCCTTGTAGAACCATGCGGCGACCTGCATCTGCGCCATCGGAATTCCCATCTCGGCCAGCCAGCGCATCATTTCGATGCCGGCCAATTGCTGGGGGAATTCGCCCTCCTCATAGGCCGTCATCGAGACGAGATAGAGTTCGTGTTCGGGCAGCAGGGGATCGATGAAATTGCCGTCGCCGGTGAGCTCCCTCGCGGTGCGGTCCTCGACCCTGGCGCATCCGTCCTCGTCACCCAGTTCGCAGCTCTTGCGATACATCACGAGCGCAAGACCGTTCGAGAAGTCGGCGAATTTTCCGCTGCCGGTGAACCGCGATCCGGCATTGTAGCAATCCACCGCATCCCCGTTGCGGCAGCCCTTGAGATACACCCGCAAGGCCTTGCCGTAGGTTTCGGCGCTTTCGGGCTGCTTGGTGTAGGCTCCGGTCACCCAGCCGCAATTGTCGTGATAAACGCACTCCCAGTATTCGGCCTCGATGTTGAGCGCCATGCTCTTTTCGACGCCCGGATAGTCCTCGTTCCTGAGCCACACCATGTCGTTGACCTTGTCGCAGGACTCCTCCTTGCCATAGCGGCAGGCACGCATGAACTGCGATACCGCGACCTGCGGCGATTCTGACGACCGGTTCTCCTCCAGCGTCATAAAGCCGTAATTGTGGCACGACCACGGGTCGCGCGCGTCGCAGCCGCGGCTGTAGGCCCAGCGCGCCTTGCCGTAATCCTTGGCAATCCCGTAGGCTCCGGTCGACAGCGGATAACCGTAGCTGGTGCAGGCCTCGCCGACCGTCAGCGCCTGCTGGCAGGCCGCGCGCAAGGCATCCTGCCAGCGCAGGTAGACGGCGGCGTCGACCGCTTCCTCGCGGAGCAGCTTCTGGTAGCCGTCGCGTGCGGCGAAGCAGGCCGACCGATCGCCGCTACGGCACTTCTGCGCCAGCGTGTCGGGATCGGCCGTCTGCGCGAGGGCCGGCTCGGCAGCTGAGAGACCGATGGCCGGCAAGATTGCCAGCATCGCGACGCGCATGAAACCGGCGACTCGCATCCGCACCTCCCAGGCTGACCGACGGGCCAAGCTGACCGACGGGTTGGGCTCAAGTTGCCCTTCCGGCGGCGAAAAGCCAACTTACAAAACTCGTTAGGGTCGTTTTCAGCTTCGCTGAGCCGGCACCGGCCCACGCCCGGCGTTGTGGGTTTCCGGCGGAGACGAGAGCTGTCGTTGCTTGGCAGGCATCAGACCGTCGGGGCTGTTCCATCCCACGCCCCCACCCGGCCACCCCGACGATAATATCCTATGGGTGGCCGGGTGGGGGCGTGGGATGGAACAGCAAGGGAAGCACGGACGTGCTTTCCGCACGCAACAAACACGCCGGGCGGGGGAGCGGTCCGATGCCGTAACCGTTTCAGCTTCGCTGCAACGGAGTCTAACCCCGCTTGCGCCCCTGCCGGTAGCTGCCGAGCAGCCGCACCTCGTTGGTCTGGAAGGCGAGTTCGTCGAGCGCGGTATCGACGCGCGGATCGCCCGGAACGCCCTCGATATCGGCGTAGAACGTGGTCGCGGCGAAGCTCGCCCCCTTCTGGTAGCTTTCGAGCTTGGTCATGTTGACCCCGTTCGTCGCAAAGCAGCCGAGCGCCTTGTAAAGCGCTGCGGGGACGTTCTTCACCTCGAACACGAAAGTGGTCATCGCCGGATCGCCGGCGAGGCCTGCCGGATCGAGCTGCTCGCGCGCCAGCAGGACGAAACGGGTCATGTTGTCGTGCGCGTCCTCGACCCGGTCCTCGACGATCTCGAGCCCGTAGAGCTCGGCGGCCAGCTTCGGCGCGATTGCGGCGAGGTTGGTCTTGCCGCGCTCGGCGACGAAGGCCGCGGCGCCCGCGGTGTCGGCATGGCTCAGCGGCACGATGCCGCGCTGGCGCAGGAAATGGCGCGACTGGCCGAGCGCCTGCGGGTGGCTATAGGCGGCGTCGAACGGCCCGAGCGTGCCGTCCTCCTGCGGCAGCGCCATCAGCGCGTGGGTGATCGGCATGAAATATTCGCCGACGATCGCGAGCCCGCTCTCGGGCAGCAGGAAGTGGATGTCTGCCACGCGCCCGTGCTGGCTGTTCTCGATCGGGATGATCGCGCAGCCCGCGCGCCCGTCGCGCACCGCCTCGAGCGCATCCTCGAAACTGTAGCAGGGCAGCGGCAGGTAATCGGGCGCCGCCTCGCCCGCGGCGCGGTGCGAATTGGCTCCGGGCGAGCCCTGGAAGGCGATCGCGCGCTGCGGCTGTTCGGCGGCGGCGGCCTGCATCCGCTCGACCATTGCGAGCGCGGGGGCGGGGAAACTGAGCGTCATGGCGAGCGAGCGCTAACCGCGCGGTGCGCCGCGGGCAATGGGCATTGCGGCGAAAATACTTCGACGCGCATTGCCACCGCCCCACTTGCCCTCGCGCCCGCGCATGCCTAAAGCGGCGCGCGACAGACCAACCCAACTGACTTTTGCGGAATCCCCAACCCATGGACGATCGTTTCAACACTGCAGCCGGATGGGTCCTCTTCTCGGGCATCGTCGCGCTCGGCGGCGCCATTGTCAGCGGCATGCATTACGAGGCCGGCGAGCCGCACCATGTCGAGGAAGGGCATGGCGGCTACCCGATCGAGGATCTCGACGCCGGCGCCGAGGGCGAGGAGGCGGTACTCGATATCGGCAAGGTGTGGGAAGAGGTGACGATCGAGGACGGCCAGCAGCAGGCCGCGGCGCGCTGCGGCACTTGCCACACCTTCGAGCAGGGCGGCGGCGCCCTGCAGGGTCCGAATCTCTACGGTGTGGTCGGTTCGACGATCGGCGCACACGCCCCCGGTTTCTCCTACAGTTCCGCGCTGTCGGGCAAGGGCGGCACCTGGACGATCGAGGCGATGAACGAGTGGCTGCTCGCGCCCAAGGCGTTCGTCCCCGGCACCACGATGGGCTTCGCCGGGCTCAAGGACGACGCCTCGCGCATCGCGATCATCAAATACGTCAATTCGATGGGCTCGAACCTGACCCCGCCCGCGCCGCTGCCCGAAGAGGCCGAAGAAGCGCCCGAGGGCGAAGAGGGCGCGGACGCTGCGGTCGAGACCGAGACCGAGGATACGCCCGAGGCCGAAGCGCCCGTGGCGACCGACCAGGCGGCGACGGCCAACGAGTAGCGCAAGAGGCGGCTAATCCCGCCCCTTGAACCCCTGCGCCACCACATACCATTCGGACGAACCCTTGCGGCTTGCGGGCGGCTTGGCGTGCTTGACCGTGCTGAAATGCCGCTTGAGCAGGTCGAGCAGCTCGCGATCGGTCCCCCCGGCGAGCACCTTGGCGACGAAGGCGCCGCCCTTTTCCAGCGTTTCGACCGCGAACCACGCCGCCGCCTCGACCAGCCCCATCGTGCGCAGGTGGTCGGTCTGCTTGTGGCCGACCGTGTTCGCCGCCATGTCCGACAGGACGAGGTCGGGCGCGCCGTCGAGTTCCGCCTCGAGCGCGGCGGGCGCCTCGTCGGCCATGAAATCCATCTGCAGGATCGCGACCCCGTCGATCGGCTCGGTTTCGAGCAGGTCGATGCCGACTATCGCGGCCTTGGGCACTTTCTGGCGCACGACCTGCGCCCAGCCGCCCGGCGCGATGCCGAGGTCGACCACCCGCTTCGCGCCGTTCAGCAGCGAAAATTTCCCGTCGAGTTCGATCAGCTTGTAGGCCGCGCGGCTGCGATAGCCGTCGGCCTTGGCCTGCTTGACGTAGGGATCGTTGAGCTGGCGTTCGAGCCAGCGGGTCGAGGAGGCGGAGCGCTTGCGCGCGGTGCGCACGCGCTTGTCGGGATTGCCGCGCGACCTCGCCATGTCAGGACTTTCCGGCCCCGTCGGCCGCAGCCTGCAGCTGCGAGGCCATCAGGCTGCGCAAGATTCCCTCGCGAATGCCGCGGTCGGCCACGCCGAGCCGCTCGGCGGGCCACAGATCCATGATCGATTCGAGGATCGCGCAGCCCGCGACGACCAGCTCGGCGCGGTCCTGTCCGATACACGGCAGTTCGCCGCGCTCCTCGGGGCTCATGCCCGACAGCCGCAGGCTGATATCGCGCATCGAATGCGCCGGGACGATCAGCCCGTCGACCGCGCGGCGGTCGTATTGCGGCAATTCGAGATGCAGGCTGGCGAGCGTCGTCACCGTGCCGCTGGTGCCGAGCAGGCGGATATCGGGCGCGCCGCGCGCGCGCATCGCGATGCGTTCGGCGAACGGCGCGAAGCTCTCGGAAACGATGCGGCGCATCTCCTCGTAGCGCGCCAGCCGCTCGCCGTGATCGCCCTCGACCCGGCCGACCGTATCGGTCAGCGAGACAACGCCCCACGGCACGCTCTGCCAGTCGAGGATGCGCGGGACCTTGCCCTCGGGTTCGATCAGCACCAGCTCGGTCGAGCCGCCGCCGATATCGAAGATCACCGCCGGCCCGTCGCCGCCCTCGAGCAGGATGTGGCAACCGAGCACCGCCAGCCGCGCCTCTTCCTGGGCGGTGATGATGTCGAGCATGATGCCCGTTTCCCGGCGGACGCGGTCGATGAACTCGGCGCCGTTGGCGGCGCGGCGGCACGCTTCGGTGGCGACCGAGCGCGCGAGATGGACGTGGCGGCGGCGCAGCTTCTCGGCGCAGACATGCAGCGCCGCGAGCGTGCGCTCCATCGCTGCGTCGCTCAGGCGGCCCGACATGGCGAGCCCCTCGCCGAGCCGCACCACGCGGCTGAACGCGTCGATCACGGTGAAGTTCTCGCCCGAGGGCCGCGCGATCAGCAACCGGCAATTGTTGGTGCCGAGATCGAGCGCGGCGTAAGCCTGGCGCGGCCGGTGCTGGCCGCGATGCGAATTGCCCTCGGGCTGGCCGGTGTGATGCTGGGGGTGATGCTGCGGGCGATGCTGCGACGAACCGCTGCGGGGTTCGCGCGGTTTCTGCCGGGTATTTCCGGCCTTTTTCTGTTCGGGCTGGGCGGGGCGCTTGTAGCGGAAATCGGCTACCTTACCGGACGTGTTGCCCCCTTTGCGACCAGCCCTCCTGTTCGTGTCCGGCGGAAAATTATCCGCCATTTCAATGCTTTCTTATCCTCTCGCGGTGGATCCGCGAGGACCTGCCCGGAATGCTAGCGCCGCCGCGCACGCTGGGCAAGAGCGGGCACCATTCGAGCCCTTGACCTGTGCGAGCCGCGAACCTATTTGCGCGCCCTTGCGAACGCCGCCGCACCATGCGGGAGACGCGCTCGTCGATGCCCCGTCGTCTAATGGTAAGACTACGGACTCTGACTCCGTCAATCGTGGTTCGAATCCACGCGGGGCATCCAGCTTCTCCTCGAAGAGCTCCGCCACAATCACGCACGCTTGATCTCGATCAATGCGCGCAGCGGCACGATGATGCATCGATCCCAACACCGTTGCGGATTTTTGCATTCGTCCGGCACGACCGGACCGGGTAAGGGAGCACCATGTTCGACGGATCAGACGCCCTGCTGCTGGCACGTATCCAGTTCGCCTTCACGGTGAGCTTCCACTTCATCTTCCCGGCCTTCTCGATCGGGCTGGCGAGCTATCTCGCAGTGCTCGAAGGGCTGTGGCTGAAGACCGGCAAGCCGATCTATCACGACCTGTTCAAATACTGGCTCAAGATCTTCGCCATCGCCTTCGCCATGGGCGTGGTGAGCGGGATCGTGATGAGCTACCAGTTCGGCACCAACTGGTCGGTGTTCTCCGACGTCGCCGGGCCGGTGATCGGCCCGCTGATGGCCTACGAGGTGCTGACCGCCTTCTTCCTCGAGGCGGGCTTCCTCGGCGTGATGCTGTTCGGGATGGAGCGGGTCGGCAGAAGGCTGCATTTCGCCGCCACGCTGATGGTCGCGGCCGGCACCTTCATCAGCGCGTTCTGGATCCTGTCGGTCAACAGCTGGATGCACACGCCGACCGGCTACGAGATCGGCGCGAACGGACAATTCCTGCCCGGCGAGAGCTGGTTCGCGATCGTCTTCAATCCGAGCTTTCCCTATCGCCTCGTCCACACCGTGCTGGCGGCCTATATCACCACCGCCTTCGTCGTCGGCGGGGTCGGCGCGTGGCACCTGCTGAGGGACAGCGCCAATCCGCATGCGCGCAAGATGTTCTCGATGGCGATGTGGATGGCAGCGCTGGTGGTGCCGGTGCAAATCTTCGCGGGCGACCTGCACGGGCTCAACACGCTCGAACACCAGCCGCAGAAGGTGATGGCGATGGAGGGGCATTACCAGAGCCATCCCGACGGCGCGCCGCTCTATTTGTTCGGGATACCCAACGACGAGGAGCAGCGGCTCGATTACGCCGTGGGCATCCCCAAGGCATCCTCGCTGATCCTCAAGCACGACCTCGACGCGCCGCTGGCGGGCCTCGACACGATCCCCGACGACGAGCAGCCGCCGGTCGGGATGGTGTTCTGGTCGTTCCGGATCATGGTCGGTATCGGTTTCGCGATGCTCGGCATCGGGATGTGGAGCCTGTTCGCGCGGTGGCGGAGGAAGCTCTACGAATGGCGCGCGCTGCACAAGGCTGCGCTGGTCATGGCGCCTTCGGGCTTCGTCGCGGTCATCGCCGGGTGGATCACCACCGAGGTCGGGCGCCAGCCGTGGGTGATATACAATCTGATGCGGACGGCCGATGCCGCCAGCCCGCTCGACGCTCCGGCGGTTGCGGCCTCGCTGCTCGCCTTCGTGGTGGTCTATTTCGCCGTCTTCGGCGCGGGCGTGTGGTATATCCTCCATCTGATGCACAAGCCGCCGCATGCGGGCGAATACGGCGTCAAGCGCGGCGACAAGGGCCCCATCCGCACCGCGGGGATCACTCCCGGACCGACGCAGGACCCGTCGGACGAAAGCAAGCGCGACCTGTCGGGCGGCAAGCACGAGCCGGAGGACGCGCCATGAGCGTCGACCTGACCACCATCTGGGCCTTCATCATCGCCTTCGCGGTGTTCGCCTATGTCGTGATGGACGGGTTCGATCTCGGTATCGGAATTCTCTTTCCGACGTTCGAGGCGGGGCCCGAGCGCGACCGGGCGATGAACTCGATCGCGCCGGTGTGGGACGGCAACGAGACCTGGCTGGTGCTCGGCGGCGGCGGGCTGTTCGCGGCTTTTCCGCTGGCCTATGCGGTGATCCTCCCCGCGACCTATCCACTGATCACTGCGATGCTGCTCGGCCTCGTGTTCCGCGGCGTCGCGTTCGAATATCGCTGGCGCGATCCCGGACATCGCGCATTGTGGGATTTCGCCTTCACCGGCGGATCGCTGGTCGCGGCGATGGCGCAGGGGATGATACTCGGCGCGCTGCTGCAGGGGATTGAAGTGGTCGATCGCGCCTATGCGGGCAGCTGGTTCGACTGGCTGACCCCCTACACCCTGCTGACCGGGCTGGGGACGGTCGCGGGTTATACGCTGCTCGGCGCGGCGTGGCTGGTGTGGAAGCTCGACGGCGAGAGCCAGGACCATGCGCGGCGCATGGGGTTGCGCGCCGCGTGGGCGACGGTGGTTCTGCTGGGCGCGGTCAGCCTCTACAACGTGTTCCTCAACGCCGAATACGCCGCGCGCTGGCTGACCGAGCCGGAGATCTATCTCGCCGCGCCGGTACCGATCCTGACTGCGATCGTCGCGGTCTCGCTGCTGCGCGCCTTGCGCCGCGAACGGCATTCGAAGCCGTTCTGGCTGGCGATCGCGCTGTTCTTTCTCGGCATG
Source organism: uncultured Altererythrobacter sp. (assembly GCA_913055875.1). GTDB lineage: Bacteria > Pseudomonadota > Alphaproteobacteria > Sphingomonadales > Sphingomonadaceae > CAJXJY01. Next base: position 548,977 of record CAJXJY010000001.1, read on the forward strand.
GCGGGGCTCGGGGTGACGATGTGGCCCTATGTGGTGCCGCCGGGCATCACGATCTGGGACGCCGCTGCGCCCCAACGCAGCCAAGTGTTCATGCTGATCGGCGTCGCGATTACCATGCCGCTGATTATCGCCTACACCGCCTGGGCCTATTGGGTGTTCCGCGGCAAGGTCGGGCATGAGGGCTACCATTGAGCGAACAACCCTCACCGCTATGGCAGCGGCTCGCCTGGATGGCGGGCATCTGGGCGGCGAGCGTCGCCGTGCTCGGTGCGGTCGCGATGGTCCTGCGCGCTTGGTTGAGCCCCTAGCGGCGCCGGGACGCGGTACCGCCACGCTTGCCCGCGCCATGCGCCGCCCCTATCGGGCGTGTCATGACCGAAAAAGAAAAAGACCGCGATCTGTCGGATCGCAAATTCTACCCCGCCGAAGAGGAAGCGCAGTTTTCCAAATCGGCTCCGCAGAGCACGCCGCAGACGCAGCACCCGGCCTACAAGCTGGCGTTCCAGGACCGCGACTTCCTGCTGCGCGAGGAATTGCGCCCGGTGCGCTTCCAGCTCGAGCTGCTGAAGCCCGAAATGCTGCTCGACGAGGCGGGCGTGGGTTCGACGCTGGTGATGTACGGCTCGGCGCGCATCCCGCCGCCCGACGCGGTCGAGACCGCGCTCGAGGGGGCGAAGGACTTGCCCGAGGACGAGCGGCTTGTGGTCGAGAACCTCGCCAGGAAGGCGAAATATTACGACGAAGCCTACAAGCTCGCCAAACTGGTCAGCGAGAAGTCGATCGTCGAGCAGGGCAAGCGCCAGTTCGTGGTCACTTCGGGCGGCGGCCCGTCGATCATGGAAGCGGCCAACAAGGGCGCGAGCGACGCCGGGGCGGAGAGCATCGGGCTCAATATCGTGCTGCCGCACGAGCAGGCACCGAACCAGTACGTCACGCCCTATCTCAGCTTCCAGTTCCATTATTTCGCGCTCAGGAAGATGCACTTCCTGCTGCGCGCACGCGCGGTGGCGGTGTTTCCCGGCGGGTTCGGCACGTTCGACGAGTTCTTCGAACTGCTGACGCTGATCCAGACCGGCAAGATGAAGCCGATGCCGATCCTGCTGTTCGGCGCGGACTTCTGGAACCGGGTGATCGATTTCGAGGCGCTCGCCGACGAGGGCACGATCGGGCGCAAGGATCTCGACCTGTTCAAATGGTGCGAAACGGCGGATGAGGCCTGGGGGCATATCGCAGCGTTTTACGAGTTGGAGGGGTAGAGGTTGTTTTCTGGCGGTGCCGAGACCTGTCGCTTGGCGGCAAACATCGGACCGCCGGGTGCGGCACCAGCCCACTCCCCCACCCTTCCACCCTTAGGATACTAAAGTCGGGGTGGAAGGGTGGGGGAGTGGGCTGGTGCCGCAAGGAAAGCACGGACGTGCTTTCCGCACGCAACAAAGACTCCGGGTGGGGGCGCGGGATGGAACAGCCCCGGCGGTCAGACGACTGCCACAAAGCGACAGGTCAACCAAACCGCCGGACAATCTAAGAACTCCTCACCGCCTGGTGCCCCAACGGACCGTTGCCTTCGCCGAAACCGGGCGCGTTCTCGATCGCGCGCAGCACGAAATTGCGTGCCAGCCGCACGGCGTGCTCGACCTCCTGGCCGTGACCGAGCAGCGTGGCGATTGCCGAAGACAGCGTGCAGCCGGTGCCGTGCGTGTGCGGGGTGTCGATGCGGGCGTGGTCGAACTGCGTCGCGGTTCCGTCGGGCGCGACGAGCAGGTCGATGATCCGATCGTCCTCGGTGTGCCCGCCTTTCGCCAGCACATGGCAGCCATATGCGGTCGCCAGTTCCGCGGCGCCCTCGCGCACGAGGCCGGTATCGCGCAGCGTGCGTCCGGCGAGATGTTCGAGTTCGGGCAGGTTGGGGGTCAGCAGCGCGGCGTGCGGAAACAGCTCGGCCTTCATCGCCGCGATCGCGTCGTCGGCGATCAGCGTCGCGCCCGAGGTTGCGATCATGACCGGGTCGAGCACGATCGGCGCCTGCACATCGTCGAGCGCCGTCGCGACCTCGCCGATGATCCCGGCGTCGTGGAGCATGCCGATCTTGATCGCGTCGGCACCGATATCGTCGAGGCAGGAGACGATCTGCGCGCGCACCAGGTCGGGGGCGAGCGGCGCGATCGCCTGCACGCCTTGCGAGTTTTGCGCGGTAACCGCGGTGATCGCGGTCATGGCGTAGCCGCCGAGCATGGCGATGGTCTTGATATCGGCCTGGATGCCCGCGCCGCCCGAACTGTCGGAGCCGGCGATGGCGAGGATGCGCGGCGGTTTGCTCACCCCTTGAACTTCCGCTCGCTGCTCGGGGGAAACCTGTCGTGCAGCTTCTTCGCGCGCGTCGGCCGATCCATCAGCTCGCCGCCGCAATTGGGGCAGAGATCGTCGAGCGCATCGGCGCATCCGGCGCAGAAGGTGCATTCGAAGCTGCAGATGAACGCGCCCGGCGCCTCGGCGGGCAGGTCCGCGCCGCATGTTTCGCAATCGGGTCTCATTTCGAGCAAACCATAAACTCCGTCCGGGCCGAACTCGTCGAAGCCCTGCACTGTCTTCGGGTGCCGCGCCAGAAAGATGAGCAGCCCTTCGACAAGCTCAGGGCGAACGGCTCTCCGTTACGCGGCGTCTTCCACCGCGTCGCAGATGCGGTCGACCACCCGTTCGACCTGGCCCGGATCGTCGCCCTCGGCCATCACCCGGATCAGCGGTTCGGTGCCCGACGGGCGGATCACCAGCCGGCCCTTGCCGTCCAGCTCCCTTTCCGCCTCGGCGATGCACGCCTTTACACCCGCCGCCTCGAGCGGCGCGCCGCCGCTATAGCTCACATTCTTGAGCAGCTGCGGCACGCGGTCGAACACATGCAGCAGCTCGCTCGCGCGCTTGCCCGTGCGGACCAGCCCGGCGAGCACGCGCAGCGCCGCCACGGTGCCGTCGCCGGTGGTGCCGTGATCGAGCAGGATCATGTGCCCCGACTGCTCGCCGCCGAGATTGAAGCCGCCCGCGCGCATCCGTTCGAGCACGTAGCGATCGCCGACCTGCGTGCGTTCGAGGGTCATCCCCTGCGCAGTCAGATAGCGCTCGAGCCCGAGATTCGACATCACCGTCGCCACCACCCCGCCGCCGCGCAGGGTGCCCTTTTCCTGCATGCGGGTGGCGATCAGCGCCATGATCTGGTCGCCGTCGACCTCCTCGCCCTGCTCGTCGATCACGATCAGCCGGTCGGCGTCGCCGTCGAGCGCGATGCCGATATCGGCGCCTTCCTCGACCACCTTGGCCTTGATCGCGGCGAGCGCGGTCGAGCCGACCCCGTCGTTGATATTGGTGCCGTTCGGATTCACGCCGAGCGCGATCACCTCCGCGCCCAGTTCCCAGATCGCCGAGGGCGCGACCTGGTACGCGGCGCCATGCGCGCAATCGACCACCACCTTGAGGTCGTCGAAACGGATGTCGGAAGCGATCGACTGTTTGACCGCGTGAATATAGCGCCCTTGCGCATCGTCGATCCGCCGCGCGCGGCCGATATCGGCGGAAGCGGCGAGCGCCTGCTCGCTCTCGATCAGCCGCTCGATTGCGAGTTCGTCCCCGTCCGACAGCTTGAACCCGTCGGGGCCGAACAGCTTGATGCCGTTATCCTCGAACCTGTTGTGGCTGGCCGAGATCATTACGCCGAGATCGGCGCGCATCTCGCGCGTCAGCAGAGCGATCGCGGGGGTCGGCAGCGGGCCGGTCATCACCACGTCCATCCCGACACTGGTGAAGCCCGCGACCAGCGCGCTCTCCATCATGTAGCCAGACAGGCGCGTGTCCTTGCCGATCACCACCCGGTGACGGTGGTCGCCGCGCTGGAAATGCGCGCCCGCCGCCTGCCCGACGCGCATCGCCATGGCGGCGGTCATGAAGCCCTTGTTGGTCCGGCCGCGAATGCCGTCGGTGCCGAAAAACTTGCGTCCCATATGCGTCGCCCAAATCCTCGCCGTTGCCGCTTCTCGATTTGCCACGCGCTTCTGGCGCGGTTAGGCGGCGAAGGGAAGGGGAGGCGGCAAACAATGAACCAGGCAGAGCGCGGTTCAGGCGGCGAGGTGTCCGAGCTGGTCAGCATCCGCCTGCCGGTGTGGTGGACTTTCGGCGGGCTGGTCGCGGGGCTGGTGGCGGGATTGCTGCTCGCCGGCCTGCCCGCCGACCATGTCGCGATGAAGAGCGCCGAGCTGGTCGGCTCGATGTGGCTGCGCGCGCTGCAGATGACGATCATCCCGCTGGTCGCCGCGCTGCTGATCGTCGGGATCGCCAAGCTGATGCAGGCCGCGCGCGCCGGTGCGGTCGCGCGGCGGATGCTGATGTTCGTTTTCGGCGTGCTGGTGTTCAGCGGGGTGGCGAGCGCGATTGCGATGCCGCTGCTTCTGGCCGCGTTCCCGCCGCCCGATGCCGCTTCGGCGATCCTCGATACCGGGACGGTCGAGCGCCAGCAGGTGCCCGATATCTTCGAATTCCTGCGCTCGCTGGTCGCGCCCAACATGATCGCCGCGGCGGCCGAGACGGCGATGCTGCCGCTGACCATCTTCTTCGCGCTGTTCGCGGTCGCCATCACGCGGCTGCCGGAGGGTCAGCGCGAAGTGTTGCTCGGCTTCTTCCGCGCGCTCGCCAATGCGATGCTGACGATCATCGGCTGGGTGCTGTGGGTCGCGCCGGTCGGGGTGTTCGCGCTCGCCTTCGGGGTGGCGGTGCGCGCAGGCGGCGGAGCCTTCGCCACGCTGGTGCACTATATCCTGACGGTCTCGGCGATGGGGGCGATCGTGCTGGTGGCCGCTTACATTATCGGGATCGTGCTCGGGCGGATCGGGCCGCTCGCCTTCGTCCGCGCGCTGATCCCGGCGCAGGCGGTGGCGGTGTCGACGCAGAGCTCGCTCGCCAGCCTGCCGGCAATGCTCGACAGTGCGCGGCGGCTGGGGCTGCGCGAGAGCACCGCCGATTTCGTGCTGCCGCTGGCGGTGGCGATCTTCCGCGCGACCAGTCCGGCGATGAATATGGCGGTGGCGATCTATGTCGCGACCCTGGCGGGGATCGAGCTGACGCCGGCGGTTCTCGCCGCCGGTATCGGCGTGGCGCTGATCATCAGCGTCGGTTCGGTCAGCCTGCCGGGCTCGATAAGCTTCGTGATCTCGATCGGCCCGATCGCCTATGCGATGAACGTACCGGTCGAGCCGCTCGCGCTGCTGGTCGCGGTCGAGATGCTGCCCGATATCATGCGCACGCTCGCCAATGTGACGACGAACGTTGCGGTGACCGGTGCGGTCGACCGCGGGCGGAAAGATTAGCGCGCCTTGCAACCCTTCGCCCGCCTGCGCGTTGGGCTAACGAGTACCGTCTTCAACACTGGACATTTCAACACTGGACTCAGGGGACCCCAAATGGCTTTTGAACTGATCGACCTGCCCTATCCCGACACAGCGCTCGACCCGGCGATTTCCGCCGAGACGCTGTCCTATCACCACGGCAAGCACCACCAGGCCTATATCGACAAGACCAACGCCGCGATCGAAGGCACCGATCTGGCCGACAAGCCGCTGAAGGAAGTGATCGCTTCGGCGCGCGGCAGCGACCAGGGGCTGTTCAACAATGCTGCGCAGAGCTGGAACCACGGTTTCTACTGGCATTCGATGGCTGCCGACGGCGGTTCGCCTTCGGACGAACTCACGAGCATGATCGACGATGCCTTCGGCTCGGTCGACGATCTCAAGTCGAAGCTGAAGGATCGCGGCGCCGGCCACTTCGCCAGCGGCTGGGTGTGGCTGGCCGAGAAGGGCGGCGTGCTGTCGATCGAGGAAACGCATGACGGCGACACGCTCGCCGACAGCGGCTTCAACCCGCTGCTGACGATCGACGTGTGGGAACACGCCTATTACCTCGACCACCAGAACAAGCGCCCGGCCTATCTCGACGCGGTGGTGGACTCGAAGCTCAACTGGTCGTTCGCGAGCGAGAACCTCGCGCGCGGGACGACCTGGCAGTATCCGGGGTGAGCTGGGAGTGATCGAGCAAAGGGCCCGTCATCCGCGAGGATGGCGGGCCTTTTTCGTGCTGGTGGGAGAAGGAGTCTTTGTTGCGTGCGGTCAGGACCTCCGTCCCGACCTTGCTGTTCCATCCCACGCCCCCACCTGGATCTTTAGTTGCCTGCGGGCCGCACGTCCGTGCGTCCCTTGCGGCACCGGCCCACGCCCCCACCCGGCCACCCCGACCATAGTAGCCTATGGGTGGCCGGGTGGGGGCGTGGGCCGGTGCCGCTCCCGGCGGTCCGATACCTGCCAAGCAACGACAGGTCTCGTCACCGCCGGAAAACTACAAACTCCGGCAAACAACCCCAATCACCCCTGCTGCGCGTCCTGCCCCTCACCCTCCACCCCGAGCGCCATCAGATTGGTCGCGAACAGCGGCTCGCCGAAGATGAAGCCGATCAGGTTGGGCCGTCCGACATGGTCGAAGAAAGCCGTCAGCATCAGCAGGATCGGCACCGACAGCAGCGCCCCGAACACGCCCCAGATCCACGAGAAATAGCTCAGCGCGATCAGGATCATCACCGGATTCATGGTGAAGCGCGCGCCGAGGATAGAGGGCGTTACGACATTCGATTCGACCGTGTGCAGCGCGAGATAGGCAGCCGCGGGCACGATCCCGAGGATCGCGGTCTCCGCCGTGCCGATGCCGAACAGCGCAAGCAGCAGCGTCATTGCCAGCGGGCCGATATAGGGCACGAAGTTGAGCAGGGCGGCGAGCCCGCCCCACATTACCGGCGCCTCTACCCCGAGCGCCCATGCGCCGAGCGCCACGATCACTCCGACGCCCGCATTGATCCAGGTCACGGTGAGGATATAGGCCGCGACCCTGTCCTGCACCTCGCGCATCACCCGCGCGGCCTTGATGCTGGTGCCGAAGCTGGCGCGGTCGAACAGCAAATGCCGCCGCAGCCGCACGCGTGCCTCGATCATGAAGAATGTCATCAGGAAGGTCAGCAGCACCTCGAGCAGCACGCTCGGCGTGGCGAAGGCGAGCTGCTGCAGCACCGAGGGGCTCGCCAGCACCACCTGGTTGCCCTGGGTACCGCCGGTCAGTTCGGCGAGCCGGTCGTTGGCAAGCGCGAGCCAGGCGAATTCGTCGCGCAGCTCGGCGAAGCGCTGGCCGACGCGCTGGGTCATTTCCGGGAGCGAATCGAACAGCGCCACCGCCGGCTGCAGGATCAGCGCGAGCGCCAGCAGCACGATCGCGAAGAAGGTGGCGAGCGCGACCAGCGAGGCGAGCACGTTGGGCAGACCCCACCCCGCCAGCCGGTCGGCGAGCGGCGACAGGATCACCGTCAGCACCACCGCGGTCACCAGCGGCAGGAATACCACCGACCCGATCGACAGCACGAAAGGCAGCGCGAGGAACAGGCCGAGCCCGAGCAGCAGTACAAGTGCCGAGATCAGCCGCAATTCCTGCGCGGCGAACGCCATCCGCCGGCTGGCGGGTCGCGGTGTCGTATTGGCCCCTTGCTCGTCCATCGTTAGCCTATGTGACGCCGGAGGCCGGGCGGGGCAAGTATCCGCTCAGGTCTTGGCCGCGATACCGTTGCCGGTCGCCACGTCGTCGAGTTCCTCGAGGATCGCGCGATGCGCGCTTTCGTCGTCGATCGAGCGCTTGGGTATTTCGTCGTCGGCGAGCATGGCGTTGAGCGCGGCGCGGGCGCGCCCGACGCGGCTCTTGATCGTGCCGACCGCGCAGCCGCAAATCTCGGCCGCCTCCTCGTAGGAAAACCCGCCCGCGCCGACCAGCAGCAGCGCCTCGCGCCGCTCGGGCGGCAGCGTCAGCAGCGCGCGGTGCATGTCGGAGAGGTGGATCGGCTCCTCCTGCCCGGCCGGTGCCGTGAGGATGCGTTCGGCGACGTTCTCGTCATATTCGCCGCGAAAGCGGTTGCGGCGCATGTCGGTGAGATAGGCGTTGCGCAGGATCACGAAGGTCCAGGCGCGCATGCTGGTGCCCGGCTCGAACCGCTCCTGTGCCGCCCACGCCTTGAGAAGCGCTTCCTGGACGAGGTCGTCGGCCATGTCGGGGCGCCCGCACAGTCCGCGTGCGAAGGCGCGCAGATGCGGCACCACCTCGGTCAGTTCGCGCTTGAAATCGGCCTGTTCCGCGGCCGTACGTTTGGAATCGCCCATTACTTCTTGTCGTCCAGCTTCGAAAGCAGGTCCTTGAAGCTGTCGGGGAGCGGTTCGTCCACCACCGAATCGTACAATTGGCGCAACCCGTTCGCCCATTCGGGCTTGTCGCGGTCCGCCTTGTCGTTCGGTTTCCCCCCCCGAGGGCCGTTCTCTGCCTGATCCCTATCCGATGTCATGCAATCCGTCGTCATCCCTGTTGAGTTCTGCCCTGTCGAACCTGCTGCACCGACCCGGCACGCAGTGTCGGTTTGGACACACTCGCATTCATATCCGTGCCCGGGGGAACGAAGCGCGGCTTGTTTGGTTCCCTGCCATACGTGCAAACACCGGTAACAGCGAGCGGGCGAGGACAGATCGCGGTGCAACCCAAGGCGGAGAGTGGATCAGTGCACCGGCGCCGCCTGCGCCGGTGGCTGATCGAGTATCCGCGCGCGGTGCCGCTGGCGATCTTCCTGCTGGTCGCGGCGGTCACCGCGCTCAGCGTGTTCGCGATCGAGCGGGGCGAGAACCGCCGCGAGTCGGCGCAATTGCGCGAAGCCGCGCAGGCGATCGCCTCCGCGATCGAGCGGCGCGGCAATGCCGGATCCGCCTATCTGCGCGCGGGTGCCGCGCTGTTCGCGACGCGCGAGGAGGTGCCGCAATCGGTGTTCCGCGAATTCGTCAACGAATTGCGTCTCGATTCGGATTATCGCGGCGCGGAGGGGATCGGCTGGGCGCGCGTGCTCAATCCGCTCGAAATTGCCGCGTTCGAGGAATCGATGGCCGATCAGGCGCCGGGCGCCTACCGGGTCTATCCGCGCCCGCTGTTCACCGGCGGCAGGGTGGCCCCGGTGACCTTCCTGTTGCCCGATACCGAGCGCAGCCGCCGTGCGCTGGGCTACGACATGTATTCCGAACAGGTCCGGCGCGCCGCGATGGAAGAGGCGGAGCGCGCGGTGCGGCCGATCGCCAGCGGCAAGGTGGTGCTGGTGCAGGAGGGCACGGGAGAGGCGCCGGGTTTCCTGATCTACATGCCGGTGTTCGAAGGGTTCGGCGAGAACCGCACCTTGCGCGGCTTCGTCTACAGCCCTTTCAACGCGCAGGACTTCGTCGAATCCGCGCTCGAGCTCGAGCCCGATTCGGCACGCAACATCCGCCTCTACGACGAGGAGCCGCTCGAGCAGCGGCTATTGTTCGAAATGGGGCCGGGCACCTCGACCGGGCGCTCGGTGACCGAACTGGTGACCGTGGCGAACCGCTCGATGGTGCTCGAAGTCGAATCCGCCCGCACCGAATCGCTCACCAGCCTGTCGATGGTGACGCTGATCTTCGGCCTGCTCGTCGCCAGCCTGCTGATGGTGCTTGCGCGGCTGCTGACCCAGCAGATGATCGAGGACCGGTTGTCGCTGCAATGGCTGCAGGAGCAGAACTCGATCCGCGATTCGCTGACCCGCGAACTCAATCACCGGGTCAAGAACTCGCTCGCCAACGTGCTGTCGATAATTTCGCTGACGCGCCGCCGGACCGAGCGGGTCGAGGAATTCGCCGACGGTCTCGAGGGGCGCGTGCGCGCGCTGTCGGCGACGCACGACCTGCTGACCAAGTCCGAATGGGGCACCACCCCGCTGCGCGACATCCTCGAGACCGAACTCGCGCCCTATGCGGGCGATAGCGGCCATGTCGTCGAGATGGCGGGGCCGCCGGTGGAACTCGCTCCCAACGACGCGCTGTCGTTCGGACTGGCGGTGCACGAACTGGCTACCAATGCGGCGAAATACGGCGCGCTGAGCGTGCGCGACGGGGTGGTTTCGGTGTCGTGGGGGCGGGTCGAGGAGGACAAGGTCCGCGTCGTGTGGCAGGAAGCCGGCGGTCCCTCGGTCGAAACATGCGGCAAGAGCTCGCGCGGTTTCGGGATGGACCTGATCGAGAAGATCGTGGCGCACGAATTCGACCACCCGGTCGATATCGATTTCGCGCCGGGCGGGGTGCGCTGCGTGCTGATCGTCCCGATCCGCCGCCCGAGCGACTTCGCGATCCGGATGCGGTACAAGAAGCGGTAGGGGGAGTCCTGGTTGCGTGCGGGCCAGACCTCCGTCTGGCCCTTGCTGCTCCGTCCCGCGCCCCCACCCGGCCACCCCGACCATAGTATCCTATGGGTGGCCGGGTGGGGGCGTGGGACGGAACAGCCCCGGCGGTCCGACGACTGCCACCAAGCGACAGGTCTCGTCACCGCCGGAAAACCAAACGCCTACCGGTCCCGCAACATTCTCAATTGTGAACGCCGTTCTAGATCATCACCCCAGAGGCCTGCTCGAGCCGAAAAACAGCGCCTGGCTGATCGCGGTGCGCACGGTGGCTTCCTTGAACGGCTTGGTGACGAGATAGGTCGGTTCGGGCCGGTCGCCGGTCAGCAGCCGCTCGGGGTAGGCGGTGATGAAGATCACCGGCACGCTGTCGATCGCGAGGATATCGTCGACCGCGTCGAGCCCCGAGGAGCCGTCGGCAAGCTGGATGTCGGCCAGCACCAGGCCCGGTGTGCGGTCGGCGACGACTTCCTGTGCCTGCGTGCGCGTCGCGGCGGTGCCGCAGATCTCGTGGCCGAGCGAGGTCACCAGGTCCTCGAGCTGCATCGAGATCAGCGGTTCGTCCTCGATGATCAGCACGCTGGTGGAGGATTCGCGGTCGATCTCGTGGACTGCTTCCTGCACCAGGGCGCTGACCTGCTCCTCGTCGAGGTCCATGATCTCGCCGGTTTCGGCGATGCTGAAATCCTCCAGCGTTGTGAGCAGCAGAGCCTGGCGGTTGAGCGGCGTGATCGCCTTCAGCCGGTCGTGCGCGGCGGCTTCGTGCGAGCCGCTGTCGGGCTCCGCATCGGCCACTTCGAGATAAGCGCTCGACCAGACCTTGTTGAAAGCGCGGTAGAGCGGGACGCGCCCCCCTTCGAGCGAAGTCTTGACCTCGTCGTCGGCGAGCGCGGCTTCGAGCGTCTGTCTGACGAAGGCGTCCCCCGTCGCCTGAGATCCGGTAAGAGCGCGTGCATAGCGACGCAAAAACGGCAGATTGGCTGCGACCTGTTCCCCAAGCGACATGAATTCCCTTCCCTAGAACGAAAAGCCGCTTGCGCGGCGTATCCCGGGGTCAACGCGCGCGCGCGAGCTTGGTTCCGTCTGCCAACCCGCATGCTGCCGGCGGGTCCCTTTCGGGCCGTTTCGGCCGGGTTTCGCGGGGCATGAAAATTTTTTCGGAAACTGCGGGAACCGTGTCGATGGTGGGGCATTATCCCATTGTCACCGCCGAGACCCCCCCTCCCGTCCAAGCGGCTGTGACACGATCCCGAAGGGCCTCCGCTCACAGCTAGAGCGGAGGCCTTTTTTCTTGTGTGTCGAGGTTTTTGGTCGGCGGTGACGAGACCTGTCGCTGCGCAGCAAGCGTCGGACCGCCGGGTGCGGCACCGGCCCACTCCCCCACCCTTCCACCCTTAGGTTAGTAAAGTCGGGGTGGAAGGGTGGGGGAGTGGGCCGGTGCCGCAAGCTCATGACGGAGGTCATGAGCGCATTCGACAAGGACTCCGGCTGGGGGCGTGGGCCGGTGCCGCTTCTGGCGGCCCAACATTCGCAAAGGAACGACAGGTCTCGTCGCCGCCAGCTAACAAGACTCGGTGTGGGCTGGAACAGTCCCGGCGGTCCGATACCTGCCACGAAGTGACAGCCCTCGTCACCGGAAAACACAAACCCCTACCGCTTGAGTCGCTCCAGCAGCCCCTTCTTCGCCGGCGTGCCGATCGCCGCCACCAGCTCCTCGGGTTCGTAGGGCTTGGGGAGCACGGTGCCGAGCCCGGCAATGTCGGCGGGGATATCCTGCGGCGCGCCGGTCGAGAACACGATCCGCGGCGGCTTCGGCCCGATACCCGCGACCAGCTCGGCGATCGCCCAGCCGTCGTCGCGGTCGGCGAGGTGCACGTCGAGCACGATCGCATCGACCTTGCGCGCGCGGAGCGCTTCGAGCGCCTTGTCCGTGGTCGGACAGATTTCGACGTCGCTCGCGCCGGCATCGAGCAGCGCCTGTTCGATGCTGAGCGAGAGGATGACATCGTCTTCCACTACGAGCACACGCCCGATCCGGCCCCCGATCCGGCTTGGGGCCGGGCGTGTATTCCGGCCACGACCATCCGGTTTGGCGTTCGCTCTTGCCATTGCATTGGTGCTCCGCGGGACGGGAAATCCGAGTCTGCGAATCAAACCCTCCGGATTCGTGCGCGTTCCCGGTTTCGCCGCGTCGGAAGGGCGGCGTGGCGTTCGCGCAACAGCCGGGCTCAGAGATGTTTTTCGAAAATCGCGTATTCGCGGTTGACCGAGCTTTCTATCGCGTCGGCGATCGCCACCATCCCCTGGTTGTCGTCGAGGATCCAGCCGATCTCCGCCCGTTCGGACCTGTAGGCTTCGACCGCGTTCTCGCGGATACGGCTGATCATCATGAAAGCGAGCTGGCTCGCGACGCGCGAATTGTGCAACTCCTTGAGAACCCCCATCAGCGGCACGCGCATGCCCGAGCGGGTCGGCTTCCTCAGCCAGCGCAACAGGTGAAACCAGCCGAACGGAAACAGCTTCCCGCCGGTTCGCTTGAGCACGTGGTGCACGTCCGGGAAGCTCAGCATGAAGGCGACCGGCCGGCCGTCGAGCTCGGCGATCATGTTGATGTTCTCGTGGATGATCGGCTTCAGCTTCTTGCCCGCATAGGCGACCTCGGCCTCGGTGAAGGGCACGAAGCCCCAATTCTTCGACCAGGCGTCGTTGAGGATGCCGAGCACGATCCGCACCTCGTCGTCCCAGCGCGACTTGTCGACCTGGCGGACGCGGATCCGCTCGTTGCGCTTGCCCGACTGGACGATCCGCCGCACCAGCGGGGGAAAATCGTGCGTCACGTCGAGATCGTAGGTCAGCAGCGTCTTGGCGAGCGTGTAGCCGGCGCTTTCGATCCAGCCGCGGTAATGCGCCGGGTGGTGCCCCATCATGATCATCGGCGAATGGTCCTGTCCGCGCACCAGCAGGCCGGGCTCCTCCCAGATCGACATCGAGATCGGGCCGAGCGCGCGCGCCATGCCTTGCCCGCGCAGCCATTCTTCCGCCGCGGCGAGCAGCGCGTGCGCGACCGCCTCGTCATCGGCGTCGAAATAGCCGAAATTGCCCGTGCCCGGCCCGAAGCCCTGCGCGGGCGGCATTTCGAGCGCGAGTTCGTCGATATGCGCCGAAATTCGTCCCACCGTTTCGCCGCCGCGCTTCGCGACGAATAACTGCGCGCGCGCATGGCCGAAAAAGGGATTCCTGCCCGGATCGACCAATTCGAGTTGTTCGGAGCGCAATTGCGGCACGCTGTGCGGGGTTTCGGCGGCGAATCGCCGTCCGGTATCGACGAACAAGGCGCGTCCCGCCTTGCCCGAAACGGGTTCGATCACTATCTGCGCGTCGTTCACCGGACACCCCTATTCAGCCTGCGTTAGCCCTGTGTTCGCTATTCGCGCGAAGTTCAAGCAAGCCGACCGATCACTGTCGCCGGAAAGACCTGTTTGGCCTCATCGCCCGAACTGGGGTAAGAGCCGGGCCGGACCCAATATCATGACCATGCAACGCACTCTCGACCCCTCTGCCGCTGCCGCGCGACCTGCGCGGGCGACGCGCGCGCAATTCGTCGATGCCGACGACAAGGCGATGCTGCGCGCCGCGCGCGACCTGACCAAGGGGCTGGGGACGGCGAAAGGGCGGTTCTACTGGCCCGACATGCTGCTCTCGGGGGGGCTGGGCTATGCGGCGATGGCGGGCGCGATCCTCGCGCCGAACCTCGCATTGGCGGTGGCCTTCGGCGTGGTGTCGGCGCTCGCCTTCTATCGCGCGCTGATGTTCATCCACGAGTTGACGCATATTCACCGCAGCGCGCTTCCCGGCTTCCGGCTGGGGTGGAACCTGCTGGTCGGCATCCCGCTGCTGACCCCGAGCTTCATGTACGAGGGCGTGCACACGCTCCATCACAAGCGTACGCAATACGGCACTCTCGAGGATCCCGAATATCTCCCGCTCGCGCTGATGAAGCCGTGGAGCCTGCCGCTGTTCGTGTTGATCGCGCTGCTCGCGCCGGCCGCGTTCCTGATCCGCTTCGCCGTGCTGGTGCCGCTCGGGCTCGTCGTGCCCGCCATCCGCCGGCTGACCTGGGAGCGCGCCTCGGCGCTGTCGATCAACCCCGAATTCCGCCGCCGCCCGCCCGAGGGCGATCTGCGCCCGCGCGTGCTGTGGCAGGAGCTGGGCGGGTTCGTCTGGGCCTGGACGCTGCTCGCAAGCACGCAGTTTCTCGGCTGGCGCCCGCTGCTGATCGCGCTCGCGGTGCTGTCGCTGACCGCGGTGCTCAACCAGCTGCGCACGCTGGTGGCGCATCTGTGGGAGAACGAGGGCGAGCCGATGACGGTGACCGCGCAGTTCCTCGACAGCGTCAACGTCCCTCCGCCGGGGATGGTCGCGGAGATCTGGGCGCCGGTCGGCCTGCGCTATCATGCGCTGCACCACCTGATGCCCTCGATGCCCTATCACGACCTGCCCGAGGCGCACCGGCGGCTGCGGAGCGAGCTGGGCGAGCTGTCGACCTATGACGGCGCCAACCACCCGGGCATGCTGCACCTGGTCGGCCGGATCGCGCGGAGCACGATGCGGGTGAGGTGAGGGGTTGCGTTTGGTTCTTTGGCGGTGACGCGGCCTGTCGCATGGGGGCAATCGTCGGACCGCCAGAAGCGGCACCGGCCCGCTCCCCCGCCCTTCCACCCTTAGGTTACTAAAGTCGGGGTGGAAGGGCGGGGGAGCGGGCCGGTGCCGCAAGGATCGGACGGAGGTCCGATCCGCACGCAACAAAGATTCTCCACCGAACCCAATCCAAACGAAAAGGGCCGCCCTTCCGGACGGCCCCTTCCGCGTGAAGCGAGGTCCGGCCGCGTCAGTCGACGTCGACTTCGGCCTGTACGCCGTCTTCGCTGATGGTCGCATCGACGTCCTGACCGTCGACCGTCAGGCTCGATCCCTCACCGTCGCCCTCGGCGGGCGGGTTGACGATGGTGGTTTCGCTCGGTTCGGGTTCGACGACGACCGTTTCGGTGTCGTCGGCACCCTCGTCGGCCGGGGCGTTGGCTTCGGCACAGGCGCCCAGGGCGAGGCCGAGCGCGAGTGCGGGAATGGCAAGTTTCTTCATGCTGTCGGTACTCCTTTATGGCGACATTGTGGCAACAACCGCCGTCGGCTCGCACGGTTCCGAAGAATCTTCGCGTTCAGTCCAGAAACCTGATCATCGCACAGCGGCGCTCGCGCGGCAGGCCGTGCTCCGCTTCGACTGCCAGGTCGGCAGCAAGCCGCGGATGGTTCGCCGGTTCGCGCAGCTCGACGAAGCCGTGACGTTCGTAGAACGGCCCGTTCCACGGCACGTCGCGGAAGGTGGTGAGCGTCAGCGCGCTGAACCCGGCATTGCGCGCATCGATCGCGACCGCGCGCAGCAGCGTGCCGCCGATCCCGCGTCGCTGAACATCGGGATGAACCGAAAATTCGCGGATATGCAGTTCGCGTCCGAACGGTTCGGTGGAGACGAAACCCACGATCCGGGTGTCGATTTCGGCGATCAGCGAATGCCCCTTGGCGATCAGCCTGCGCTGCCGTTCGGCGGGGATGGCGTGCATTCCCGCAACTCCGGACAGCCCCTCGATCTGCCGGAACAGCGTGCCCGCGGCCAGTTCGACTTCGGGCAGATGGGCGGCATCGTCCGGGCGGGCGAGCCGGATCTCGAAATCGCTCACTCCTCGGTCCGGATCAGCACGGTCTCGCCGATCAGCGCGAACAGGAAGAACGGCGCCCATGCCGCGAGGAAGGGCGGGTAGCCGCCGAAACTGCCCATCGCCAAGGCGGCATTGTCGACCACGAAATAGGCGAAGCCCAGCGCCATGGCGATGATCGCGCGCACGAACAGGGCGCCCGAGCGAGCCAGCCCGAAGGCTGCGATCGCCCCCAGGAGCGGCATCAGCATGGCCGACAGCGGGCCCGAAAGCTTGTGCCACCATTTGGCGCGCAATTCGCTGGTACGCCGCCCGACGCGCTCATAGGCGGAAATCGAATCGGACAGCTCGAAGAAACCCTGCGTATCCGGATCGACGCTGTCGAGTTCGATCTGTTCTGGCGTCAGTCCCTCGCCGACGGTCATCGTCTCGGCGGTCGTGGTGCCGGCCGAGGCGACGTCGAACCGTTCGATACCCTCGAGCCTCCAGCCCGGATTGGCATAAATCGCGCGTTCGGCGCGGACCTGTTCGGCGAGCATCCCGCCGGGGGCGCGGCGATACCAGGTGACGCCCTGCATCCGAATATCGTCGCCGCGCCCGTTCAGCGACGATGCGGTCAGGATATTGTCGCCATCGGTGAGGTACACGTTCGAGCGGGTATCGGGCTCGCGCGGAACGGGGCCGAATTCGGCGCCTTCCCATGCCTTCAGGGTTGCCGTCGCGCGCGTCACGACGCGTTCGTTGAAGGCGAAGCTTGCCGCGGAGACCACCGCGGCTGTGAGGAACAGCGGCGCCAGCACCTGGTGGGCGCTCAGCCCCGCCGCCTTCATCGCGATCACCTCGCTGTTCTGATTGAGCGTGATCAGCGTGATGATCGTGGCGAGAAGCACCGAATAGGGCAGGAAGCGCGCGATCAACTGGGGGATGCGCAGGCTGGCATATCTGAGCAGTTCGCCCTGTCCGTTGCCCGCAACGGCGAGAATCTCGCCGCTGGTACTCAGCAGGTCGAGCATCATCAGCACCAGCACCAGGATCGCCAGCATCGCCACGATGCGGACGATGAACAGCTTCGCCAGATACAGCGTCAGCGTGCGCGAGGGGAAGAAATCGAGCTGCATTCGGGGGACCTATTCCGCCGGCGCCGCTTCGAAATCGCGCTTCTTGCGGCGCCCGAACAGCTTGCGCAGCCGCTTGACCAGCTTGTCGAACCACACCTCCAGCGCGCCGATCGCCTGCCCGCCGGGGACATGCGCGACGCGCCAGTACATCCATATTATCAATGCGGCGAAGATCAGCATCGGACCCCATAGCGAGATCAGCGGATCGATGCGGCCGAGCGCCGCGATATCCTCCCCGTACTGGTTGACCTTGTGATAGCTCACCACCATCACGATCGAGACGAACACGCCGAGCGCGCTGGTAGATCGCTTGGGCGGGATCGCCAGCGCCACCGCGAGCAAGGGCATCAGCGCCATCATCACCACTTCGACGAGGCGGAAATTGAAGCTCGCCTGGCTGCCGGCACGCTTCTCCGCACTCTCGCGTTCGTCCCACCCGATCCTGAGCAGTTCGGGCAGGATATATTCGCGCTCGGCATCGCCGCGGGCGCGGAATTCCTCGACCCTGGGCAGGTCGATCGGCAGGTCGTGGCGGCTGAAGCTGAGTACGCGCGGGGTTGCATCCTCGCCGCCGGTATCCTGCACGATGGTGCCGTCGGTCAGCCGCAGGATGATGGTGTTGGGATCGTCGCTGGTGGCGAGGAACGCGCCTTCGCGCGCCGAGATCGACAGCACCTGGCCCCTGGCATTGGAAACGCGTGCGAAGATGCCCTGCAGCTTGCGCCCGTCATCCTCGCTCGCCTCGATCCGCAGCGCCATCCGGTCCGCCAAGGTGGTGAATTCGCCGACCTTGATCGAGGCGCCGAGCGCGCCCGAACGCAATTCGTATTCGAGCTGCTCGTAATAATAGCGGCTGACCGGCTGGACGTAGAACACCAGCGCGACGTTGACGAGCATCAGCGCGGCGGTGATCGCATAGGGCACACGCAACAGCCGCCCGTAGCTGAGGCCCACCGCGCGCATCACGTCGAGCTCGCTCGAGATCGCCAGCTTGCGGAAGGCGAGCAGGATTCCGAGCAGCAGGCCGAGCGGGATGGCGAGGCTGGCATATTCGGGAATCAGCGCGCCGAGCATCTTGAACACGACGCCGATCGGCCCGCCCTCGACCGCGACGAAATCGAACAGCCGCAGCATCTTGTCGAGCAGCAGCAGCGACGCGGCGAGCGCGAACACGCCGAGCATCGGCAGCACGGTCAGCCGGAAGACGTAGCGGTCGATCTTGGGTAGGAAGTTGAGCACGTGCGCCGTGATTTGCTGATTGTTGCGCTGCCCCTAGCGCGAAAATCGGCGGCGGTCATGCCCTGTCATGAAATCGAGGCCGGGCGTTCAATTCCAAATTCGCTCGACACCGAAATTGTCGAACAGCTTTTCGTTGGACACGAGAATCAGGCTTTCCGATCTGGCCTGGTAGATCAGCAAACGGTCGAATGGATCGCGATGCGGAATTTCGAGCATTCCCGCTCCCACGGCATGCCGGGGCTGTATCGGCAGCAACTCGAATTCGGACACCGGATCGTCCCGAGCGAGCTCGGCGATCGACGGGGCGGCGGAAGGCAGCTTGCCCAGACCGACCTTGATCGCGAGTTCCCAGATCGTCGCTACGCTGAGAAAGGCGCGGCGTTCCGGATCGGCGATTGCGGCCTTCGCACGCTCGGGTAGCCGCTTGTCGTCGAGCCGCCACCACAGAAAAGCGTGGCTATCGAGCAGGAGATTCATCGGGAAATATTTCGCTGTCTTCCCAGAGGGCCAGCTCTTCTTCGGTCAGAGGCGCGAACGCGTCGTCGGGTACGGTGAACCGGCCCTTCCACGCTCCCGGAACGCGCGGCGGCTTCTTTTCGACCGGCACCAGTTTGACCACCGGCTCCTTGCCCCTGGCGATTACGATCTCCTTGCCTTCCAGCGCGGCCGCGATCAGGCGCGACAGATGCGTCTTCGCCTCGTGGACGGTGAAGGTGGTCTTGTCGGGCGGCGCGTTCATCGCCCAAAATTAGCTAAGTCAACTTAGCTAAGTCAAGCTTTCTCGAGCGTGCATTGCAGCGGGTGCTGGTTCTCGCGCGCGAAATCCATCACCTGGTTCACCTTGGTCTCGGCGACCTCGTAGGGGAACACGCCGCACACGCCGACGCCGCGCTGGTGGACGTGCAGCATCACCCGCGTCGCTTCCTCCATGTCCATGCGAAAGAAGCGCTTGAGCACGATCACGACGAATTCCATCGGCGTGTAGTCGTCGTTGAGCATCAGCACCTTGTACTGGTTGGGCTTCTTCGGCTTGGTCCTGGTCCGGGTGGCGACGCCGAGCTGCTCGTCGGTACCCGCATCGTCGCCGTCTTCGTTGGCCCCGCGGATCGCGGGCGGAAACGGAATATGGGGAGGGAGGCGGGTCGGAATCATCGCTCGGGCCAATATCGTATCGGTGTCGGCTATCGCAAGGCTTTGGCGCAAACGCCTTAACGCGCGGCAAACGAAAAGGGCCGGACAACCAGTCGGCTGTCCGGCCCCCGTTCGTTGCGAGCGGGCCCCGGGGGGAGGGGAGAGGAGAGGGGCCCGGTCTCGCAGGATCCGTCAGGCTCAAGCGGCCTTGCGGACCTTTTCCATCGCCAGGCTGGCGCGGCTCGAAAGCGGCGCGAAGGTGTCGTTGGCCAGCTTGACCCACGCTTCGGTGGTCTTCGAAACCTGCGCGACGGCGGCGTCGAAATTGCGGCTGGCGAGCTTGCCCTGCAGCTGGACGAATTCGGTCGGCGACTTGACCGCGGCCATATCCTTGACGTCGGCGGTCACGGTCTCGGCGGCGCTCTTGGCGTCTTCGAACTGGCCCTTGGCGATGTCCTGCACGCCGGCGACGTAGATCTTGCCCGATTCGACGAGCGCTTCGAGGTTGCCCTTATTGAAGTCGTTCATCTCGGCGGCGTATTCGGCGCCCTTGTCGTAAGCCGCCTTGGCGCGTTCCTGAACGTTGGCGAGGCCTTCCTTCACCTGCGCGGTGTAGTCGGCGGTCTTGGTCTTGGCTTTGGTCATGATGGTCTCCTTGGGAGCGGTTTTCGCGGCGGCCGGCTTAGCCTTCTTGGCCGCAGTCTTCTTCGCGGTGGTTTTCTTCGCGGTGGTTTTCTTCGTGGTGGTTTTCTTCGAGGCCGCCTTCTTGGCGGTGGTCTTTTTCGCGGCGGTCTTCCTGGCCGCAGCCTTCTTCGGCGCGGCTTTCTTGCGCGCCGGCTTGTCGGCCTCGACCGCGTCGGCGACCTTGGCAGTGCTTACGGCGTCCTTCTTCGCGCCCGCCTTCTTCGCGGAGGCTTCGGCATAGGCCTTCTCCGCCGCCGCATCGATCTTGCTGTCAGGCTGGGTAGCCATGGTCGTAAATCCTGTGCTTTGCGTGCATGAACCGTTTCATGCTGCACTGCACAAAATAGCTATTGCATCTGCGAAGTCAAGGACTTTTTGTGCACTGCACAATAATTGTCAAACGCCTGAATCAATGACGTTTTATCGGGCCCTGCCGCATCACCCAATTGTCCGAACCCGAATTGGCAACCACCATATCGAGCTTGCCGTTGCCGTCCATGTCGCCGAGCGCGAGACCGTATGTGTCGGCCGGGTCGCCCTTCATCGCCTTGGTCCTGAACGTGCCCGAACCGTCGTTCAGCAGCAGCGTGTTGACGCCGTTCGCCCCCGCGACGGCATCGATGTCGCCGTCGCCGTCGAGATCGCCCGCAGCCAGCGCCTGCAGCACGCCGAGATCCTCGGCGGCCTCCCGCGGCAGGCCGTATTGCAGGTCGCCCTTGCCTGCCAGCCACTCGATGCCGGACTTCCCGGCGAGCATGATGTCGGGAATCCCGTCGCCGTTGAAATCGCCCACCACGCCCGCGCGATGATCGCCCTTGGTCCCGGCGAGTTCGTGGACGGTGAACTGGCCGGTCCCGTCGTTTTCGAGCACCAGGCTGGTGTTGTCGTCGCGCCGCGCGACCAGCACGTCGATATCGCCGTCGCCGTCGAGATCGGCTGCCTGCCCGCCGGTCGCCCCGCTGCCGTCGGCGACGATGTCCGTGGCCGGCTCGAGCCCGCCTTCGCCGTCGCCGAGCAGCAGCAGGTTGGCCCCGAGCCGCCGGAACACCACCAGGTCGGCGACCCCGTCGCCATTGGCATCGAGGCTCACTCCGCCGCGCGCATATTCGCCGTCGCTCTCGGCGACCGAGTGGAACGCGAAGCGCCCGGTGCCGTCGTTGTGGAACACCATCACCGGCAGCGAATCGTGCACCGTCATCGCGTCGAGATCGCCGTCGCGGTCGAGATCGCCGAGCTGGATCGTGTAGCTCGATGCCATCCCGTCGCCGACCGGATGCGCCCATAGCGGGCGCCCGTTGCCGACGTTGAGGAAAGCGAAATCGGCCTCGGCCCAGTGGCGCCCGTTGGCGACCAGCACGTCGACATCGCCGTCGCCGTCGATATCGCCGAGCGTGACCGCGGCGGAGAGCTTGTCGCCGAGATCGAACGGCACCCCGTCATTGGGACTGAAGCTCTGCGCGGCGACAGGGTGCGCGGCGGCGAGCAGGGCGCAAGCGGACAGGCCGGCGACCCGGCGCGAAGCAATGTTCATGGTCCTACCTCGTCTTGACGTAGCGCCCGGGGGCGTCCTCGATCACTGTGTCGCCCTTGCCGCCGGGCTTGCGCTTGCCCCTGGCGGGCACTGTCGCGTCGTCGCGGTCATGCAGCCAGTCGAGCCAGTGCGGCCACCAGCTGC
Organism: uncultured Altererythrobacter sp.; assembly: GCA_913055875.1. Lineage (GTDB taxonomy): Bacteria > Pseudomonadota > Alphaproteobacteria > Sphingomonadales > Sphingomonadaceae > CAJXJY01. The sequence goes on from CAJXJY010000001.1 coordinate 570,820, forward strand.
CCGGATGCTCGGTCGCCCCGTCGACGAATTCGGCGAGCGAATGGGCGCCGCTGTCGCCGGTCCAGTACTGGTATTTCTGCGCGTCGGGATGGTTGACCACCCCCGCTATATGCCCCGACCCCGCGAGCAGGAAGGTGGTGTCGCCGGTGAAATGATCGGTCGCGCGCCACACGCTTTCGGCGGGCGCGATATGATCCTCGCGCCCGGCCTGGATATAGGCCGGGGTCTCGACCCGCGTGAGGTCTATCGGCGTGCCGTCGGCTTCCATCGCGTCGGGCCGGACCAGCCGGTTGTCGCGATAGAGGTCGCGCAGGTAGTCGCCGTGCCATTTCGCCGGCAGGTTGGTGACGTCGCCGTTCCAGTGCAGCAGGTCGAAGGCCGGATAGTCCTCGCCGAGCAGGTAATTGTTGACGACGTAGTTCCAGATCAGGTCCTTGCCGCGCAGCGCGTTGAAGGTCGCGGCGAGATAGCGCCCGTCGAGATAGCCGTCGGGCGTCAGTTTGCCGATCGTCTCGAGATAGGTATCGTCGATGAAGTTGAGCAGTTCGCCCGCCTTCTCGAAATCGACCTGCGCGGTGAAGAAGGTCGCGCTCGCGACCTTGTCCGCCTCCTCGCGCCGGGCGAGGATCGCCAGCGTCGCGGCGAGCGTCGTGCCCGCGACGCAATAGCCGATCGTGTGGACGGCGGGCACGTCGAGCCGCTCGCGGACATGGTCGATCGCGTCGACCTGCGCCCTGATATAGTCGTCCCACACAACGTCCTTCATGCTCGCATCGGCCGATTTCCAGCTCACCACGAACACGCTGAGCCCCTGGTCGACCGCCCATTTGATGAAGCTCTTCTTCGGCGTCAGGTCGAGGATGTAGAAGCGGTTGATCCACGGCGGGAAGATCACCAGCGGAACGGCCAGCACCTCTTCGGTCGAAGGCGAATACTGGATCAGCTGGTAGAGCGGCGTCTCGTGCACCACCTTGCCCGGCGTCGCGGCGAGGTTCTCGCCCAGCGTGAAGGCGTCGGCGTCGGTATGCGTCAGCTGGCCGCGCTTCAGATCGGCGATCAGGTGCTGCATGCCCTTGACCAGGTTCTGCCCCCCGGTGTCGATCGTGCGCTTGAGCACCACCGGGTTGGTGGCGAGGAAATTGTCCGGGCTCATCGCCTCGACCAGCGCCTGCGTGGCGAAAGCGAGCTGCGCCTTCTTCTCGTCGGGCACCCCTTGCGCATCCTTCGCCGCGCGCATGAAATACTCGGCCAGCATCAGATAGGTCTGGTGGAGCAGCGCATAGGCGGGATGCTCGCGCCATGCCGGGTCGGCGAAGCGCCGGTCCTTGCGCGGCAATTCGGCCGGTTCCTCGCCGCCGTCGTCCTCGGTGCCGCCGAGCAGCGAGCCGAACACTCCCTGCCACACCTGCATGCTTTCCTGCATCAGCTGCTGCGTCGCCGCGGGGTCGAACGGAGTCTGCCGCGCCCAGCCCTGCGTCATCAGCATCCACTGCGCCGGATCGAGCATGGCGGTCTGCGCGCGGTCTGCGCCGAACTGCTCGCCGAGGAACTCCATCCACATTTTCTGCAACTGCGCCGCCACCGCGGTCCACGGAGAACCCTCCGCATCGCTGCGCGCAGCCATGCCGGGCAGGCCGAAAGCGCCGAACATCTCGCGCATCGCTTCGCCCTGCATGTCGAACAAAGTGCCGAACGCATCCTGCCGGTCTGCCATGGTCGCTCCCGTAATCGCTCTTGGTTGGGCGATAGCGAAAACAGCTTCCAACCGCGACCGCTATTCGCCTAGGACTTTCTCAACGGGCCTGGCCCGCAATCGTGCCGCAACAAAGACAGCGAGTGATGCAAACCGATTTCTACCGCATGAAGCGCCTGCCGCCCTATGTCATCGCCGAAGTCAACGCGATGCGGCACGCGGCACGCCGCGCGGGGAAGGACATCATCGATCTCGGCATGGGCAATCCCGACCAGCCTCCGCCGCAGCATGTCGTCGACAAATTGTGCGAGGTCGCGCAGAAGCCCGACGCGCACGGCTATTCGCAGTCGAAGGGCATTCCGGGGCTGCGCCGCGCACAGGCCAATTATTACGCCCGCCGCTTCGGAGTCGAGCTCGATCCCGAGAGCGAGGTCGTGGTGACGATGGGCTCGAAGGAAGGGCTCGCCAGCCTCGCCAATGCCATCACCGCGCCGGGCGACGTGATCCTCGCGCCCAACCCGTCCTATCCGATCCATACGTTCGGCTTCACCATCGCCGGGGCGACGATCCGTTCGGTGCCGACCACGCCCGACGAGGGCTACTGGAAGGCGCTCGAGGCGGCGATGGCCTTCACCGCGCCGCGCCCGAGCGTGCTGGTGGTCAACTACCCCTCCAACCCCACCGCCGAGGTCGTCGATCTCGATTTCTACGCCCGGCTGGTCGCCTGGGCGAAGGAGAACGAGGTCTGGCTGCTGTCCGATCTCGCCTATTCGGAACTCTATTACGACGACGACAAGCCGACCCCCTCGATCATGCAGGTCGAGGGCGCGAAGGAGGTCGCGGTCGAGTTCACCTCGATGTCGAAGACCTATTCGATGGCCGGCTGGCGGATGGGATTCGCGGTTGGCAACAAGGCGCTGATCGCCGCGCTGACGCGGGTGAAATCCTATCTCGACTACGGCGCGTTCACCCCGATCCAGGCGGCCGCCTGCGCCGCGCTCAACGGGCCTCAGGACGTGGTCGAGGAGAACCGCCTGCGCTACCGCAAGCGCCGCGACGTGATGGTCGAGGCGTTCGGACGGGCCGGGTGGGACATCCCGCCGCCGCCCGCCAGCATGTTCGCCTGGGCGCCGCTGCCGCCGGCGTTGCAACACATGGGCAGCCTCGAATTTTCCAAGCAATTGCTGACCCACGCCGACGTCGCGGTGGCGCCGGGGGTCGGTTACGGCGAGCAGGGTGAAGGCTATGTGCGAATCGCCATGGTCGAGAACGAGCATCGCCTCCGCCAGGCGGCGCGCAACGTTAAGCGATATTTCGCTTCCTTAGGGGTAAACACATAGGGCGCCGGGACCGAAAAAGCCCGGAATCGGCGGTATTTGCAACCAATGGCGGCTTAATCTATTTTATAGTCGCAACAGGAGCCCGTTAACCATGACCGCCAAGCCTTCCAGAAGGCTGACCGACAAGCAGCGCGCCGTGCTCGAGCGCGTCGATCGGCGTATGCCGATCAAGGTCATCGCGGCCGAGATGGAGGTTTCCGAAAGCCGCATCAACCAGCATATCCGCGCGCTCAAGGATATTTACGGGGTCGAATCGCTCGGTGAGCTCATCGACCGCGCGAGGGAGGCCGAGGAGGCCCCCTGTAGAAAACCTGCATACACAAATTCTCACCTGCCCAAACCGGGCGATGCCGGCGACAAGGAAGGCCGGGTCGCACCCGGGGAATTCGAGCTGGCGGATGTGGCGCCCTTTGCGATCGAGGCGCCATGGAAGACCAGCCACGAGCCCCGGGTAGTCCCCGGGGTGCTCGACGGCGAAAATGCTGTCCTCTTTCGCCTCGCCGTCATCGTCGGGCTCGCGTTCGGCATTATCGTCGTGGTGATCCTGGCGGTGACGGCAGCACTCAGCATCAGCGAGGTGCTGGAGGGCAAGGAGATCGTCGGCCCCGCAACGCAGATTTCTGGCGGAGTATGAGCGTCTCCGGCAGCTGAATTGTCGGAGAATGCACATGTCGGTACGTATCCAGCAGGACTCGCAGGAAATTCGCAAGCACATCCGCGAAGCGGAAGCCGTCACCGACGAGGCGCTGATTGCCTGCGCGAAGCTGAAGCAGATCATCCTGCAGGCGCGTCAGAACCCCGAGGTTTCGGTCGATGCGGCGCAACGGGCGCTGATGCGTCTTCAGCAGGCGGAACAGCAGGCGCTGTCGATGTCCACGAACCTGTTGCGCGCGCATGAGGAACTCAACAAGGTTGCGCATATCTACGCCGGCCCCGACGAGAACGATGTCATCACGCCGATGACTGCCCGGCTGAACGACGAAAGCGGGGTTCGCGAGCCGGAATTCGCCTGACCTTCGAAGAGCAAGACGTGAACCTGTTCATCAACCCCAATCGCGCGGAAATCCAGCTCGTTCTCACCGTGATACTGCTTGCCTATGCGTGGTATCGCGGTGGCGAGCCGGAGCGCGCATCGGCAGGGACGATGCTTGCGATGCTGATTGTCGACAGGGCGTACCACGTCGTTTTCGACGCGTCGGTAACCCTGTCGACGACGGATATCTGGCACTTCACGCTCGATCTGGGGGTTCTGGCGGCGTTCGGTGCGATCGCCTTGCAGGCCAACCGGTTCTATCCCCTGGTGCTGGCGGGTCTCCAGCTGGTCGCGGTCAACGCGCATCTCGTTCGCAGTTTCGTCGAGGCGATTTCGCCGATCGCCTATTTCGGCCTGTATGTGGTGCCATCCTACTTCCAGTTGATTGTCATCGCGGTAGGGATTTCGCTCCACGCCCGGCGCTACAACCGTTTCGGGCCCTACCGCGACTGGCGCGGTTCTCCCGTCCCGGCCTGATGCGATGGGGTATCAGGAACTCTCTCTGACGGCGCAGGCGCCCGCCGGACGCCGTGCCGGTGCCGGAGGCGCGCCGTACAGGGTCGAACCGTTCGATCCGGCGCTGCTTCGCTACCTTCAGGGGCTGTTCGGCCCGGTTTCGCGCGAGCGGCTGCACGTGATCTACTGCGATACCGCGCAGCATTATCTCTACGACGAGACGCTGGCCCAGGGCTGTATCGACCGCATGGTCGCGCGGGCGCGCCCGCTGTTCGAACGAGCGTTCCAGCTCGGTGCCGGCAAGGTGCTGCTCGCGCACAACCATCCTTCGGGCGATTGCCGCCCGAGCGAGCCCGACATTCGCTCGACGCGGCACCTGCGCGATATCGGCCGGGCGCTCGAGATCGACCTCTTCGACCATCTGATCTTCGCCCGGGGGCGGTGTTTCAGCATGGCGACCGGGGGCTATCTGTGATCCTGACGCGCGATACCCTGCCGCGGCGCCGCTTCGCCGGGCCGGTCGTGCTCGACCTGCTGCTGCGCGATGCGCTCGTCGGCGAGGCGCGGGTCAAGCTGCATCCGCGCGAGTTCGAGCTGCTGTGGCGGCTGTCGGACTGCCCTGGAGAAGCCGTCGGACGAACGGCGCTGCTGCGCGAAGTATGGGGTCTTGAGGACCGTGCCGGAAGCAAGACCGTCGAAGTGCATATCTGCCGCCTGCGCACCAAGCTCGGCCGGTTCGGGACCGCCTGGATCGTCGCCACGCATCCGGACGGCGGCTATTTCCTCGATGCCGAAGCGGGCACCAGCCTGACATCCTTCCGCGGTTCCGATGGCGACGAACTGGACAGCTACGTCCGGATCGGCGACGATGTGGTCTCCCGGCAGGAGGTGGAAGGTGCCCATGGAGTTTCGCGCAAACGATCGCGTCGCGATCGAGTTGAATGAGGATGGCGTCGCGCAGGTCCGGCTGATCCGGTCGGACAAGATGAACGCACTCGATCCGGAGATGTTCGACCGGATCATCGAGGCGGGCCGGTACCTGCACGAACTCAAGGGGGTGCGAGCGGTGGTGCTCTCGGGCGAGGGGCGGGCCTTCTGCGCCGGGCTCGACCTGTCCAATTTCGCGCGCCCCCCCGAACCCGACGCCCCCGAGCTGACCGAGCGGACCTACGGCAATTCGAACAAGTTCCAGCAGGTCGCGATGCAGTGGCGCAAGCTGCCCGTGCCGGTGATCGCCGCGGTTCACGGCGTGTGCTTCGGCGGCGGGCTGCAGATCGCCAGCGGCGCCGATATCCGCGTGGTCGCGCCCGATACGCGGATGGCGATCATGGAGATGAAGTGGGGGCTGGTGCCCGATATGGGCGGCTATGCGCTGTGGCGCGGGCTGGTGCGCGACGACGTGTTGCGCGAACTGGTCTACACCAACCGCGAATTCACCGGCGAGGAGGCGCAGGAATACGGCCTCGCCACGCTTGTCGACGACGACCCGCTCGCCCGGGCGAGCGCGATCGCTAGCGAAATCGCCAACCGCAACCCGCACGCGATCCGCGCGGCCAAGCGGCTGCATGCGGGCATGCTCGAACGCGATACGGCGGCGATCCTGCTCGAGGAAAGCATCGAGCAGCACGGTGTGATCCGCACCAGGAACCAGATCGAAGCGGTGATGGCCGGGATGGAGGACCGCCCGGCGAAGTTCGAGGATGTTTAGGGGGGAGTTTTTGTTGCGTGCGGTCGGGGCGTCCGCCCCTCCCTTGCGGCACCGTCCCACGCCCCCACCCGGGGTTTGTTTGCTGGCGGTGATGCGGCCTGCCGCATGGTGGCAAGCATCGGACCGCCAGAAGCGGCACCGGCCCGCTCCCCCTCCCTTCCACCCTCAGGATACCAAAGTCGGGGTGGAAGGGAGGGGGAGCGGGCCGGTGCCGCAAGGGAGGGGCGGACGTCCCGACCGCACGCAACAAGGACTCTCGCCCCCGGAAAACTTCTTCAACCGAAAATCGCCACCGACTGCATCCCGTCGAGCACCTGCCTGCCGTCGGTGTTCCACAGCCGCAGCCGCTCCGACGAATAGCCGTGATCGGCGTGCTGGCTGGCGTTCTCCGACAGCCACCACCCGTCGCGCGTATCGGGTGCGGTATCGAGCAGGTTGAACGACCAGTTGATCGAGCTGATCGGCCCCTGCCGCCGCATCGCGCGCATCGCGCCGGGCGGCAGCACGTCGCCGAGCAGGATCACCTCGGAGACCGGATCGAGGCCGGTCCTGTCGGTGAGCCGCGCCCAGCGCCGCACCACCGGCGCGCCGGGGCCGCGCTGCTCCTGCGCGCGCTTCAGCTCGAAATTGTTCTGCAGGAAGGCGGGGCCCTTGCCCTGCATCGCATCTTCCGCCTCCTCCGGGCCGCCGGGCCAGTCGGGGATCTCGACTGCGCGATGGAACGCGTTCGGCTCGCGCTCCGCGCCGAACAGCCAGAAGGCAGTGAGCGCGCAACGGCCCTCGCACCGGATCTCGCTGCGCACCTGCGCCACGTTGCGTCCCTGCCGCACGATCTCGCGGCGCAGCTCCATCTCCGGGCCGCTCGGCGCGACGAAGGCGATCTGCGCCGCGCGCAGCGGCGGGAGGTCGTCGAAGGCGCGGATGGCGGCGGTATAGGCGATCAGCGCCGAGGCGCCGCCATAGAGCGTGCGGCCCTGCAGCCAGTCGTCCACCCCGGGCAGGACGACCCGTCCGCCCTCGGGCGTTATCGGTGCGAGCAGGTCCGAAATCGGCATGCGGCGCTGCATAGAGCATTGCCGGGCGGGGTCCAGACTGACGTAACGGAAGCCGGGCGCAGGCGGGCGGCAAGAACGCGATTGCGCGCGCGCGGCGCATTCGCTAGGGGGCGCTTCCTGCATCCTCGGGTGCGGGCGAGGCCCGATGGCGGAGTGGTTACGCAGAGGACTGCAAATCCTTGTACGCCGGTTCGATTCCGGCTCGGGCCTCCACTTCCCTAGCACGGGAATGTGCCGCTTTAGCTCAGTTGGTAGAGCACATCATTCGTAATGATGGGGTCACGTGTTCGAGTCACGTAAGCGGCACCATTTTCCATATCCTGCTCACAGCGCGGCGCGGAGCCGGTCGAGCGCTGTCCGGAACCGCTGCGCGATGCCTTCGCGCGCGACGTGCCGTCCCTCGCGCACGATATGCCGCCCGGCGGACCACACGTCGCCGACGCAGCTTTGCTCCATGCCGAAGATCCACGCATCGAGGGTGCGGTCGGGATCGGGGTGGCAGAGCAACGGCAAATCGTCGCGCAGCGCGGTGAAATCGGCCAGCTTGCCCGCCGCGATCGCTCCGGCATTGCGCCCGATCGCCGCCGCGCCGCCCGCCGCCGCGCGGCTGTAGAGGTTGCGCCCGTTCGACGGGCAGTCCGCATCGGCGAGAACCACGCGGCGACGCAGGTGCAGGCGCTGCGACAGTTCGAGCATGCGCAATTCCTCGGCGAGCGAGATGCGGATGTTCGAATCCGATCCGACCGCGATGCGCCCGCCCTGCGCCAGATAGGGTCCGGCCGGAAACACCCCGTCGCCGAGATTGGCTTCGGTCGTCGGGCACAGGCCCGCGACTGCGCCCGAGGCCGCGAGTCCGGCGATCTCGCTCTCGTCGAGATGCGTCGCGTGGATCAGGCACCAGCGGTGGTCGACCGGCTGGTTGTCGAGCAGCCAGCGCACCGGGCGCGCCCCGAGATGCGCTTCGACCTGTTCGACCTCGGCGGTCTGTTCCGCGGCGTGGATATGGATCGGCCCGTCGGGCGCGAGCGCGATACAGGCAGCCAGTCCTGCCTCATCCACAGCCCGCAGCGAATGCGGTGCGACACCGAGGCGAAAATCGGGGGGCATGGCGCTGCCGTGCCCGGCAATGCGCTGGCAGAGCGTGGCGAATTCGTCCGGCGTGCAGCCGAACCGCACCTGCCCGCCTTCCAACGCGCGCCGGTCCAGCCCACCATGCGTGTAAAGCACCGGCAGGTGGGTCAGCCCGATCCCGCTCGCCTCGCTCGCGGCCATGATCCGCGCCGAGGTCTCCGCCGGATCGTCGTAGCGCGTGCCGCCCGGTTGATGGTGGACGTAGTGGAATTCGGCGCTGGCGGTGTAGCCCGCTTCGGCCATGTCGACCTGCACCTGCGCCGCGATGGCCTCGATATCCTCGGGCGTCAGCACGTCGAGGAAGCGGTACATGACCGTGCGCCACGACCAGAAATCGTCCTCTCCACCCGGGCCGCGATGTTCCGCCAGGCCCGCCATCGCACGCTGGAAGCTGTGCGTGTGGCAATTGGCCATGCCCGGCAGCAGCGTGCCGACCGCGCGCGCGGGATCGAAGCCGTCTTGCCCGACCGAGGCGACGATACCCGCGTCGTCGACCTCGATCACGGCCTTGTCGAGCCAGCCCTCGGCGGTCAGCGCCCGGCGCGCGTGGATGGTCTTGGTCATCGCGGGTGATCTCTATACCGATGCGACGCGGGTGCCATCATCTCGGTCCGGTCGTGCTGAGCTTGTCGAAGCGCGCCAGCGCCTCGCCCCGTCCTTCGACAGGCTCAGGACGAACGGGGGTGGGGCGGGTTCTCGTCATCTAACCTTTGGGGGATGCATAATCGCGCGTGCGGCGGTAGGGCAAGCCGATGCCGTCAACGGTCTACACCTCCTGCACGCTCGCGACGATGGAGCCCGGCTCCGCGCCCTACGGGCTGGTCGAGGACGGGGCGATCGCGGTCGATGACGGTGCGATCGCATGGGTCGGCGCGGTCGACTCGCTACCGTCCGAATACGCCGCCTGCGAGCGGGTCGATCTCGGCGGCGCGCTCGTTACGCCTGCGCTGATCGATTGCCACACCCACCTGGTGTTCGGCGGCGACCGGTCGCGCGAATTCGCACTGCGGCTGGGCGGGGCGAGCTACGAGGAAATCGCGCGCTCGGGCGGGGGCATTCGCTCGACCGTGCAGGCCACTCGCGCCGCCAGCGACGAAGTGCTGCTCGCCTCCGCCCTGCGCCGCGTCGACGACCTGCTCGCCGACGGGGTCGGAACGATCGAGGTCAAGTCGGGCTACGGCCTCACCGTCGAACACGAGATGCGCATGCTGCGCATCGCGCGCGAAATCGAGCGGCACCGCCCGGTCCACATCCGCACCACCTGGCTCGCCGCGCATGCATTGCCGCCCGAATACGAGAACCGCGCCGATGCCTATGTCGACGAGGTTGCCATCGCCGGGCTCGAGCGCGCGCATGCCGAAGGGCTGGTCGACGCGGTCGACGCCTTCTGCGAGGGGATCGGCTTCACCCCCGCACAGGTGCGGCGCGTGTTCGAGCAGGCGCGCGAACTGGGCCTGCCGGTCAAGCTGCACGCCGAGCAGCTCAGCGATCTCAAGGGCGCGGTGCTGGCGGCGGAATTCGATGCGCTGTCGAGCGACCATCTCGAATACCTCGCCGAAGAGGACGTCGCGGTGCTGGCGGAGAAGGGCACCGTCGCTGTGCTGCTGCCCGGCGCCTTCTACGCGCTCGGCGAAACGCAGCTCCCCCCGCTCGCCGCGCTCCGGCGCGAAGGCGTGGCCATGGCGCTGGCGACCGACTGCAACCCGGGCAGCTCGCCGCTGTCCTCGCTGCGGCTCGCGATGAACATGGGCTGCGTCCAGTTCGGATTGACGCCGGAGGAAGCGCTGGCGGGCACGACGCGGCACGCGGCCAGGGCGCTCGGCTTGGAGGACGAATGCGGCATCGTCGCCCCCGGCCGCCGCGCCGATTTTGCGGTGTGGGACGCGCCGCATCCCGATTTCCTGTCCTACTGGATCGGCGGGCGCCTGCTGCGCGGGCGTGTCGTCGCCGGAGAATACCACGATGCATGATCTCTCCCCCGGCGCGCTCGACCTGGCAGCGCTCGAAACGTTGTACCGTTCGGGCGATCCGTTCCGCCTCGATGGCGACGCCATGGCGGCGGTGGCGCAATCGGCGCAGCGGCTCGGCAAGGCGGTTGCGGGCGGCGAGGCGATCTACGGGGTCAATACCGGCTTCGGCAAGCTCGCCAGCGTGCGGATCGGGGCGGAGGACCTCGGCACGTTGCAGCGCAATCTGGTGCTGTCGCACAGCGCAGGGTTCGGAGAGCCGCTGCCGCCGGAGATCGTCCGCTTCGTCATCGCGCTCAAATGCGTCTCGCTCGGCCGCGGTGCCTCGGGCGTGCGGCCGGTGGTGGTCGAGCGGCTGCAGCAACTGGTCGAAGCCGGCGTCGTCCCGGTCGTGCCCGAAAAGGGCTCGGTCGGCGCCTCGGGCGATCTCGCCCCGCTGGCGCATGTCGCGGCGACGCTGATCGGCGAGGGCGAGGCGTTCCACAAGGGCGAGCGGATGGCCGCGGGCGATGCCCTGCAGCGCGCCGGGCTCGAACCGCTGGTGCTCGAGGCCAAGGAAGGGATCGCGCTGCTCAACGGGACGCAGGTCTCGACCGCGCTTGCGCTGGCGCACCTGTTCGACGGATGGCGGCTGGCGGTCAATTCGCTCGTCACCACCGCGCTCTCGCTCGATGCGGCGATGGCCTCGACCGCGCCGTTCCGCGACGAAATCCACACGCTGCGGGGCCATCGCGGGCAGGTGCTCGCCGCGCGCATCGTGCGCGAACTGGTCGAGGGCTCGCAGATCCGCGAGAGCCATCGCGAGGACGACCAGCGGGTGCAGGACCCCTATTGCCTGCGCTGCGCGCCGCAGGTGGTCGGCGCCTGCCTCGACCAGCTCGCGCATGCCGGCGAAGTGCTACGGATCGAGGCCAACGCCGCGACCGACAACCCGCTGGTGCTGAGCGACGGGAGCATCGTCTCGGGCGGCAATTTCCACGCCGAGCCGGTCGGGCTGGCGGCGGATTCGATCGCCATCGCGCTGTCCGAGATCGGCTGCATCGCGCAGCGGCGGATCGCGTTGCTGGTCGATCCGACGCTCAATTTCGACCTGCCCGCCTTCCTCGCCCCGCAGCCCGGGCTGCAATCGGGCTTGATGATCGCGGAAGTCACCTCGGCGGCGCTGATGAGCGAGAACAAGGCGCTGGCCAATCCGCGGGTGATCGATTCGACCCCGACCTCGGCCAACCAGGAGGACCACGTGTCGATGTCGTGCCACGGCGCGCGGCGGCTGGGCGAGATGAACGCCAATCTCGCGGCTATCCTCGGGATCGAGGCGATGACCGCGGCGCAGGGGGTCGATTTTCGAGCGCCGCTGGAAACGAGCGCGGCGCTGCAGGCGGTGATCGCGCGCATCCGTGCCGCGAGTCCCTCGCTGACCGAGGACCGGCTGATGGCGCCCGATATCGCGGCGATGGCGGAACTGGTCGCGAGCGGTGCGCTGGCCGAGGGGCTCGAAGCCGCGGCGATCGGCGGGTTCGCGTGACCGAGCCGGTCAGCGTCGTTCCCGGCAATTCGCCGCTGGTGCTGGCGCAGCCGCATTCGGGGACCTTCGTGCCCGGCGATATCCTCCCCGCGCTGAACGAACGCGGCCGTGCGCTGTGCGACACCGACTGGCATATTCCGCTGCTCTATGACGGGCTGGTGCCCGGGGCGAGCGTGGTGCGCGCCGAGTTCGGGCGCTACGTGATCGACGCCAACCGGCCGCCGGACGGCGAGAGCCTCTATCCCGGACAGAACACCACCGGGCTGGTGCCGCTGGTCGATTTCGAGGGCGAGAACATCTGGAGCGAGGTGCCGGACGAGGAGGAGATCGCGCGTCGTCTCGCGGCGTTCCACGGCCCCTACCATGCAGCGCTGCGCGCCGAGCTGGAGCGGGTGCGCGCCGCGCACGGCTTCGCGGTGCTGTACGATTGCCATTCGATCCGTTCGCAGCTGCCCTTTCTGTTCGACGGGACGTTGCCGACCCTCAATGTCGGTACCGACAGCGGGCGGACCTGCGCGCCCGCGCTCGAACGGGCGGTGGCGGAAGCCTGTGCTGCCGGGCCGTTCACCCATGTCGTCAACGGCCGCTTTCGCGGCGGCTGGACCACGCGACACTACGGCGAGCCCGGCGGGAATATCCACGCGGTCCAGATGGAGATCGCGCAGTCGGCCTATCTCGAGCGCGAGACGCCGCCTTTTCCCTACTCGACCGAAAAGGCGGCAGTCTTGCGCGACACGCTCGCGCGCGTCTTCGCCGGGATCGAAAGCACTTTCGGAGAGCTTGCATGACCATCGACCGCCGCAACGCGCGCGACATAAAGGCGCCGACGGGGCCTGACCTCACCTGCCGTTCGTGGCAGACCGAGGCGCCGTTCCGGATGATCCGGAACAATCTCGACCGCGAAGTGGCCGAGAACCCCGACGAGCTGGTGGTCTATGGCGGGATCGGCCGCGCCGCGCGCAGCTGGGGCGATTTCGAGGCGATCCTCGACAGCCTGAAGACGCTCTCGGACGAGGAGACGCTGCTGGTCCAGTCGGGCAAGCCGGTCGGGGTGTTCCGCACGCATGCCGACGCGCCGCGCGTGCTGATCGCGAATTCCAACCTCGTGCCGCACTGGGCGAACTGGGACCATTTCTCCGAGCTCGATCGCAAGGGCCTGATGATGTACGGCCAGATGACCGCCGGCTCATGGATCTATATCGGCACGCAGGGGATCGTGCAGGGGACCTACGAGACCTTCGTCGAGGCCGGGCGGCGGCATTATGGCGGCAACCTGGCCGGCAAGTGGATATTGACGGGAGGCCTCGGCGGGATGGGCGGCGCGCAGCCGCTCGCCGCGGCGATGGCGGGGGCGTGCTGCCTCGCGGTCGAATGCAACCCGGAGAGCATCGACTTTCGTTTACGCACGAGATACCTCGACGAGAAAACCGACGATCTCGATAAGGCCTTGAAATTAATAGAGAATTGGACCGAAGCGGGGGAGGCGAAGTCGGTCGGCCTGCTGGGCAATGCCGCGGATGTGTTTCCTCAACTTGCCGAACGCGGCATCCGCCCCGACATCGTCACCGACCAGACCTCCGCCCACGATCCGGTCAACGGCTACCTGCCGCTCGGCTGGACGCTCGGCGAGTGGCGGGAGAAGCGCGAGAGCGATCCGAAGGCAGTCGAAAAGGCCGCGCGCGCCTCGATGCGCAAACAGGTCGAGGCGATGCTGGCGTTCTGGGAGCGCGGCATCCCGACGCTCGATTACGGTAACAACATCCGCCAGGTCGCGCTCGAGGAGGGGCTCGCCAACGCGTTCGACTTCCCCGGCTTCGTGCCCGCCTATATCCGTCCGCTGTTCTGCCGCGGCGTCGGTCCGTTCCGCTGGGCCGCGTTGTCGGGCGATCCGGAGGATATCTACCGCACCGATGCCAGGGTGAAGGAACTGCTCCCCGACGACGAGCACCTCCACCAATGGCTCGACATGGCGCGCGAGCGGATTTCCTTCCAGGGCCTGCCCGCGCGGATCTGCTGGGTCGGGCTCGGCGACCGCCACCGGCTCGGCCTCGCTTTCAACGAGATGGTCGCCAGCGGCGAGCTCAAGGCGCCGGTGGTGATCGGGCGCGACCATCTCGATTCGGGCTCGGTCGCTAGCCCCAACCGCGAGACCGAAGCGATGCGCGACGGTTCGGACGCGGTCAGCGACTGGCCGCTGCTCAACGCGCTGCTCAACACCGCCAGCGGCGCGACCTGGGTCAGCCTGCATCACGGTGGCGGGGTCGGGATGGGCTTTTCGCAGCATGCTGGCATGGTGATCGTCGCCGACGGAACGGAGGATGCCGCGCGGCGGCTCGAACGCGTCTTGTGGAACGATCCGGCGACCGGCGTCATGCGCCACGCCGACGCGGGCTACGAGGAGGCGCTCGATTGCGCTCGCGACAAGGGGCTGAGGCTGCCGGCGATCCTTGGTGAGTGATACGGTTTCAATCGAAACCGTACTGCCCTAAGCGCGCCGCATGGATCGGGCCCAGATCGTTCATGACAATTTCCTCCGCCGCGTGGGCGAGGGCGACCTGCCTGCCGGTGCCGAGCCCGCCGGCCCGCTGACCCACGAGGGTGCGGTTCGGCTCTACCGCTCGGGCTGCCTGACCCGCGCGCTCGATATCGCCAGCCGCAAGATGCAGGCGGCGGGGGAGGGGTTCTACACGATCGGCTCCTCGGGCCACGAAGGGATGGCCGCAGTCGCCGCCGCATTGCGCCCGACCGACATGGCGTTCCTGCATTACCGCGACGCGGCGTTCCAGATCGAGCGCGCCAACCAGGTGCCGGGGCAGAGCATCTCTTGGAACATGCTGCTGAGCTTCGCCTGCTCGCGCGAGGACCCGATCTCGGGCGGGCGGCACAAGGTACTCGGCTCGAAAGCGCTGACGATCCCGCCGCAGACCTCGACCATCGCCAGCCACCTGCCCAAGGCGGTCGGCGCGGCCTATTCGATCGGGCTCGCGAAACGGGTGCGGCCCGAGCATCAGGTGCTGCCTGACGACGCTATCGTCCTGTGCAGCTTCGGCGATGCCAGCGCCAACCACTCTACCGCGCAGGGGGCGATCAACACCAGCTGCTGGACCGCCTACCAGCATGTACCGATGCCGCTGCTGTGGGTGTGCGAGGATAACGGGATCGGGATTTCCACCGTGACCCCGACCGGCTGGATCGCCGCCAATTTCTCGAACAAGCCCGACCTCGAATATTTTGCCTGCGACGGGCTCGATATCTACGACACCTACCGCACGGCCCGCGAGGCAGCGGAGTACGTCCGTACCCGCCGCAAGCCGGCCTTCCTGCATATCCGCACGGTGCGGCTCTACGGCCATGCCGGAGCCGATGTACAGACCGCCTACATGTCCAGGGGTCAGGTCGAAGCCGACGAGGCCAACGATCCGCTGCTGCATTCGGTGCGGCTGCTGGAGCAGGCCGAGGCGCTCGAACGAAAGGAGGCGCTGGCGATCTACCGGCAGACGCTCGACCGCGTCGAGCGTATCCGCGTTGAAGCGGTGACTCGTCCGCGGCTCGAAACCGCCGAACGGGTCATGGCCAGCCTGATCCCGCCTCGACGCGACAATACACCGTCGAACGGGCCTTCTGCAGAAGCGCGCGCCAAGGCCTTCGGCGGCGATCTCAAGGCGATGGAGCAGCCGCAGATCATGTCGCGGCTGATCAACTGGGCGCTGACCGATTCTATGCTCGAACACCGCGAAATCGCGCTGATGGGGGAGGATATCGGGGCGAAGGGCGGGGTCTATGGGGTCACGCAGAAACTCAGCGCGCGCTTCGGGCGCGCGCGGGTGATCGACACGTTGCTCGACGAACAGTCGATTCTCGGCCTCGGCCTCGGCATGGCGCATAACGGGCTGCTGCCGATCCCCGAGATCCAGTTCCTCGCCTATCTCCACAATGCCGAGGACCAGCTGCGCGGCGAGGGCGCGACGCTGCCGTTCTTCTCGAACGGACAATTCACCAACCCCATGGTCGTGCGGATCGCCGGGCTCGGTTACCAGAAAGGCTTCGGGGGGCATTTCCATAACGACAACAGCTTCGCCGTATTGCGCGATATCCCTGGGCTGATCCTGTGCTGTCCCTCGAACGGCGCCGACGCGGCGAAGCTGCTGCGCGAATGCGTGCGGCTGGCGCGCGAGGAGCAGCGGCTGGTGGTGTTCCTCGAACCGATCGCGCTCTACCCGATGCGCGATTTGCACGAACCGGGTGACGGGCTGTGGCTGCGGCACTATCCCGATCCGGGCGAGCGGATCGGCTTCGGGCAGGTGACCAGCCACGGCGATGGTACGGACCTGGCCATCGTCAGCTACGCCAACGGGCTGCATCTCTCGCTGCAGGCGCAGAAGCGGCTGGCCGAGGCCGGCGTGGAGGCGCGTGCGATCGACTTGCACTGGCTCAACCCGCTGCCCGAAGAAGCGCTGCTCGAAGCCATTGGCGATGCGAAGCGCGTGCTGGTGGTCGACGAGACGCGCCGCACAGGCGGGCTCGCCGAGGCGCTGATCATGTTGCTGACCGAGCGGACCGACAAGCCGCTCGCGCGCTGCTGTGCCGAGGACAGCTTCATCCCGACCGGCCCCGCCTATGCCGCAACCATGCCCGGCGTGGAGGGAATCGTGTCGGCGGCGCGCAACCTCGCGGAGTGCGCCGCATGAAAACCGCCGTCGTCATCTGCCCCGGTCGCGGGACCTATAACAAAGCCGAACTCGGCTATTTGGCGCGGCACTTCCCCGATGCCGGCCTCCTCGCCGCATTCGATGCGCAGCGCGAGGCGGCGGGGCAGGAGACGCTAACCGCGCTCGATAGCGCGGAGAGATTCAGCCTCGCCAAGCATACGCGCGGCGACAACGCCTCTGGCCTGATCTACGCCGCCACCTTGGGCGATTTCCTCGCCATCGACCGCGAGGAAATCGAGATCGTCGCGGTCACCGGCAATTCGATGGGCTGGTATTCGGCGCTCGGCTGCGCCAGAGCGCTGTCGGCGGAGGACGGCTTTACCGTCGCCAATACGATGGGTACGCTGATGCAGCAGGCGCTGATCGGCGGGCAGCTGGTCCATCCGTTTCTCGGCGACGATTGGCGCCCCGATCCGGCGCGCAAGGCCGAACTGCTCGCGCTGGTCGCAAATATCGATGCGCGCACCGATCACGTCTTGGCACTGTCCATCGATCTCGGCGGGATGCTCGTACTGGCGGGCGACGAGGCGGGTCTGAAGGCGTTCGAGGCGGCGGTCGAGCCGGTCGAAGGGCGTTTTCCGATGCGGCTCGGCAACCATGCCGCCTTCCACACTCATCTGCAGCAGCCGGTGGCGGAGCAAGGCCGCGCGGCGCTCTCGCCTGACCTGTTCGGCCAGCCCGACCTGCCGCTGATCGACGGGCGCGGCGCGATCTGGTGGCCGCGTGCCACCGACGCCGTGGTGCTGAGGGACTATACGCTCGGCCATCAGGTCGTCGAAAGCTACGACTTCACCCGCGCCGTCACGATAGCCGCGCACGAATTCGCACCCGACCTGTTCATCGTCACCGGTCCCGGCACCACGCTCGGCGGCGCGGTGGCGCAGGCGCTGGTGCTTGCCGATTGGCGCGGCATGGGAAGCAAGGCCGATTTCAGGGCAAGGCAGGAAGCGGAACCGCTGCTCGTCGCCATGGGAATGGAAGAACAGCGCGCGCGGGCGACGGGTCAATAGCCGAATCGCAATCCCGCCCATACCGTACGCGGCACGCCGAGATCGAGCGATCCGCCCGAATTGCGCGTGACGATCGTCTCATTGGTAAGGTTTTCTCCGCGCAGCACGAGCGAGAACCGCTCGCCAAGCGGCACCTTCGCATGGGCTCCCAGCGTAGTGACCGCGGGCAGCCGGTCGGTTTCGAGGTCGCTCTCGAACTGCGCGCCGACATGGCGAAGCGTGGCCGAGAGCAGCCAGCCTTGCGCCGGTTCCCAGGCCACAGTGGCACCCGCCGCAAATTCGGGAGTCTGCGGCGGGCGGTTGCCGTCGAGCTCGAGCGAGGGGCCTCGGCCTTCCACCTGCGCATCGGTATAGGCGAGCGTCCCGTCGAAGCTGATCTCACCGCGCGAGACGGACAAACCCGCTTCGATCCCGCGCGCTTCGATCGCGGGCAGGTTCTGCCGTTGCCGCAGGTTGGGCGCGAGCGTGACGTTGGCGATGCCGTTCTCGACTTGGTTGTCGAATGCGGTCAGCGAGAGTTCCACGCCCCCGGCCGGTGTCCAGTCAAAACCCGCCTCGAATCCTTCCAGCCGCTCGTTTTCGAGCGCCGCATTGGCCTGCGTCACAACAGGAAAGACGACGAAGGGGCGGTAAAGTTCGTTGAGCGTCGGCAGTCGCAATCCGGTATAGGCGGCGGCGCGCAGGCGGAGCGCTTCACTGGCACTGTAGGCAGCCCCGGCGCGCCAGCTGAGTGTCCAGTCCGTCCGGTCCGGAGCGAGGGTCTGCTCGACCAGCGCACCGCTCGCATCGCGCGCGCGGTAGAAGCCATTGGTGATCGCCGTACGGTCGGCGCGCAGTCCGCCGGTGAGAACAAGCTCGCCGAGCGACCAGTCGTTCTCGACGAACAGGCCGAGATCCGAATTGTCGCCCCCGGCGCGCCGGCGTTCGGTCAGATTGCCGCTGAAGGCGCTGTAGGCCTCTTCCTGCAATTCGCCCGTGGAGCGGCGATAGTCGACGCCCAGCCGCAAGACATGATTGCCCCCGACCGGCGGGCGCAGTTCCAGCTTGCCGCCGAGCCCGGTCGAGGGCGTGTTGCGCTGGTCGAGTACGCGCACGAAGCGGGTCGAACTGATCACGATATTGGAGAAGTTGCGCGCTTGCACGTAAGCCAGCGCATCGAACTGCCAGCGTCCGCGCCCGATCAGCCGGATGCTGGCATCCTGCCCCTCGCTCGACGAATCGGCGCCGTCGAAACGCAAGGTGCGCTCGTCGCGGAACACCAGCCCCCGTGCCTGCAATTCGATCTCGGGCGCGAGAGGTGCGACGCCGCGCACCCCGGCAGACCAGCTGTCGAACGCAGCGCGCGCGGTTGCCGGAACGCGATCCACTGCGGGGGTGGTAAAAAAGCCGCGGCCACGGTCCCAGCGTCCGCTGACTACCCCGAAACCGCCGCCGAGCCGCGATCCGATCGAAGCGCTCGCTTCGGTCTCGCCGCGGTCGTTGGCGAGTAACGATGCGGATGTGGGGCCGAGCGTCGCGAAGTCGGCGCTCTCCAGCTCGATCGTCCCGGCCAGCGCGCCGGCGCCGAACGGCCCCGATCCCCCGCCGCGCGTCACCCGGATCGAGCCGAGCCGTTCGGGCGCGATCGCGCTCAGCGGGATGTAGCCGAAAAACGGGTCGGCCATCGGCACCCCGTCGAGCAGCACCAGCGCGCGGCTGGTCGCGTTGCCGCCGAGCGCGCGCAACGTCACCCCCTGCGCGCTCGGGTTGGACGAACGGCTGTCGGAGCGGCGGAATTGCTGGAACCCGGCGACCGCGCCGAGCACCTCCTCGATCCGCCCCGAGGGCGCCGAGACGATCCGCTCGCGTGCGATCTCCACCGCCGCATAGGCCGGAGCCGCCGGGGTCTCGGGCAGGCCGGTGCCGGTAACCACGATCATGACGTCTTCGCCGCGTTCGTCACTTTCCTGCGCGGCGAGCGCACCGGGCAGCGAAGCGGAAAACAGGGCGAGAAGGGGCAGTCGGGCCGGTCGCATATCGGGCGCCCTAACCGATGGGCGAAGCGCAGTCAGTTGCAAATTGCCATCGGGACTCGCCAACCGCGCCGTCATGGTTTACCTAAACGTCAAGGAGAGAGGCCCATGCCCGCACCAACCCCAGATTTCGATGTCCTGATAGTCGGCGCCGGGATTTCCGGCATCGGCATGGCGGCGCACATGGAAACGATGTGCCCCGATCGCAGCTATGCCCTTGTCGAGCGGCGCGAGAACCTGGGGGGGACATGGGACCTCTTCCGCTATCCCGGGATCCGGTCGGACAGCGACATGCACACGCTCGGTTTCGTGTTCGAACCGTGGAAGCACGAGAAATCGATCGCCGACGGCCCTGCGATCCTCGAATATCTCGACCGCATCGTCGACGAGCGAGACATCCGCCGGCACATCAATTTCGGGCACAAGGTGCTCTCCGCCGACTGGCGCAGCGACGAGGCGCGCTGGCACGTGACGGTCGAGAAGGCGGACGGCAGCCAAAGCGTGATGACCGCGCGTTTCGTTTATCTCGGCTCGGGCTATTACGATTACGACAGCCCCTACGATCCAGGTTTCGAATTTGCCGATTTCGACGGACAGGTGGTGCATCCACAATTCTGGCCGGAAGATCTCGACTACACGGGCAAGAAGGTGGCGGTGATCGGCTCGGGCGCGACCGCGGTCACGATCGTCCCTGCGATGAGCGACAAGGCGGCGCACGTCACCATGCTCCAGCGCACCCCGACCTGGATGTTCTCGCGCCCCGCCAAGGATGGGCTGGCCAATTTCCTGCGCAAGATCCTGCCCGAGGAACTGGCTTACAAGATCACCCGCTGGAAGAACATCAAGCTGCAGGATTTCGGCTTCAAGCGCGCGCGCGAGAAGCCCGGCAAGGTCGGCGAGGCGCTGCACAAGCGGATCGAGAAGGCGCTCGGCGACAATTTCGACAAGGCGTCGTTCACACCGCCCTACAATCCGTGGGACCAGCGGCTGTGCCTGGTGCCCGACGACGACCTGTTCGAGGCAATGAACCGCGGCAAGGCCAGCGTCGTCACCGGGCGGATCAAGCGCTTCGTGAAGGGCGGGATCGAGCTCGAGAACGGCGAGACAGTCGAAGCCGATATCATCGTCACCGCTACCGGCCTGAAGCTGGCGGTGTGCGGCAAGATCGCGGTCAGCCAAGACGGCGTCCCGGTCGATTTCAGCCGGCGCTATTACTACAAGGGCTGCATGTTCTCGAACCTGCCCAATCTCGCGGTGGTGTTCGGCTATCTCAACGCCAGCTGGACTTTGCGCGCCGACCTCAATTCGGAATATATCTGCCGCGTGCTGAACGAGATGAAGCAGCACGATGCCGACGTCGCGGTGCCCGCGCTGAGCGAAGTGCAGGAGGCGGCGCTGGAGGAGGACGACATCTTCGACTTTTCCTCGGGCTACATCCAGCGCGCGCTCGACATCATGCCCAAGAGCGCGACGCAATATCCGTGGCGGCTCAACCAGGAATACGTGTTCGACCGCAAGATCATGCGCGAGGGCGCAGTCGACGACGGCTTGCTGGTGTTCCGCAAGGCGGGCGCGAACGTGGTCGAGCGCGAGGAACAATTGGAAGCGGCGGAGTAGAATTGCGCTGCCCGCCGGGCTAGGCGGATATCATGACCGACCGCATCTACACCGCCGGGCTCGTGGTGATCGGCGACGAGATTCTCTCGGGCCGCACGCACGACAAGAATATCGCGCAGGTCGCGAGCTGGCTGCAGGTGCAGGGCATCAGGCTGGCCGAAGTGCGCGTTGTGCCCGATATACTCGAAAAGATCGTCGAGGCGGTCAATGCGCTGCGCGAGGCGAACGATTACCTGTTCACCACCGGCGGGATCGGCCCGACGCACGACGACATCACGGTCGATGCGGTTGCTGCAGCACTCGGAGTCGACGTGGTCGTGCACCCGCAAGCGCGTGCGGTCCTGGAGCGGTACTACGCCGACAAGGGCGGGGTGAACGAGGGCCGGTTGCGCATGGCCCGCGTGCCAGACGGGGCCGAGTTGATCCCCAACCGGATGTCGGGCGCGCCGGGCATCAAGATCGGCAATATCCACCTGATGGCGGGCGTGCCGCACATCACTGCGCAGATGCTCGATTCGCTCACCGGCACGCTCGAAGGCGGCGCGCCGCTGCTGAGCGAGACGGTCGGCGGCTTCATCCCCGAGAGCGAAGTCGCCCTGCTGCTGCGCGAAGTCGAAAAGGCGCACGAAAAGTGCCAGATCGGCAGCTATCCGTTTTTCCGCGAAGGCAAGGTCGGGGCCAATTTCGTCATTCGCTCGACCGATGCCGATGCACTGCAAAGCTGCCTGCACACGCTGTGCGAAGGGTTGGGCGAGTTGGGCTTCGATTTCACCCCGGGCGGGGTCTGACACACCCAAATCGGAAGCTAAAACGCCGCTTTAACCTTGTTGCGCTATCGCCCGGGCACATGACGAACGTGTTCATCACGATCGATACCGAATATTCCTATGCTCTCGCCGCGCGTAAGCGTCCGGCGAGCCGCGAGGAGAATTTTGCGCGCTCGATTTCCTGCGAGACGCCCGACGGGCCGGCCGGGCTTACCTACAAGCTCGACATGTTCGATCGGCACGGCCTGAAGGCGGTGTTCTTCGTCGATCCTATGCCCGCATTGATCTACGGGGTCGAAGCGATTGCCGACATCGTCGGTCCGGCCGTTGAGCGCGGCCACGACGTGCAACTCCATGTCCATACCGAGTGGCTCGCGCTGGCTGGCGCCGGCAATCCGCTCGCCGGCAGGACGGGTCACAACATCAAGGATTTCGCTTTCGAAGAGCAATGCACGCTGCTCGACCGCGCACGCGATATGCTGATGGCGGCAGGTGCGCCGCGGCCGGTCGCGTTGCGCGCGGGTAATTACGGCGCCAACGACGATACGCTGCGCGCGCTCGCCGAACTCGGCTTCACGCATGATACGAGCCACTGCCCCGGCATCGCCGACGGGCATTGCGCGATCTCGCTGGGTCCGGAGGACCGCCACCCGGTCGAACATTGCGGCGTGGTCGAAGTGCCGGTCGGCTGCATCGGCACCTTCGGCAAGGACCTGCGGCATGCGCAGATCACGGCGCTATCGGCATGGGAAATGCTGGCGGCACTCGAATTCGCGAGCGAGGAGAAGGTGCGCAACTTCACTTTCGTGTCGCACAGCTTCGAGTTGCTGTGCCGCAAGCGGCGCAGGATAAATCGTCTCGTCCGCAAGCGCTTCGAGAAGCTCTGCGCCGGGATTGCGGCCCTGGACGGGGTCAGAACCGCGACCTACGCCGAGAGCGCACCCGGACCGCTCGACCTGGCCGAGCCTCGCCCCGTCCTGCCGCTGAGCGAGGTGCGCTCGGGGCTTCGCGTGGTCGAGCAGGCGGTGGTCAACGCGATGTACGGCGCGTGAGCGGCGCTGCGCCCGTACCGGTGCGCTTCACGCTCGGATCGCGCCATCTGCTGAGCATTCCGCGCGAACTGGTGACGGTGTCCTTCGGGCTGCCGCAGCTGATCGCTGGCGATGCGGTCCGCCTCCCCGCCCTGCCGCCCGGCTGCGATGGCTATCGCGTTCTGTCGGCGCCGGTCGACCGGATCGATCCCATCCTGCGTGCGCACCCTGAGACACTCATCGGCGGGATACAGTCCTATCGCCGCCATTATATCGAAATGGCCGGCACGTTCGAAGACTATCTCGCGTGCTTCTCGGCGAAGACCCGCTCCACCTTGCGCCGCAAGTGCCGCAAATTCGCCAGGGAAGCTGGGGGAGAGCTCGATATCCGAGAATATCGCACCTCCTCGGAAATGGGGGAATTCCTGCGCCACGCCGTCCCGCTGTCCGAGCGAACCTATCAGGCGCGGTTGCTCGACGCGGGCCTGCCGCAAGACGAGGCCGCGCGCGAGGAGATGGGTTCGCGCGCGGAACAGGATCGCGTACGCGCCTATCTGCTTTTCGCGGGCGGCGAGGCGGTGAGCTATCTCTACCTGCCGGTCGACCGGGGTGTCGTGCGCTACGCCTGGCTCGGCTACGACGAGGCTTGGGCGAGGCTCTCGCCCGGCACGGTGTTGCAGATGGAAGCTCTCGAACGTCTGTTTGCGGAGGGACGCTACCGCTGGTTCGACTTCACCGAGGGAGAAGGCGCGCACAAGGCGATGTTCGGCACCGGCAGCGTGGAATGCTGCTCGTTCCTGCTGCTGCGGGGTGACCTGCCCAATCGCCTGCTGCTCGGGTCGCTCAAGGCGTTCGACGGCGGCGTGGCGATCGCGAAATCGCTCGCGGAGAAGACCGGCGCGCTGTCGCCGGCGCGCAAGGCGCTGCGCGGTTGAAACGAAAGGGCCGGAGATTCGCACCCCCGGCCCTTGAAAATTTGCGCGCTCAAGCAGCGCGCAGCGCGGTAGCACAAAAAATTACGCCCCTTCGACCTCGCCGAGATCGATCTTCAGGCCCGGGCCCATCGTGCTGGTCAGCGAGACCTTCTTGACGAACTTGCCCTTGGCGCCGCTCGGCCTGGCCTTGACGATCGCGTCGGTCATCGCCTTGAAATTGGCCTTGAGGCCCTCGTCCGTGAACGACAGCTTGCCGATGCCCGAGTGGATGATGCCCATCTTCTCGACCCGGAACTCGACCTGGCCGCCCTTGGCGTCCTTGACCGCCTGCTCGACGTTCGGGGTGACGGTGCCGAGCTTGGGGTTGGGCATCAGCCCCTTGGGGCCGAGCACCTTGCCCAGACGGCCGACCACGCCCATCATGTCGGGGGTGGCGATCACGCGGTCGTAATCGAGATTGCCCGCCTGCATGTCTTCCATCAGGTCTTCGGCACCGACCTTGTCGGCCCCGGCGGCGAGCGCCTTGTCGGCATTGTCGCCCTTGGCGAACACCGCGACCTTGACGTCCTTGCCGGTGCCCGAGGGCAGCGACACCATGCCGCGCACCATCTGGTCGGCATGGCGCGGATCGACGCCGAGATTCATCGCGACCTCGACCGTCTCGTCGAACTTCGCCTTGTGCTCGCGCAGCGTCGCGATCGCCTCGTCGACGGTGTAGAGTTTCTCGCGGTCGAGCTCGGCGACCGCTTTCTGCTTCCTGGTCAGCGTAGCCATGATCAGCCCTCCACCACTTCGATGCCCATCGAGCGGGCGCTGCCGCCGATGATCTTGACCGCCTGGTCGATATCGTTGGCGTTGAGATCCTTCATCTTGGCTTCGGCGATCTCGGCCAGCTGGCTGGTCCTGATCGTGCCGATGATGTCCTTGCCCGGCTCCTTCGAGCCCGACTTGATCTTCATCGCCTTCTTGATGAGGAAGCTCGCGGGCGGGCTCTTGGTCTCGAAGGTGAAGCTGCGGTCGGCATAGACGGTGATCTTGGTCGGGATCGGCGCGCCCTTTTCCATGTCCTGCGTGGCGGCGTTGAACGCCTTGCAGAATTCCATGATGTTGACGCCGCGCTGACCGAGCGCGGGGCCGATGGGCGGGCTGGGATTGGCGATGCCGGCGGGCACCTGAAGGTTGATGTAACCTTCGATCTTCTTGGCCATGAGAGGCCTCCTTTCTCACTGTCGCCGCGCATCCGGAGACGCGAGGCTCATGGTAAGCGGTCGAGCAGCGGATCGCTCCGCCTTCCGCACGGGTTTCCAAAGCTGTCGCCGAGGAAGGCGCGCACATAGCGATTTCGCGCACGAATGCAAGCGATTCGCCCGCGCTGGCGCTGGGTAGTTGCAACAAATGCAAGTTGAAATAGTACATCCGCGCGGCCCCGTACGAACTTTCCCAAAGAGCGGCCCCGAAACGCCGAAGCCCCGCCGGGGATGGCGGGGCTTCGTGAGGCGATCGCGACTCGATTCAAGTGAGGCTATCACAGGCGGCGGCGTGTAGGAAAACGGTTTCCGCATGGCCGCGCGGGCGAGCCCCGCGACAATCGTCTTTCCTTAAGCATTCCGGTCCATTAGTATCGTCCTCGGACTGAAGGGGTTTCATATGATCCATATCGCCGTTCGCGTGCGCGAACTCGTTTCGAGCAATGTCGACTCGATGGTCGACCGGGCGAGCAACCCGGCCAAGATGCTGGGCAATCTGTGCACCGAGATCGAGGAAAGCCTGATCGCCCTTCACGGCGAGCTGTCGCAGGCCAGGCGCCGCGCCGAGCGCTGCGCGGAGCAGGCGACGGCCGTGTCGGCGCAGGCGGAGGAATGGACCGCCAAGGCCAAGACCGCGATGGATCACAAGCGCGAAGACCTCGCCCGGTCGGCGCTGCTGGCGCGCGAGGACGAGCGCGCGCGGGCGAAATCGCTCGCCGCCGAATCGAAGCAAGCCGGCGAGGAAGCGCGCGAAATCGAAGCCGCCATCGGCGAACTGGAAACCAAGCGGACAGAGGTCTCCGCCCGCCTCAAGTCCATGCCGGGCGGGCGGCAGGGCTGCGCTTCGGAGGGAACCGGCGACAGCCGCACCGACCGCCGCCTCGATCGTATCGCGCGCATGGAACGGCGGGCCGGTTTCGCGAGCGGCGACAGGGCCGAGCCCGCACCGGCGAGCGTCGACGCCGAAATCGCCTCGCTGCAGCGCGATGCCGATATCGCGGCCGAGCTGGCGGCGATGAAATCGACCAAGGGCAAGCAGCCCGCAGCGAAAAAGCGCAAGACGAAATAGCCGTATGCGTCCCGGCCTCGGCGGACGCGGCTCGGACTTTCGTCGATAGGCAGTAGACTGCGGCGTTCGTCCGGGGCAGGCTGCCGGGATCATGACCGTTGGACGGATCGAACCCGCATTCGCCGCGCGTGTTGTGCGTGCGGCGCTTCTCTGCAGCGCCCTGGCCTGCGCATCGGCCGCGAGCAGCCAGCCGGCGGAGCCCGGGGCGGAGGATCCCGAATCGGTCCGCACCACGCTCCCCCCGGCCGAATTCGACGAGGAGCTCGCGATCGGCGGGGAGGAGATCGACGCCGACATGCTCGCCAGCCGGATGACGGTGGAGGTGCGGGTCAACGATACCGGGCCCTACCGGTTCATCGTCGACAGCGGCGCCGATACCTCGGTGGTCGGGCAGCGGATCGCGGCGGCGCTCGCCATGCCGGCGGCCGAGCCGCGCATCCTGAACGCGATGACCGAAACGACCTGGGTCGAGCGCGTCACGGTCGACAGCCTGCAGCTGGGCCCGGCGACGTTCGAGGGGCTCAAAGTGCCCGTGCTGCGCGAGCGCCATATCGGTGCGGAGGGGATGATCGGGCTCGACGCGCTGGTCGACCAGCGGCTGATGATGGATTTCGAGAACCGCACGATCACTGTCGACGGTACCGACGATCCCGAACCCGAATGGGGCGGCGAGATCGTGGTCCGCGCGCGGCTGCAGCGCGGCCAGCTGATCCTGACCGAGGTCGAGGCCGGCAGGCATGCGGTCGAGGCGGTGATCGATACCGGCACCGAGATCAGCATCGGCAACGCCGCGTTGAAGGACCTGCTGTTCCGCCGCACGCGCTCGCGCGACCGGCTGACGGTTGGCATTGCGGGCGTCACCGGCAAGCCGGCAGATCTCGAAGTCGTGATCGTGCGCGAGCTCCAGCTCGGCCCGGTCAAGGTGTACAACGTGCCGATCGCCTTCGCCGATGTGCCGCCGTTCCGGGTGTTCGGGCTCGACGAGACGCCCGCTCTGCTGCTCGGCACCGACCTGATGGAGCATTTCCGCAAGGTGTCGCTCGATTTCGGCGCGCGCAAGGTCCGCTTCCAGCTCAAGAAATGCGAGCGCCAGCGGATCGAACTGAGGGCGCACACCTCGTTCGCGTCGCGAGTCAAGGCCGAGCGCGCGCGGATCGAGGCGCGGACGATCAGCGCGTGTGCGAGATGATTTTGCGGTGGTGCCGAGGGCTGTTGCTGGGTTGCAAGTGTCGGACCGCCAAAAGCGGCACCGGCCCACTCCCCCGCCCGGAGTCCTTGTTGCGTGCGGGAAGCACCTCCGTGCTTCCCTTGCTGTTCCGTCCCACGCCCCCACCCGGGCACCCCGACCATAGTAACCTATGGGTGGCCGGGTGGGGGCGTGGGACGGAACAGCCCCGGCGGGCCGACGATTGCCGCGCCGTGACGGGCTTCGTCACCGCCGGATGACTAAAACGCGTGGAAGGGCGGGGGAGTGGGCCGGTGCCGCAACGGCCAGACGGAGGTCCGGCCCGCACGCAACAAATGGCTCCGAGAGGGAACGCGCATCGCCGCAACATCGCTCCTTCCCCCATGGGGGAAGGATAGCGGAGGTTGCTCCGAAGGAGTTACCGCAGCTTGGATGAGGGCGAATGGCACACGCGGCTCTCACCCCCCATCCAAGGTCCGCTAGGCGCCTTCGGCGCCAAGCTCCCCTATCCTTCCCCCTCGAGGGGGAAGGGCCTGCGCGTTCGCAAGGAAAGCAGCGTACCCAAAAAACGGGGGAGCCGAAGCTCCCCCAGTCTTCGTCCCGACCGTTCCGCGGGTCAGAACTTCTTGCGCAGTTCGACGTGAAACACGCGGCCGCGCGCCGTGTGCAGCTCGCTGAAGAAACCGTAGGTCTCGTCGGCCAGCGGCGGGTCCTTGTCGAACAGGTTGTTGATCGCGAAACGCAGCCGCGTGCCGTCGAGCGGAGTGTCGTTGTTGATCGAGTAGGCGATCGAGAAATTGACCGTGAACCAGTCGTCGACGCGGTAGAAATTGGCGTTCGGATCGTCCGATTCGATCAGCACGTCGCGGGTCACGCTGGTGTCCCACACCGCGCCGGTATACTGGCCGTAGAGCCCGATATCGACCGGGCCGTCCTCCCAGTTGACCGCGGCGTTGAAGCGCCATTTGGGACGTCCCTCGATCTCGAGCAGCTGGCCCAGCCCGCCGACGGTGACGTCGGTCGGCAGGGTACCGTCGGCGATGCCGTCGAGCAGTTCCTGCCCGTCCGGGCCCGCCGACTGGATGAAGCTCGTCAGCCGCGCCGCGTTGAAGCGCAGGCGGAACTGGCCGAGGCCGAAATCGGGCACGCGGTAGAACAGGCCGAAATCCCACCCCTTCGACAGACGGCTGTCGAGGTTTAGGTAGGGGTCGAGCACCTGGATGATCGCCCCCGCCGGGGCGAGGCTGGTGCCGGTGAACAGCGCGATGTCGTCGGCGGTCGGATCCTCGCGGATCACGTTCGGATTGGTGCTGCCGTTGAGGCGGCGCAGCAGGTCGAGCGCGATCGCGTTGTCGTCGCCGAACGTGCCGACCAGCCCGGTCTGCTTGACCCGCCAGTAGTCCGCGGTCAGCGTCAGGCCGGGAATGAAGCCCGGTTCGAGCACGATGCCGACATTGATGCTCTCGCTGTCCTCGGGCTCGAGGTTCTCGGTGCCCGAACGGAAGCTGATCGTACCCGCGCCGGGGCACGCGCCGAGATTGGACAGCGTGCCCTTCTCGACCCGCGCCTGGCACACGACGAAGTCGTCGCGCGTGTTGGAGCGGGTGGTGCCCTCGTCGTTGACCTGGACGAGGTTCGGCGCGCGGAAGCCTTCCGACCATGCACCGCGCAAGGTGACACCCGGGAAGGTGGTCCACGACGCCGCGATGCGCGGGACCATCGCGGTCGCGTCGATGTCGTCGAAATGCTCGATCCGGCCCGCGAGCTGGACGTTGAATTCCTCCACCAGCGGGATATCCATGTCGGGGCTCACCACCGGCACGAACACCTCGGCGAAGGCCGAATAGACGTTGCGTTCGCCGCTGGTGTCGGGCGAGGGGCTGGTGCCCGCGACGTCGCTGCCATTGAACTCGCCGGTCACGCTGTCGGTGAAGGTGATGGTGCCGTCGAGCCGCGGGTCGCGATCGTCGTAGAAGGTCTCGCGGCGCCACTCGATGCCCGCAGCGACGCCGAGATTGCCGCCCGGCAGCGAGAACAGGTCGTCGCGGCTGAGCTTGAAATCGGCCAGCGCGAGGCTGGTGCCGCCCTTGCGGAAGACGTCGATCCGGAACGGGTCGATCGAGGATTGCGGGTTGGGCGTGCAGTCGCCCTCGCCCGGGTCGGAATCGACGCAGCCGCCGTTGAACGGGTTGTAGGCGTCGGGCGTGGTCAGGTTGATCTGCTGCTGCATCAGCGTCAGCGAGACGCGGTTGCGCGCGAGGTCGACCGAATCGGCTTCCGAGTAGAGGAAGCCGGTATCGAAGTCCCACGCGCCGAAATTGCCGCGCAACCCCGCGACCAGGCGGTAGGTGTCCTTGTCGACCGATACGTCGCGATTGCCGACATCGACGAAGCGGTAGCGCTCCATGATGACGTCGGCGCCGCCGGCGGCGATCGTGGTGCCGGGCAGGCGTTCGGGATTGGGCTGGCCGTTGCGCGTGACGGGGCCGAACGGGTTGTAATAGGCGTTGCGCGAAATCCCCACCGGCACCGCGCTGAGGATCGCCGAGGCCTCGATGAAGCGGCGGTTTTCCGAGCGGTAATAGCTGCCTTCGAAATAGGCTTCGAGATTGTCGGTCAGTTCGTAATTGAGCAGCGCCATCGCGTTGTAGCGGTTCTTGCGGCTGTAGAGGTGGTTGCCGAAATTGGTGTTGTAGCGCACGTCGGTGGTCGGCGTGGTGCCCGCGCGGGCGCAGATGCCGTTGCCGAAATCGAGTGCGCAGTTCGGAAAATAATCCGGCTGGAGATAGAAATCGTCGTCGCCGATCGGCGTGCGGCTGGCGGGCGAGGGGCCCTGGATGTCGAACTGGCCGAACGGACCGAAGGTGTTGCGGTTGTTGAACGAGGCGTCGTCCTCGAACGGCGTGCCCACTACCAGCGGCCGCCGGTCTTCCTCGCCGGCATAGTCGCGTTCCGAGGCGAGCAGGCCGTTCTCGTGGAAATAGCCGCCATAGACGGTCAGATTGCCGCGCCCGCCGCCGAAATCGAACCCGAACCCGCCGCTGAGGCGGTAATTGTAGAGGCTGGTGCCGTCCGAGGCGCGCCAGTCGCCCTCGATGAAGCCGCCCTTCATGTTGCCCTTGAGGATGGTGTTGACCACCCCGGCAACCGCGTCGGCGCCGTAGATCGCCGAGGCGCCGTCGCGCAGCACCTCGATCCTGCGCACGCTGCCCGGCGCGATCTCGTTGGTGTCGGAGGAGACCACCGGCACCAGCAGCTCGGTCTGGAAGCCGGGATGCAGCGTCATGCGGCGGCCGTTGATCAGCAGAAGCGTGTTGCCGGTGCCGAGATCGCGCAGATTGATCGAGCCGACATCGCCGCGCGCGCTGTTCTGCGTGGTCGCGTTCTGCTCGTTGAAGGCCACCGTGCCCGCCTGCGGGATCGAGCGGAACAGCTCGTCGCCCGACGAAGCGCCGGTGTTCTCGATCGCCTGCTCGTCGAGCACGGTGACGGGCAGCACGTCGTTGATCTGCGCGCCCTGGATCTGCGTCCCGATGACGACGATCGGCTCTTCTTCGGTTTCATTTGCGGGCACCTCGGCCTCGGCGGTCTGGGCCGCGGCCTGGCCATGGACCAGGGCGAGCGCCGAGGTTGCCAAAACAAATGACTGAAACTTAACGGAAAAATAGCGCATTACTGCCCCCTGAAAGACCCCTTGGAAAACCAAGGAGGGGGAAAATGCCGCGAAAATCGGGGGGCACAAGCAAATTCGATTATATCGTTGTTTTTGGCTAATATTCGCCGTTTCGCGACTTGACGATTAGGGGGTTTTCGATCAAGTAAAGCCTAGTAAAAAAACTTGGCTATTTGACAAACCAAGTGCAACTCCGTTTTAACTTGAGACGGCAAGATAGCACTTCTTGCTCGAAGGTCAGCTAAAACGCCCCGCCGTGCCGAGTATCGCGCGTCCGCAGCAGAATCGGCTGCCGGAAGCGCCCCGGAGCGTCATTTGTTGCCGAATTGTCACAAAGATTGGCGGGGAAGGGCCCGTTGAGCACCCTGTCCGACGCTGGCGGGCGGTCTTGCGCCTGCGCGCTAGGGATTCGCGTCTCCGGTGCCGTGAGCGAATCGCTCGGCATGGGCGAGAAACGCGTCGTAGGCGGGCCACATCACATGGCCCTCGCCGTGCTGCAGGAAGGCGAGCGGCGTATCGACCGGGCCGCTGCCGGGTTCCGGACGGCCGGTCGCGGCGAAGGTCTCCGCGCCCGCCGCCCGCCACGCCTCGCGCGCCGCCAGCGTGGCGAGCCATTGTCCGTGCGGATCGGTCCACCCGTCGCCCTGTTCGGCGAGCCCGGTCGCGATCAGCAGCGGGCGCGGCGCGCGCAAGGCGATCAGCATATGCGCGTCGACCGGCCAGTCGGCCACGCTCGCGCGCCCGGCATAGTGGCGGATCCGCGCGGCATACCAGATCGAGGCGTAGGGATCGGCCATGTTCTCGATCCGCTCGCCGAAATCGCGCCGCATCAGCTTGGCCCCGCCCGCGCCGCTGCTCGAGACCAGCGCGTCGGCGAAACCGTGGTCGAACGCGGCGGCGACCAGCACCGCCTTGCCGAAGCGCGAATGGCCAGCGAGCGCAACGCGGCTGCCGTCGATGCGCGGATCGGCGGCGAGCCGTTCGCGCAACCGGCTTGCACCCCAGCCCCAGGCGCGCAGCGCGCCCCAGTCGCGCTCGGCGCGCGGCCAGCCGGCGAGGCCGATGACACCGTCGGCGATCTTGCCGAGATCGTCGGCCTGCAGCAGCGTCGGGCGATAGGCGACATGCCCCCAGCCGCGCGCCAGCGCCGCGTCGCGCAGCGATGGCGGCGGCGGACCGCGAAAGCGGAAGCCGGGCGGCCAGACATAGGTGTATTCGATCACCACCGGCACGGGGCCGGCACTTTGCTCGGGCAGCGTCAGCACGCCGTCGACCACCGGCCCGCCGTCGGGGCCGACGCGCCCGATCCAATGCTCCCCGCCCTCGGGTGTGACCTCGCGTTCCCAATCCACCGTCAGCGCGTCGGCGGCGGGCGGGATACGCCCGACCCATTCGTCCTCGACCATCCGCGCCAGCTCGGCGCGGCGCGCGGGCCAGCCTGCGGGCGTCGCATCTTCGGGTGCGGCGAACAACGGCGGCGGCGCGAGATCGCCGGCCTTGGCCTCGTCGAAATTGGCGTAGCGCGGGGAGGAGGGATCGTTGCCGTCGGCGCCGGGGCGCAGGTTCCCATGGCCGAACCGCGCGCGCTCGGCGGCGGAGACGGCGCCGCTATCCTGCGCGGCGAGCGGTGCTTGTGCGAGCGTGCCGAGCGCCAGGAGAAGGGCCGGCAGGAGGGCGTGCAAACCGCGTCTCGCTGCCATCGCCGTTCCTCCCCGGTTCGTTTACTTCACCAGTTCGACCTGGTCGAAATCGAGTTCCACCGGGGTCGCGCGGCCGAAGATCGAGACGCTGACCTTGACCTTCTGCTTGTCGAAATCGAGCTCCTCGACCACGCCGTTGAAGCTGGCGAAGGGCCCGTCGAGCACCTTGACCTGGTCGCCGATCTCGTAATCGATGCTGATTTCCTGCTTCGGCTGGCTCTTCGCCTCCTCGACCCCGCCGAAATAGCGCGCGGCCTCCTTCTCGGAGATCGGCTGCGGCTTGTTGTTGTTGCCGAGGAAGCCGGTCACCTTGGGGGTGTTCTTGACCAGGTGGTAGACGTCGTCGGTCATGGTCAGCTTGGCGAGCACGTAGCCGGGCATGAACTTGCGCTCGACCTGCACCTTCTTGCCGCGCTTGATCTCGGTCACGGTCTCGGTCGGGACCTCGACCTCTTCCACCGCCTCGGACAGGCCGAGCCGTTCGGCTTCGGAGATGATCGCGTCGCGCACCTTGTTCTCGAAGCCCGAATAGGCGTGGATGATGTACCAGCGTGCCATTGTAAGTCCCGTCTAAATCCTTGCGCGATCAGGCCGATAAATCAGGCCAGCGACAGCAGCCATTGCACGACCGCGCCGAATACCGAATCGATGCCGAGGAAGAACAGCGACAGGATCACCATCATGATGAACACGAAGATCGCGGTGCGGATGGTTTCCTCGCGGGTCGGCCACACGACCTTGCGGCCTTCGGCACGGACCTGGGCGACGAACTCCGCCGGGGATGTCTTGCGCTTGCTCTCTTCGGCCATGGGCTGACCCTCGTCCTGAATAAACCTGTTACTGCCTTCCGGAATTGGGGGATCGCCGCCCCGGTTCAAGTCCGGGAGGGCTTTCGTTGTTTCCAATGTCGGAAGACGGCTGCGCATTTAGGCGGCCCGCCGCGCAAAAGCAAGGCGCGGCTTGGCGCTCGCTGCAACCGCAACTTTAGCACTGGCAAAGCCGCGCAACCGCCTATAGCCTGCATCGCTTCGACAAGGGACGCATGAGGGGACATTTCGACATGGCGACAGGCCAGGAAACGAGTCTGGGCGAGCGGCTGGTGCAGCCGGTCACCAACATATCCGATTTCATCTGGGGCGGGACGTGGAACGGCGAGGCGGTGATACCCTTCCCGCCGCTGGCGCTGATCCTGCTCGGCGTCGGCCTGTGGTTCATGGTCGGCCTCAAATTCTATCCGCTGACCAGGTTCGGCGCGGCGATCAAGGGGCTGTTCGCCTCGCGCAAGGGCTCCGGCGCGGGCGAGATTTCGCCCTTCGCCGCGCTCTCGACCGCGCTGTCGGGGCAGGTCGGCACCGGCAACCTCGCCGGGGTCGCGACCGCGATCGCGCTGGGCGGGCCGGGCGCGGTGTTCTGGATGTGGATCACCGCTTTGTTCGGCATGGCGCTGGCTTTCGCCGAAGGCTCGCTGGCGATCCGCTATCGCGAGACGACCAGCGACGGGGTCAAGCGCGGCGGTCCGATGAGCTACATCATGCTCGGCCTCGGTCCGAAATTCACCTGGCTGGCGGTGATCTTCTGCCTCGGCACGCTGTTCAGCGCGCTGGTGACGGGCAATTCGATCCAGGCCAATGCGGTGGCCGACGGACTCAACGAGCTGTTCGGGCTCGAGGAATGGCTCGGCGGGCTGCTCGTCGCGATCCTCGTCTTCGTGGTCATCATCGGCGGGATCAAGTCGATCGGGCGGGTCGCGGAAAGCGTCGTGCCGTTCATGGCGGCGGCCTATATCGTGATGGCGGTGATCGCGCTGATCCTCAATTTCGGCGACCTGGGCGAGACCTTCGCGCTGATCTTCCACGGTGCGTTCAACCCGCAAAGCGCGGTCGGCGGCTTCACCGGCGCGGCGATCATCATGGCGATCCGCGCGGGCGTGGCGCGCGGGCTGTTCTCGAACGAGGCGGGGCAGGGTTCGACCCCGATCGCGCACGCGGTCGCGCAGACCGACGATCCCGAACAGCAGGGCCGGATGGCGATGCTCGGCACCTTCATCGACACGATCGTGATCTGCACCATGACCGCGCTGGTCATCCTGACCGTGCGCGGCGAGTTCACCGCCGGCGGGGAAGCGGTGGCGCATGCGTGGCAATCCGACCGGGTCGGCTTCGAAATGACCAGCGGCGCCTTCGCCGCCGCCTTCCCGGTCGAGATCGGCAGCATTCCGATCGGCACGCTGGTCGCCTCGATCGCGCTGCTGCTGTTCGTGTTCACCACTCTGCTGACGTGGTCCTATTACGGCGAACGCGCGATCACCTTCCTCTACGACCGTACTCCCGGATCGACGCGAGCCGGCGAAAAGAGGCTGCATTTCAGCTGGCGCGTGCTGTGGTGTCTGGTGATCTTTGTCGGTGCCGCACAACCGAGCGAGTTGGTGTGGCGGCTGGGCGATATCTCCAACGCGACGATGCTGCTGCCCAACGTGATCGCTTTGGCGCTGCTGTCGGGCGTGGTCTTTGCGCTGGCGCGCGGCGAGCGGACCGCCGGCCGGGACTTTCACGAGGAGACCCCCGAAGAGCCCGAAGAGTACTGACGGCCCGGGTCGGCGTAACGAAAAAGGGCCGGTCGCGACGACCGGCCCTTTGTTTTTCGGTTGGTGATCCCGGCGTCAGGCGCGGCCGAGCAGGCGCGCGAAGAAGCCGGGCTGCGTCATCGGCTGAATCGGGCCGTAACGCGTCCTGCGCAGCGTCGGGTCGCTATAGGGGCGCGGCTGGATCCAGCCATCGGGCCGACTGCTGCGGAAGGTGGAACTCGACATGGTGGTCCTCCATGACCGTGAAACATTACCCTCCGTCCGGCGCTGTAAATGCACGGGTTGGCGCCGGGGTTCCTGAAAATCGGTCGGAAACTGTGGTTAATCGGCCACGGAAACGGTCAGCTCGGCGGGCGGCATGCCAAAGATTCCAGTGACTTCATGCGGGACATAGGGCGCTTCGAGCGCGCCGATTTCCTCCTTCGTCAGCGTCAGGTCGAGCGCCGCGACGGCATCGTCGATATGCTTCGCCCTGGTCGCTCCGACAATCGGGCTGGTGACCTCGGGCTTGTGCAGCACCCAGGCGAGCGCGACTTGCGCCATCGGCACGCCGCGCGCCTCGGCGATCGCTTCGACCGCGTCGATGACCTTGCGGTCGGCTTCCTCGGTGCGGCTGTAAAGCACCGGCTGCAGCCGGTCGGTGTCGGCGCGCTCGGTGCCGCCCGTGCCCGCGGGCCGCGCCAGCCTGCCGCGCGCGAGCGGGCTCCACGGCATCACCGCGATCCCGTAGTCCTCGCACAGCGGCAGCATCTCGCGCTCCTCCTCGCGGTAGAGCAGGTTCACATAGTTCTGCATCGAGACGAATTTCTTCAGCCCGGCCTGGTCGGCGAGGTGGAGCAGCTTCTGGAACTGCCATGCATACATGCTCGATGCGCCGAGATAGCGCACCTTGCCGCTGCGCACGATCGCATCCAGGGTCTCGACGATCTCCTCCATCGGGGTGAGCGGGTCGAGCCGGTGGATCTGGTAGAGGTCGATATAGTCGGTGCCGAGCCGGCTGAGGCTGTCGTCGACCGCGTGCATCAGCGCCTTGGCCGAGAGCCCGCCGGTGTTGGGCGCCTGGCGCCAGCGGAAGAACGCCTTGGTCGCGATCACCACCTCGTCGCGCCGGGCCATCTCCCCCAGCAGCTTGCCGGTATATTCCTCGCTCGTCCCGCCCGAATAGGCGTTGGCGGTGTCGAAGAAATTGATCCCCGCCTCGAGCGCCTGCCGGACCATCGGGCGCGAGGCGTCGAAATCCATCGCCCAGTCGTGGCCTTCCTTCGACGCATCGCCGAAGCTCATGCAGCCGAGGCACAGCCGCGAAACGGTGAGGCCGGTATTGCCGAACTGGGTGTATTGCATGGGGGGCTCCTTTGGGGCGGGCATAGACGTGGTTCCGGGACGGGGGCGAGTCTGTTTTCCGGCGGTGACGAGGTGGAAGCTCCTTCTCCCTCGACGGGAGAAGGATAGGGAAGCTTGGCGCCGCAGGCGCCTAGCGGACCTTGGATGAGGGGGACGGGCGCAGCGCTGGCCAATCTCCCTCACCCAAGCTGCGGTAATACCCGCTTTTGCGGGCATAACCTCCGCTATCCCTCCCCCGTCAAGGGGGAGGGCCACGCAACGCCTTGGACGGTCGCGCAAACGGAGCCTCTTCGAACGCGGCACCTACTTCGCTTGCACATATAAAAATATCTTTATATGTCGCTCTTGATGCGGATCGAGACGATCATGCGGGCGCTTGCCGACCCCACCAGGCTGCGGATCATGCGGCTGCTGTCGGCGATGGAACTGGCGGTCGGCGAGCTGGCGCAGGTGCTCGGGCAGAGCCAGCCGCGCGTCTCGCGCCATGCCGGAATATTGTGCGACGCCGGGCTGGCCGAGCGGCATCGCGAAGGCAGCTGGGTGTTCCTGCGTGCAAGTGCCGGGCGCGAGCGCGGCAATGCGGTCGGCGAAGCGGTCGCCCGCCTGCTCGCCATCGCCGAGCGCGAGGACGCGGACTTCGCCGCCGCCTGCGCGGACGACCGCCGCCAGCTCGCCGCGATCCGCGCCGCGCGCGCGAGCAGCGCCGAGGCCTATTTCGCCCGCCACGCCGAGGAATGGGACGAGTTGCGCAAACTCCACAGCCCCGACGACCTGGTCGAGCGGCGGCTCGCCGAGGCGCTCGACGGCGAGCCGCTGGGCGAGGTGCTCGATATCGGCACCGGCACCGGACGGATGGCCGAACTGTTCTCGGGCAAGGCCGCGCGCGTGGTCGCGCTCGACAAGAGCCTCGACATGCTGCGGGTCGCACGCGCCAAGCTGCAGGACCTGCC
The DNA here is from genome assembly GCA_913055875.1 of uncultured Altererythrobacter sp. Classification (GTDB taxonomy): domain Bacteria; phylum Pseudomonadota; class Alphaproteobacteria; order Sphingomonadales; family Sphingomonadaceae; genus CAJXJY01. The sequence goes on from CAJXJY010000001.1 coordinate 608,562, forward strand.
CGCCGGCCGGGTCGAGCTGGTGCAGGGCGATTTCGCCGCCTTGCCCTTCGCCCCGCACAGCTTCGACACCGTGCTGCTCCATCAGGTGCTGCACTTCGCTCAGGATCCGACGGCCGCGCTGGCCGAAGCGGCGCGCGTCGCCCGCCCCGGGGGACGGATTGCGATTGTCGACTTCGCCGCCCACCAGCACGAGGAACTGCGCGACCGCCATGCGCATGCCCGGCTCGGCTTCACCGACGGCGCGCTCGACACGCTGCTGTCCGAGGCGGGCTACGATCCCGCCCCGCCGATCGCGCTCGACGAGGGCGAGCTGGTGGTCAAGATCTGGCTCGGCACCCGCCGGGGAGGGCCCGAGGATGTCACCAGCAGGAAGGCGGCGCGATGAGCAGTTCGAATCACTTGGCACTCGACCAGATGCACGAAGCGCGCACCGCGCTCGACAGCCCGCTGTTCGAGGGACTGGCGGGCGATATCGAGGTGTCGTTCGAGTTCTTCCCGCCCAAGAACGAGAAGATGGCGCAGACGCTGTGGGACAGCGTGGCGACGCTCGGGCCGCTGGGGCCGCGTTTCGTCTCGGTCACTTACGGCGCGGGCGGCTCGACCCGCGAGCGCACGCACGAGCAGGTGGTACGGATCCAGAACGAGGCGGGCATCCCCGCCGCCGCGCACCTGACCTGCGTCGAGGCGACGCGCGAAGAGGTCGACGCGGTCGCGCGGCATTACTGGGAAGAGGGCATCCGCCATATCGTCGCGCTGCGCGGCGATCCGCCCGACGGGCAGTCGAAATATTCGCCGCATCCGGGCGGCTACGCCAATGCGGCCGAGCTGATCGCGGGGCTGAAGGACGTTGCGCCGTTCGAGATTTCGGTCGCCGCCTATCCCGAAGTGCATCCCGATTCGCCCGACGCGCAGGCCGATCTCGACAATCTCAAGTCCAAGTTCGAGGCCGGGGCGAGCCGCGCGATCACGCAGTTCTTCTTCGACCCGCATTGCTTTTTCCAATTCCGCGACCGCGCGGCGGCGGCGGGAATCGGGGGCGAGATCGTGCCCGGCATCATGCCGGTGATGAGCTTCGCCGCGGTCCGCCGCATGTCGGACATGTGCGGCACCGCGATCCCGCACTGGATGCAGGGCCTGTTCGAAGGGCTCGACGAACGCCCCGAGGCGCGCCAGCTGGTCAGCGCCACGATCGCCGCCGAGCTGTGTCGCCGCCTCTATGCGGGCGGGGTGCGGCAATTCCATTTCTATACCTTGAACCGAGCCGAGCTGAGCTACGCGATCTGCCACATGCTCGGCATGCGCCCGAAGGAGCAGGGCAGATGAGCATCCGCGAGAGACTGATCGAAGCCGCGACGGCGAACATCCTGGTCAAGGACGGCCCCTACGGCACCGCGATCCAGCGCGCCAGGCTGGCAGCGGAGGACTATGCCGGCGATACCGGGCTGGAGGCGGACCAGAAGGGCAATAACGACCTCGTCAACCTGACCCAGCCGCAGGTGATCCGCAAGATTTGCGACGCCTATCTAGATGCGGGCGCGACGGTGCTGGCGACCAACACCTTCAACGCGAACCGCATCAGCCAGGCCGATTACGGCGCCGAGGGGCTGGTGCACGAGATCAATGTCGCGGCGGCGAAGGTCATCCGCGAGGCGTGCGACGCGCGCACCGAGCAGGACGGCAGACCGCGCTTCGTGTGCGGCGCGGTCGGGCCGACCAACAAGACGCTGTCGCTGTCGCCCGATGTCGAGGATCCCGGTTTCCGCGAGGTGACCTTCGACGAGATCGTCGAGGTCTATCGCGAACAATGCGCCGCGCTGCTCGAGGGCGGCTGCGACACGATCCTGATCGAGACGGTGTTCGACACGCTCAACTGCAAGGCCGCGATCATGGCGGTGAAGCAGCTCGAGCGCGAACTGGAGCGGGAGATCCCGCTGATGATCTCGCTGACGCTGACCGACCTGTCGGGGCGCAACCTGTCGGGGCACACGGTCGAGGCGTTCTGGTACGCGGTGCGGCATGCCAAGCCGGTCACGGTCGGGCTCAATTGCAGCTTCGGCGCGGAGCAGCTGCGTCCGCACGTGCAATTGCTGTCGGGTATCGCCGATACGTTGCTGATGGCCTATCCCAATGCCGGCCTGCCCAACGAACTCGGCGAATACGACGAGCTGCCCGAGGAAACCGCGAGGAAGATCCGCGTCTGGGCCGAAAACGGGCGGGTCAATATCGTCGGCGGCTGCTGCGGTTCGACGCCCGACCATATCGCCGCGATGGCGCAGGCGGTCGAGGGGGTGGCCCCGCGGGCGGTTCCCGAGGTCGAGACCGGGATGCGGCTTGCCGGGCTCGAACCCTTTTCGATAGCGGCATGAGCACACACGTCATCCCAGCGAAAGCTGGGATCTCTCTCCAAACCGCCCGACCCAGCTGGACCAGATCCCAGCTTTCGCTGGGATGACGGACAAGAAATGACCGACGCGCAAACCACCGCCCGCCCAACCGGGGCGCAATTCGTCAATATCGGCGAACGCACCAACGTGACCGGCTCGGCCCGGTTCAAGAAGCTGATCATGGCGGACGATTACGAGACCGCGGTCGAGGTCGCGCGCGACCAGGTCGAGAACGGCGCGCAGGTGATCGACGTCAATATGGACGAAGGCCTGCTCGACGCCGAGCACGCCATGACCACCTTCCTCAAGCTGATCGCCGCCGAGCCCGATATCGCGCGCGTTCCGGTGATGGTCGACAGCTCGAAATGGGACGTGATCGAGGCGGGGCTCAAATGCGTTTCGGGCAAGCCGATCGTCAATTCGATCAGCATGAAGGAAGGCGAGGAGGAATTCCTCGCCCATGCACGCAAATGCATGGATTACGGCGCTGCCGCGGTGGTGATGGCGTTCGACGAGACCGGGCAGGCCGACACCAGGGACCGCAAGGTCGACATCTGCACCCGCGCCTACGAATTGCTCACCGGGATTGGCTTCCCGCCCGAGGATATCATCTTCGACCCCAACATCTTCGCGGTGGCGACGGGGATCGAGGAGCACAACCGCTACGGGCTCGACTTCATCGAGGCGGTCGCCGAGATCAAGGCGGTGTGCCCGTACGCCAGGACGTCGGGCGGCCTGTCCAACCTCAGCTTCAGCTTCCGCGGCAACGAGACCGTGCGCCGCGCGATGCATTCGGTGTTCCTCTACCACGCGATCCCCGCGGGGCTCGACATGGCGATCGTCAATGCCGGCCAGCTCGACGTCTACGATACGATCGAGCCCGAACTGCGCGAGGCGTGCGAGGATGTCATCCTGTGCCGCCGCGAGGACGCGACCGAACGCCTGATCGACCTCGCGGAGAGCTACAAGGGCAAGAGCGCTGCGGACGAAAAGGCGGCCGAGGAATGGCGCGGCTGGGACGTGAAGAAGCGGCTCGAACACGCGCTGGTCAAGGGCATCGACGCGCATGTCGTCACCGATACCGAGGAGGCGCGCGAACTGGTCGCGGCCTCGGGCGGCCGCCCGATCGAGGTTATCGAAGGCCCGCTGATGGACGGCATGAACGTCGTCGGCGACCTGTTCGGTTCGGGGAAGATGTTCCTGCCGCAAGTGGTCAAGTCCGCCCGCGTGATGAAGAAGGCGGTCGCGCACCTGATCCCGTTCATCGAGGCGGAGAAGGAGGAAGGCGCGAAAGCCAAGGGCACCATCGTGATGGCCACGGTGAAGGGCGACGTCCACGATATCGGCAAGAACATCGTCGGCGTGGTGCTGCAGTGCAACGGCTACGAGGTGGTCGATCTCGGGGTGATGGTGCCGTGGGCGAAAATCCTCGAAGCGGCGAACGAGAACGAGGCGGACATGATCGGCCTGTCGGGCCTGATCACCCCCTCGCTCGACGAGATGGTCACTGTCGCCGAGGAGATGCAGGCGGCCGACATGTCGATGCCGCTGCTGATCGGCGGCGCAACCACCAGCAAGGTCCACACCGCGCTCAGGATCGATCCCGCCTATGACGGCCCCGTGATCCACGTGCTCGACGCGAGCCGCGCCGTCGGGGTGGCGAGCCGGCTGCTGTCGGACACGCAACGCGACGGCTTCGTCGAAGAGACCGCGGGCGAATACACCAGGGTCCGCGAGGCGCGCGAGGGCAAGTCGAAAAGCGTGCTGCTGTCGCTCGAGGAAGCGCGGGCGAACCACTACGACCCGTTCTACAGCGATAAGCCCGCCCCGCCCGACCGGCCGGGCGTGCACGTGTTCGACGACTGGGATCTTGCCGATCTGCGCGACTACATCGACTGGACGCCGTTCTTCCGCGCATGGGAACTGGCGGGCACGTACCCCGCGATCCTCGACGACGAGGTCGTCGGCGAGACCGCGCGCGATCTCAAGCGCGACGCCGATGCCATGCTCGACCGGATCGTCGCGGAGAAATGGCTCACCGCCAAGGGCGTCGCGGGCTTCTGGCCGTGCGCGCGCGACGGCGACGACGTCACCATCCACCGCACCAGTCGCGAGGACCACGTCGTCCTGCCGTTCCTGCGCCAGCAGGTGAAGAAATCGCGCGACCGGGCCAATATGTGCCTCGCCGATTTCATCGATCCGGCGGGCGACTGGATCGGCGGCTTCGCGGTCGGCATCCACGGGATCGAGCCGCATTCCGCGCGTTTCAAGGACGCCAAGGACGATTATTCGGACATCCTGCTCAAATCGCTCGCCGACCGGCTCGCCGAAGCCTTCGCCGAGCGCCTCCACCGCCATGTCCGCACTGACCTGTGGGGCTATGCCCCGGGCGAGCAGCTCGCCAACGAGGCGCTGATCAGGGAGCAGTATCGCGGCATCCGCCCCGCGCCGGGCTATCCCGCATGCCCCGACCACTCGCTCAAGCCGGTCCTGTTCGACCTGCTCGATGCGGAGGAGAATGCCGGCCTCACGCTGACCGAGAATTTCGCCATGCTGCCGACCGCGGCGGTGAGCGGGTTCTATTTCGGACACCCCGAGAGCGAATATTTCGGCGTCGCGCGCATCGGTCGCGACCAGCTCGAGGATTACGCCGCGCGGCGCGGGGTCGATCTTGCTACGGCGGAGCGATGGCTCAGGCCCAATCTCGACTGAACGCGGTCCAGCCGGCGCTGCGCCACGGTTCGGCGCTGACGCTGGCGGGCGGGGCGCTGCTGGTGTGCGTCTGGGTGGCATGCTGGGTGCCGGTCGACACCGATAGCGGCCTGATCGAAGCGCTGTGGTTCCTGCCCGGTATCGGCGTGGTGGGCGCCATCGTCGCCAATGCCAGCGGGACCGGCGGCGGGGTGGTGTTCGTGCCGGTGTTCAACGCGCTGCGCGATCACGGCGTCATGGCGCTCGATCCGTTGCAGGTGGTGGCGGTGTCGATGGGGATCCAGGCGTTCGGGATGAGCCTCGGCGCGCTGCGCTGGACCGACCGGCTGCATCACCAGCACGAGCCGGGGCCGCTCGAGGCGCGGGTGCGCGCCTCGGACTACTGGCGCGTCTGCGCGCTGGTGCTGGCGCTGTCGCTGCCGGCACTGCTGGCGACGCAGCGGCTGGTCGCGTTCGACGGGCGCGCGGTGCTGCTCGGTTACAAGAGCTTCTCGATCGTGCTCGGCTGTGCCCTCGTCGTGGCGACCTGGACCGTCAACCGTGCGGTGCCCGAACGCGACCGGCTGGCGCGGATCGACCTCGCCATGCTGGCGGCGATCGCGATACCGGGCGGCGTGCTGACCGCGCTGTTCTCGGTCGGGATCGGCGAGCTGGTCGCGTTCTACCTGTTCCTGCGGCACTACCCGGTGGTGCTGTGCGTCGGCACCGCCTGCATTGTCTCGGCCGCGAGCGTCGTCGCGGGGCTGGCGTGGCATATCGAAGCGGGAACGGTGCAATGGGAGGTCGTGCTGCTGGCGGCCCCGGGGGCGATGCTGGGAGCCTTCCTCGCCCGCCCGATCGCGCTGGCGCTGGGGCCGCGCAGGCTCAAGACCGCGGGCGGTGCATGGATCGCGCTGTCGGCGCTCTACCTGTTGTGGTTGAATCGAGGGTAGAGAGGGTTTGTTGCGTGCGGATCGGACCTCCGTCCGATCCTTGGCTGTTCCGTCCCACGCCCCCACCCGGAGTCTTCGTTACGTGCGGGCCAGACCTCCGTCTGGCCCTTGGCTGTTCCATCCCACGCCCCCACCCGGCCACCCATAGGATACTATGGTCGGGGTGGCCGGGTGGGGGCGTGGGATGGAACAGCCCCGGCGGGCCGATGTCTGCCAAGCAGCGGCAGGTCTCGTCACCGCCGGAAGACAACAAACACCTACCCGATTGACCGCACCGCGCAAATCGCGCAGGGCTTGTTCGTCGCCCGCGGAAGCGATTCCGTGGCCGTCGCGCGGGAGAGTCCTTGTCCTCGGACAAGGCGCCGAAGGAGCAACCGCCCCGGAATCTCTCAGGCCCCGGGACCGCGCGCCGGAGACACTCTGGAAAGCGCTTCGCAGAAATGCGCGGCCACCGAAGGGGTAAGCCCGTATTTTGCGGGTCAGTCTCTCAGGTTTCCCGACAGAGGGGGCGTGTGGAACGGCGCTTCGCTGCGGAGCGCCGCCATGCAGCTGGGGACCGTATGAGCGACAACGACGATACCGAAACGCCCGAAGCCCTACCGCTCGACGCGTGGCATCGCGCGCAGGGCGCGCGGATGGTGCCTTTCGCCGGCTATGCCATGCCGATCCAGTATGAGGGCATCGTCACCGAACACCAATGGACGCGCGAGCAGGCCGGACTGTTCGATGTCAGCCATATGGGCCAGCTGATGGTCACCGGCGAAGGTGCCGCCGAAGCGCTCGAGGCGCTGGTGCCGGGCGCGATCGCCAGCCTCAAGCCGGGGCGCGTGCGCTACACTTTGCTGCTCAACGAGGCGGGCGGGGTGATCGACGATCTGATGGTCACCAACGCCACCGAATGGATAGAGGGCGACGAGGACGAGGGGATCGAGGGCCGTTGGGGCGAGCCGGCCTATTATCTCGTCGTCAACGGCGCGACCAAGTGGGACGATATCGCCCATCTGCGCGAGCACCTGCCCGACGAGGTGACGCTGACGCATATGGAGGACCGGGCGCTGCTCGCGTTGCAGGGTCCGAACGCGGCGCAGGCGCTCGGCCGGGTGATGCGCGGCGTGCCCGACAGCCTCGTCTTCATGCAATCGACCACCTACCAGTTCGGCGAATGGCCGCTGAGGATCACCCGCTCGGGCTATACCGGCGAGGACGGGTTCGAGATCTCGGTGCCCGCCGAATTCGCCGAGGGCCTCGCCGGACGGCTGTGCGCCGAGATCGAGGTCCGTCCCGCGGGCCTCGGCGCGCGCGATTCGCTGCGGCTCGAAGCGGGTCTGCCGCTTTACGGCCACGACATGGACGAGACCGTCGACCCGGTCAGCGCCGACCTGACCTTCGCGCTGACCAGGAAGCGCCGCGAGAGCGGCGGCTGGATGGGGCACGAGGCGGTTGCGAAGGTCCTCGCCGACGGTCCGGAGCGCAAGCGTGTCGGGCTGAAGATCGAGGGCCGCCTGCCCGCGCGCGAGGGGGCGCCCGTGTTCGCGGGCGACGCCGAGATCGGCCGCATCACCAGCGGCGGTTTCTCGCCCACGCTCGGGCAGCCGATCGCGATGGCCTATCTCGATGCCGGCCATACTGCGGAGGGCACGGAAGTCGAAATCGAAGTCCGCAGGAAACGGCTCGCGGCCACGGTCGTACCGCTGCCGTTCGTCGAACACCGCTATTTCCGAGGGAGCTAGAGAGCATGGCCCGTTACTTCACCGACGAACACGAATGGATCGATCTCGAGGGCGAACTCGCGACGGTCGGGATCACCGATTATGCGCAGGAACAGCTCGGCGATATCGTGTTCGTCGAACTGCCCGATGTCGGCACCGTGCTCGACAAGGGCGGCGATGCCGCGGTGGTCGAAAGCGTCAAGGCGGCGAGCGATGTCTACGCCCCGATCGGCGGCGAGGTGATGGAGACCAACGACGCGCTCGAAGAGGATCCCGCTTTGGTCAATTCCTCGCCCGAGGAGGACGGCTGGTTCTTCAAGCTGACGGTCGCCGACAGGGACGAGCTCGAAGGGCTGATGGACGCGAAGGCCTACAAGAGTTTCTGCGACAGTCTGTAACGAATTCCCCCTCCCGCTTGCGGGAGGGGTCAGGGGTGGGAATGGGCCGATAGGCCCACCCCGCTGCGACTAGAGCCGCTGCGCGGCCCAAGTCTCGCTCCCCTCCCGCAAGCGGGAGGGGGTCAAGGAGTAACGATGCGCTACCTCCCTCTCACCGATACCGATCGTACCGACATGCTCGCCACCATCGGCGCGTCCTCGATCGACGACCTGTTCGTCGACGTGCCAGAGGAAGCCCGGCTCGACGGGCCGATCCACGGCCTGCCGCTGCATGCCTCCGAGATGGCGGTCGAGAAGCATATGCGGCGGCTGTCGAAGAAGAACCTCGCCGCTGCCGACGCGCCGTTCTTCCTCGGCGCGGGGGCCTATCGCCACCATGTCCCGGCCTCCGTCGACCATATCATCCAGCGCGGCGAGTTCCTGACCGCCTACACCCCCTACCAGCCCGAGATCGCGCAGGGCACGCTGCAGATGCTGTTCGAGTTCCAGACGCAGGTCGCGCGGCTCTATGGCTGCGCGGTCGCCAATGCCTCGATGTACGACGGCTCGACCGCGTGCTGGGAAGCGGTGGCGATGGCCGGGCGGGTAACGCGGCGCAAGCGCGTGGTGCTGTCGGGGGCGCTGCACCCGCATTACGCCGAGGTCGTGCGAACGATGGCCAGGTTCACCGAGGACGAGATCGCCGGTGCGCCGCCCGCGCTTCAGCCCCGGCCCGACAATGCCGGGCTGATCGCGCGGATCGACGAGCAGACCAGCTGCGTCGTGGTGCAATATCCCGATATCCTCGGCCGCATCCCCGACCTCGCCGAGATCGCCGAGGCGGCGCATGAAAAGGGCGCACTGCTGATCGCGGTCAACACCGAGCCGGTGGCGCTCGGGGCGATAAAAAGCCCCGGCGAGCTGGGCGCGGATATCGTCGTCGGCGAGGGGCAGGCGATCGGCGTCGGGCTCCAGTTCGGCGGGCCCTATCTCGGCCTCTTCGCGGTGCGCGATCCCAAGCATGTCCGCCAGATGCCCGGCAGGTTGTGCGGCGAGACGCAGGATGCGGAAGGGAAACGCGGCTTCGTGCTGACGCTCTCGACCCGCGAGCAGCATATCCGCCGCGAGAAGGCGACTTCGAATATCTGCACCAATTCGGGCCTCTGCGCGCTGGCCTTCAACGTCCACATGACGCTGCTTGGCGAGAAGGGGCTGCGGCGGCTGGCGGCGTGGAACCACGACCTTGCGTGCAAGGCGGCGGATCGGCTGGCGCAGGTGCCCGGCGTCGAGGTGCTCAACGAGAGCTTCTTCAACGAATTCACCATTCGCATCGGCCGCAACGCGCGCAAGCTGGTGCGAGATCTCGCCGGCAAGGGCATTCTTGCCGGGGTATCGCTCGGGCGGCTCTACCCGGATTCGGACGGGCTCGACGATGCGCTGCTGGTGGCGGTGACCGAGACCACCACGGGGGAGGATATCGAAACGCTTGCTGCGGCTCTGGGGGAGGCCTTGTCATGACTCACCCCTCCTCCGTTCGGGCTGAGCTTGTCGAAGCCCCGTTCTTCACTTCCAGTGCTGCGATCGAAGGAAAAGCAGCCCTTCGACAAGCTCAGGGCGAACGGGAGTTTGTGTTGTGAGCCAGGCGAACAAATCCGGCTGGAAGCCCGAAATGACGCCCGAGCGGCGCAGCGGGCAGGAGACCGTCACCGGCAACCGCGCGCTGATGCTCGAGGAACCGTTGCTGTTCGAGATCGGCCATGCCGAAACCACGGGCGTCGACCTGCCCGAAATCGAGCCCGGCGCATCGCGCCGTCTCGCCGGAATGGAGCGGAGCGATCCGATCGGCCTCGCCGGCCTGTCCGAGCCGGAAACGATCCGCCATTACACCCGGCTGAGCCGTCAGAACTACGCGATCGATCTCGGCCTGTTTCCGCTCGGCAGCTGCACGATGAAGCACAATCCGCGCCTCAACGAGAAGGTCGCGCGGATGCCCGGCTTCGCCGACGTCCACCCGCTGCAGCCGGTCGAGACGGTGCGCGGTGCGCTCGAAGTGATCAACGAGCTCGCCTTCTGGCTGATCGACCTCACCGGCATGCACGGCGTCGCGATGAGCCCCAAGGCGGGCGCGCATGGCGAATTGTGCGGCATATTGTGCATCCGCGCCGCGCTCGAAGCGCGGGGCGATGCGCGCGAGGTGATCCTCGTGCCCGAAAGCGCACACGGCACCAATCCCGCCACCGCCGCTTTCGCGGGTTACAAGGTCGAGGATATTCCCGCGACGCCCGAAGGCCGCGTCGATCTCGATGCTTTGAAGGCCCGCCTCGGCCCCGACGTGGCGGGTGTCATGATCACCAACCCGAACACCTGCGGTCTGTTCGAGCGCGACATGAAGGCGATCTCCGACGCGGTCCACGCGGCGGGCGGGTTCGTCTACTGCGACGGCGCCAACTTCAACGCCATCGTCGGCAAGGTCCGCCCCGGCGATCTCGGCGTCGATGCGATGCATATCAACCTGCACAAGACCTTCTCCACCCCGCATGGCGGCGGCGGGCCGGGCTCGGGTCCGGTGGTGCTGAGCGAAGCGCTGAGCCCCTACGGCCCGCTGCCCTATACCGCGCGGACGAAGGACGGGGTGGTGCATCTGGTCGAAGAGGAAGGGGCCGAGGCGTTCTCGCAGGAGCATTTCGGCGGACGGATGCGCAGCTTCGGCCGCATGACCGCCTTCCACGGCCAGATGGGCATGTTCACCCGTGCGCTGACCTATATGCTCAGCCACGGCGCCGACGGGCTGCGGCAGGTGGCCGAGGACGCGGTGCTCAACGCCAACTACATCCTGCGCAGCCTCGACGATGTGCTCCACGCCCCGTTCGGCGACAGCGGGCCGTGCATGCACGAGGCGCTGTTCGGCGACAAGGGCTTCGCCGACGGGCTGTCGACGCTCGATCTGGCCAAGGGGCTGATCGACGAAGGCTATCATCCGATGACGATGTATTTCCCGTTGGTGGTGCACGGCGCGATGCTGGTCGAACCGACCGAGACCGAAAGCAAGGCGGGGCTCGACCAGTTCATCGCCGCCTTCCGCAGCGTGGCCGAGCGCGCCAGGGCGGGCGACGAGAGCCTCAAGCAGGCGCCGTATCATGCCCCGCGCCGTCGCCTCGACGAAACGCAGGCTGCGCGCAAGCCGGTGCTGGCGTGGCAGGAGGATGAGGCTCCGGCAGGCACTCCGACCCGGAGCGAGCGGGGCGGCAGCTGACATTTCGCACGGCGCGGCGGCGAGTTCCTACAAGCTGCCGCCGCTGCTATGGGGTAGTCGGGTCGCACGGCATCCGCTGGGAGGGCGGGATTGAGCGACGAGCGCACGGACAGTTTTATCCGCAGGGGTTGGCGCAATGTGCGCGAGGCGGGACCGCGACGGCTGGCGCTGACCGTACTGCTGGTGCTCGCGGGGCTGTTCCTCGCCCGGTTCGGGTGGGGTGTCGGCCCGTCCGACATCCCCGCCGTCACCCAGGCCGAACGCGAACTCTACGATACCCGCTACACGCTTTATGCCGACCGCAACGCGGTCGACCAGGACCAGCGTATGGTGCTTATCGTCTATAACGACCAGACGCTGATGGACACGCGCAAGCGCTCGCCGCTCGATCGCGGCATGCTGGTCGAGGCGCTGCGCGCGATCGACGGCATGGGCGCGCAGGCGATCGGGATCGATATCCTGTTCGACCAGCCGCAGGACGAGGACGGCGAACTGGTCGAGACGCTGCGCGCGATGGAGACGCCGGTCGCGGTCGGCTATGCCGATATCGAGACCAATCTCGGCAGCATCACCTACAACCAGCAGGAATATCTGACCGACCTGCTCGGCGCGCTCGAGGGGAGCAAGGCGCGCCCCGGCAGCGTGCGGCTGCGCGACGAAACCGGGGTCACGCGGCGCTGGAGCGAGATCCGCCCCGACCTGCCGCCGCTGCTCGGCCGGGTGATGCTAGAAGACAGCGGCCGGGCCGGTTCGACCCTGCCCGGCTACGAGGGCGCGCTGCGCTACCGCCTGCCCGCCGACGAGAGCCGGCCGGTCTTCCTCACCCTGCCGATCCAGCTGTTCGCCGATCCCGAGATGGCGACCGGGCTCGCCGAATTCGTCGCCGGGCGCTACGTCCTGATCGGCGGGGACATCGTCGATATCGACCGCGTCGCCACCCCGCTGTCGCGCGCGCTGGGTGGGCGCAGCGAGGCCGAAGCGACGACCGGGGCCGACCCGCCGGGAATCCAGGTCCATGCCGAGATGATCGCGCAGATGCTCGACGGCGAGGCGCTGCCGCCGGTGCCGTCGGCGGCGCTGTGGGGGCTGGCGCTGCTGGTGGTGGCGATGGCGCTGCTGACCGCATTGCTCGAATGGAGCGGCTGGCGGCTTTACCTGCTGCTGGCGGTGCAATTCGCGGCGCTGCTCGGCGCTCCGTTCGCGATGCAATTGCAGGGTATCGATACGTTCGGCGTGCCGGCGGCGGGCTGGCTGCTCGGCTGGATCCTCGCCTTTACTGCAGTGACCTCGGCCGCGCGCGCCTCGGGCGCCGTCCAGCGCAATTTCGCGCAAGGGGCGCTCGGCAAGTACCTGCCGCGCGAAATGGCGCGCGAGATCATCGACAACCCGCGGCTGCTCGCGCTGCATGGCGAGAAGAAGCCGATCTACGTGCTGTTCTCCGACCTCGAGGGGTTCACGAAGATGAGCCACGCGCTCGAACCGGAGACGGTCGCCAAACTGCTCAACCGTTATCTCGAACTGCTGAGCCAGGTGGTGCTCGACCATGGCGGGGTGATCGACAAGTTCGTCGGCGATGCGGTGGTCGCGTTCTGGGGCGCGCCGATCGCGCGGGTGGACGACGGCGAGCGGGCGGCGAAGGCGGGCTATGCGATCTGGCAGGCGGGCGAGGCGTTTCGCGCCGAAGTTGCGGCGATGGACCCGCAGCTGCCGCCGATCGGCAAGACCCGCGTCGGGCTGCACTACGGCGAGGCGGTGGTCGGCAATTTCGGCGGCGACACGCGCATCCAGTACACCGCGCTGGGCGATTCGATGAACACCGCAGCGCGGCTCGAAGCGGCTAACAAGGCGCTCGATTCCTCCGTGATGGCAAGCCGCGAATTCGTCGAGCGGAGCGGGCTCGACTGGTGGCGGCCGATGGGCCGCGTCGTGCTGCGCGGACGCGCGCAACCGGTCGAAATCTTCGAGCCGGCGCCCGATTTTCCCGCGGCCGACCGCAAGGCGCTCGATGAGGCCGCAGGCCTGATGGAGAGCGACCGCGAGGCTGCGACACGTATCGTTTCCGACGTCGCAACCAGACATGGCAAGGACAAGGCCTTGGCGAATCTGCTACACAGGGTACAGAACATGCAGGGAGGAAACGCCTATGTCCTCGGTTAGAGCGATTTCGATCGGCCTGGCGCTGGCCGCCGCCGCCATGGCATCCGCGGCGCAGGCGGGCGTGGTGGTCAAGTCGAGCGGGCCTTCGGCGGGCCAGTACCCCCCTGGCAAGAAGCTCGACGACGACGCGCGGATCACGCTCAAGGCGGGCGACAGCGTCACCGTGCTGACCGGCGGCGGCACGCGCGTAATTTCGGGTGCGGGCACCCACCGCGTCGGCGCGCGTGGGGCGAGCAAGCGCTCGACCTTCGCGGTGCTCACGCGCCAGCGCTCCTCGCAGCGTGTCCGCACCGGGGCGGTACGCGCACCCGACGGGGTGATGGCGATGCTGCGCAGCCCCAACCTGTGGTATGTCGACGTGTCGCAATCGGGCACGGTGTGCGTCGCCAATCCCGATGCGGTGCGGCTGTGGCGGCCCGGCACGGAAGGCAATGCGACCTATGTGCTGGCGAGCGCGACATCGCCCGATCACGTCCATGTCGCCTTCGCCGATGGCGAGATGGATACCGGCTGGAACACCGACCAGATGCCGCTGGCCGAGGGCGCCAGCTATACGATCATGGGACCCGACGGCGCGTCGGCGAGCGAAGTGACTTTCACCATGCTCGACGATCCGGCGGTGGACGCCGAGGGACTTGCCGAACAGCTGATCGGGAAAGGGTGCATGGTCCAGCTGGAGCTTTTGACCTCCGCCATGAGCTAGGGCAGGACTTCACCAGGGGCGCCGGGCGACGGGGAAGGGATGATCACTCGGTTCGACAGTGCCGTTCGCGCGATTGCCGGTTCGGGTGGGGTCCGGCGTGCGCTGGGCCTTGCGGCGGCGGCGCTTGCCATCGCCTTGCTGGTCGAGCCCGCCGCGCCCGGCAGTGCGCAGGGCAGCGGCGCGCGCTACGAGGGCGTCGCCACTTGCGCCGGCTCGACCTGCCACGGCCGCGCCGAGGGCAATGGCGAGGTCGTGCGGCAGGACGAGATCGCGACCTGGCAGGAACCCTCCTCGGTCGCCGGCGCGCACAGCCGCGCTTTTGCCGTGCTCGCGAGCCCGCGCGGGCGGCAGATCGCCGCCAGCCTCGGACTCGGCGCACCGACCTCGGCCCCGGCCTGCCTCGGCTGCCATGCGACCTACGAGCCGGGCTCGCCCAAGGGCCCGCGATTCCAGCTTTCGGACGGGGTCGGGTGCGAGAGCTGTCACGGCGCGTCCTCGGGTTGGCTCGCGGTGCATTACGCCAAGCCCGCTACGCACGCTTCCAACGTCGCCGCCGGGCTGGCCCCGCTCGACAACCCGCAGGTGCGCGCGCGCCTCTGTCTCGACTGTCATTACGGCAGCAGCGATACCGGGCAGTTCGTGACGCATGCGATGATGGCGGCGGGGCACCCGCGCATTTCGTTCGAGCTCGACCTGTTCTCCGCGCTCCAGCAGCATCACGACGAGGACGCCGACTATGCCGCGCGCAAGGGGCGGACCGACAATGTCCGGTTGTGGGCGGTCGGGCAGGCGGAGGCGGTGGCGCGCTCGACCGACCTGTTCGCGCGGCCCGGGTTCGGCACCGCAGGGGTGTTCCCCGAATACTATTTCTACGACTGCCATTCGTGCCATCGCGCGATCGCCGACGGCCCGCAGCGGCGGCTGACTTTCGAGACCAATCCGGGGCGCCCGATCCCGTTCGGCATGGCGCCATGGAACGACGAGAACATCATCATGCTGTCGGCCGCGGCGAAGGCCTTCGCGCCGGGCCGGGCGGAGCGGTTCGACGCGGCGAGCCGCGATTTCCACCGCGCGATGGGCGAGGGCCGGGCGGAGGCGGCGGCGGCGGCGCAGCGTCTGCGCGGCGAGGCTTCGGCGCTGTCGGGCGCGCTGGCGGGGCGTGGCTATGCGAGCGGCGATGCCTTCACCGTCGTCCAGGCAATCGCCGATCGCACGCTGTCGGCGCGTTTCACCGATTATGCCGGGTCGGCGCAGGCGGTGATGGCTGTCGATACGCTCCTGAACGCGATGGTGCGCGACGGGCGCGTGACCACCGGCGCGGCGGCGGGCATCCGCGCCAATATCAACCGCGCCTACGGGGCGGTGCGCAGCCCGGAGAGCTACAACCCGACGCAGTTCCGCGCCGCGCTCGGCCAGGCGACCCGCGCGATCGGAGCGCTGCGCTGATGCGCCAAAGAACACATTGGGCGCGGAGGGCGGTTGCGACGGTCTCGGCGCTCGCGCTGGCGAGCTGCGGCGGTGGCGGCGGGAATGCACCGCCTCCGGCCGGCGGCGGGGGCGGCACGCCCACACCGACCCCTCCCGCAACGGGCCGCCTGTTCGCCGATCCGGCGCAGGAATCGCTTACAACGGGCGACGTCCAGCAGGTGATCGCGCAGGCGGTCGGCGAGGCGCAGGCGCGCGGGCTGCCCGGCGTGATCGCGGTGGTCGACCGGGTCGGCAACGTGCTCGCGGTGTTCGAAATGACCGGCGCGCCCGCGCTGACGCAGCTCAGCACGCGGCAGATCGGGGGCGACGCCGCGCCGGGCGAAGAAGTCGGCTTGCAGGGTGCGATGGTGCCGACGCGCGCGGCGGCGATCTCCAAGGCGATCACCGGCGCCTATCTGTCGAGCGGCGGCAACGCCTTCTCGACCCGCACCGCGAGCCAGATCGTGCAGGAGCATTTCCCGCCTGCGCCTTCAACCGCCGGGCTCGAAAGCGGACCGCTGTTCGGGGTCCAGTTCAGCCAGCTGCCCTGCTCGGACCTCGCGACCCGCTTCGGCGGCAACCGGATCGGCCCCAACCGCGCGCCGCTCGGGCTGGCGGCCGACCCGGGCGGTTTCCCGCTCTACAAGAACGGCGTGGTGGTCGGCGGGATCGGCGTCGCGGGCGACGGCGATTACGGCTTCGATGCGAATATCCTCGACGTCGATATCGACGCCGAGGAGGCGGCTGCGCTGGCGGGCATCCAGGGGTTCGCGCCCCCAGCCAGCATCGTCGCCGATCGGATTCCGGTGGACGGGACCAGCTTGCGCTTCACCGATATGACGGTGAGCGATCTCGGCCCGCTCCAGACGAGCTTCGGCGCGATCAACGGACCGGCGGGCGGGCTGGTGGCGGTGACCGGCTACACCGACGGCACTTTGCGCGGCGGGACCGCCTACGGCACCGAGGCTTCGGGCATCCGCCGCAGCACCGCGGCGGAATTCGCCAATCCCGATGCCTATGTTCTCACCGACGGGGCAGGCGCCAACCGCTACCCGATCCGCGCGGGCACCGACGGCGCGAGCGTTGCGCAGCCGCTGACCGCCACCGAGGTCCGCGCGATTCTGGAAGAGGCGTTCATCGTCCTCAGCCGCGCGCGCGCGCAGATCCGCCGTCCGCTCGACAGCCGGATGCAGGCCTCGATTAGCCTCGTGGACACCCATGGCCAGATTCTGGGGCTGGTGCGTTCGCCCGACGGGCCGATCTTCGGCACCGATGTGAGCTTGCAGAAGGCGCGCACGGCGGCGTTCTTCTCCAATCCGGTGGCGGGCCAGCAATTGCTCGCCACACCTGTGGTCGCCGGGGTCACCAACATCCCTGCCTATGTCCCGCGCGTGCGCGCCTTCCTCGGCGATGCGAACGCGCTGACCGGCAATTTCGCCTTCGCCGACCGCTCGGGCGGCAACCTGTCGCGCCCCTACTTCCCCGACGGCGAAGTCGGCCCGGTCGCGGGACCGCTCTCGGTCGAGGACCCGCGCACCTTCAGCCCGTTCGCGACCGGGCTGCAACTCGACCTCGTCACGCCCAATATCGGCGCGCATCTCGCGTTCATCCTCGGCAACGGCCCGGACACGCCGCAGCGCTGCACGCAGGTGCCCGACGCGCCGGGAGGGATGAAGCGGCTCGCCAACGGCATCCAGATCTTCCCCGGCTCGGTGCCGATCTATCGCGGCGGCCAGCTGGTCGGGGGGATCGGCGTCTCGGGCGACGGGATCGACCAGGACGACATGGTCGCCTTCCTAGGCACGCATAATGGCGGCCAGCGCGCGGGGAGCGTCGGCAATGCCGCACCCGCGATCCGCGCCGACCGGATCGTCGTCTCGGTGAACGGGCGCAACGTGCGGCTGCGCTACGTCAACTGCCCGTTCGCCCCGTTCCTCGATACCGCCGAGCAGAATGTGTGCGAGGGGCTGTGATGGCGGCCCCGCTGATCTTCCCGCTGATATTGCAGGTGACAAGCCCGGTCGGAACCCCACCCGAATCGCCGCCCGACGAAACGCAGGAAGCGCCCCCGGTCGAGGCCGAACCGCCCGAACCGCCGCCGGTCGACAATGAAAGCATCGAGGGCCGCCGCCGCCCCGGCTACACCAACCCGCTGCCCGATCCGGTGACGCAGGACAATCCCGGCGCGGTGCGCGCGCCGCCGCCCGAGGCATTTCCGACCGACCAGGTCCCGATCCCCGACCGCTGGCGGCTGATCGAAAGCCTCGGACTGGTGCAGGAGCGCTGGTGGGACCCGTACAACCAGAACACCTACAAGGGCGACCGGCCGATAAACCGCGCCAAGGTGCCGTGGCTGCCGATAAAGGGCGACGACTGGTTCTTCATCGTCAACGCGATCAGCGACAGCGTGTTCGAACCGCGCAGCTTCCCGATTCCCGTCGGAGTCCAGACCACCGCCGATCCCGACCGCAACGACGTGTTCGGCAGCCCCGACAGCATCGTCGCCGCGCAGACCTTCATCGTCGGGGCGGCGCTGCTCAAGGGCAATACCGCCTACAAGCCGCCCGACGTCGAATACCGGCTCACCTTCGCCTTCAACATGAACTATGTCGACGTGCCCGAGCGCCGCGTGCTGTTCGTCGAACCGTCCAAGCCGACGCACCGCTTCGACCACTTCCTCGGCGTGCAGGAGGCGTTCTTCGACTACCATTTCCGCAACGTCTCCGATCGCTACGACTTCGATTCGGTGCGGATCGGGATCCAGCCGTTCCAGGCCGATTTCCGCGGCTTCCTGTTCAACGACAACCAGCTCGGCCTGCGCTTCTTCGGCACGCGCGACAACAACCGGTTCCAGTACAATCTCGCCGCCTTCTGGCGGCTCGAGAAGGACACCAATAGCGGCCTCAACGCGGTGCTGCAGACCCCGCGCGACGACTGGCTGGTGGTGGCCAACGTCTACCGGCAGGATTTCCTCATCCCCGCGCTGACCAGCCAGCTGACGCTCGCTTACAACCGCAACCGCGAGGCGGACGATATCCAGATCGACGATAACGGCTTCCCGGTCCGCCCGGCGCTGCTCGGCGATCTGCGCGGGCGCGACTACGACGTGTTCTATGTCGGCTACAACGCCGACGGGCGGATCGGGCGGGTCAACCTCACCGCCAGCCTCTACGGCGCGTTCGGCGAGGACCGGAACAGCTTCTTCACCAGCCGCGAGGCGGATATCCGGGCGTTCTTCGGCGCGGCGGAGCTGAGCTACGACCGCGACTGGATGCGCTTCCGCCTGTCGGGCGCCTATGCGAGTGGCGACGGCGACCCGTATGACGACACCGAAACCGGCTTCGACGCGGTGTTCGAGAACCCGGTCTTCGCGGGTGCGGATACGAGCTACTGGATCCGCCAGACCATCCCCTTTGCGGGCGGCGGGCGCGCGATTTCGGTCAACGGGCGCAACGGCATCCTCAATTCGCTGCGCAGCTCGAAGGAGCAGGGGCAGTCGAATTTCAACAATCCGGGCCTGATCCTCGCCGGGGCCGGCGCGGATTTCGACCTGACGCCCGAATTCCGCTTCTCGGCCAACGCCAATCACCTGTGGTTCGAGAACACCGCCACGCTGCAGGCGCTGCGCAACGAGGGTTCGATCCCGAAGGCAATCGGGTGGGACCTGTCGGCGGCGGCGATCTGGCGGCCGAAGGCGACGCAGAACATCGTCGTGCGGCTGAGCGGCGCGGCGTTGGTTTCGGGCGATGGGTTCCGCGACCTGTTCGATTCTCTCGGCAACGACCGCACCTATTATTCGGTGCTGGCCAATGTGATCCTGACCTACTGATGGGTACGGCGGATCAGACGGGCCTGGGTGCCGCACAATCCTCCCCCTCTGGGGGAGGGGGACCGCCGAAGGCGGTGGA
>CAJXJY010000002.1 GCA_913055875.1 uncultured Altererythrobacter sp.
GCCTCGACCATTTCCTTCTTGGCGATGCGCGCCTCGCGTTCGCCCTTCTGCACCATGTTCACGATGCGGCGGAATTCCTCGAGGCTCATGCCCGTCTGGCTGGCGATGTCGGCGATCTCTGCGCGGATGCGCTCGACCGCATCGGCTTCCTTCTCGGCGAAGGCGGCCCATTTCTTGTCCTTCTTCGCCAGCGCCTTGAGCCAGGCGTCGTCGAGCTCGTTGCCGATATAGCCTTCGAGGAAGTCGATGCGCTTGACCTTGTGCCGTTCGGCGAGGCGCAGCATCTGCCCGCCGAGCGCGGTCAGGCGGCGGTTGAAGGCGTAGAGGTTGTCGACCAGGAATTCGATCTTGGTCGCGTGGAACTGCATGCTTTCGACTTCGGTGGTCAGTTCCTCGCCGAGCTTCTCGTAGCGCTTTTCCTTGGCCGGCTTGAACTCGT
Source organism: uncultured Altererythrobacter sp. (assembly GCA_913055875.1). Lineage (GTDB taxonomy): Bacteria > Pseudomonadota > Alphaproteobacteria > Sphingomonadales > Sphingomonadaceae > CAJXJY01. Next base: position 440 of record CAJXJY010000002.1, read on the forward strand.
CGCCGCGGCCGAGCGTTTCGACGCGTTCGGCCTGCAGCTTCTCGAATTTCTTGAACAGCTTGGTGATGCGGTCGAAGCGCTCGATCGCTTCGGGCTTGAGCGCCGCCTCCATCTGCGCGAGCGACATGGTGTTGTCTTCCTCGTCGTCATCGTCGCTCTTCTTGGACGAGCCTTCCTCGCCGTCCTCGTCCTCGTCCGATTCCTCGTCGTCGGCCTCGTCGTCGTCGTCGCGGATGGTCGGGCCGGCGGTCTCTTCGGAAATCTCGCCGTCGTCGTCGTCCTCGGCGCCTTCCTCCATCTTGTCGACCGGCGGTTCCTTGGAAAGCATGGCGTCGAGATCGAGGATCTCGCGCAACTGCATTTCCTCGGCATTGAGCGCCTCGGACCACTGGATGATGGCGTGGAAGGTGATCGGCGACTGGCACAGGCCCATGATCATCATGTCGCGGCCCGATTCGATCCGCTTGGCGATGGCGATCTCGCCCTCGCGGCTGAGCAGCTCGACCGCGCCCATCTCGCGCAGGTACATCCGCACCGGATCGTCGGTGCGTTCGCCGGTGGCGGGCTTTTTCGGCTTGGCGGCTTCTGCGGCCTTCTTGGCTTCCTTGCCGCCGGCCTGGATTTCCTCGACCTCGGATTCCTTCTCCGCCTCGGCCTCGGCTTCCTCGTCATTGTCGACGATGTTGACGCCCATCTCGCTGATCGCGGACATCACGTCCTCGATCTGCTCGGAGCTCATCTGGTCCTGCGGCAGCGCCTTGTTGAGCTCATCATAGGTGATGTAGCCCTTCTTCTTGGCCTTCGCGAGCAGCTTCTTGATGTCCGCCTCGTTGAGGTCGATCAGCGGAGCATCGTCGTCCTTCGCCTTGCCCTTAGACTTGGTTGCCATAAGTCCCGTTCAATCCGTTTCCGTGCCGCCGTCCCGCTGCGTGCCCAATTCTGCAGCGGGTTGGCGATCTGAATCAGTTTGGGCCGCCGAAGCAGCCCGTCGGCTTGCCATTTGCCCCAAACGACGCTGGATTTCCAGCTTTCGTTCCCGCAGGCGCTGCTGTTCGGCGAGCGCGCCTTCGGGGTCGGTGGCGAACCGCGCGGTGGCCTCGGCGAGCGCGGCCTCCAGCGCAGGTCTTTCGACCAGCAGGGCGATGGCTTCGGCCAGGACTTCGCGCGCAGTTTCCGGATCGGGGTTGTCTTCGAGGAAGACGAAACGGGTTTTATCCGGCGGCGCGGCCTTGCCGCTGTCGAACGATATGGGCGAATTCTCGCCCGGTTCAAGCATTTCCGCCGCATCGAGTAGCGAATCTATCGCCGGGCCCAACTTAGCGTCCTGTTCGGCGAAGCGCGCGAGCGTGTCCGAATGCGCGTGGAGCAGCTCGGGATAGCGCGCGAGCCCGGCGACCACCGCCGCGCCGAGCGCGTCGCGCGATCCGGCGCCGGTCGCCTGGCGCAGACGCGCGGCAGCCTCGGGCGACAGGCGGGGAGCCGGCACCGGGCGGCCATGCTTCGACCACGGCTTCTTCTCGCGCGGCGGGAAGGCGTAGGCGGAGAAACGCTCGAGCAGCTCGCGCTTGTAGAGCGCGCGGATGTCAGGGTGCTCGATCGCCTCGACATGGTCGAGCAGTCGCTGCTTGAGGCCGGCCTTGTCCTCCGGCGTCCTGAGCGGCTGCGCGTCGCGCTCGAACGCCCACAGCGTGTCGAGCAGGCCGGACGGGTTGTCGAGCAACGCATCCATCGCCTCGCGGCCCTGTTCCTTGAGCAGGTCGTCCGGATCGAGCCCGGCTGGCATGCGGACGATCGCGAGCGAATGCGCCGGGCGCAGCAGCGGCAGCGCGCGCTGGATCGCGCGCATCGCGGCGCGCTGCCCGGCCGCGTCGCCGTCGAAGCACAGGATCGGCGTCTCGACCATCCGCCACAGCAGCTCGATCTGCCGCTCGGTCAGTGCGGTGCCGAGCGGGGCGACCACATCCTCGATCCCCGCTGCGGCGAGCGCGATGACGTCCATATAGCCTTCGACCACCACCATCCGCCCGCTCTGGCGCGAGGCGGGTCCGGCGCGGTGGAGGTTGTAGAGCGTGCGCCCCTTGTCGAACAACGGCGTGTCGGGGGAATTGAGATATTTGGGCGCCTTGGGATTGGCCTCGGCATCGAGAATGCGCCCGCCGAATGCGATCACCCGTCCGCGCGCATCGTGGATCGGCAGCATCAGCCGCGCGCGGAAGCGGTCGTAGGGTTCCTTGTCCTCGACAGCGATCCTGAGGCCGCCCTCGACCAGCATTGCTTCGTCGAATTGCGACAGCGCCGATTTCATCGCCTGTCGCTCGTTCGGCGCGAAGCCGAAACCGAACCGCTCGACGGTCCGTTCATTGAACCCGCGCGAGGCGAGGTAGCTGCGCGCCTTGGCGCCGCCGTCCGATTGCAGGTTGCGCACGAACCAGTCCTGCGCCGCCTGCATCACGTCATGGAGCCCGGCGCGCTGCTCGGCCCGCTGCGCGGCGCGGGGATCGGGAGCGGGGACTTCCATCCCGGCTTCGGCGGCGAGTTCCTTGACCGCATCCATGAACTGCAGTCCGCGCTGATCGGTCATCCAACGGATGACGTCGCCATGCGCGCCGCAGCCGAAGCAGTGGTAGAAACCCTTCTCGTCGCTGACGGTAAAGCTCGGCGTCTTCTCGTCGTGGAACGGGCAGCACGCCTTCCACTCGCGCCCCGCGCGCTGGAGCTTGGTCGTGCGCATGATCACGCTCGACAGCGTGATCCGCGACCGCAATTCGTCCAGCCATTGGGGTGAGAGCATGTGCCAAGCCGGTTATTCGTGGAGCATCTCGACTACGCTCGATGCGAACGGGAAGGTTATGCCTCACCACCTCCGTTCGTGTCGAGCGAAGTCGAGATACTCTTATGCACAACGCTGGGCTCACGCTCCGATGGCGGTTTGGCGAAATAGCCCAGCCGGTTCCAATCGCCGGCTGCGAGAGCTTCCTTTTTCGCACGCGACCACTTCTTCACGCGCAACTCGCTTTGCAGAGCTTCCTCGCGGGTCGTGAAATTATCGGCCCAGATCAATTCGACCGGTCGGCGCCTCGAGGTAAAATCGGAGTAACCGCCCGTTTGATGTTCGGCATATCGGCGTTCCAGGTCGTCGGTATGGCCGGTGTAGTACTTCCCGTCGGCGCAGCGCAGGATGTAGCACCAGAAGGCCATTCACGCGGTGCCCAAGCGTGTCTCGACTACGCTCGACACGAACGGGGAGGGGCTAGCCATTGTTAGCTGGCACGCGGCACGCGTTCATCACCTCGTCGTTCGGTGCCGGGAAGGGCCCCGGACCGGTCGCGGTGGTGCGGTTGGCCTGGATCGCATAGGCCTCCTGCGGGCCGGACGGGGGCAGGGTGGATTGCCAGTAGAACGTCAGCGGCTCGGCCTGTTCCCACTGGTCGCCGCCTTCGCCGGGGTTGATCGTCCACACCAGGTTGTCGTCCTCCCCGCAGGTGATCACGACACGCGTCTTGGCCCCCGCCGCGGACAGCGCCTCGGCGTGCGAATAGCCCGCGACGCCGGTAAAGCCGTAGGCGGGCTGGGTCATCTTGAACGCGTTGGCGATCTCGATGTCGGACGAATCATTGCCTTCGCCGCTGCCGGTGGAGGGATCGTTGTCCTCGCCCGGGTGGACGACATGGACGTAGGTGAACACGGTGCCTTCGGGCGCGTTCGCCGGGTCGCATGGATCCATTCCGGCCGGGCAGGCGACGTAGGAGCGGATATCGGCGAAATTGCCTTCGGGGGTCGACAGCGTGCCGGTCGGCTCGGGCCCCTGCGGCCCTACGATCTTCGCGCCGAGCTGCAATTCGCCGAAATCGCCCGAGTCGACCGCGCGGGCGAGCGCCTCTTCCTCACCATCGGTCGTGGCGGTATCGAGTTCGGTCAGGTCGGACCCGTCGTTGGATTCGTCGATCGGTTCGGCGCAGGCGGCAAGCCCTAGTGACAGGCCGAGCGATACGGCAAGAACGGCGGGAACGGCGTATTTCATGACAGGCTTTCCTTCACCCAGGCACTGGCTTTGCTCATGTCGAGAACAGCGCCGTGCTTCGCCTTTAGTTCCGCCATCACCTTGCCCATATCCTTAATCGAATCGGCGCCGGTGGTTACCTTGGCGTCCTCGATCGCGGCGCGGGTGGCGGCCTCGTCCATCATTTGCGGCAGGAACTCTTCGATCACCGCGAGTTCTCCGCGTTCCTGCTCGGCCAGTTCCTCGCGGCCACCGTCAACATACATGGTTATCGACTCGCGCCGCTGCTTGGCCATTTTCTGCAGCACTTCGGTGACGAGGTCGTCGTCGTTGGCCGGTGCCTGGCCGGTCCTCGCCTCGATATCGCGGTCCTTGATCTTCGCCCCGATCAGGCGGAGCGTCGCGGTGCGCTCCTTGTCGCCCGCCTTCATGGAAGCGATGGTGGCCTGCTTGATGTCGTCGCGGATCATGGCGTGGTGTCTTTCCTGTGGATGGATTGCGATTGGCTGCGGCATAGCCGCGATTGCCCGCCCGAGATAGGTTGACGGCGGGGGAGGGCAAGCCTAGCGACCGACCCTTAGCGACATCGCCGGAAACCCTGACTCGGAGCGCCACCTTATGGCTTCTGCCGCCTTCACGCCTGCGCAACCCAAAGGGGCGACGGGAGTCCTGCTGCTGGCGGACGGCACCGCGATCTGGGGTCGGGGCTTCGGCGCGACCGGTTCGGCGGTGGGCGAAGTGTGCTTCAACACCGCGATGACCGGCTACCAGGAGGTGATGACCGACCCCTCCTACGCGGCGCAGATCGTCACCTTCACCTTCCCGCATATCGGCAATGTCGGCGCCAATGCCGAGGATATCGAGAGCAGCGTCGAAAGCGCGGTCGGCTGCGTGGTGCGCGAGGAGGTGACGAAGCAGTCCAATTTCCGTGCGGAACGCGAATTCGTCGAATGGATGCAGGACCTGGGCAAGATCGGGCTGTCGGGCGTCGACACCCGCGCGCTGACCCGGCGCATCAGGCTCTCGGGCGCGCCCAATGCGGTGATCGCGCACGAGCCGTCGGGCCGGTTCGACATGCCCGCGCTGCTCAAGCGCGCGCAGGAATGGCCCGGGCTGGAGGGGATGGACCTCGCGCGCCGGGTCAGCCGCGAGAAGCAGGAGAACTGGGAAGGCGGCTACTGGCAATTGGGCAAGGGCTATGGCCGCGCGCCCTGGCCCAAAAAGCCCTCTCCCCTTCAGGGGAGAGGGAGGAGCGCCGAAGGCGCGGAGGGTGTGGGGGCCGTAGATACAGCGCCTGAAGACAGCCCCCACTCCCCGACCCTCTCCCCTGAAGGGGAGAGGGCGTTGCCCCACGTCGTCGCGATCGACTACGGCAGCAAGGACAACATCTTCCGCAACCTCGTCCGCGCCGGGGCGAGAGTGACGGTGGTGCCGGCCAAGGCGACGCTCGACGAGATCCTCGCGCTCGAACCCGACGGTGTGTTCCTGTCGAACGGCCCGGGCGATCCGGCGGCGACGGGCGAATATGCGGTGCCGGTGATCGCAGCGCTGCTCGACAGGGATATGCCGCTGTTCGGCATCTGCCTCGGCCACCAGATGCTCGCGCTCGCGGCGGGGGCAAAGACGACCAAGATGCACCAGGGCCACCGCGGCGCCAACCACCCGGTCCAGCGGGTCGGGGAAGGATGGGGAGATACTTCCGGCCTGGTCGAGATCACCAGCATGAACCACGGCTTCGCGGTCGACGGCGAGACTTTGCCCGAGGGGGTGGAGCAGACGCATGTCTCGCTGTTCGACGGCTCGAATTGCGGGATTTCGATCGCGGGCAAGAAGGCGTTCGGCGTGCAGTACCACCCCGAGGCGAGCCCCGGGCCACAGGACAGCTTCTACCTGTTCGAGAAGTTCGTGGGGATGTTGGGGTGAGGCAGCTTAGCGCAATCATTGCACTAGCCGCCCTCTCGGCCTGCGGATTTTACCCTTTTGGTGATGACGGCTACGCGCCTTCTGCATCCGAAGAGCAGCTTCATCAGTTTATCGTCGAGTGCGGTCTTGAAGGTGCAAAAGTCGAGAAAGGAACGCTCGACGGCGAAACCGAATGGGTAGTCGCGATGGGAAAGCAGCCGCAGGCGAAGTGGGACTGTTTGAAAGAGAAGAAACGCCAGGCAGGGGTGATTGCAACCTCTTGGGGCACGAATTCGGATCAGATGTGAATGCCCAAACGCACCGCCATTTCCTATATTCTTCCGGGAATCACGGCGCTTACCAGTGCCGGGTGCTCCAACGAGACGGGACGCGCGTTGCTCGACGAGGCAATCGAGGCTTGCGGTGCCAGCGCTTTCGCGCGCGTGGCAAAGAGTAACAGTCCGGGCACCTCGCCTTTTATCGTCGATTTCAAGGGCGCCGGTGAAGATCAGCACGCAGCGGGCGCCTGCATCAACACCAAGGTCGAAGCGAAAGGACTCAAGCGCCCGACAATGACCTTCGGCCCGGAATTCGGCCCGGAAGTATACGGCGAGCCGCTCCCCAACCCACCCACCTTGAAACGCGAAAGCGACTGATGCCCAAACGTACCGACATCTCCTCCATCCTCGTCATCGGCGCCGGGCCGATCATCATCGGGCAGGCCTGCGAGTTCGACTATTCGGGCACGCAGGCGATCAAGGCGTTGAAGGAGGAGGGCTATCGCGTGGTCCTCGTCAATTCGAACCCGGCGACGATCATGACCGATCCCGAATTCGCCGACGCGACCTATATTGAGCCGATCACACCCGAGATCGTGGCGAAGATCATCGAGAAGGAGCGCCCCGATGCGCTGCTGCCGACGATGGGTGGGCAGACCGCGCTCAATTGCGCTCTGAGCCTCAACAAAATGGGCGTGCTGGAGAAATTCGGCGTGCAGATGATCGGCGCCGACGCCAAGGCGATCGACAAGGCCGAGGACCGCCAGCTGTTCCGCAACGCGATGGACGCGATCGGGCTCGAAAGCGCGCGCAGCGGGATCGCGCATTCGGTCGACGAGGCGCACAAGGTGCTCGAAACCACCGGCCTGCCGGCGATCATCCGGCCCAGCTTTACCCTCGGCGGAACCGGCGGCGGGATCGCCTACAACAAGGCCGAGTTCGAGCGGATCGTGCGCGAGGGGCTCGATGCATCGCCGACCACCGAAGTGCTGATCGAGGAATCGCTGCTCGGGTGGAAAGAATACGAGATGGAGGTGGTGCGCGACCGTAACGACAATTGCATCATCATCTGCTCGATCGAGAATGTCGATCCGATGGGGGTGCATACCGGCGACAGCATCACCGTCGCCCCGGCGTTGACGCTGACCGACAAGGAATATCAGATCATGCGGTCGGCCAGCATCGCGGTGCTGCGCGAGATCGGGGTCGAGACGGGCGGCTCGAACGTCCAGTTCGCGGTCGATCCCAAGACCGGGCGGCTGATCGTGATCGAGATGAACCCGCGCGTGTCGCGTTCCTCGGCGCTCGCCTCAAAGGCGACCGGCTTCCCGATCGCGCGCGTCGCGGCCAAGCTCGCGGTCGGCTACACGCTCGACGAGATCGAGAACGAGATCACCGGCGCCACCCCGGCCAGCTTCGAGCCGACCATCGACTACGTCGTCACCAAAATCCCGCGCTTCGCGTTCGAGAAGTTCAAGGGCGCCGAAGCCCAGCTCGCCACCGCGATGAAATCGGTCGGCGAGGTGATGGCGATCGGGCGCAACTTCCAGGAATCGATGCAGAAGGCGCTGCGCGGGCTTGAGACCGATCTGGACGGGTTCAACCGCGTGGTCGAGCTCGAGGGCAAGACGCGCGATTTGATCACGGCCTCTCTGTCCAAGCGCACACCCGACCGGTTGCTCAAGGTCGCGCAGGCCTTCCGCGAGGGTCTGACAGTCGAGGAAATACAGCCGATCACCGGCTACGATCCGTGGTTCCTGCGCCAGATCGAGGCGATCGTCTACGAGGAGTCGATGATTGCGCATAACGGGCTGCCGAACGAGGCGGCCGAGCTGCGGCGATTGAAGGCGATGGGCTTTTCCGACAAGCGGCTCGCCACGCTGGCGGTGCGCTCGGTCGGCGTCGCGGGCGGGATGGCAGAGACGCAGGCCAAGCGTTCGGGCCTGCTCCACGACGCGCTTCGCGCGATGGCTGGCGCGACCAGCGAGGCGGAGGTGTGCAAGCTGCGGCACAAGCTCGGCGTCCACCCGGTGTTCAAGCGCATCGACAGCTGCGCCGCCGAATTCGAGGCGATCACGCCCTACATGTACTCGACCTACGAGGCGCCGACCTTCGGCGAGCCCGAATGCGAGGCGGACCCGTCGGACCGAAAGAAGATCGCCATCCTCGGCGGCGGGCCCAACCGGATCGGGCAGGGGATCGAGTTCGACTATTGCTGCGTCCACGCCTGCTTTGCGCTCGAAGAGGCCGGGTTCGAGACCATCATGGTCAACTGCAACCCGGAGACGGTCTCGACCGATTACGACACCTCGGACCGGCTCTATTTCGAACCGCTCACTGCGGAGGACGTGCTCGAAATCCTGCGCGTCGAGCAGCAGAAAGGCGAGCTGGTCGGGGTGATCGTCCAGTTCGGCGGGCAAACCCCGCTCAAGCTGGCGCAGGCACTGGAGAATGCGGGCATCCCGATTCTCGGCACCAGCCCCGACGCGATCGACCTCGCCGAGGATCGCGAGCGGTTCGCCAAGCTGGTCGACAAGCTCAAGCTCAAGCAGCCCGACAACGGCATCGCCTACAGCCGCGACGAGGCGGCTGCAGTGGCGCAGCGGATCGGCTATCCGGTGCTGCTGCGCCCCAGCTACGTGCTCGGCGGGCGGGCGATGGAGATCGTCGATTCCGAAGCCCAGCTCGACGACTACATCCGCACCGCGGTCAATGTCAGTGGCGAGAGCCCGGTGCTGGTCGACCAGTACCTGCGCGACGCGGTCGAATGCGATGTCGACGTGCTGTGCGATGGCGAGGAAGTGCGCATCGCGGGCGTGATGCAGCATATCGAGGAGGCGGGCGTGCACTCGGGCGATAGTGCCTGCACGATTCCGCCCTATTCGCTGCCGCCGGAGATCGTCGAGGAGATGGAGCGCCAGGGCGAGGCGCTGGCACGCGCGCTCAACGTCGTCGGGCTGATGAACGTCCAGTTCGCGGTGAAAGGCGGCGAGGTCTACCTGATCGAAGTCAACCCGCGCGCCAGCCGCACCGTGCCCTTCGTCGCCAAGGCGATCGGGCAGCCGGTCGCCAAGATCGCCGCGCGCGTGATGGCGGGCGAGAAGCTGGCGAGTTTCCCCGAATTCAACCGCGACCTGCCCTACATGGCGGTCAAGGAAGCCGTGTTCCCGTGGAGCCGCTTCCCCGGCGCCGACCCGGTGCTGACCCCGGAAATGAAATCGACCGGCGAGGTGATGGGGATCGACCGCACCTTCGCGCCGGCTTTCTTCAAGTCGCAGCTCGGGGCGGGCGTCGCGCTGCCGCGTTCGGGCACGGCGTTCGTGTCGGTCAAGGACGGCGACAAGCCGCATATCCTCGACGCGGTGAAGACGCTGATCGATGAGGGGTTCCAGGTCATCGCCACCGGGGGGACGCAGCATTATCTCGCCGAGCAGGGCCTGCCGGTCGAATTGGTCAAGAAGGTCGCGCAGGGCCAGCCGCACATCGTCGACGCGATGATCGACGGGAAAGTCGACCTGGTCTTCAACACCACCGAGGGGTGGCAGTCGCTGGTCGATTCGAAATCAATCCGCGCGACCGCGCTGGAGATGAAGATTCCCTATTACACCACCGCCGCCGCCTCGCGTGCCGCGGCGGAGGCAATCGCGGCGGTCGACCCGAGCCAACTTGAAGTGCGCGCGCTGCAAGACTATTATAACAACAACTGAACACGCCTTTCCCGACAACCGGACCTGATTTGGGTCGTTTCGACGAAACGACGGGGTCTCGAATTGTCGCGGGACGGGCAGGACTGAAAGACGGTAGGGAACGATGGAAAAGGTACCGATGCTCGCCGAAGGGTACGAGCGGCTCACCCACGACCTGAAGGCCTTGCGCGCCGAACGGCCCAAGATCGTCGACGCGATCGAGGAAGCGCGCGCGCATGGCGACCTGTCCGAGAACGCCGAATACCACGCGGCGAAGGAACGGCAGGGGCAGGTCGAGGCGCAGATCGCCGAGCTCGAGGACAAGGTCACTCGCGCGCAGATCATCGATCCGACCACCTTGTCGGGCGACCGGATCGTGTTCGGCGCGACGGTGACGCTGCTCGACGAGGACGACAAGCCGATCAAGTACCAGATCGTCGGCCAGACCGAAGCCGATGCGGCCAAGGGCCGGATCAGCTACAACTCGCCGATCGGCAAGGCGCTGATCGGCAAGAAGGTCGAGGAAGAGATCGAGGTTACCGTGCCTTCGGGCGACAAGTTCTACCTCGTCGACAAGATCGAGTTCGTTTGATGGGGCGAGGCCCCTCATCCAACTTCGCCTAATTCGCTACGCTCATAAGGCTCCGTATCCTTCTCCCACCGGGAGAAGGATAGCGCAGCTTGCGAGCGGAGCGAGCTAGCGGAGCCTGGATGAGGGCCTAGAGCCGCTTCTCCATCGCGTAGTTGTGGATCGGCACGCCGTCGATTTCGAAATCGCGCCGCTGCATCACCGAATAACCCGCGCGCTCGAACGCCGGGCGAGCCAGTTCGCTCGCTTCGGTGTACAGCCGCACGATGCCGTGCGAGCGGGCATGCGCCTCCGCCGCCATCAGTAGCTGCACCGCCAGACCCTGCCGTGTGTGGTCGGGATGGTTGTAGAGCCGATCGAGATGCCCGTCCGCTTCGAGCAGCGCATAGGCGACCGGCCGGTCGTCGGCATCCACCGCGACGAACACTGCGGCACCCCCGGCGACCCGCTCGCGGTACATCGCCGCGCCGCGATGGCGCGCGGCCCAGGCCTCTACCTGTTCGGCAGTGTAGGCGTGCGGCCCGATCGCGCGAATCGATGCCAGGCACAGCTCGGCCAGCGCTTCGGCGTCATCGTCGCGCCAGGGGCGGATCGCATAAGCCACCCGCGACTCTCAGTCGTCGGGCGTCAGCAGCCTGTGCAGGTGGACGACGACATATTTCATCTCGGCATCGTCGACAGTGCGCTGCGCATTGCCGCGCCAGGCTTCGACGGCCGAATCGTAGTCGCTGAACACACCGACCACGTGGATGCTTTCCGGATCCTGGAATTCCATCGAGCGCGGGTCCTTGACCTTGCCGCCCATGACCAGGTGCAGCTTTTGCGGGGCTTCGGTTTCTTCCATGGCGGTTCTCGTTCGTGCAGGGAGGGATTGGCGCGCGGCATAACGCAAACGGCGCGGCTGGCAAGACCAGCCGCGCCGTCGCTTTTACGTCATTGCCGCGCTCAGTGCGTGATGCGCGAGCGCAGGCCGCGGGTCTTGCGGCCCGCCTTCTTGCCGATATCGCGGGTCAGGCGGCGCGCGGCATCGGCGGTGTCGCCGGCGCGGTGCGCGGCCTGGCGGCGCAGGCTGCGCGCGCTGTCGCCGACCGAATCGCCGAAATCCTCCAGCTTGTCGCGGCCCGCCTGCGCGGCGCCGCCCGCGGTGTCGAGCAGCCCCGCGGCATAGGCGAGGCCGAGTTCGGTCGCGTAGCTCGCGAAGGCACTGGTCCGTTGCGCGGCCTGGCGTCCGGCGCGGCGGCCGGGGCGCGTCATGGCACCGATCGCGAGACCGATCGCGGCGACGCCAGCGATCGAGGCGAAGGGGTGTTCCTTGACGAACCTGGTCGCGGTTTCGCTCGCGTCGCGGGCGTAGTCGGCCAGCGTGCGTTCTTCGTTGCGTTGTTCGGCAGCTTCGATGCGGGCGCGCAGTTCGTCGCGCTTCTCTTCCTGGGTCATGCTGGTCCTTTCGAATTTCGGTTCGTGAATCGAACGGGCTCAGCGCCCTTCTTGTTCCGGAGCGCCTGGGTATTCCTCGTATTCGCCGTCCGCCGCGGCATCTTCGTCGTCATCGTCGCGGTCGTCGAACAGCGACAGGATCGGGTTGCGCGCGAACCACAGCACCACGGCCGCGAGCAGAGTCGCGAGCACGCCCTTGTGATCGTCCGCGACCTCGACCGCGTCCTCGAACACGTCGACTGCGCCTTCGCTCATCCGGTCGACGAAGCGCGCGCCGAGGCTCTTGCCGGTCAGGTCGCCGCGCAGGTGTGCGAGGTCGGCCTTGACCAGCGCCAGCGCGGCATCGCGCAGCGCCTTGTCCTCGCGCAACTGGCGCGAAAGGCGGGTCACGGGCGTTCCTCGGTGAAGACCTTGGACATCGCGCGGAAACGCTTGCGCGCCTGCAACCCGAAGAACACGGCTCCGACCAGCAGCAATCCGACCACCACCGCGGTCGCGCCGAGCGGCGTCAGGATCGGCGCGAGCGTCAGCACGAGGCCGACGATCAACGCGATCAGCGCCGAATTGAGGAAGGCGAACGCGACCAGCCCGAGCACAGTGCCGCGCCTGCCGCGGCTGGCGATCAGCCGGGCGCGGGTCTTCTGGTAGGCGAGTTCGGCTTCGACATAGGTCTGGCCGTCTTCGAGCAGCGCGCCGATATCGTCGACCAGCGAGCGATCGGGCGCGGTATCCTCCGCGCCCGATTCGTCTTCGTCTCTTTGCAGCTCCTCCGGGAGCGGATCGTCCCGCACGCTAGTCCCCCGCGGCGTATGCGCTTCAGTTGCGGCTGAACATACGCGCGATCATGAATCCCGCAACGGCGGCGAGACCGACCGCGAGGCCGGGGCTCTTGCGCACGGCTTCGCGCGCATCCTCGCCGATTTCCTCGACGCTCTTGTTGTCGAGCTTGACCGAGGCTTCCTGCAGGCCGCGCGACGCCTTGCGCGCGTAGTCGCCATACTGGCTGCCGAAGCGTTCGTCGATCGCGACAGCGTTGTCGGACACCATCTTGCCGAGCGAGGCGAGCGCGTCGCTTGCCTTTGTCTTGCCTTCGACGGCTAGTTCGCCCGCCTTGCCCTTGGCCTGTTCGCCGTAGGCCTTGGCTTCCGTAACCCAGTCTTCGCCGCGGCCCTTGGCCTGCTCGCGATAGGCGACCGCGCGGTCGCCCGCCTCGGCGCGCAGCGCGGCGGCGCCGGCCTTGGCTTCCTCGAGCGCGGCGTTGAAGCGGGTCTTGGCTTCCGCCTTGTTGCTCGCGGGCGCCTTGACCGCGGCCTTCTTCCTGGGCGCGGCTTTCTTGGTGGTCTTCTTGGTGCTTGCTTCGGCCATGATGTGTTCCTTGCCCTCGATTCGTGTCTCGTTTCCCGTGTGCGAGCGCCGAAAACCGGCATTCGCGGTACTCTATGCTGCAACGCAACTTGCGCCGCATTGTTCCGGCGCTTAGGGCGCGCTCACTACCCGTTCGGGCCCGACCGATATGGGAGTGTCTTACCCGATTACAACACCTGCCGATCGCAACATCCAATCGCCGGAGCGCCCCATGACCGCCATCATCGACATTCACGGCCGCGAAATCCTCGACAGCCGCGGCAATCCCACGGTCGAGGTCGACGTGCTGCTTGAGGACGGCAGCTTCGGCCGCGCGGCGGTGCCCTCGGGCGCCTCGACCGGCGCGCACGAGGCGGTCGAGCTGCGCGACGGCGACGCGCACCGCTATCTCGGCAAGGGCGTCACCAAGGCGGTCGGTGCGGTCAATGGCGAGATCGCCGATACGATCCTCGGGCTCGATGCCGAGGACCAGCGCGATATCGATGCGGCGATGATCGAACTCGACGGCACCGCCAACAAGGGCCGGATCGGCGCCAATGCGATCCTCGGCACCAGCCTAGCCGTGGCCAAGGCGGCGGCGAATGCGCGCGGGCTGCCGCTCTATTCCTATGTCGGCGGGGTATCGGCGCATGTGCTGCCGGTGCCGATGATGAACATCATCAATGGCGGCGAGCATGCCGACAACCCGATCGACATCCAGGAATTCATGATCATGCCGGTCGGCGCCGAAAGCCTGGCCGAGGCGGTGCGCTGGGGTGCGGAAGTGTTCCACACGCTCAAGAAAGGCCTGTCGGAGAAGGGCCTGTCGACCGCGGTCGGCGACGAGGGCGGCTTCGCGCCCGATCTCGCCAGCACGCGCGACGCGCTCGATTTCATCATGCAGTCGATCGAGACCGCCGGGTTCGAGCCGGGCGAGGAAGTCGCGCTGGCGCTCGATTGCGCCTCGACCGAATTCTTCGCCGACGGCCGCTACGACCTTGCGGGCGAGGAGATCTCGCTCACGCCCGCGGAGATGGCGAAATACCTCGCCGATCTGTGCAACGACTATCCGATCCGCTCGATCGAGGACGGCATGGCCGAGGACGATTTCGAAGGCTGGAAGGCGCTGACCGAGCTGATCGGGGACAAGGTCCAGCTGGTCGGCGACGATCTGTTCGTGACCAACCCGGCGCGCCTCGCCGACGGGATCGCGCGCGGTCTGGCCAATTCGCTGCTGGTCAAGGTCAACCAGATCGGCACGCTCAGCGAGACGCTCGACGCGGTCGATATCGCGCACCGCGCGGGCTACACCTCGGTGATGAGCCATCGCTCGGGCGAGACCGAGGACGCGACCATCGCCGACCTCGCGGTCGCGACCAATTGCGGGCAGATCAAGACCGGCTCGCTCGCGCGCTCGGACCGGCTCGCAAAGTACAACCAGCTGATCCGGATAGAGGAGGAGCTGGGTGCCAGCGCACGATACGCCCGGTCGGGCTGCTTCCGGCGCTGACGCCGGTTATTGCCTCGCGTCGCGGAGCAGGCGGCCGATATTCGATTCGCTCAGATAGCGCTCGACCAGGCCGATCGCCTTTTCGGACAGCCGCAGCAGCGCCCGCCTGCCGTCGCCGGGATCGCCGAGGCGGCGGACGAGCTCGAGATTCTCGAGCCGGTTGAGATAGCGCAATGCGGTGGTCGTCGGGGCGGCAGCTCCGATGCACGCGCTGGTCACGGACACGGTCTTGCCCTCGCGCTGCGCTATGTAGAGATCGAGCAGGATGTCCCACGCCGGTTCGCCGAACAGCCGCGGGCAGGGGAAGATGTCGCCGCGCAGGCGCCGGTCGCGATAGAGGCTGCGTGCGATCAGATCGGTGAGGTAGCGGTGGTCGGAAACCGGGCCGTCGCGTTTGCCCCCGGTGGCAGGCGCTACCCCATCCAGCTGCTCGGCCATCTCGATCAGGTCGCGCGCGGTTGCCCGCAGACGCAGGGCGCGCTCGCGCTGATTGGCGCCGTCGTCCGCGAAGATGTGAGCCTTGGAGCCCGAAGGCATGCGCCGTCCGTTGGTTTCGAGGCGCGGATCGCCTCCCGAAATCAGCGCATTTACGTCTGTTTCGGTGATTTCCTCGCATTTATTGGTCCAAGACGGAGTGAACGTGGGGAAAGCGAAACGGCCTCCCGGACAATCGGGCCAAGGCAGAGGCGGCGGCCAGCCGGCCGAATCACTCCGTGTCGTCGGCAATCATGTCGAAAAGAGGCACGACTTTACTCGAAAATGGAGGAAATCTGGCCGGGCTGTTAATTCCGTTCCAGAAGTATCTTCCTCGCGCTATTGCCGAGACGCCGTCTTGTTCGTGCGGTTTTTCGGGTGGAGCCAGTATTGGTATACGCCCCATAGATTGATCAGCAGCAGCATCGCGTTCATCGCCACGATCGGCATGGCGTCTTCGAGCAGACCTGCCGCGATCCAGGTCACAGATACCGCGCAGAACAATACGAAGCCCCACGCGGTCG
The DNA here is from genome assembly GCA_913055875.1 of uncultured Altererythrobacter sp. Lineage (GTDB taxonomy): Bacteria > Pseudomonadota > Alphaproteobacteria > Sphingomonadales > Sphingomonadaceae > CAJXJY01. The sequence continues at coordinate 16,184 of CAJXJY010000002.1, forward strand.
CGCGGCGGCCAAGGTCGAAGGCGATCAGCGAGGCGGCGATCATAGTGCCGATCGCGGCGATCCATTCGAGCGGTCCGTTCATGATTGCCCGAGCGGGCGGCGCGCCATAAGGTTCCCGCGGGAGAGAACGGGCGATGGCGGATTTTCCGGCGCATCCGGATGCGGTGACGCGCGAGTGGCTGGCCGAGGTGCTCGGGCAGGCCCCCTCGCGCTGGCGTTGGGAGCCGATCGGCACCGGCCAGGTCGGCGACAGCGTGCGGTTCCATTTCGACTACGAAGGCGTGGCGGGTCCGCAGACGCTCGCAGCGAAATTCCCTGCCGCCGATCCGACCAGCCGCGTCACTGCGGCGATGTTCGGGCTCTACCGCAAGGAAGTGGAATTCTACCGCCGCACGGCGCCGCTGCTGGACGTGCGCGTGCCCGACACGGTTTTCGCCGATGTCAGCGAGGACGGGGCCGAATTCGTCCTGCTGTTCGAGGATCTCGGCCCGGCTCGCGGCGGCGACCAGATTGCCGGCTGCTCGATCGATGATGCGCGCCACGCCGTGCGGCAGGCCGCCGCGATCCACGCGCCGAGCTGGGGCAAGTCCGAAATCCTCGATGCCGACTGGATCCGGCCGCCGCCCGATCTCGGCCAGCGCGTGGCAACCATGTATCCGCAGGCGCAGGCGATCTGGCGCGAGCGCTACGCCGATACGCTCGAACCCGAATACATGGAAATCTGCGAACGGCTTGCCGCGATGAGCGAGACCTATTTCGTCCGCGATCCCGAACCGAAATGCCTCGTCCATGGCGATTTTCGCCTCGACAACATGCTGTTCGACATCAAGGACGGCAGCGAACCGATCGCCATTCTCGACTGGCAGACCGTCACGACCGGCAAGCCGATGGTCGATATCGGCTATTTTCTCGGCTGCGGCATCGGCGACGAGCTGCGCCGCGCGCACGAGCGCGAACTGCTCGAGCTGTATTGTGCCGAAATGACCCGGCGCGGCGTTCCGCTGTCGGTCGGGGGCATCTGGCATGATTATGTCACGGGCGCATTGCACGGTGTGTCGACCGCCGTGTTCAGCGCCGCTTTCGTCGAGCGAACCGAGCGCGGCGATGCGAATTTCCTGTCGATGGCGCGCGGCGCCTGCGCGCTGGCGCTGGAGCATGGCAGCCTCGAAAAGCTGGAGAGGGGATAGACAGATGGTCCTGACGCGCGGCGACGAATATCCGATCCACCAGACGCCCGAGCCGGTCGCCCATGCGGGCACCGACCGCAATTTCTACGATCGCTATTTCTTCAACGGCTACGCGCCCGACGGTAGCGGGTTTTTCGCGCTGGCGTTTGGGGTCTATCCGCATCTCGACATCGCCGACGCGCATTTCAGCTTCATCCGCGACGGGATCCAATACTGCCTCCATGCCAGCGCCGAACTCGCCAGCGAACGAATGGCGCTGCGCGTGGGGCCGATCGCGATCGAGGTGATCGAGCCGCTGCAGCGGCTCAAGGTCACCATCGCCGAAACCGAGGGGATCGCAGGAGAATTCACCTTCACCGGGCGCTCGTTCCCGATCGAGGAGCCGCGCTTCACGCACCGGATCGGCCCGCGAGCCTTCATGGACTACACGCGGATGACGCAGAACGGGGGCTACGAAGGCTGGATCGACCTCGACGGTGCGCGCGAGACGATGGCCGAGGGCACCAGTGGCACACGCGACCGCAGCTGGGGCATTCGCCCGATCGGCGCGCGCGACATGCAACCGATTCCGGGCCATGCCATGCCGGGCTTCTTCTGGCAGTGGACCCCGGTCAATTTCCCCGACGGCAGCCTGTTCTTTCACGTAAACAACGACAGCACCGGCAAGGCGTGGAACACGCGCGCCGCTTGGGCCTCCGACGGCTGCGATGCCTCCGGTCTGTGCGAAGGCGCGGGGAGCATGCGCACGCGGCTCGAAGCCGGGACGCGCTGGCCCTCGGGGGGCACGCTCGCGCTGGCGGTGAGGGGGGCGCCCGAACAGGTGGATTTCGAGCCGCTCGGCCGGTTCCAGATGAAGGGGCTGGGCTACACGCATCCGCTGTGGGGCCACGGTGCCTATCACGGCGCGCTGAAGGTCGAGCGCGAGGACATCGATCTCGCAGCGCTCGACCCGCTGGCGCCGGAGAACCTGCACGTGCAAATCCCGGTTGCGGTCTCAGGCGGCGAGGCAGCGGGGATCGGCGTGTTCGAGCAGCTGATCATCGGCCCGTTCGGCCCGCTCGGGCTGAAGGAGTATCTCGACGGGGCGGAATAGAGTCGTTTTCAGCTTCGCTGAATCGGCACCGGCCCACTCCCCCACCCGGCCACCCCGACCGTAATGTCCTGTGGGTGGCCGGGTGGGGGAGTGGGCCGGTGCCGCAACCGTTTCAGCTTGACTGAAACAGAGTCTAGCCGGCGAACCGCTCCTGCAGTTCGAGCATCGCCATCGCCGCCGCAGCCGCTTCGCCGCCCTTGTCCTTTCGCGATTTGTCCGCGCGGGCCAGCGCCTGATCCTCGTTCTCGACGGTTAGGATGCCGTTGCCGATCGCGATGCCGTCCATGGTCAGCGCCATGATCCCGCGCGCGCTTTCACCGGCGACGATCTCGAAGTGAAATGTCTCGCCGCGGATCACCACGCCGATCGCGACGAAACCGCCATACTGCCCGCTTTCGGCGGCCAGCGCGATCGCGCCCGGGATTTCGAGCGCGCCGGGGACGGTCAGCACCTCGACCTCGTGCCCGGCTCCCTCGAGCGTGGACCGGGCCCCGTCGACCAGCATGTCGTTGAGATGGTCGTAGAACCGGGCTTCGACGATCAGGAAACGCACCATCATTCACTCCGCTGCGATATGCGGCGCGGGTAGCGGCCTTTGCCGCACAGGGAAAGGGCGAACCGCGCGATCGGATGCGCCGTGGTCGGCCTGCATGTCGCGCAAAAAAACATCGTCCGGCGATACGAATAATTAACCGAACCCCGGCTATTCTCGCATTCCCACATTAGGCGTACGGACCATGCGTCATACTCTCTCGTTGGTTGGTCGAATAACAACCGCACTTTTCCGGGACGAGAGAGCAAACTCTCTACCGATATTTGCAGCGTCTCTTTTCCCCCTGCTGGCGGTGGTCGGCGGAGGGGTCGATGCGAGCCGCGGCTATCTGACCAAGACCCAGCTCCAGAGCGCCTGCGATGCGGGGGTGCTTGCCGGCCGCCGCGCGATGGCCAAGAGCGGCGCCTACGAAGATGCCGAGAAAGCGAAGGCGCTGCGGCTGTTCGATGCCAATTTCGATGCCGGGCTGCTCGAAGCGAGCAACGTTTCGTTCGTGACGCAGGCGGGCAATGAAGGCGACGTGACCGGGCGCGCGACCGCGCGGATTCCGACGCTGATCATGCACTTCTTCGGCAGCGACGATCTGTCGTTCGATGTGGACTGCATGGCCGAACTGCAGATCGCCAACACCGATGTGATGTTCGTGCTCGACACGACCGGCTCGATGGCGGGAACGCGGATCGCCGGCCTGCGCGATGCGGTGCGCGATTTCCATTCCACGATCGCCTCCTCGGTCGTCGATGACGATGTGCGCGTGCGCTACGGCTTCGTGCCCTACGGCATGACGGTCAACGCCAAGACGCTGCTGGTCGATGGAGACATGCCGGCCGACTATATCTCCGACACCGTTTCCTACCAGTCGCGCCGCTTCGCGTTTACGACGCCGAAGCATATCGGCACGGCGGGTTCCCCGAACACCGTGGTCGAGACCTACGGCAGTTCGATCACCAGCTCGCAATGCGACAAATACGGCGACAACGATTACCCGTCGAACGGCAACAACCCGGTCAACAGCGGAACCGCGCCGAACAACACGACGCAGGTCACCTACAGCAAGCGGTCGTGGAGCAAGACCTCGGGCAGCGGCAGCAGTGCCAAGGGCACGTGCAAGCGCGACAAGCGCACGGTGGTGACGACCTACCACACGGTCTACGAGAATTCCGGCTACTGGCGCTACGTCCAGACCACGCTCGACGTCGCGCCGCTCAAGACCTTCGGCAATTACCAAATCGCGACCAACGCCAACAGCTCCGCCACCACGCCGGGTTACGGTTTCCACGACGTGCGCACGCTGGCGCAGATGTCGGGCACCACCGGCCTGACCAAGACCAGCTACACATGGGGCGGCTGCATCGAGGAGCGGGCCACCGTCCAGGATGCGACGATGAACCCGGTGCCCTGGGGCGCGACCGATCTCGACATCAACTCCGCACCCGACAGCGACGATACCCGGTGGAAGCCCTATTTCGGCCCGGTCGAGTTCTACCGCAACAACAATTACACCTATGTCGATTCGAGCACCAACCTGTCGAGCGTGACCGAATACTGCCCGGCGCCGATGAAGCTCTATCAGCAGGTCGACCTCACGCCGAACGTTATCCCGGGCTGGCTCAACACCTATCTCAACAATCTCACCGCCGCGGGCGGGACCTATCACGATATCGGCATGATCTGGGGCGGTCGCCTCGGCAGTCCGAACGGCATCTTCGCCGACGTGGTCGACGACGAGCCCGACCGCTCGACCAGCCGCCACGTGATCTTCATGACCGATGGCGAGATGGCGCCCGAAACGGACTATTACTCCGCCTACGGGCTCGAAAGATACGACAACCGCGTCGCGCCCAAGGATACCGACCGCACCGGCCTCGTCGCATGGCACAATGCCCGCTTCGTCGCCGCCTGCAACGCGATCAAGGACGAAGGCTATACCGTGTGGGTGATCGGCTTCGGGTCGAGCCTGACCGACCAGATGAAGGCCTGCGCCACCGGACACCGCGCCTATTTCTCCAACAACGTCACCGAATTGCGCGCGACCTTCCGCTACATCGCCTCGCAGGTCGCCGATCTGAGGCTCGGCGCATGAATGCGCTGCGCGCGCTCCGCGGGTCGGAGCGGGGTGCGACGCTGGTCGAGTTCGCGCTCATCGCGCCGGTCCTGTTCGTGTTCGTCTTCGGTGTGCTCGATCTCGGCTACGGCCTCTACATGCAGTCGGTACTGCAAGGGGTGGTGCAGGATGCCGCGCGCGATTCGGGCCTCGAAAGCGGCAAGACCAACAAGAATGCGATCGACCAGAACATCGTTGCGAGCGTGCGCGGCGTGATGCCGTTCCTGAAAGCGAGCGACATCCAGCTCAAGCGGGTCAATTACGAATCCTTCAGCGATGTCGGCGTGGCCGAGGATTTCGACGATACCAACGGCAACGACGAATACGACGATACCGAATGCTTTACCGACCGGAACAACAACACGGTCTGGGACGAGGATCTCGGCGCGAGCGGCCTCGGCGGTGCGGACGACGTGGTTTATTACCAGGTCGACGTGGCTTACGACCGGCTGTTCCCGCTGTGGTCGCTGATCGGCCTGTCGCAGCGCACGACCGCGCAGGCGACAACCGTGCTGCGCAGCCAGCCCTTCGGCGAGCAGGCGACGCGCAAGACCGTGCGCATCTGTCCGGGAGCCTGACGATGAAAACGCTTAAAGCACTGCATGCGATCGCGGTCGACCGGGCGGGGGTCGCGTTCATCGAATTCGCCTACAGCCTGCCGATCATGGTCGCGCTCGGGCTCGGCGGGCTCGAACTGGTCAATTACACCACGGTGCACCTGCGGGTGAACCAGGTCGCGATCTCGCTCGCCGACAACGCCTCGCGCGCCAAGCAGGAAGTCGCGGGCAGCAATCCGCGGTTCCGCGAGCTCGACGCCAACGAGTCGTTCAAGGCCGCACAGCTGCAGGGCGGCAATCTGGATTTGCTGACGAACGGCCGGCTGGTGCTGTCGAGCCTCGAAGTCAATTCCTCGAGCGGGCAGTGGATTCACTGGCAGCGCTGCCAGGGCGCGAAGGCGCATGCGTCGAGCTATGGCGGGCAGGGCACCGGCGCGAGCGGTACCGGTTTTGCCGGGATGGGCACAGGCAGCCGCCAGGTTCAGGCCGAAGCCAATTTCGCCATCATGTTCGCCGAAGTGTTCTACGACTACCAGCCGCTGGTGCTGAGCGGGTTCATCCCCAACCAGACGATCCGCAAGACCGCGGCGATGTATGTCCGCGACGACCGCGACCTGACGGGCATCTACAATCCGAGCCCGAGCGCGTCGGTAAGCAGCTGCTGACGGGTATGAACCGCAATCTCGCAGGACTCGTCGCGCTCGTGGTGATCGGGGTCGCGCTGCTGCTGACCCAGGAGGGCGGGGGCATAGCCCGGCTGATCGGTCGCGTGCCGCTGGGGGTGGGGCAGCCGCCGGCCGTGGTCGAACTCGACGGACAGGTTCCCCCGAGCTCCGAACTGGCGGTCGGCTCCGGTTCGACCGGGACGGTCGTCTACGAGGAGGAGGAGGAGGAGGAGGAAGACTTCGTCGAGTTCGACGAAGAGTCCGACAATGCCGACGGGCTGGAAGACGTCGGTGAATCCGAAATGGAGCTCACGGAGCCGGAAACCGGCGAGTAGACGGCGGTGGGAACACAGAGCTGTGAGGAAATGGTGGACGCACTAGGGCTCGAACCTAGGACCCGCTGATTAAGAGTCAGCTGCTCTACCAACTGAGCTATGCGTCCACTGCCATTTCGGCTGATCCCCGAATCGGGGAAGGCGCCCATATAGCGATCCTTTCGCGCGTGAAAAGACCTTATGCGAAACGCGCGCGCGGAGCCTCGCGGTTCCAGCGGTTCACCATCATCAGCGCGCCGATGCACATCATGTTGGTCAGCATCGACGAGCCGCCATGGCTCATGAAGGGTAGCGGGATGCCGACCACGGGCGCGAAGCCCATCACCATCAGCAGGTTGATCGCGACGTAGAAGAAGATCGTCGCCACCATTCCGGCGGCGAGCAGGCGCGCGAAGCGGTCCTCGGTGTTGCGCGCGACCTGCATGCCCCAACGCAGGATCAGCCCGAAGATCACGATCACCAGGATGCCGCCGAGCAGCCCCCATTCCTCGGCCATGGTGGCGAAGACGAAATCGGTGTGCGGCTCGGGCAGGTAGTCGAGATGGCTCTGCGACCCGTTGTTGAACCCCTTGCCGGTGATCCCGCCCGAACCGATCGCGATCTTCGACTGCATGATGTGGTAGCCGTCGCCGAGCGGATCGTTCTCGGGATCGAGAAAGGTCGTCACACGGCGCTGCTGGTAGTCCTTCAGCGCAAAGAAATAGGCCAGCGGCGCGACCGCCGCGGCCCCCGCGCCGCCGAGCGCGAACCATTTGAGCGGCAGCCCGGCGAGGAACATCACCACCGCCCCGCCGAAGGCGATCGCCAGCGCAGTGCCGAGATCGGGCTGGAGCAGCACCAGCGCCATCGGCATCGCGATCAGCGCGCCCGCCGGGATCAGCGCGCGCCACGAGACGATCATCGCCGGGGGCAGCGTGTCGTAGAATTTCGCCAGCGCGACCACGATTGCGGGTTTCATCAGCTCGGACGGCTGGATCCGGATGAAACCGAGCTCGAGCCATCGCTGGCTGCCGCCGCCCATCGCCCCGATCGCTTCGACACCGACCAGCATCACGAGAATGATCCCGTAGGCAGGAAAGGTCGCAAAGCGTACGAAATCGCGCCCGAACAGCGTGATCACCGCGGCGATGGCAAGGCACGCGCCGAAACGGATCAGGTGCGAATCGGCATAGGGCTCCCACGACCCGCCACCGGCCGAATAAAGCACCATCGCGCCGAACCCGACGAGCACGAACAGCGGTATCAGCATTGCCCATGGCTGGCGCGCTATCGGAGCGGGTATGATCGAGTTCATTCCTCGGCCCCCACGTCCCGGGTCGGAGCCGACGGCGTCGGTGCGGCGGCATCGGGCGGGCCCGACACGCCGCTCGATGTCTCGTTGCGCGAGCTTACCGAGCCCGTCGCCAGGGCTTCGGGCTTGCGTGCCGCGACCCGGGCTTCGGCTTCGACGCGGTCGAAGATTTCCTCGTCGCGCGTGGGTGCCGGGGGCACGTCCTCACCTGCCGCGGCGGCGTAGGCGGCATATTTGCGCGTCAGCCGCTCCTGCGCGGTGCCGCCCCATTGTTCCTCGAGCGCGCGCAACGCTTCGAGTCCCTTCACCGGGTCGAACAGGAAAGTCATGACGTCGCGCGCAATCGGATAGGCCGACCCCGATCCGCCGCCGTGCTCGATCACCACCGCGCCGGCGTAACGCGGCTTTTCGAGCGGGGCGAAGAACACGAACAGCCCGTGGTCGCGATACTTCCACGGACCCGAGCGGCCGTCGGAGATGTTGAGCCCGACGACCTGCGCGGTACCCGTCTTGCCCGCCATCAGGATATCCTCGAGCGGCAAGCGCGCCCGCCCGGCCGTGCCCGGGCCGTTGACGACGTCGCTCATCGCGCGGCGTACATATTCGACGTTTTCGGGCTCGAAACCGGCACTCTTGAACACGCGGGGCTTGTCCGATTTCACCAGGCTGGGCTCGACCATCAGTCCGGTCGCGAGGCGCGACGTCATCACCGCCAGTTGCAGCGGATTGGCGAGGTAGTAGCCTTGTCCGATCGATGCGTTGACAGTGTCGTAGGGTTGCCATTCGCGGTCGTGCCGCTCGCGCAGCCATGCCGGCGAAGGGACCGTGCCGAAGAACTGGCTGGTGACCGGCAGCGGGAATTCCTGCTGCAAGCCCATCGACTTGGCGAAATTGGCGACATTCGCGAAGCCGACCTGCTGGGCGAAGTGATAGAAATAGCTGTCGCAGCTCTGGTAGATGCCCTTCGCCATGTCGACGACGCCGTGATTGCTCCAGCAGCGGAAGAAGCGGTTGCCGATCCGCCGCCCGCCGCCGCACACGATCTTCTCGTCGGGCGAGATCCCGGCCTGGAGGAAGGCCATCGAATGCATCGGCTTGACCGTCGAGCCGGGCGGGTAGAGGCCCTTCAGCACCTTGTTGCGCAGCGGCACGCGCTCGTCCTCGCGCAGCATCGCGTATTCGACGCTGCCGATGCCGGAGGAAAAGCTGTTCGGATCGAAGCTGGGCATCGAGGCCATGCACAGCAATTCACCGGTATTGCAGTCCATCACCACGACCGAACCCGATTCGAGCCCGATCCGGCGAGCGGCGTAATCCTGCAGCGGGCCGTCGATGGTCAGGCGCACCGGATCGCCTTGCACATCCGCTCTTGTATCGAGATCGCGCACGATCCGCCCGCCTGCGGTCACCTCGACCCGGCGCGCGCCCGGCTTGCCGCGCAATTCCTGCTCGAACTGCTTTTCGAGCCCGTCCTTGCCGATCTTGTAGCCCGGCGTGATGAGCAGCGGATTGGCCTCTTCCTCGTATTCCTCGGCATTGGCCGGTCCGACATAGCCGATCAGGTGCCCGACCGTCGGCCCGGTCGGATAGAAGCGCGAAAACCCGCGCTGCGGGATGACGCCGGGTATCTCGGGCAGGCGGACGCTGATCGCGGCGAACTGGTCGTAGGACAGGCCCGTCGCGACTTCGAGCGGCTGGAAATCGGGCGAGGTCTCGACCTTGTCGGCGAGGTCGCGCACGGCGTATTCGTCCAGTTCCAGCACCTCGGCGAGGACGGCGAAGGTGCGGTCCTTGTCGGTCAGCCGTTCGGGGATCAGGTCGACGCGGAAATCGGCGCGGTTGGAGGCGAGGGGGGCTCCGTTGCGGTCGAGAATCCAGCCGCGCCGCGGCGGGATCAGCGACAGGTTGACGCGGTTGCTCTCGGCCTCGACCTCGTATTTCTCGTTCTCGGCGATGGCGATATAGGCCATCCGTGCGGCGAGCAGTACGCCGACGCCGCCGCCGACCGAACCGAGCACGAAGCTGCGCCGGTCGTAGGTGTTGCTGAGCTTGGCCGAGCTGACGGTCTGGCGGGTTCCGAGCCCGGCCATCAGCGCACCACCCTGACGCGCCGCAGTCGGAGCCGGTCGAGCCATGCCACCATCCGCGCGATAATGGGGAATAGCAGCAGCGACAGCAACAGCTGCGGGACCATCGCGACGGCCACCGGCAGGCCCGGAGGCGCTCCGGAGAACAGCACCGCGGCGAGCAGGTAGGCGGTGAGAATCCCGCTCGCGATCGCCCAGTCGAGCGCGAAGCTGCGCCACGGCAGGCGCCGCTCGATGAGTTCGATGGCGAGCATCGCGAGCGAGAACAGCAGGATCGCGCTGCCGAAGGGCTGGCCGCTGAACAGGTCGTCGAACAGGCCGAGCGGGAAGCCGGCCCAGACGGGCAGCACGCCGGGCTGGAACAGGCGCCAGCCGAGCAGCATCATCAGTCCGAGCGGCGGCAGAATCGGCAGTGCGGTGGCGACCGGCAGGATCTGTAGCAGCGAAGCGAGCAGGATCGATACCCACGGGACGATTGTCGCGCGCAGTGGCGAATGGTCGCGGTTGATGCGGCTGCCATAGGCATCGTGCCGTGCCTTGGGGTTGATCCGCTGGATCATTCGGAGATCGCCTGCTCGACCGGGATCTGCGCGGTTGCAACCGTTTCGCCCTGCCACACCGGCTGGACCGAAACGTAATCGGTCGCCGCCGGATCGCTGACGATCTGCGCCAGCGCGCCGTCGTCGGTTACTTCGGTGACGATCGCCACCGCGGTGCCGGGGCGGTAATAGCCGCCGGTGCCGCTGGTCACGAACATGTCGCCTTTCTTGAGCGGATTGATACCGAGATTGATCAGCCGGATCCGCAGCAGGCTGTCGCCGCGCCCTTCGGCGAAGGCGATCACGTCGCCTTCGGGGCGGCGCACGGGCAGCACCGACTGGCTGTCGGTCAGCAGCAGCACGCGCGCAGTGCTGGCGCCGACTTCGAGCACGCGCCCGACCACGCCCCGCGGGCTCCGTACCGGCATGCCGACCTCGACCCCCTCGTCGCGCCCGGCACCGATATAGCCGAAGCGGCGCGAACTTGCCGCCGACGAGCCGACGAAACGCGTCACCGCGACGGGCTCGGCCTCGCTCGTGCTCAGTTCGAGCAATTGCTTGAGGCGGACGTTCTCCTGCGCCACCGCCTCGGCCTCGGCGAGGCGGATGCGCGCGATCTCGAGTTCCTTGCGCAATTCGGCATTCTGGCTGCCGGCGCGGAAATAGCCGCCGATCGTGTCGAACAGGCCCTTGCCTTCGGCGCGCCCCGCGGCGGTCGCCTGAACCGCCGGTTCCACGGTGTCGCGGGCGACGTTGCGCGGGCCGCTGAAACTGTCGGGCCGCCACAGCGAGAGCGCGAGCAAGGCCGCGCCCAGCAGCGCACCGGCGGTCGCGAGCACATAGCCCGTGAACACTCCGTATTGCGCCCTACGCGAATAGCTCGAGCGCCGCTGTTCGCTCGGCGCCATGATCGTGGTCTCCTTACGCCGTCATCAGGACGCCGCGATAGATCGGGTCCTCCATCGCGCGCCCGGTCCCGACCGCGACGCAGGTGAGCGGGTCTTCCGCCACCGATACCGGCAGGCCGGTCTCGTCGCGCAGGTGCTCGTCGAGCTTGGTGATCAGCGCACCGCCGCCGGTCAGTACGATGCCCTGGTCGACGATATCGGCGGCGAGTTCGGGCGCGGTGTTCTCGAGCGCGATGCGTACGCCCTCGACGATCGCCCCGATCGGCTCGGCCAGCGCCTCGGCAATATGGCCCTGATTGATAGTGATTTCCTTGGGTACGCCGTTGACGAGATCGCGGCCCTTGAGCGTGATCGTCTCGCCGATCCCGTCCTCGGGCGCGACGGCCACGCCGTAATCGCGCTTGATGCGCTCGGCGGTCGATTCGCCGATGAGGAGGTTGTGGTGGCGGCGGACATAGGAGACGATCGCCTCGTCCATCTTGTCGCCGCCGGTGCGCACCGAAGTGGTGTAGGCGAGGCCGCGCAGCGAAAGCACCGCGACCTCGGTCGTACCGCCGCCGATATCGACCACCATGCTGCCGACCGGCTCGGTCACCGGCATGTCGGCGCCGATCGCGGCGGCCATCGGTTCGAGGATCAGGTAGACCTGCGAAGCGCCCGCATTCGACGCCGCGTCGCGGATTGCGCGGCGTTCGACCGAGGTCGAGCCGGAGGGGACGCAGATGGTGATCTCGGGATAGCGGAACAGGCTCTTCTTGCCGTGGACCTTGCGGATGAATTCCTTGATCATCTCCTCGGCGATTTCGATGTCCGCGATCACGCCGTCGCGCAGCGGGCGGATCGCCTCGATCGAGTCGGGGGTCTTGCCCATCATCATCTTGGCGTCGTCGCCGACCGCCTTGACGCGCTTGATGCCGTTGATCGTCTCGATCGCGACCACCGACGGCTCGTTGAGCACGATGCCTTCGCCGTCGACATACACGAGGGTGTTGGCCGTCCCGAGGTCGATGGCCATGTTCTGCGAACCGAATTTGAACAGGTTGGAAAGGAAGCTCATTTAGGACCGATTCCGTATAATTCTTGGGCGCTTGCCGCAGTCTCCTGCGGCCACCACGACCCGGTTATGACAGGAAGTCGCGGCTCTCTACCGAAAGTGGCGGAAAAAAGCCAAAAATTTGTGCGAAAGAGATGGTAAATGTCCACCGCGCACCTCGAATTTGCGGCGCTTCGCCGCTAGGCTGCGATTTCGATGCCGCAAATCCGCCGCCTGCCCGAGACTCTCGTCAACCGTATCGCCGCCGGCGAAGTGGTCGAACGCCCCGCCGCGGCGCTCAAGGAAGTGATCGAAAACGCGATCGATGCGGGCGCGACGCGGATCGCGGTCAGGCTGGTCGATGGCGGGCTGACACGGTTCGAAGTGACCGACGACGGCTGCGGGATGACGCCCGACGAGATGGCGCTGGCGCTGGAGCGGCATGCGACCTCGAAACTCCCCGACGACGCGATCGAGCAGGTCTCGACGCTCGGCTTTCGCGGCGAGGCCTTGCCGAGCATCGCCAGCGTCGCGCGCTTCACGCTCGAGAGCAGGGCGCAGGGGGCGGAAGAGGGCTGGCGGAAGCTGGTCGATCACGGGAAGCTGGTCGACGACCAACCGGCCGCGCTGCCGCCGGGCACGCGCGTGCGGGTCGAGAAGCTGTTCGACAAGATCCCCGCGCGGCGCAAGTTCCTGCGCACGCCGCGCAGCGAATACGGCGCGAGCCTCGATGTGGTCCGGCGGCTGGCGATGGCGCGGCCCGATATCGCTTTCACGCTCGATCACGGCGAGCGCCGGGTGCTGGCGACGCAACAGGGCGAAAGCGTGGAGACGCGCGTCGCCGGGATCGTCGCACGCGAGTTGAAGGACAATGGCGTCGCGATCGATCTCGAACGAGGCACCATGCGGCTGACCGGTCTCGCCGGCCTGCCGACCTACAATCGCGGCGTCGCCGACCACCAGTACCTGTTCGTCAACGGCCGCCCGGTGAAGGACCGGCTGCTGACCGGCGCGGTGCGCGGTGCCTATTCGGACATGCTTGCGCGCGACCGGCACGCGGTGCTGGCGCTGTTCCTCGAACTCCCGCCCGAGGATGTCGACGTCAACGTTCATCCGGCCAAGACCGAGGTCCGCTTCCGCGATGCGCAGGCGGTGCGCGGTTTCATCGTCTCGGGCCTGCGGCAGGCGCTCGCCACCGGAGACCGCCGTAGCGCGCAGACCCCCGACCGCGGCGCGATGGCGCGGTGGCGGCAGGAGCCGGAAGAACCGCCGCCCGCGCTGCGGTCGATTTTCGAGGGCCGCGACTGGTCGCAGCCGCGCCCGCATGCGGTGCGCGAGAAATCGGACACATGGCGCGAATACGAGGGCGAGGTGCTCGCCGCGCCGCAAGGCAGGGCCGAGGAAGCACAGCCGCTGCCCGAAAACGCCGAACAATTTCCGCTCGGCATCGCGCGCGGGCAGGTCGCCGACACCTATATCGTCGCCGAGGCGGCGGACGGGCTGGTGATCGTCGACCAGCACGCGGCACACGAACGGCTTGTGCTCGAACGGTTGAAGGCGGCGGGGGCGGGAGAGGCGGTCGCGCGGTCCCAGGCGCTGCTGATGCCCGACGTGGTCGAACTTGACGAACCCGCCTGCGACCGGCTCGAGGAGGCCGCGTCCAGGCTCGCCGATCTCGGCCTCGCGATCGAGCGTTTCGGCCCCAATGCGATGCTTGTGCGCGCGGTCCCGCACGCGCTCGGCAAGACCGATCCGGCCAAGCTCCTCGCCGATATCGCCGACGATCTGGCGAAACACGGCGAAGCTCTGCTGCTGGGCGAAAAGCTCGACCTCGTGCTCGCGACGATGGCCTGCCACGGCTCGGTCCGCGCGGGCCGCGTGCTGCGCGTCGACGAGATGAACGCGCTGCTGCGCGAAATGGAACGCACCCCGCGCTCGGGCCAGTGCAATCACGGCCGCCCGACATGGGTCAAGCTGAGCATGGACGACGTCGAGAAGCTGTTCGGGAGGCATTAAAGCGACCCACTATCGAGGTGGCTCAACCACGCCCGATGTGCCATTGGCGGTTTGATGCACCCACCTCGCGACCCGACCAGACGCAACAGAAACATCGGCACCGCGAAGCAAGGCTACGGGCGGAACAACACCCTTGTGATACCGAACCGTTCGGACGGGCAGCATTGGCTCGACAGGATCGGCGACCATCGCATCGTCGATGCCACGATTGCCGGGCGCGGCGTTCGCTTCATTGTCGAAGCACCGATCGAAGGGTGCGTGCATCCGTGCAGCGTTGCCGATATCAGCCGCGTTCTCGCCGGATTGCCGGCATCCGATTGGGCCGGACTGACAACATTCATTCTGCGTCAGCCGACGAGGAAGCAGCTGCTGCTGTCCCCGGTCTGGGGCCGGTTGCTCTATTTCGCGCAACCTACGTCCGTAAAGGGCAGGGTTCTGAGCGATGGCCCGGCCATCTTCCTGGACGCGGTCGAAACTGGCAAGCCGTTGATCTGGGGCACTTCGCTCGACCCGGAGGATTCAGCGGAGCTTCAGCGGTTGCGCGATGACGGGCACAGCGTTCGCCGGACGGGGAGAAAACATGTGGTCAGCGTGACCGCGCAATCGGCCAGGCAGACACAACTCTATCGAACGCTGCTCCACGAGATCGGGCACTGGTTCGATTGGCTCTCGAAAGTGGAGGAACCAGCGGCGCGGGGTGGCGATTTCGTGGACTTGCAGGACGGATATTTCGCTCGTCCGAAAAGTGAACGCGAGGCTTTCGCTCATCGCTATGCGGAGAGGCAACGCGCGCGGCTTGAGCTGGCTGGCGTGATACCCTTCGAGCCTTGCGAATAGAATGCTGATGGATACATGAGCCGTGAACCGCCATCGGTGCATCGGTTGGATTTCATTCAAGTTGTCAATCGACGATGGCGAAAAATTGTCTGGGAGGCATTGATGCGCTTGGTGTTGCTCGTTCCGCTGGCCCTGCTCGCCGCCTGCGGTGAAGACAAGCCGACCGAGGCCGAGAGCGCCGAGCGGATCGCCGAGATCGAGCGCGTCAACGAGGGCGTCGCGCTGCCGATCGATCCCGAGCCGATCCTCTATCCCGATATCGAGCAGGCCGGCCTGTTCGGCGCGAGTTGCGCGTTCGCGCCGGAGGGCGGCGGCATGGCGCCGATCCTGCTCGCGATGGAAGACGCCGCGCATATGAAGATCGACGGCGAAATCGCCAGCTTCGCGCCCGATGCCGGGGTGCAGAAGGGACCGCAAATTGCCTGGACGAAATATGACGGCAAGGCCGCCTCGCTCAATCTCGGTCTCGGCAAGGAGCTGGGGCAGGAAGGCGATGGCGGCGTGGTGCGCTACGAAGCGCGGCTGACGCTGCGCGACGGCAAGGAGCGCATTGTCTACGATGCCGTCGGGGAAGCGCAGTGCGGGGCGTGATCATCGGTGCTAAGCACCCCTCTCCCTTGACGGGAGAGGGATAGCGGAGGTTGCTCGCGCAGCGAGTTACCGCAACTTGGGTGAGGGAGATTGGCAGGCGTCGCGCCGCCCCCCTCATCCAAGGTCCGCTAGTTCGCTGCGCTCCCAAGCTTCCCTGTCCTTCTCCCTTAGGGGGAGAAGGAGAAACTGGTGCTATTCCTCAAGAGGTGCGTCCGGATCGCGCACGAGGATCATCGCGTTGTTGACCGATTCCATCACCATCTCGTCGTGCTGGTTGAAGGTGCGAATGCGGGTTTTGTAAAGGCCCATTTCGGGGCGCGACTTGCTGCGGCGCTTTTCGAGCAGTTCGGTCTCGCATCGCAGCGTGTCGCCGGGATAGACCGGCCGCAGCCAGCGCAGGTTATCGAGTCCGGGCGATCCGAGCCCCGCCTGGCGGCTGTGCTTCATGTTCCCGACCAGCATCGCCATCGTCATCGCGCAGGTGTGCCACCCGCTCGCGGAGAGACGGCCGAAATGCGTCTTCGCCGCCGCCTCGTCGTCGAGATGGAACGGTTGCGGATCGTATTTCGAGGCGAATTCGATCACCTCCTCGCGGGTGACCTCGTAGTGACCGAAGCTCTGCGTCGCCCCGACCTCGATATCCTCGAAATAGTTCATGTGCCCTCCGGCCTGCTCAGATCACCGGCCGTATAAGCATCCACGCGCCCATCGCAATCATCGCGAGGTTTTCGGTCAGCGAGACGAAGCCGAGCGGCACGTTGCTGCCCCCGCCGACGCAGGCGCATTTGATCTCGCGCTTCTGGACATAGACTGCATAGAACACGCTGATCGCGCCGACCGTGCCGATGAACAGCGCGACGGGGATCGAAAGCCAAGGCAGTACGCGTCCGGCCATCAGCACCGCGGCGAGGGCTTCCAGATAGGGGTAGGCGTAGGCATAGGGCACGAAACGCCGTCCGAGAAGGTCGTAGCCGACGAACATGGTCGAGAACCGCTCGACGTCCTGCAGCTTGAGCATCGCCAGCATCGCCATCGACAAGGCGACGAACCATTCGCCGGTGCGGACGGTGAATGGGGCCTGATAGACGAACAGGCTCAACGCGACGGCGAGTGCGGCACCGACCGCGAACACCGCGAGCACCGGGCGGTAGCTGGTCTCGTCTTCGCCGGGCAGCGGGTTGCCGAAATGCGCGCGCAGTTCGGTATAGCCGCCGATCCTCTCGCCGCCGATGAAGGTCTGCGGCGTCGTTTCGACCCCGTGCTTTTCCTTGAACGCGTCGGTTTGCTCGCGTGTCGTCAGATGGTGATCCTCGACCGCGAAGCCTTTCCGCTCGAGCAGGTGTTTCGACTTCACGCCATAGGGACAGACGTGCTTGTCCATCACCATGCGATAGAGTTTCGCGGTCTTCGCCATGACTGAGATGTATTCCGCCGGGGGCGTGATTCAAGTCAGGCGCGGAACCTCGGGACGCGGCCCTCCGCGCCGAGATCGGGAATGATCCGGTAGCGCGCGAGCACCAGGCTGAAGAGCCCGAACAGCAACAGGCCGATCGCCACCAGCGTGAACACGATACCTTCGCCGGCGAGCGACGCGACCGCGTCGCCGAGCGTCTTTACCTGTCCGCTGCCGCCCGACATGAAGCCCGCCTTGACCAGCGACCAGCCGATGATCGCGAACACCACCGCGCGCGCGATATAACCCGCGCCGCCGAGCAGCCGCGTGCCGCCCGGCGCGCCCGCGCCGATGCGGTGCATGAATTCGCCGGTATAGCCCTTCTTGGCCTGGAACACGGCAGCAAGGAAGAAGGCGATGCCGAGCACGCCCAGGATCGCTCCGCCGAATTCCATCGACAGCACGCCCGATGCGGCTTCCTGCGCGCCGCCTCCATTGTCGCTGCCGCTGGTGGCGAACTTGTAGGCCGACCAGGCGAGCGCAAGGTGGCCGATCGCGCTGCCGGCATGCCCGATACGCTTGGCCCAGCCCTTGGAGTCGCTGCCCTGGTTCTCGATATCGAACGCGGTGGAGGCGGCGCGGAACAGCGCGTAGGCGAGCAGGCCCACCACCATCAGCCACAGGATGATCGTGCCGACGGGAAAATCCTGGATCGCGCGGAAGATGCCGTTGGTGCCTTCGCCGATCTTGCCCGCGCTGGTGAGTGCGATCAGGCCGAGCACCGAATAGAGTATCGCGCGGCTGAAATAGCCCACGCGGACGAGATTTTTGAACTGTTCCGACTTGTCGACCATCTGTGCATCTCCCCTTACCCTTGCGTCAACGGGCCAATGTCCGATTAGTGCCCGGGGGATGCAGGAGGAACATGATGCTGAGGCGACATTTCATGGCTTCGCTGGTTGCGGCAGCGCTGGCTGGCCGCACTGCGCGAACAGCAAGCCGACCGCGCGACCGAAGGTCCGCCGCCTCGGCGATCGGCAGGCGTGCCGCAGCGGAATGGGCGGCACGGCGGGACATCATGCGCTACGAAGTCGGCGATGTGCATGAGGTGCATTATGCCGAGGTCGCCACCGCGCTGGGGGCCGCGCGGCTCGGCGCTGCTATCGCCGATCCCGAACCGGCGCGGATGGTTGCCGGCCGGTGGGAGCGCGCGCGGGACATTCCCAACAGCGCCAACCATGTCGATGCCAATGCGGTCGGCATCTGGCCGATGCTGGCGGCGGGAGGCGACGAAGCCATGCTCGCGCGAGGAATTGCACTCGCCGACGGGCAGTGGGACGATGTCGACGAAACCGGCCTGACCCGGCAGGCGCGGTTCTGGATCGACGATGTCTGGATGATCGGTGCGCTGCAGGCGCAGGCGTGGCGGGCTACGCGCGCACCGCGCTTCCTCGACCGCGCCGCGCTTACCGCGCAACGCTATCTCGCACGCCTGCAGCAGCCGAACGGACTGTTCCATCACGGGCCCGAGGCGCCGTTCTTCTGGGGCAGGGGCAATGGCTGGGTCGCCGCTGGGCTGGCGGAAATCCTCTCGGAGCTGCCGCGCGATCACGCGGAGCACGGGGCGGTGCTGGACGGCTACCGGACGATGATGCAGGCGCTGCTCGCCTGGCAGGCGCCGGGCGGCATGTGGCGGCAGCTGATCGACCGGCCCGATGCGTGGGAGGAGACCAGCGGCACCGCGATGTTCGGCTACGCCATGCTGCGCGGGGCGAACGAGGGCTGGCTGGAGGATCCTGCGTTTCGCGAGGCCGGATTGCGTGCATGGGACGCGCTGACCGAATTCGTCGAATCCGACGGGCGCGTGCGGCAGGTCTGCGTCGGCACCGGACAGTCGGACGAGGCGCAATATTATCTCGACCGCCCGACCGTGACCGGCGATCTACACGGTCAGGCGCCGCTGCTGTGGCTGGCGGCGGAAGTGCTCAGACGTTGAACTTGAACAGCATCACGTCGCCGTCCTGGACGAGGTACTCCTTGCCCTCCTGCCGCAGCTTGCCCGCCTCGCGCGCGCCGCTTTCGCCGCCGAGCGAGACGTAATCGTCGTAGGCGATAGTCTCGGCCCGGATGAAGCCCTTCTCGAAATCGGTGTGGATTTCGCCCGCAGCTTGCGGTGCCTTTGCCCCGGCGGGGAAGGTCCAGGCGCGCGATTCCTTGGGGCCGGCGGTGAAGAAGGTCTTGAGGCCGAGCAGCGTGTAGCCGGCCTTGATCACCCGGCTAAGACCCGATTCCTCCAGCCCCAGGTCGGCGAGGTATTCGGCCCGCTCTTCGGCGTCCATCACCACCAGCTCGCTTTCGATCGCGGCGGAGACGACCACCGCTTCGGCGCCCTCGGCCTTCGCCTTCTCGAACACCTGCGCCGACAGCTCGTTGCCTTTCGCCGCGTCTTCCTCGGCGACGTTGCACACGTACAGCACCGGCTTGGCGGTGAGCAATTGCGCCTGCGCGAACAGCTCGGCCTCCTCGTCGTCCTTCGGCTCGGTCAGCCGTGCGGGCTTGCCGTCGCGCAGCAGGTCGAGCGCCTGGCCGAGCACGCTGGCGAGCGCCTTGGCCTCCTTGTCGCCGCCCGTGGCGCGCCGTTTCGCGTTCTCGACGCGCTTTTCGAGGCTTTCGAGATCGGACAGCATGAGTTCGGTCTCGACCACTTCGGCGTCGGCGATCGGGTCGACTGTGTTGGCGACGTGCTGGATATCGTCGTCCTCGAAGCAGCGCAGCACGTGGACGATTGCGTCGACCTCGCGGATATTGCCGAGAAACTGGTTGCCGAGCCCTTCGCCCTTGCTCGCGCCTTTCACCAGCCCCGCGATATCGACGAAGGCGAGCTGGGTCGGGATGACCTTGGCCGATTTGGCGATGGCGGCGATCTTCTCGAGCCGTGCATCGGGTACCGCGACCTGGCCCACATTCGGCTCGATCGTGCAGAACGGATAGTTCGCGGCCTGCGCGGCCTGCGTCTCGGTCAATGCGTTGAACAGGGTGGACTTGCCGACATTCGGCAGGCCGACGATCCCGCAGCGGAAACCCATGTGATGTCTTTCTATAGCAGCGTGAGAAGCTCGAGCGCCAGCAGGATGGCGAAGGTCCCGAGGATGACGGCGCGGCGCTTGGCAAAGATCACGACGAGAATCAATCCGGGGCGCAGGCTCCAGCCGAGCACGTAACCGATCTGCCGTGCCAGCGGGCCGTCATTGGGCCAGCTGGAGAAGTTCGTGTCGAGATAGAATTTGAGCAGCAGCAAAAGCACGAAGGTTCCGCCGAGCGAAAGCCGCCGGTGAGTCAGGAACCAGTCGTCGAGATCGCTCCCCGCCTCAGGCCGGTCGGGGAAGATGAAGGACGCCGTCACGTAATAGATCACCGCCGTGCACAGGCCGAAGAACAGCGCTGCGGTCGTGATTTCGACCTGCTCCTGCGCGTTCCACAGCTGGAGCCAGACATTGCTGGTGATCAGGATCAGGAACAGCGCCAGCAGCGGCGTGTAGAAGCCAAGCCTGACCTCGTGCCGCCGGCGCAGCGCGGTCGACAGCCCCTGCGCGATCTCGACCAGCGCCAGGCCGAGCGGGATCGCAACCACCAGCACGTAGAAATCGAAGGCGCTCATGTTTTCGGTCAAGAATCGTGCACCGCGCGCACGACCGGGCCCAGCGTGGGCGAGCGGCCGAGCCATTCGACCTGCGTCTTCGCGGTCACCGCGTTGATCGCGGTCTGGGGTACGAAACCGCCGCTGACCGGCAGGCGCAGCGGGCGCGTACCCGGCGGCATGGCGATGGTCCGTGCGATGGCGCGCGGCACGTCGAGCGGATCGGCGGTGCGGCCCGAGCCGTCCTCCTGCCCCATCTGCGCGACCTGCTGCGGATATCCGGCAGTATGGACCTCGCTCGCTCGCTCCTTGAGCGCGGCGGTGTAGATGTTGCGGTTGACCCAGACCTCGGTCGGATAGCCGCCCGGCTCGATGATGGTGACGTCGATATTGTGCGGCACCAGCTCATAGGCGAGCTGTTCGCCCATCGCCTCGAGCGCGAACTTGGTCGCCGAATAATGCCCCGCATGCGGCACGATCACGCGTCCGAGCTGGCTCGAGATCTGGAATATCTGCCCCGAGCCCGCCTTGCGCATGCCGGGCAGCACCGCGCGCGCCATGCGGTGGCAGCCGAACACGTTGGTGTCGAAGATCAGCCGCGTCGCTTCCATGTCCTGCACCTCGACCGGCGAGGTGATGCCGATCCCGGCATTGTTGATCAGCACGTCGAGCGGGCCGCCGTTGATCCGCTCCGCCTCGCCGACGGCGCCGTAGGTCATTTCCTCCTCGAGCACATCGAGCGGCAATATGTGGAGGTCCAGATTCTCGTCGCTGGCGAGCTGGCGCAGTTCGTCGGCCTCGGGGCGCGGGATGTTGCGCATGGTCGCGAACACCCTGGCGCCGAGCCTTGCATAGAGTTCGGCGCCGAGGCGTCCGAAGCCCGAGGAGCAGCCGGTGATGACGATGCTCTTGCCCGACAAATCGGGGGTCACGTCGTGCAGCGTGTCCTCCAGGTCCTGTGCGCGAGAGGCGGCGGCGAGCGCTCCGGTGGCGGCGGCTCCGGCGAGCAGGGTGCGGCGGGTCAGGTCGGGCATGGCGGGTCTCCTGTGGCTGCGCGTCCTTAGCACGCGCGGCAGCGATGCACTATCCGCTTGCCCGGTGCAGGATTGCGGACTAGCGGCCTGAAATGTCTCGCATTGCACTCGCCATGGCTGCCATCGCCCCGTTCGCGCTCGCCGCGTGCCAAACCACCACCTCGGACGAGTGGACCGGCGACGGCAGCACCGATTTCACCCAGGCGGAGCGCAGCTGCGAAAAGCAGACCGAGAATATCGAGGAAAAGGCCGAACGCGCCGAGTTCTTCGTCGGCTGCATGCGCGCGCTGGGGTGGGAGCCGAAGCCGGGCACCGAATACGCAACGCCCGAGGACGCGCCCGATCCGACCTGACCCTAGCCGCAGCGCGCGAAGTGCTCCGGCCCGGCATACCGCAGCATGCCATCGCCCCCGATCTTCGCGGTGGTGAAGACGCCCTCGCGCGGCCCGGTGAAGCGGAAGTCGAGATCGCTGCCGTCGGTGTTGAGCGCGTGCATCGGCTCGGCGGGCTGCCATTCGCCGTCGACCAGGCAGGACAGATAGAGATCGCCCGGCACGGTGCGGTTGGTTTGGCGGCCCGATGCCTCGAACACCATCGTCGCCCCGTCGGGCGAAAGCGCGAGGTTCCACTCGCCGGTCGGCGAATTGATCGCCGGGCCGAGCGGTTCGACCTCCCATCCGGCGGCAGTCCTGCGCGCGCGGTAGATGTCGCCCTGGCCCATGCCGCCCTCGCGCTGCGAAGCGAAGTAGAGCGAGCCATCCGGGGCGACATGCGGGCTCGCCTCGTAGCCGCCGGTGTTGACGGGGGAGGGGAGGCGCTCGGCCATGGTCCAGCCCTCCGCCGCGCTCCAGCCGGCACACCAGATATCGGACTCGCGCACGAAGCATCCCGTCTGCGAGGCCGCGTCCCACGAAAAGTCGCGCTCGTTCGTGTCCTCGAAGGTGATATCCGCAAGGACGGGCGGTCCGCCGTCGAACGGATAGCGCCAGATCTTCGATTTCGCGTCGGTACCGAACGGCGCGTCCATGCGCGAGAGATACCACCCGTCGGGTCCGCGGGTCAGGCCGAATTCGGGCTGCGGCGTCTGGTAGCGTGCAAGGTCGGGCTGCGAGTCGGCCACGGTGGTACAACCCGCCAGCAGCAGCGCCGCGATCGCTGCAACCGCGCGCGATGGTCGTGTCTTCCCGGTCGTCATTTCGGCTGCCGAACCTAGCGATTATCGCGCCGGAAGCGAGTCGAGGAAGTCCTGCGCCTCGTTCGGCGACCGCAGCCGCACCACCTTGTCCCAATGCCCTTCCAGCCGCTTGTGCAGCCGCACGCGCGGGCCGCTGTTCCAGCGCGCGACGTACCAGAAGAACGCCGGATCGAAGCGTTCGGGACAATCGGCACCCATGTCGGGCCGGGTCGTGCCGTAATGGCGGAGGGTGCGCTTCACCAGCCGCCACAGGCATAGCCGGATGGGGAAATCGAGATAGACGATCGTGTCGGCACGCGGCGCGCGCAGGTGCAGCGAGCTGCCGTGCGTCCCGTCGATGACCCAGCGCTCTCCCGCGACTATGGCCTCGGTCCGGCGGTAGAATTCGGGCCGCTCCATCTCGACCCAGCCGGGCAGCCACGCCACGGCGTCGAGATGGTGCAGCGGCAGGCCGAGGCGATGCGCGATCTGCGCGGCCAGCGTCGACTTGCCCGACCCGCACGGACCGATGACGAGCACGCGCTGCACGGCATCAGTCCTGCTGCCGCAGCGCGACGTCGTTCATGAAGCGCGCATCGTCGCCCCGGGCGAGCCACTCCGCCTCGGCCCCGATAGCGGCGAGCATCTGCACCAGGTCGTCCTGCTCGGCCCTGGCGTAATTGCCGAGCACGTGGCCGGTGACGCGGTCCTTGTGACCCGGATGGCCGATGCCGATACGCACCCGGCGGAAGTCGGGGCCGAGATGGTTGCCGATGCTGCGCAGCCCGTTGTGCCCCGCAGTGCCGCCGCCCTGCTTCACCTTGACCTTGAACGGCGCGAGGTCGAGCTCGTCGTGGAACACGGTCAGCGCGTCGGGCTCGAGCTTGTAGAAGCGCAGCGCCTCGCCGACGCTGCGGCCGCTCTCGTTCATGTAGGTTGCGGGTTTGAGCAGCAGCACTTTCGCGCTGCCGATGCGGCCTTCCTGCACCCAGCCGGAAAACTTCTTCTGGACCGGGCCGAAGCCGTGCATTTCGGCCAGCACGTCGCACGCCATGAAGCCGACATTGTGCCGGTGCATGGCGTATTTCGGTCCGGGGTTTCCAAGGCCAGCCCAGATTTGCATGGGGGGCTGGTAGCGGATGTCGCGCCTGCGGCAAGGATTGAGTCCTTGTTTTTCGCTCGCACCTCCGTGCGAGCGTCCTCGCGGCTATTTCTCCCTTCGGTCGGGCCGCTGCGGGCGGCCGGTCGGCCCCTTCGGCTGGCTGGCAAGCCAGCCGCTCAGGACAGGCTTGCGGACCCTCGCGGGTCCGTGCTCCGCCACCAAGCCAGTCAGCCTGGTCCAGAATCCGCGTGAAACCCGCGAAGCTTGGGCCAGGAACTTGGCGCACCCTCGCAACCGCGCCGCGACCAGCGGCGCCAGAGCGCGACTGCGCGACCGTAGGTGCCCCGTAGCGAAGCGGAGGGAACAGCACCGGAGGATGCACCCGCGGAGGCGGGTGCGCAAAACAGAGAATCAAAACGCCGGACTTCTCGCGAAGCCCGGCGCCTTGGTGATTCTTCTGAAAGCGAGGCGCTTAGTCCTCGCCCTTGTCCTCGCCCTCTTCGGAGGTCTCGCCCTCTTCGCCTTCCTCGCCTTCCTGCTCGGTGGCGGGAACGCCGTCGGCATCGAGTTCGGCTTCGTCGGTCTCTTCCTCGGCCTTCTTGAGCGCCGAGGGGGCGACCAGCGTGGCGATGGTGAAGTCGCGGTCGGTGATCGCGCTCTCGCTGCCCTCGGGCAGCTCGACTTCGCTGATGTGGATCGAATCGCCGACTTCCTTGCCGGTGACGTCGATCACGATCTCGCTCGGGATCTTGTCGTTCTCGCAGATCAGCTCGAGCTCGTGACGGACCACGTTGAGAACGCCGCCCTTCTTGAGGCCGGGCGACTGCTCTTCGTTGACGAACACCACCGGCACGTCGACTTCGATCTTGCCGCCCTTGACCATGCGCAGGAAGTCGGCGTGGATCGGACGGTCGCTGACGGGGTCGAGCGCAACGTCCTTGGGCAGGGTGCGCATCGTCTTGCCGTCGAGGGTGATCTCGACGATCGAGTTCATGAAGTGGCCGGTCATCAATTGCTTGACCAGCGCCTTCGACTCGACGTGGATCATGGTGGGTTCTTCCTTGCCGCCATAGATCACGGCGGGGACACGGCCTTCGCGACGCAGTGCACGGGAGGCTCCCTTGCCAGCCCGTTCGCGCGTCTCGGCCGGCAGGGTCAGAGCGTCGCTCATAGTGCTACCTTTCGAAATGCTTGGTTTATCGTCCGGTTCGCCACGCCTCCAGGGATGACCATGGCACCGAAGCGCGCGCCTATAGCGGGCGGGGGCGGAAATGCAAGCCTCGCCGAGGCTGTATCGATGACAGGGGACGATGCCGTGCTGCTCCTTCTGCCTCGACGGGAGAAGGAAACGGTTAATGAATGCGTCGAAGCGTAAAGCCGGCGTCCTCCAGCATTCGGACGAGGCCATCCTCGCCGAGCAGGTGGGCGGCGCCGACCGCAATCAGGGGGCGTGTGTCGCTCCGAAGCATCTCGCCCAACCGCTCCCCCCAGGCGCGGTTTCGCCCGGCTAGCAGGGCCTCGTACAGTTCCGGATCGGCGAGCATGCCATGGTCGAACTCGGACTCCAGCGCGTCTGCGTCACCCGCCAGCCACAGCCGGATCAGGCGGTCGGGTTCCTTTTTTCGGCGGGCATAGTCCGAAACGACTGCGGCGAGCATGTCGCGCTGCTCGCGTTCGGGCAGCCGGTCGAAGATCGCCAGCTGGTTCGCGACGCCTTCCAGTTCGATCATCGGGCCGCGGGAGAACATCCCGATCAGCGCGCGATCGACGCCGTTGGCGGCATCGCCCACGCGCACGGCCTGCGCCAGGATAATGGCCGCGGCCCATGTCTCGGTGCGCTCGAAACCGGAGTCGTCTAGGCCCCCGTCGGCGAGCATTTCCGCCAGTCGGGGGCGCAAGGCGGCGGGCACTTTCCCGGTCAGCGGCGCTTGCCCGTCCGAATAGGCGAGGCGGGCGAATGCCGAGGGACCCGGCTCGCCTCCGCCTGGCGGAATGGCTTCGACCACCAGCGAATCGGCCCGCTCGACGATCGCGTCGATCTGCGCGGTCCGCCATTCGGTGCCGGCAGGAAGCGCATGGATGGTGCCGAACAGCCAGCCTTCGATCTGTCCGTCTCCGGAAACGATTTCGTAGAGGATCGGCGTGGGCGAAGGGTACGGTTCGGTGGGACCCTCGCGTTCGCCGCATCCGCCCGTCAACAGCGCCGCGGCGAGGAGGGCCAGCGCGGCGCGCAGCATTACTGCACCCGGCGGGCCCGTATGCCGCGCCCGGCGAGCAGGTCCTGCACGCTCTTTTCACCCGCGAGATGGCCCGCGCCGACTGCCATGAACACCGTGCCGGGTTGGTCGAGCCGTTCGTCGATCCATTCGGCCCAGGCGGCGTTGCGGGCGTAGAGCAGCCGTTCGGCGAGGGCCGGGTCGCCTTCCATCGCCTCGTTGAGCAGCGCCGCGAGCCCCTCGGCATCGCCTGCCGCCCATTCGGCTATCGCCATGTCGAGGAACGGTCCGATCTCGTCGAACTGCTCCGCGGCCTCGATCAGGTACTCGACCTGGGCGTCGAGCGGCAGTTCGTCGAAGATCGCGAACTGGCCCTCGACGGTTTCGAGCGCGACGCGCCTGGTGCCCGGCCGGACTGCGGCTTCGAGCACTTTCTCGACCCCGCGTTCGGGCGAGAGTCCGGCGCGCTGATAGGCGATCTGCACCAGCTGGAGCGAGGCGAGCCATGGCTCGAGCGGGTCCAGATTATCGGCCGGGATACCCGTTTCAACGAGCGCCGCCTCGTAGCGCGCGCGGTCTTCGTCCGACATCACGCTGCGGAGGGTCGTGCCGTCGGCGAACATGCCGGTGGCGAGCGCGATACCGGGGATCTTTGCCAACGCTTCGGGGGTGAGGTCGATTTCGGTCACCAGCTCGTCGGCGCCTGCCAGCGCGTTGCCGACCACCGGCGTATCCCACTCGACGTCCTCGGGCATGGTGTGGACCGTTCCGAACAGGTAGATCGCGGTATCCTCGTCGGACACGATCCACATTGCCGGTCCGGCCCGTTGGACCGGCACGGGCGCCGGATCGTCCGAATGCGCGCAGGCGGTTCCGGCGAAGGCGAGGGCGATGCTCGCCGCGGCGAGGGCAAGCTGGCGTATCGGTCTGATCATGCTGCGACTCTTGGAACGGATAATTGAACGAACGGTGAAACGCGCCCTACCATCACTTGCCGTCGTCGAAAATCTCTTCGATCCGCAATTCGAACAGGCGCGCGATACGGAAGGCGAGCGGGAGCGAGGGGTCGTGCTTGCCGGTCTCGATCGCGTTGACCGCCTGGCGCGAGACGCATAGATGGCTTGCCAGCTCGGCCTGGCTCCAGTCGCGCTCGGCGCGCAGGACCTTGAGGCGGTTGTTCATGCGACCGTTCCGCGCAGGCGATAATAGAGATAGCCGATCGCCCAGCCGGCGAGCGCGAGCAGAACCATGTCGCCTGCACCCGGATCGGGCAGCCAGCGGCCGAGCAGGAAGTCCGCCGCCCACAGGGCATGGCCGACTACCATGGTCAGCAGCCCGATGACTGCCGACAGGGCGAGGGTCTGATAGGTGTAATCGTCGGCGCAGCGCCGGTCGAGCGCGCTCGCCTTGCACATGAGCAGCGCCACCGCGACGATCATGGCCGCGAGGATTCCTCCGCCGAGAAGCGGGGACACGCTTGCTGCGCCGGCGGGGTCGGTCGAGGGCGTGTCCACCGCCAGCACGACGATTGCGCCGCCGCCCATGAGGGCGAAGGTGATGTCGAGCAGACGGGACGAATACAGGGAGCGGGTCAGGCGGGTCATGAGCATCTCCGGCAATCGGTGGGTGTCGGGCGATTTGTGTCAGGTATACCTTACATATTGTCGCGATTCGCCGGCTATGTCAAGTCTACCTGACAGAAAGTCGCTGTAACCTGTCGCCGACCGCGCTGCTGCACTGCGGCATTGACGGTGTGGGGACCATCCGCCATTGCGCGCGCCATGGACCGCAATCCGCGCCAATCCTTCCAGGACATGATCCTCGCGCTCCACGATTTCTGGAGCGCGCAGGGCTGCCTGATCCTGCAGCCATACGACATGCGGATGGGGGCGGGGACCTTCCACACCGCGACGACCCTGCGCGCGCTCGGGCCGGAACCGTGGAACGCCGCCTTCGTCCAGCCGTGTCGCCGCCCGACCGACGGACGCTACGGCGAGAATCCCAACCGGCTGCAGCACTACTACCAGTACCAGGTGATCCTGAAGCCGAGCCCGCCCGACATCCAGGATCTCTATCTCGAGAGCCTTCGGGTGATCGGGATCGATCCGCTCAGGCACGATATCCGCTTCGTCGAGGACGACTGGGAATCGCCGACGCTCGGCGCGTGGGGGCTGGGCTGGGAGGTCTGGTGCGACGGGATGGAAGTGACCCAGTTCACCTATTTCCAGCAGATGGGCGGGTTCGACTGCAAGCCGGTGGCGGGCGAGCTGACCTACGGGCTCGAGCGGCTGGCGATGTATATCCAGGGCGTCGACAACGTCTACGACCTCGATTTCAACGGGCAGGGCGTTTCCTACGGTGATGTCTTCCTGGAAAACGAGAAGCAGATGTCGAAATGGAATTTCGAGGTCGCCGATACCGACACGCTGTTCGACCTGTTCCGCAAGGCGCGTGCCGAATGCGAGAACTGCCTCGACAACGACGTGCCGATCGCCGCCTACGAGCAGGCGGTCGAAGCGAGCCACATCTTCAACCTGCTGCAGGCGCGCGGCGTGATTTCGGTGCAGGAGCGCGCCAGCTACATGGCGCAGGTCCGCGACCTCGCACGCGGCAGCTGCGAGGCGCATATGGCCAAGGAAGCGCCGGGCTGGGCGGAGAAGTATCCGGAGTGGGCGAAGTGATCAGGCCCCATTCCGTCATCCCAGCGAAAGCTGGGATCTTTCTCGGCACGGCACTTCGTCTGCGACAGATCCCAGCTTTCGCTGGGATGACGAAAGGAGGGAGGCGATGAGCGACTTCCTCCTCGAACTGCGCTCAGAAGAAATCCCCGCGCGGATGCAGGCCGGCGCGCGCGACGAACTTGCAAATCTATTCTGGCGCTTCTTGGGCGATAACAATCTCCAGAATGACGTATCGGTTACAGTATGGTCCACCCCGCGCCGCCTCGCCCTGATCGCGCGCGAACTGCCCGAAGCGACCGAAGCCGTGAGCGAGGAAGCCAAGGGCCCGCCCGAGGGTGCGCCCGATCAGGCGGTCGAGGGCTTCTGCCGCAAGAACGGCGTCACCCGCGACCAGCTCGAAGTGCGCGATGTGAAGGGCCGTGCGACATACTTCGCGGTCAAGGACATCCCCGGCCGCGCCACTGCCGAGCTGCTCGCCGAGGCGATCCCCGCCATCGTGCGCGACTTCGCCTGGCCCAAGTCGATGCGCTGGGGCGCGGCCTCGCTGTCGAGCGAGAGCCTGCGCTGGGTCCGCCCGCTGTCGGGCATCGTCGCACTGCTCGGCGACGAGGTGGTCGAGTGCGAGGTGCACGGCGTCACCAGCGGCGCGGTCACGCTCGGCCACCGCTTCCACCATTCGGGCGACATCACCATCGGCAATGCCGACGACTACGCGGTCAAGCTGCGCGCGGCGCATGTGATCGTCGACCACGATGAGCGGCAGGACCTGATCCGTGCGGGCGCGGCCAAGGTGGCGCGCGAAGCCGGCCTCACGCTGGTCGAGGACGAGGGGCTGGTGGTCGAGAACGCCGGCCTGACCGAATGGCCCGTCCCGCTGCTCGGCCGCTTCGACGAGGCCTATCTCGATGTCCCGCCCGAGGTGATCCAGCTCACCGCGCGGGTGAACCAGAAATATTTCGTGTGCGAGGACGCGCACGGAAAGCTCGCCAACGCCTTCGTCTGCACTGCCAATATCGAGGCGGAGGACGGCGGCGAGCGGATCGTCGACGGCAACCGCAAGGTGCTCGCCGCGCGGCTTGCCGATGCGCGCTTCTTCTGGGAGGTGGACCGGAAGACATCGCTGGCACAACAGGCGCGCAAGCTGGCGCGGATAACCTTCCACGAAAGGCTCGGCACGCTCGACGACAAGGTCGACCGGGTCGCCAAGCTGGCCGACTGGCTGGTGTTCGATGCCAAGGCGCCCAACGGCGACCACAAACTCGCCCGCCAGGCCGCCGAACTGTGCAAGGCCGATCTCGTCACCGAAATGGTCGGGGAATTCCCAGAACTTCAAGGCCTTATGGGCGGATATTACGCCAGCGCCGAAGGTCTGCCCGACGAAGTCGCGGACGCAATCCGCGATCACTACAGGCCCGTCGGCGCGAACGACGTGGTACCGACTGCGCCGACCACGGTCGCGGTGAGCCTAGCCGACAAGCTCGACAACCTGCTGAGCTTCTTCAAGATCGACATCCTGCCGACCGGCTCGAAGGATCCCTTTGCGCTGCGCCGGGCGGCGCTCGGCTACCTGAGGCTGGTGCAGGCGAACGACCTCAAGCTCGACCTGGGCGAAGTGGTCCACGCCTGGCACAGCCAGCGCAATCCGGCTCTGACCGAGAAGCTGGCGATGTTCCTGCTCGACCGGCTTGCTGTCCAGTTGCGCGACGAGGGCGTCCGTCCCGATTTCATCCAGGCATCGCGCGAATGGTCGGGCAAGGTCGATACTCGTGTCGACCGTGTGGAAGCCCGTGCGCGGGCTTTGGCCGAGTTCCTCGCTGGCGAAGACGGCGCCAACCTGCTCGCCGGCTACAAGCGCGCCGCCAACATCCTCAAGAAAGAGGACTGGCAGGGCGAAGCCGATCTCGAACCGCATACCGGCGAGGAAGACCCGCTGGCGCTGGTAGACGATCCGGACCTTCGTGCGGTGGTCGATGCGCAGTTGCACGAGCCCAAGAAAAAAACGCTGTCCTACACGCCCGAACCCGCCGAAAAGGCGCTGATCGACGCGCTCGATGTGGCGGAGCCCAAGGCTTCGGCGGCGGTCGGGGCGGAGGATTTCGGCGCCGCGATGGCGGCGCTCGCCAGCTTGCGCGGGCCGATCGATGCGTTTTTCGAGGAGGTGACGGTCAATGACGAGGACCAGGTCAAGCGCACCGCGCGGCTCGACCTCCTCGCGCGCTTCCGCGACGCGGTCCACCGCGTGGCCGATTTCGGCCGGATCGAAGGATGAGCCGCGAAATCGCATTGTGTCGCCCTTCCTGTCGATTGTCCTGCAATATCAAGGCAGTAATCAGGGTGACAACTGGGTGACACCTGTCACCCGCACACGTCGAACGAACGAGAAAAGGTTCACTTTCCGATGACGACAACGGTCTATCCATTCGGCGGCGCGGCAACGGCAAGCGATCCGCGTGCGAAGGACAAGACCGTGGTCGGCGGGAAGGGCGCCAACCTCGCCGAAATGGCCGAGATCGGCCTGCCGGTGCCGCCGGGCTTCACCATCACGACCGAGGAATGCCTGCGCTACCTCGCCGAGGGCGGGGAGTTTGCCGCAGAACTGCAGGCGGCTGTGCGCGAGGCGCTCGGCCATATCGAAGCGACGGTCGGGAAAAAGCTCGGCGATGCGGCGGACCCGCTGCTGGTTTCGGTCCGCTCGGGCGCGGCGATTTCGATGCCGGGCATGATGGATACCGTGCTCAATCTCGGCCTCAACGACGATACGGTGCAGGGCCTCGCCGCGACCTCGGGCGACGAACGCTTCGCCTGGGACAGCTATCGCCGCTTCATCCAGATGTATGCCGACGTGGTGCTCGGGCTCGATCACGGGCTGTTCGAGGAAGCGCTCGAGATCGCCAAGGAAGACAAGGGCTATTTCAACGACACCGAGATGGAAGCGGGCGACTGGAAGAAGCTGGTCGCCGAATACAAGCGCATCGCCGAGCAGGAACGCGGCGGCGAACCGTTTCCGCAGGACGTCACCGAACAATTGTGGGGCGCGATCCGCGCGGTGTTCGACAGCTGGGATTCGGAGCGGGCGAAGGTCTATCGCCGCCTCAACGATATCGCGCACGACATGGGCACCGCGGTCAACGTGCAGGCGATGGTGTTCGGCAATATGGGCGATACCAGCGCCACCGGGGTCGCCTTCACCCGCGATCCGGCGACCGGCGAGAAGGCCTATTACGGCGAGTACCTGATCAACGCGCAGGGCGAGGACGTGGTCGCGGGCATCCGCACCCCGCAATACCTGACCAGGGCCGCGCGCGAGGCCGCGGGGGCCAAGCCGCTCAGCATGGAAGAGGCGATGCCCGAGGCCTATGCCGAACTGGCGCGCGTGTTCGACCTGCTCGAGCGGCATTACAAGGATATGCAGGACATCGAGTTCACGGTGCAGGACGGCACGCTGTGGATGCTGCAGACGCGCAGCGGCAAGCGCACCGCCAAGGCCGCGCTCAAGCTCGCGGTCGACATGGTCGGCGAGGGGCTGATCGACGAGGAGACCGCGATCCGGCGGGTCGATCCGATGGCGCTCGACCAGCTGCTCCACCCGACGCTCGATCCCGATGCGAAGCGCGACGTGCTGACCAAGGGCCTGCCCGCCTCGCCCGGCGCGGCGAGCGGAAAGATCGTGCTCGATGCGGACACGGCAGAGGCGTGGGCAGCGAAGGGTGAGAAGGTGATCCTCGTCCGCGTGGAAACCAGCCCCGAGGATATCCACGGGATGCACGCCGCGGCAGGCATCCTGACCGCGCGCGGCGGCATGACGTCGCACGCGGCGGTGGTCGCGCGCGGGATGGGGCGGCCCTGCGTGTCGGGCGCGTCGGGCGTGTCGATCGAGCGCGGCGCGCGCACGCTGCGGATCGGCCAGCGCGAGCTTGCCGAGGGCGATACGATCACGCTCGACGGCGGCAACGGGCAGGTGATGGCGGGCGAGGTCCCGACCATCGAACCCGAACTCGCCGGCGATTTCGGCACGCTGATGGAATGGGCCGACCGGCACCGCCGGATGAAGGTGCGCACCAACGCCGAGACTCCCGCCGATTGCCGCATGGCGCGGCAATTCGGGGCGGAGGGTATCGGGCTGTGCCGGACCGAGCACATGTTCTTCGACGCCGCGCGGATCAGCGCGGTGCGAGAGATGATCCTCGCCGAGACGGAGAATGGCCGCCGCGCCGCGCTCGACAAGCTGCTGCCCGAACAGCGCAGCGATTTCCGGGCGATCTTCGAGGTGATGGCGGGGCTGCCGTGCACGATCCGGCTGCTCGACCCGCCGCTGCACGAATTCCTGCCGCACGACGAGGGCGACTTCGCCGAACTGGCCGAGGCGACCGGGCATTCGGTCGAGGCGCTCAAGCGCCGCGCGGGCGAGCTGCACGAATTCAACCCGATGCTCGGCCATCGCGGGTGCCGGCTCGGCATCACCTATCCCGAGATCTACGAAATGCAGGCGCGCGCAATCTTCGAGGCGGCGTGCGAAGTGGCGAAATCTCCCCTCCAGCTTGTGGGTGGGGCCGGGGGTGGGCCCGATACCGGCGCGTCCGACTCACCCACCCCTAACCCCTCCCGCAAGCGGGAGGGGAACCCGGGCCCGGTGCCCGAGATCATGATCCCGCTGGTGGCGACGCGGCGCGAGCTCGAAATCCTGCGCGCGCTGGTCGACCGGGTCGCGGACGAGGTGTTCGGCGAGAGCGGATGCAAGGTCGACTATCTCGTCGGCACGATGATCGAACTGCCGCGCGCTGCGCTGATGGCGGGCGAAATCGCCGAGGAAGGCGCGTTCTTCAGTTTCGGCACCAACGACCTGACGCAGACCACGCTCGGGGTCAGCCGCGACGATGCGGGCCGGTTCCTGTCGCCTTACGTCGACAAGGGCATCTTCGCGCGCGATCCCTTCGTCAGCCTCGATATCGACGGCGTCGGCCAGCTGGTCGAACTGGCGGCGGAGCGGGGCAGGGCGGCGCGGCCCGATATCAAGCTCGGTATCTGCGGCGAGCATGGCGGCGATCCGGCCAGCATCGGCTTCTGCGAGCAAGTCGGCCTCGATTACGTCAGCGCCTCTCCCTACCGCGTGCCGATCGCCAGGCTGGCGGCGGCGCAGGCGGCGTTGGGAGATGGTTGAGTCCCCGCCCTAGTCCTTCCAGCCGCTCAGGACGAGGATTTCGAAGCGTTCGGTGGCCTTGCCCTGCTCGTCGCGCTCGGCATCGAACGCGGCCAGGGCACGTTCACAGGCGGCGCGGGTGAACGGGGGCGAAGGTTCGGCGAGCGAGCGGGTCAGCCCGTGGTCGCGCAGGTCGCCGACCAATCGGTCGAGAGAGGAGTACCGCACGTTCAGAGCGAAGCTGTCGGTCACCTGCCGTGCAAATCCGGCCCGCTGCAGCAGGCCGCTGCCCGCGCGGATATCGACCATCGGGTGCATCCGCGCCGCGGGCCGGTCGCCATCCGCCGCGAGTGCGATCCCGCGCAGCAGAGGAAGGCTGCCGGCTCCGGGGAAAGCGGCGAGAAACAGCCCGCCCGATGCCAGCGCACCGCGCGCATGGACCAGCGCACCGGGCAGGTCGTTGACGTGGCCGAGACCCATCAGGTGGACGATCAGGTCGAAACCGCCGGCCTCGGCGGGCCGCTCCTCGTCGAACTCGCCCAGCCTCCCGATGGCGAGCTTCGCCCCGTCCTCGTGCAGGTGCTGCGCCAGCCGGCTCGAGGGATCGCCGACGACCAGCGCCTGCGAGGGTCGGAGACGGATGAAGGACAGCCGTTCGATCACGTCGTCGACCAGCGCATCGAGCAGGAAGCAACCCGCGCCGGGCCGGTCGCGGCGCGACCGGGCCCGCGCCCATTTGGCGGCGGCCTTGCGGCGGGAGAAGATGATCGGCGGTGCCGTTTCCATGGGCTGCCTCCCGTGCCCGGCTTGCGCCGCACGCGCAACCGTTCCAGCATGGGGGCATGGCTGGCCCCGGTCTCATCGCGCAATCGCTCGCGCCGCTGGTCGATCTCATCTACCCGCCGCGCTGCCCGCTGTGCGGCGGCGCGATCGAGAGCCAGACGGGGCTGTGCGGCGGGTGCTGGAACGAGCTGGTTATCCCGGGCGAACCGTCCTGCACGCTGTGCCAGCGGCCGTTCCCCGATACCGCGACCGGCGAAGGCGGCATCTGCGCGCCTTGCCTCGCCGATCCGCCGCGGCACGACGGGATCGCGGCGGGCACGCTCTACAACGATGCGTCGCGCAGGCTCGTACTGTCGTTCAAGCACGGCGGGCGGATCGCGCTTGCGCCGATGCTCGCCGGCCTGGTCCGCGCGCGGCTGCCGGCGGGATACGAGGATGCGCTGCTGGTCCCGGTCCCGCTGCACCGCTGGCGGCTGTGGCGGCGCGGCTACAACCAGGCCGCGCTGCTCGCCCGCGAGCTGGCGCGATCGACCGGCGCGCCGTTGCTGGTCGATGCGCTGGTCCGCACGCGGCCGACGCCGCCGCTCGGCGGGCTGGGGAAGAACGCGCGGCGGCGGGCGCTACAGGGCGCGATCGTGGTCAATCCGCGGCGTCGCGCGGCGATCGAGGGTCGCAAGGTCGTGCTGGTCGACGATGTCCTGACCAGCGGGGCGACCAGCGACACCTGCGTATCGCTGCTCAAGAGGGCGGGGGCGGAAACCGTGGTGATCGCCTGCTTCGCGAGAGTGCTCGACGAGGCGGTCGATGCCGCCGCTGCCTCCCCCTCAAACGAAAGGCCCCCAAACGAAACGCCCGGAGCCGAAGCTCCGGGCGCCACGTGACGAATATCAGTGGATCCGCCTTGCGGCCGAGGCAACCAAACCCCCATCGGGTTGCCGGGATCCGATCCCTCATCGTTGTGCGGAGGCGCCGTGGCTTTCGCCGGCTGCGCTCCTGCCCCCTGAACCATGGCGCTCTTGCGGCACCGTGTTTCGGCGGACGGCCCCCTCAGGCCGTGCGCGCTATCAACCACCGCTTGGCCGTTCATCAAAGCGACAAGTTCGCGAGTCGCGGATTTTGCGAAACCGCTGTGTTTATTGTGCAACGTTTATGAGTGATGGACTGGCATCGCGCTCCGTGCGGGCTTAGGACCGGCGCATGTGTGCCGAAGACGACCGCGAGACGGGTTCAACCCCAATGCCGAAATTCGACGAGCGCGGATTGCTCGCCGCGATGGTGGTCGATGCAGCGGACGGCGCGCCGTTGATGCTGGCCTACATGAACGCCGAGGCGCTGCAGCGTACGCGCGACACCGGCCTGGCGCATTTCTGGTCGCGCTCGCGGCAGGCGCTGTGGCGGAAGGGCGAGACTTCGGGCAACACGCTCGCGGTCGAGGAAATCCTCGTCGACTGCGACCAGGATGCCCTCTTCCTGCGGGTGAGGCCGGCCGGTCCGGTATGTCATACCGGAGCGCGATCGTGCTTCTACCGCCGCCTCGAAGGCGATCGGCTGGTCCGCATCGATAGTTGACGTTTACGTAAAGCAAACGTAAGGCGAAGGCATGCCTGCCCAACCCGCCACAGCGGCCCATTCGGGGGCCCATCTCGACCGCCCCGACAAGCACGACCGCGAGCAATACAGCATTTCCGACCTCACCACCGAGTTCGGCTGCACCGCGCGCGCGCTGCGCTTCTACGAGGACGAGGGTCTGATCGCGCCGCACCGCATCGGGCTCTCGCGGGTCTATACCAAGCGCGACCGCGCACGGCTCGCCTGGATCATGCGGGCCAAGAATGTCGGCTTCAGCCTGTCCGAGATCCGCGAAATGATCGACCTCTACGATCTCGACGACGGGCGGGTCGAGCAGCGCCGCGTCACGATCGAGAAGTGCAAGACGCATGTCGCCAAGCTGAAGCGCCAGCGTGCCGATATCGATTCCTCGATCAAGGACCTCACTGCCTTCATCAAACAGGTCGAAGCAGCCGAAAAGGGCTGACCCCGACACCCGCCAGGAAAGCACCCGATGCCCACTTATACCGCCCCGACCCGCGACACGCGCTTCATCGTTAACGAGCTGCTCGACCTCGCCAGCTACGGCAATCTGCCCGGTTTCGAGAGCGCGACGCCCGACATGATCGACACCGTCATCAACGAGGCCGGCAAATTCTGCGCCGAAGTGCTAGCGCCGCTCAACAAGATCGGTGACGAGCACGGCTGCACCCGGCATGATGACGGTTCGGTCACCACGCCGCCCGGGTTCAGGGAAGCGTTCGAACAGTATCGCGAAAGCGGCTGGGGCACGATCTCGCAGCCGGAGGAGTTCGGCGGGCAGGGCATGCCGCACGTGCTCGGCTTCGTGATCGAGGAATTCTCCGCCACCGCCAACCAGGCCTTCGCGATGTATCCGGGCCTCACCACCGGCGCCGCTGCGGCGCTGCAGGCGCAGGGCTCGGACGAGCAGAAGGCAACCTACCTGCCGAAAATGATTTCCGGCGAATGGCTCGGCACGATGAACCTGACCGAGCCGCATTGCGGCACCGATCTCGGCATGATCCGGACTAAGGCCGAACCCAACGGCGACGGCTCCTACGCGATCACCGGGACTAAGATATTCATCTCCTCGGGCGAGCACGACCTGACCGACAACATCATCCACCTCGTGCTGGCGAAGACACCCGGCGCGCCCGACAGCACCAAGGGCATCTCGCTGTTCGTGGTGCCCAAGGTGCTGGTGAACGAGGACGGTTCGCTCGGTGCGCGCAACGGCGTCTCCTGCGGTTCGATCGAGGAGAAGATGGGCATCCACGGCAATTCGACCTGCGTACTCAATTACGACGGCGCGACGGGCTGGATGGTCGGCGAGGAGAACCGGGGCCTGGCCGCGATGTTCGTGATGATGAACGCCGCCCGGCTCGGGGTCGGTATCCAGGGGCTGGCGCAGGCCGAAGTCGCCTATCAGAACGCGGTCGCCTATGCGCTCGACCGGCGGCAGGGCAGGGCGCTGACCGGACCCGCCGAGTTGGAGGAGAAGGCCGACCCGATCTTCGTCCATCCCGACGTGCGCCGCATGCTGATGGATGCCAAGGCCTTCACCGAGGGGCACCGTGCTTTGTGCCTCTGGGCGGCGCTGCTGGTCGACCTGACGCACAAGGCGCAGACCGAGGAGGAGCGCGACGAAGCCGATGCGTTGCTCGGCCTGCTGACCCCGGTGATCAAGGGCTACGGCACCGACAAGGGCTATGCCGTCGCGACCGACATGCAGCAGGTGTTCGGCGGGCACGGCTATGTCGAGGAATGGGGCATGAGCCAGTTCGTGCGCGATGCCCGCATCACCCAGATCTACGAAGGCACCAACGGCGTGCAGGCTATGGACCTGTGCGGTCGCAAGCTGCCGAGCAAGGGCGGCGCGGCGATCCAGGAGTTCTTCAAGCTGGCGGGCGAGGAGATCGGCGCGGCGAAGGAGGATGAAGAGCTGGCACCGCTTGCCGAAAAGCTGGAAAAGGCATTGGGCGAGCAGCAGGCCGCGACGATGTGGTTCATGCAGAACGCGATGCAAAATCCCAACCACCTCGGCGCGGGCGCGCATCACTACATGCATGTCATGGGCATCGTGACGCTTGGCCTGATGTGGCTGCGCATGGCGAAGGTGGCGCAGGAAAAGCTCGCCGGCGAACCCGAAGACAAGATTTTCTACGAAGCCAAACTCGCAACCGCGCGCTATTACATGGATCGGTTCCTGCCGGACGCCGGTGCGCTGCGCCGCAAGCTCGAGGCAGGAGCGGACAGCATGATGGCGCTCGGCGAGGAGGCGTTCGCGACTGCGGCGTAGCGGTCTGAGTCCCCGCGAAGGCGGGGACCTCGTGCCAAAAGCGCTTCGCCAGGCCTCCCGAGGTCCCCGCCTTCGCGGGGACTCATGCCAGGACTTCGTCGAACAAACCCAGCATCGCCGCCCAGCTCTGCCGGTCGGCGCTGGCGTCGTAGGCGACCACCTCGTTGCCATGTGGCGAATCCGGATTGGTGAAGCCGTGCTTCACCCCGCTGTAGCTGTGAAAATGCCAGTCGGCCCCGGCGCGGTCCATCTCCTCCCAAAACGCCAGCACCTGCTCGCGCGGGACGAGTGGGTCGGCGTCGCCGTGGCAGGTGAGGATGCGCGCCTTGACCGCGCCCGGCTCGGCCGGACGCTGCGTGTCGAGCAGGCCGTGGAAGCTGGCGACCGCGGCGAGATTGGCGCCGTCGCGCGCGAGTTCGAGCACCGCCTGCCCGCCCATGCAGAAGCCGATCGCCGCCATCGGCAGGTCCGGTGCGATGTCCCGCAAGGCGGCCAGTCCGGCACGGAGACGGGTGCGGTAGGTGTCGGTGTCGGCGCGCAGCGTGGCGGCGAGGGGTGGTCCGGGATTGTCCTGCGTGACCTCCTCCCCGTAAAAATCCATCACCATGGCGAGATAACCCGCATCCGCGAGGGCCTCAGCCTTGGCCGCCACCGTCGGGGTGACATTGTGGATCGTGGGAAACACCGCCACTGCCGCGCGCGGTTCGCCGGCGGGGCGGGCGAGATGGCCGGTCAATTCGAGATCGCCGTCGCAATAGGTGGCAAGCTTCAATGTTTGCACGGATAGCACACAACCGTTCGCCCTGAGCCTGTCGAAGGGCCGCCCTTCACTTTGAGTGCCGCGCCAGAAGAAAAAGCAGTGCTTCGACAGGCTCGGCACGAACGGGGTGGAGTGGTAGTGACAGGCTCACTCCGGCAAAAAGTCCGGTACCGACAAATACCGCTCGCCGGTATCGTAATTGAACCCGAGCACTCGCGTGCCCGCGTCGAGGTCGCCCAGCTTGCCGGCGATCGCCGCGAGTGTCGCGCCACTCGAAATGCCGACCAGCAGGCCTTCCTCGCGCGCACATTTGCGCGCCCACTCCTTGGCGTCCTCCGGATCGACCTTGATCGCGCCGTCGATGGCCTGGGTGTGGAGGTTGTCCGGAATGAAACCCGCTCCAATCCCCTGGATCGGGTGCGGACCGGGCTGGCCGCCGGAGATGACCGGCGAAAGCGTCGGCTCGACCGCATAGGCCTTCATGGCGGACCATGTCCGCTTCAGTTCTTCCGCACAGCCGGTCAGGTGGCCCCCCGTGCCGACGCCGGTAATCAGTACGTCGACAGGCGCATCGGCGAAATCGTCGAGAATTTCCTTCGCGGTCGTGCGCGCGTGGACCTGGTAGTTCGAAACGTTGTCGAACTGGCTCGGCATCCACGCGCCGTCGGTCTGTTCGACCAGTTCGGCGGCGCGCTCGATCGCGCCCTTCATGCCCTTTTCCTTGGGTGTCAGGTCGAATGTCGCGCCGTAGGCGAGCATCAGGCGACGGCGCTCGATACTCATGCTCTCGGGCATGACGAGCACGAGCTTGTAGCCCTTCACCGCGGCGACCATCGCAAGGCCGATCCCGGTATTACCGCTGGTCGGCTCGATGATCGTGCCGCCGGACTCGAGCGCGCCCGATTTTTCCGCATCCTCGACCATCGCGAGGCCGATCCGGTCCTTGATCGAGCCGCCGGGATTGGCGCGTTCGCTCTTCACCCATACCTCGTGGTCCGGGAACAGGCGCGCAAGGCGGATATGCGGGGTGTTGCCTATCGTGGCGAGGACGGTGTCGGCTTTCATGGCAATTGCTCCTGCAAATTCTGCTCGGGGGTCTCTTCGTCCAATCCTTCGGGCGGGTCAAAGGTCCGGGTCGTTCGCAGAACCGGGAACAGCCGACTCCACAAGGCCACGGTGACGATGGCGCCCGCGCCGCCTGCGACCACGGCGGCGACCGGCCCAATCAGCCACGCCAGCGTGCCCGAGAAGAAGTCGCCGAACTCGTTCGAGGCGCTGATCGTCAGATGGCTGACCGAGGAGACGCGCCCACGCTTGTCGTCGGGCGTGTGGAGCTGGACCAGCGACTGGCGGATATAGACGCTGAACATGTCCGCCGCGCCGACCACGAACAACGCGGCGAGGCTGAGCGGCATCCATGTCGAAACCCCGAACACGATGGTCGCGACGCCGAATACCGCGACCGCGATCAGCATCGCCGGGCCGACATTCTTCGCCAGCGGGCGGAAGGAGAAGAACAAGCCGGTCAGCGTCGCGCCGATAGCGGGCGCCATGGCCAGCTGGGCCAGACCTTCCTCGCCGACCTGGAGAATGTCGCGGGCATAGACGGGGAACAGCGCAGTCGCCCCGGCGAGAAATACGGCGAACAGGTCGAGCGTGATCGATCCGAGCACCATCTTGTTGCGCTGGACGTAGCGCAGCCCGTCGATAACCTGCCGGATCGGCTTCGCGGCACCCCGAATGTCGGGTTGCGGCACCTTGCCGATGGTGCCGAGAGCGGCGATCGCGAGCACGAACAGCCCCGATGCGACGGCATAGGGCAGGGCGGGCGCTATGGCATGCGTGTAACCGCCGATCGCCGGACCGACGATCATCCCGACCTGCCACGAGATCGAACTGAGCGCGATGGCGGTCGGCAGGATCGGTTTGGGGACGAGGTTGGGCGAGAGCGCGGACAGGGCGGGCCCGTTGAAGGCGCGCACTATGCCGAGCACCACGGCGATCGCGAACAGCCAGGGGATCGAGATGTCGCCGAGCCATGTCAGCAGGCCGAGGACCGCCGCGCAGGCGAGCTGGAGCACGATGGTCGCCTGCGCCAGCTTGCGGCGGTCGAACCGGTCGGCGGCGAGGCCGGAGAAGGGTGTGAGCACGAACAGCGGCACGAATTGCAGCAGGCCGATCAGCGCAAGCTGGCCCGAGGCGCCCTGCACCGACATGCCGCCGGTGCGCGCCAGGTCGTAGGTCTGCCACCCGATCACCAGCATCATCGCGTACTGGCCCAGCGTCATCGTCAGCCGCGAGAACCAGTAGGCGCGGAAATTCGCGACTCGGAAGGGGTGCGTGGGTTGGGCCGCTACGTCGCTCACGCAAACGCTAAAGCAGGCGCGGCCTCGCTTGGGAAGCCGCGCCTGCTTCTAGGTTTGAAACCGCAACTAGGACCGCGCCGTCAGCGCGTGCGGCGCAGCTTCGGATTCGGCTGCAGCGTGTCGATCATGTGCACGAAATCGTCGAGCCGGATAATGCGCTCGAACTGGAAGCCGGCACGGGTATCGCGCGCCCAGATCACATAGGCCTCGATCCGGCCGATCACCGGCAGGCGGATGATCACCCGGTCGCCGCGCACCAGCTGGCTGGCATCGTCGACCATGAAGCCGTGCGCGGAGATGTTGGAAATATGCAGGTTGAGATCGCCGTGATCGCGATGTTCGGCAATCACCGGATAGTCGACCGGATGCCGCGCGGCACGGCGCAGATCGGTTACGCTCAAATTCGCTCCTGCAGACACTCGCGACGCCCCTCTTCTGGTGTCAGTGAGCGTCCCTAATGCCGCATAAACGCTGACATTTGGTAAAGCCGGAATGTCCTGAAATAGGACGAAAACACGCAATTCTGCGGGTTTCAGCGGGTAATTATGGCGTGCTTCTTCTTGCCGAGGCTGAGTTTTATTTCCGCGCCCCCGGATACTTCGACCAGCAGCCCCGGATCCGCCACCGCTACGCCGTCGAGCCGCACGGCGCCTTCGGCGATCTTGCGCTTGGCCTCGCCGTTCGAGGCGGTGAAGCCGAGCGCGGTCAGCAGCGCGCCGATCCGCATGCCGTCGGCGCCGACGGCCTGACTCGGCAAATCCTCGCCCGCACCGCCGCCGGCGAAGGTCTGCGCGGCGGTCGCATCGGCCGATTTCGCCGCTTCCTTGCCGCGCACCATCGCGGTCACTTCGTTGGCGAGCACGATCTTGGCCTGGTTGATCTCAGCCCCGTCGAGCGCTTCGAGCCGGGCGATCTCGTCGAGCGGCAGGTCGGTGAACAGCCGCAGGAACCGGCCCACGTCGCGATCGTCGGCGTTGCGCCAGTATTGCCAGAAATCGTAGGCTGGCAGCTGCGCCTCGTTGAGCCACACCGCACCGTCGGCAGTCTTGCCCATCTTGGCGCCATCGGCGGTGGTGATCAGCGGCGCGGTGACGCCGTAAAGTTCGCGCCCGTCCATCCGCCGCGCGAGCTCGATCCCGTTGACGATATTGCCCCACTGGTCGCTGCCGCCCAGCTGCAATTGGCAATCGTGCTCGCGCGCCAGCACCACGAAATCGTAGGCCTGCAGGATCATGTAGTTGAATTCGATGAAGGTCAGCGGCTGCTCGCGGTCGAGCCGCAGCTTGACAGAATCGAAGGTCAGCATCCGGTTGACGGTGAAATGCGGCCCCACCTCGCGCAGGAACGGGACGTAATCGAGCTTCGCCAGCCAGTCGTCGTTGTTGATCAGCAGCGCGCCCGTTTCGCTGTCGTCGAAGCGCAGGATGCGGGCGAAGGTATCGTGGATCGAGGCGATGTTAGCGGCGAGGCTTTGCTCGGTCAGCATCTTGCGCACATCGGTCTTGCCCGACGGATCGCCGATCTTCGCCGTCCCACCGCCCATGATGACGATCGGCCGGTGCCCGGCCTGCTGCAACCGCCGCAGCAGCATGATCGAGGCGAGATTGCCGACATGCAGGCTCGGCGCGGTCGGATCGAAGCCGACATAGCCCGTCACCACCTGCTTCGCCGCGAGCGCGTCGAGCGCGCCGGCATCGGTAACCTGGTGCAGGTGGCCGCGCTCGTCGAGCAGGCGCAGCAGGTCGGACTTGTATTCGGACATCGTGCTCTCTTGCCTTGGAGCGCGGCGGTTAGCATGGGGAGGGGGCAATGCAAGTGTATCCCCTTGTCGTCCATCCCGCCCACCCGCCCGCGCAGGTCACAGCGGTCGAGGCGCGGAT
Organism: uncultured Altererythrobacter sp.; assembly: GCA_913055875.1. Classification (GTDB taxonomy): domain Bacteria; phylum Pseudomonadota; class Alphaproteobacteria; order Sphingomonadales; family Sphingomonadaceae; genus CAJXJY01. The sequence continues at coordinate 60,011 of CAJXJY010000002.1, forward strand.
CGATGCGTCGGACCCGCACTGGCTGCTGCTGCGCTGGCGGATCGAAGGCGCCGGAGGGCTCGTGGTGCCTCCGCCTGCCGGCAAGCACCGTGCCGACGAATTGTGGCGCACGACCTGTTTCGAACTGTTCCTTAAGCCGGAGGGAGGCGAGAAATATGTAGAATTCAACCTTTCTCCATCGGAACGCTGGAACGCTTACGAGTTCGACGGTTACCGCGACGGGATGCGCGAATATCCGCTGTCGCGTAACCCGGTCTGCACCATGCGGCCCGGCAGCAGGTTCGCGATTTTCGATGCGTCGATCCCGCGTTCCGGTCTCCCGGACGTACAATGCGCGCTGGGCCTGAGCGCGGTGATCGAGGAGGAAGGCGGCGCGAAAGGCTACTGGGCCATTGCGCACGCGGATGGCGCTAGACCCGATTTCCACGATCCGGCTTGCTTCGCGGCGGCCTTTCCCCCACCCAGCGCGCCATGAAATTCGGTATCGACCGTCTTCTCGCCGACGAGGAGCTCCGCAAACCCCTGGAGGGTCGGCGCGTCGCCCTTGTGGCACATCCGGCTTCGGTGACCGCCGATCTGACCCACAGCCTCGATGCGCTGATCGCGGCGGGGGTGAATGTGACCAGCGCCTTCGGTCCTCAGCACGGGCTCAAGGGCGACAAGCAGGACAATATGGTCGAAACCGCGGACGAGACCGATCCGCATTACGGCATCCCGGTGTTCAGCCTCTACGGCGAGGTGCGCCGCCCTACCGGTCAGATGATGTCGAGCGCCGACGTGTTCCTGTTCGACCTGCAGGATCTGGGTTGCCGCATCTACACCTTCGTCACGACGCTGCTCTATCTGCTCGAAGAGGCGGCGAAGCACGGCAAGGAAGTCTGGGTTCTCGACCGCCCCAATCCGGCGGGGCGCCCGGTCGAGGGAACGCTGCTGGTACCGGGGCAGGAGAGCTTCGTCGGGGCCGGGCCGATGCCGATGCGGCACGGGTTGACCATGGGCGAGATGGGAAGCTGGTTTGTCGAGCATTTCGCTCTCGACGTCGACTACCGCGTCATCGACATGCATCACTGGCTGCCCGAGGCGGGACCGGGATTTGGCTGGCCCCTCGATCGCGTGTGGATCAATCCGTCGCCCAACGCCGCGAACGTCAATATGGCGCGCGCCTATGCCGGGACGGTCATGCTCGAAGGGACGACGCTGAGCGAGGGGCGCGGCACGACGCGCCCGCTCGAAGTGCTGTTCGGTGCGCCCGATGTCGACGCCAAGGCCGTGCTGGCCGGGATGCACCGGCTCGCGCCCGAATGGATGGCAGGTTGCGCGCTCCGCGAAAGCTGGTTCGAGCCGACCTTCCACAAGCATGCAGGAACGCTCTGCAACGCCCTGACGATCCACGCCGAAGGCCCGTTCTACACGCACGACGCGTTCCGCCCGTGGCGGTTGCAGGCGCTCGCCTTCAAGGCGATCCGGCGCCTGTACCCGGACTACGACCTGTGGCGCGATTTCCCCTACGAGTACGAGCTCGATCGGCTCGCGATCGACGTGATCAACGGCGGACCGTCGCTGCGCGAATGGGTCGACGATCCGGGCGCGACGCCGCACGATCTCGACGATCTTGCGAGTTCGGACGAAGCATCGTGGATTGAAACCGTGCGCGAGCACCTGCTTTACTGAGCGCCGATGGATTTCGAACGCCTCCTCGAACCGGTTACCCCCGAGCTGTTTCGCTCCGAATACAGCGACAGGAAGCCGCTCTACATTCCCGCTCCCGAAGGCGCGGACAAGGCGTTGTTGTCGTGGGACGGGTTCGAGCAGGCCACCTCGATCATGGCGAACTGGCCGAAATCGACCATCCGGCTGGCCAAGAACAAGCAGCAGCTGGACTGCAGCCATGTCCGCACCACGGCCGCGGAGCGGGGCGTCGCCGGGACTTCGCGGACCGGGACCATCGACATGGCCAAGGTTCACGAGCTGCTGGCGCAGGGGTACAACTTCGTCGGCGCCCGTTGCGAGTATATCCTGCCGGAACTGGGGGCATTGTGCGCGGACCTCAACGCCCGCCTCAACGTGCGCGCGACCGCGATACTGTTTGCCTCGTTTCGCAATATCGGCAGTTTCGACAAGCATTTCGATACCAACGACGTCTTCGCCATTCAGTGCGAAGGACGAAAGCGGTGGCAAATATTCGCTGCCCGCGCGGACAGCCCGGTCAAGCAGGACCGCGCTGCAGGTCGGGCCGAAGACGCTTCGGATGAAGTAATCTTCGACGAGGTGCTCGGCCCCGGAGACGTGATTTACGTTCCGAGGGGTTATATCCACGAAGCCGTCACGCAAAGCGACACGTCGCTGCACGTCTCGATCTCGCTGCACGAATTCAGGGCTCTCAAGGTCGTGGATATCCTGCGCGACCTCGTGCTCGACGATCCGGCTTTCAGGGCCAACCTGCCGGACGTGCGGAACGGGGACTATCGGGTTATCAGGCCGATGCTGACGGATCTTGCCGACAGGCTTGCGGGATTGCTCGCATCCGACCGCTTGGTCGAGGAGATCGCGTTCCGGCAGAACATCAGGTCGCAGCCGTGGCATCGTATCGACATGGCCGAGGTGGCCTCCTCGCCGAGATATATCGTGCTGCTCAATGCGGTGCAGGACCGGGACGCTCGTGAGGAGCGGCTGGCCGGCTATCTGTCCACCAACGAACTGCCGCTGGTCGAGCGACGGGTCGTCGAATGGATTGCCGATCGCAAGACCTTCTCTCGCGCCGCGCTGGCGGCCGAGTTCAGCTTCGCCGAGCCCTCGATCGATGCGATGCTGGCCCGGCTGGAGGAGGCCGGACTGATTGCCGAGGGCCGCCGCGGCTAGTTCGGGAAGGAGCCGGGTTTGGAATGACGATGGTAGAGCCAGCCTTCGACGAAGCGACGGCCGAACGGCGATTGTCGCGCGACCGGAGCGATATCGCCGCGCTGATCGCCAAGGCAGATCACCGGTTGCGGGCCTCGGACAGGCGCGCGGCGACCGCTTTCTACCAGGCCGCGTTGCAGGCGGTGCGGGCAGGCGCGCGAATCGAAGCTGCCGAGCTGACTCGTGTTCAACGCGCCGCCCACGATCTCGAACGGAGTACCGCCCGGCACATGTTGAGCTCGTTGCGCGATGCGGGCTTTCCGGAGTCGGAGTGGCATCCGCGCTTCGCCAAGGCCATCGCGATCATGCTCGGCGAGCGGCCGCGCGACCCGCCGGCTTCGGCCTGGCCGCAAATGCCCAGGATGTTCTTCTACCCCGGACTTGCGGAGCGCGAATTCTTCGATTCAGCGGCGTTCTCCTGGCGCGAGGCGATCGAGGCCGCGACCGATGAAATCCGCGCCGAGGGGCTCGCCCTGCTCGAGGAGGGCGGCGGTTTTGCGCCTTATGTCCGGGCGACCAGCGAACGACCGCAAGGCGATGTTCACGGGATGCTGGAGAACCGCGACTGGACGACCTACGACCTTACCGAAAAAGGGCAGCCGGTTGCGGAGCGTATAGAACTCTGCCCGCAGACCCATCGCACCATAGCCGGACATGCTCCGCTGTGCGATATCGCCAACCGGTCGCCCTCGATCATGTTCTCGCTGCTGAAGGCCGGTTCGAAAATTCCGCCGCATACGGGCATGATCAATACCCGTCTGGTGTGCCATCTTCCGCTGGTCGTGCCGGGGGAGGGCGCGTTGCGGGTCGGCTCGCGGAAACAGCCCTGGCACGAAGGCCGGCTGCTGGTGTTCGACGATACGGTCGAACACGAGGCTTGGAACGGTGCGGACAGCGATCGGCTGGTACTCATATTCGACGTGTGGCATCCCGATCTCCACGAGATCGAACGCGACCAGATTCGCGCGCTGTTCGAGGCAGTCGACAGCTATTGATCCGGCAGGTGGAGAGCCGGGGTTACCGGCTTCCGGCAGGCCGCAACCTCGCCTCGCCATCCGACTGAGGCAGTGGGCGGATATCGCCGGTGTCGTTCCGCATCACCATAACGCTGCAGCCGTCGATTCGGTGATCGACCGCGGCGATCATCGGCAACCGGTCGGGTTCGGCATTCTCGCGCCGCAGCGCAGGCTGGCCGTTGCTTTCGCGCACGCGTTCGATCGTGTCGCGGCAGTTCAGCCGCTCGCGCAGATCGGCGACGCTCTCGCAGCCCTCCGGATTGAAGACCGGCACGCTTCCGGTACAGGGGCGGTATTCCGCAGGGATTGCGGCGCTTGCGGAGCCGGCATCGGGTTGCTCGGTTGCGTAGGTCGTGGTCGCAATGGCGGCGCAGGCGACAGCAGGCAGGAAAATCAGGCGCATCGGTTCGTCTCCCGAGGCGCAGGGTAACCCGATGGCGCGTCCCGCTCAAGGACGGAGATCCGTCATGGTGCTGCCGCCGTCTCGGCCGCCCACGCGGCGATCATTTCGGCCAGCGTCGGTGCGATCCCGTGATCGATCGCGGCATATTCGGTCGGACTGCCCGTCTGCGCGGCCTGCAACAGGTGGTTGCCCGAGGCGAGTTCGAGATAGGTACCGCCGTCCAAAGCGTCCCGGATCGCCGGCCAGTGCGTGCGCGGCTCGGCGATCGGATCGCGCCCGCCGCCGACAACCAGCACCGGCGCCCGAAGCCCCGCATAAGTTCGTGCGGGGTCGAAGGTCAGGTTGGAGCGGTACCATGGTCCCAGCAATACCTGTGCCAGGCCTTCCGGATCGCCGGGCAGAAAGCGGTAGGGCGGTATGAGCGCGGCACCGGGTCCGGACAGGAACGCGATCATCCGCGCCTGCCTGTCGTCCCGGTCCGACTTCACGATAGCGAAGAACTCGTCCATCAGCGCGCGATATTGGTCGGAGCGGTCGGCCGGCATCGGAGTCGCGGCGAGCATCGTTTCGAGCTGTCCGCGCAAGGCCGTTTCCCCCGGAAGGGCGGGCGGCGACATCAATACGGCAAAGGCGCACCCGGCGCGCTCCCGGCAGGCCATGGCGGCGAGGGCGGCCCCCTGGCTCATGCCGGCAAAGCCGATCCGGCCTGCGTCGACGCGAGCATCCTTTGCAACTGTAGCCGCCGCCGCCAGTGCATCGGCTGCAAAATCCTCCCACGAGGCTGCAAAATAATCGCCCGATGAAGCCCCCACGCCGCGGTCGTCGTATCGCAGCGACGCTACTCCGCGATCGGCGAGCGCCCTGGCCAGTTCGGCAAACCCCTTGTTGGTCCCGACCGTCTGGTCCCTGTCGTTCGGGCCGGCGACCGAGAGCAGCACCACTGCGGGGAACGGACCCGGGCCGTCCGGGACCAGCAGCGTTCCGCCGTAGGTTGCTTTCCGGTCGGCCGAGACGAAGCGCGTTTCCTCGACGTGCGGGGCCCGCTCTGCGCCGACGGGCGCATCGAGTACAGGATCGGCATGTGCGCAACCGGTTCCAAGTACCGTCGCGGCCAATGCCGCCGCGACAATTCTATTCGTCTTCATCGGTAAAAAGCTCCGTGATGGGCACCTCGAGTGCCCTGGCAATGCGGAAGGCGAGGCTGACGCTCGGGTCGTGCCGTCCGCGTTCGATAGTGTTGATCGCCTGCCGCGAAACTCCGCACATCTCGGCCAGCTGCGCCTGCGTCATGTCGCGCCGCATGCGCATCGAGCGGATACGATTCACCATTGCGCGCGCACCCATTGCAGGGCGTAGACAAGCAGAAAACTGCCGAACCCGACCGCCCAGACGGGCGCCGGCGAAACGCCGCCCTCGAACCACAGCGACCAACCGGCCATCGCGGCGAATCCGGCCGCGAAGGCAGTCAGTGCGAATTGCCGGGCAACTTCATCCGAGGTCGAATGCGCGCGCCAGAGGGCGAACACGCACAGGGCGATGCCGGTTACGCTCAGGGGTGTGGCCACGGCCGGAGGGGCCAGCACCGCCCCTGCCACAACGGCGGCCAGCCCGGCGAGAAAGATGAGAAAATGCGATCGTGCGGTGCGAATCATGGCCCTGCCTTTCGGCGGACCATGTCGTGTATTCACGACACAATGTCAAGAATACTAGCGCGAGCTCAATGCCCCTGCTTGCGGCTCAGCTCGCGCATCGCGTCGTCGAGCCCGTCGAGCGTCAGGGGGTACATCCGGTCGCCGACCAGTTGCTTCATGATCTTGGTCGACTGCGAATAGCCCCACTGCTTCTCCGGTACGGGATTGAGCCACACCGTCGCGGGATAAGTGTTTGCGATCCGCTGCATCCAAGTCGCGCCCGCTTCCTCGTTCATGTGCTCGACGCTGCCGCCGGGATGGGTGATTTCGTAGGGACTCATCGCCGCGTCGCCTACGAAGATCACCTTGTAGTCGTGGCCGTATTTGTGGAGCACGTCCCACGTTTTCGTCCGCTCCTGCCAGCGGCGGCGATTGTCCTTCCACACACCTTCGTAGAGGCAGTTGTGGAAGTAGAAGAATTCGAGATTCTTGAACTCGCTGGTGGCGGCGCTGAACAGTTCCTCGCACAGCTTGATGTAGGGATCCATCGAACCGCCGATATCGAGAAACAGCAGCAGCTTGACCGCATTGTGCCGCTCGGGCCGCATGTGGATGTCGAGCCAGCCCTGCTTGGCGGTGCCGTCGATCGTCGCATCGAGATCGAGCTCGTCCGCCGCCCCCTCGCGCGCGAAGCGGCGCAACCGGCGCAGCGCCATCTTGATATTGCGCGTGCCGAGTTCCTTGGTGTTGTCGAGGTTCTTGAACTCGCGCTTTTCCCACACCTTGATCGCGCGCTTGTGCTTGCTTTCGCCGCCGATCCGCACGCCTTCGGGGTTGTAGCCCGAATGGCCGAAGGGCGAGGTACCGCCGGTCCCGATCCACTTGTTGCCGCCCTCGTGGCGCTTTTCCTGCTCCTCGAGCCGCTTCTTCAGCGTCTCCATGATCTCGTCCCAGTCGCCCAGCGACTTGATCTTCTCCATCTCTTCGGGGGTGAGGAACTTCTCCGCCACCGCCTTGAGCCAGTCTTCCGGAATCTCGACCGGGTTCTGGCCGTAATCGGTCATGATCCCCTTGAAGACCTTCTGGAAAACCTGGTCGAAGCGGTCGAGCAGGCCCTCATCCTTCACGAAGGTGGTGCGGGAGAGGTAGTAGAACGCCTCGGGAGTCTGCTCGATCACGTTGCGGTCGAGCGCCTCGAGCAAAGTGAGGTGTTCCTTGAAGGAGGCCCCGATCCCGGCCTCGCGCAGCTCGTCGACGAAATTGAAGAACATGTCCTCTCGTCTACCTGCTTGAATCGCCCCGCGCCAGTAGGCGATTGCACTGCTGCGCAGCGCTGGGCCTTAAATCTTCGCTAACCATATCCCGATAAGCCGTCGTCGAGAAATTCCGGGGGGTTATCTGCATGAAGCACGAAGTGATCGAGGTGGCCGGCAGCGAGGCGATCGACCGCATTCCGGAGAAATGCGGCGAAGTCACTGTCGGTTGCACCGATGTCGCCGGGATCGTCGCTGCGGTCATCAAGTCGTCCGAACGTTTGCGCGGCGAGCATTCGGCGCTGCGCGGTACGATCGAGGCGCTGGAAATGGACCAGCGCAAGGTCTCCGACGCCAGCGACGAGGCGCGCCAGCTGTCCGAGCGCGCGATCGAACGCCTGAGCCAGGGAACGGACCTGATCCAGTCTTCGCTCGGTCAGATCACCTCGCTGCTCGAACTGGTCGACACGCTGACCAGCCACGTTACCGGTTTCGCCGCAGCGATGGAGCAGGTGCGGTCGAGTTCGCAGGATATCGAACAGATCGCCGAGACCACCAATATCCTGGCCTTGAACGCCACCATCGAAGCGATGCGCGCGGGCGAGGCGGGGCGGACCTTCGCGGTGGTCGCCAACGAGGTGAAGGGGCTTGCCGCCGACACGCGCAAGGCGACCGACGAGATCGCCCGCACCATCGATGCGCTCGGCGGAGAAGCCGAACAGGTGATCGAGCGGATCGAGTTCGGCGCCAGGGCCAGCGGCGAAGCCAAGGCTTCGGTCGCGCGGATCGAGGAGACCATTTCGGGCGTCACCGAGCTGGTCGAGGAAGTCGATCGCCAGAACGACCAGATCGCGCGCGCCACCGGCACCATCAGCGGACACGTCCATAGCGTGCAGGACGTGCTGCAGAGCTTCGACGGCGCGGCGCTGGAGAACGAGTCCAAGCTGGAGAAGGCGCACCATCGTATGGAAGCGCTGGAAATGACGGCGAGCGAGATGTTCGACAATATCGTCAAGGCCGGCCTCTCGCCGAACGACAGCCTCATGGTCGAAAAGGCGCAGACCTACGCCCGCGAAATCGTCGAGGCGGCGGAGCAGGCGATCGCCGACGGGGCGGTTTCGGTCAAGGCGTTCTTCGATCAGGATTACCGTCAGGTCGATGGCAGCAACCCGCCGCTGTTCCGGACATCGGTGTCCGATTGGGCGGACGAGGGCTGGCGGCCGATCATCGACCGCGTCGTTGCCGAGGGTGGCGGAGTCACGATGTGTTCGCAGGCCGACATGAACGGGTTCCTGCCGACGCATATCTCCGACCGCTCGCGCGAGCCGACCGGCAACCTCACCCACGACACGAAATTCTGCCGCAACGGGCGGATCATGCTCTACCCGATCGACAAGAAGGCCAAGAAGAGCACCGCGCCCTACATGATGGCCGTCTATCGCCAGGAAGGCGACGGAACCAAATACGAGGTCGTGCGCAACGTCTACATTCCGCTCCATATCGGAGGACGGCGCTGGGGCGATTTCGAGCTCGCCTACACGTTCGACGGGTAGGAGAGCCTGTTTTCCGGCGGTGACGATACCTGTCGCTGCGTGGCAGGCATCTGGCCGCCGCAAGGATCGGACGGAGGTCCCGACCGTACGCAGCAAAGTCTCCGCGAACGAGGCTTTGAAAGCGCTTTCGTTCCTGATATGTTCTCACACCTTCGAGTGGGAGAACGGCGATTCCATCCTTCACGCGCGCGGGGCCGCACGAACTGCGCTACCTGTTCATCGACTTCAACGCCTATTTCGCCAGCGTCGAGCAGCACGACGAGCCGGCGCTGCGCGGGCGGCCGGTGATCGTCACCCCGCTCGAATCGGAGCATAGCGGAGCGATCGCCGCGAGCTACGAGGCCAAGGCGCTGGGCATTTCGCGCGGGACCTCGGTAATCGAGGCACGGCGGATATGTCCGGATATCGCGGTCAGGCCGGCGCGGCACGACCGCTATGTCCGGGTACACGGGTTGCTGATGGAGGAGATCGGGCGGCACATCCCCGTCGCCCAGGTCTGCTCGATCGACGAATGCCTGTGCGCGCTCGACCTGACCGAGGCGGATCACGAGGCTGCTCGAGCGAAGGCACGCGCCATCAAGCGCGGGATTGCGTGCAATGTCGGGACCTCCCTCAAGGCTTCGATCGGCCTCTCGACCAGCCCGCTACTGGCCAAGCTCGCGAGCGAGCTGGTCAAGCCCGACGGGCTGACTCTGATCGACAATGCAATGCTGCCCGGCGCGCTCGCCGACCTGCCGCTGCGCGCGATTCCGGGTATCGGCGAGGGAGTCGAGACGCGGCTGATGCGCGCCGGAGTGCACGATTTTCTCTCGCTGTGGCGATTGGAACCCAAACAGGCGCGTGCGATCTGGGGTTCGGTCGAAGGCGAACGGTTCTGCTACGGCCTGCACGGTTACGATATCCGCCGCGCCGAGCCTGCCGCCAAGCGCATGATCGGGCACAGCCGGGTGCTGTCGGGCGAATATCGCGAGCCCGGGGGTGCGCGGATCGTCGCGCGCGCGCTGGTGCTCAAGGCGGCGAGCCGGTTGCGCTATTACGATCTGCATGCGGGGGCGATGCACCTGTCCGCCAAGCTCGCGAGCGGCGGTGCGTTGGCGCATGAGGCGGTGTTCCGCGCAACGCAGAACAGCTGGCGCTTCCTGCGCGAACTCGACGCGTTCTGGCCGCAGATGATCGCGCATATCCGGCAGCACGGCGACGGGCGGGCGCGGCTCAAGACCGTCTCCTGCTACCTCCACGACCTGCGTCCGGAACCGCCCCCGCTCGATCTGTTCGTCTCGCCCGAGCAGGACGCCTGCGATGCGCGTCAGGCGCGGTTGTGGCGCACGATCGACGACCTCAACCGCCGCTATGGCAAGCAGACCGTCGCACTAAGCTCGCAGGACGGGCTCGACCTCAACTATCTCGGCGTCAAGATTGCCTTCAGCCGCGTGCCGGAAGCGGCGGAGTTCGAGTGTTAGCCCGGGTTACGGCTGCCGCCGCGCCATGAAGGCGAGACGCTCGAACAGCATTACGTCCTGCTCGTTCTTGAGCAGCGCGCCGTGGAGCGGGGGGATGGCACTGTTGGGATTGGCGTCCTGCAGCACGTCGAGCGGCATGTCCTCGTTCAGGAGCAGCTTGAGCCAGTCGAGCAGTTCGCTGGTCGAAGGTTTTTTCTTCAACCCCGGGACTTCGCGGATCTCGTAGAACACGTCCATCGCCTTCGCCACCAGCGTCTTCTGGATGCCGGGGAAGTGGACGTCGATGATCGCCTGCATCGTCTCGCGATCGGGAAATTTGATGTAGTGGAAGAAGCAGCGGCGCAGGAAGGCGTCGGGCAGCTCCTTCTCGTTGTTCGAGGTGATGACGACGATCGGGCGCTCGGCCGCGGTGATCGTCTCGTGCGTCTCGTAGACGTCGAAACTCATGCGATCGAGTTCCTGCAGCAGATCGTTGGGAAACTCGATATCGGCCTTGTCGATCTCGTCGATCAGCAGCACGGGCAGTTCGGGGCTGGTGAAGGCCTCCCACAGTTTGCCCTTCTTGATGTAGTTCGAGATATCGTGCACGCGCTCGTCGCCGAGCTGGCCGTCGCGCAGCCGCGCCACCGCGTCGTATTCGTAGAGGCCCTGCTGCGCCTTGGTTGTCGATTTTACGTTCCACTCGATCAGCGGCGCGCCGATTGCCTTGGCCACTTCCGTGGCGAGCACCGTCTTGCCGGTGCCCGGCTCGCCCTTGACCAGCAGCGGGCGGCGCAAGGTGACCGCCGCATCGACCGCCACCTTGAGATCGTCGGTGGCGATATAGCTGTCGGTGCCTTCGAAGCGGGTCTGATCGGCCATCGGTTTTCCCTTGCAACTTTACGTGCGCGTTAAGAGCCGCGAGCGTAGAGGGCAAGGGGCTTAGTCGGCAAGCGCCAGGATACGCTGGGCGAGCAGCATAAGCGTCGAGGTGTCGATCTCTGCCTCGGTATTGTTCCAGCTCACCGCCAGCATGTGCCAGTTGCCGTCCTTGTCGCGCAGCAGCCACGACAAGTTGCGCACGCCGGGTTCGCTGCCGCCCTTGAAGCCGACATAGCCCCATTCGGCGACTTCCTTCGCGGTCAGCGCCTCGTTGACCGCCATGATTGCGCGCGCGGTGCCGTCATCGTCGGCGGCAAGCACGCGCATCAGCGCGCGCTGGTCGGCCATGCTGGTGAACCATTCGATCCGGTCGACCAGTACGGGCGTCTGGCCGGTGAAGACTTCGCGGAACCGATCTTCGTCCAGTTCGGCAAGGTCCATCTCGCCGAGGATCGCGCGGCGCCGGGCCTCGTCGGCGGAGGCGTATTCCTCGCCCTGGCCGAGGACCTTTAGCGCGAACATCTCGAGCGTTTTCAGGAACGGCAGGGTCTTTGCCGGATCCGAATGGCCGCTGGCGCGCAACTCGGCCTCGATCGCCTCGCGGCCGACGACGTCGATCAGCGTGTCGGTCGCGGTGTTGTCGCTGATCGAGATCATCAGCGTGGCGAGCGTGTGAAGCGTCACCGGCGCGTCGTCGGGCCAGTCCTGGGCAATTCCGCTGGGCAGGCTCTTCGACGAAAGCGGAACCGCCTGGTCCCACGCCAGGCGGCCCTCGTCGACTGCGCGCGAAAGAGCGGCGAGGACGTAGAGCTTGAAGGTCGAACCGATCGCGAATTGCGCGTCGTCGTCGCCATGGGTGAAGACCGCGTCGCCGTCGAGCGGACCGAACCAGGCGGCGGTGCTGCCGGGCAGGGCCGCGAGATCTGCCGCGATCTTGCCGGCATTGTCGTCGATCGGTTCGAAACCGGTCAGGCGCAGGCCGTTGACGAGATGCGGCTCCTCGGCGGCCAGGGTGACGACGCCCGACCCGATGGCGCTTTCGAACCGGAGGGCGAAGTTTGCAGCATAGGTGCCTGTCGCATCGATCGTCTCGACACCCAGCGCGTCGCCGAACTGCGTTTTCAGATTGTCCGACAGGGCGGCAAGCTGAGCAGGGGGAACGGTTGCCAGGAAAGAGTCCGAAAAGGCGTGTTCGGGCGGCATCGTGCCATTGATGACGGCGACGACGTCGTTCAGCCGGGTTTCGAGCGCGGGATTCGCGGCTGTTTCGCCGGCGATCTCGCCCTCCTCCTGTGCGCGGATCGGTGCGGACAGCGTCAAGGCCAGACAGGCGGCAATGGTGGCGAAGCGCATGATGGATTTCTCCCCTCGATATCCAGTGGTTGGGCTAAGTCGTGAACGCATGCAGTGCAATGTCAATCGCCCGCGTCGAGCGCGGCGATCTCGCGAGCCAGCCGGCGCGCACCCCACAGGTTCGCCAGCGCGATCGCGGCGAAGAGACCGAAGGTGATCGCGGCGGGCCCGGCGATGCCGGACAGCGCGGTCGCCCAGCCGGCCTTCTCGGCGACCTTCGCCGTTACCGTAGCGTAGATCGCCAGCGTTCCGGGCAGCAGCGGGCCGATATACCAGGCGGGCACAGCGGCCAGCGCGGCGCGCTGGTGCTCGTATTGGCGGCGCAGGTGAGCGCGGCACGTGTCTTCCGGATGCCGCTCGAGATTGGCGCCGCGGCGATGCAGGTTCCACAGCACCGCCGCGGTTCCCGCAAGCACCAGCAGGAAGCCGAGCGCAAAGGCGATCTCGCCGCGCAGCAATGCCGCGATCGTGGCCCCGCCGAACAGCAGCGCGACGAGCGCACCGGCGATATATTCGATCGCATTTCGGACGCGGATTCGCCGTTCGAACCGCGTGGCGCGGGTTTCGCACGAGCGGGCTTGCGAGAATTGCGCATCGTGCGCGGCGGAACCCCATTCGGGGAAGGGCAGGTCAGTCATGGTCTTCGTTCCCGTGTTCGGCCGGCGCGAACTGGTCGGCCAGCAAGGTCTTGAGGCGGTGGATGCGGGTGGCGACCGCGCCCGATGCGAGGCCGGTGACCTCGGCGATATCCTTCGCGGTTTCGCCTTCGAGCCACAGCAGCATCACTTGCGCATCGAGCGTGGGCAGGCTGCGGATGATCACTCGGGCGCGCGCCACCGCGTGGCTTTCGGCGGCGGCGAGTTCGGCATCTTCGGGTTCGGGCAGGTCGCCGATATCCTCCAGCGCGACCGGTTTGGGCCTGCGCCCGGCGCGCAGCCGGTGCTCCGCCGCGACATTGTGCGCGACGCGGTAGACCCACGTCTTGAGCGCACAGTCGCCGGCAAACCGCGCAAAGCTGCGGAACAGTTCGCAATGCATGTCCTGTTCGAGATCGCGCGCCCTGTCGGGATCGCGCTCCATCGCCCGGGCGAGACGCGCGATCGCCGGGGCGAAATGCTCGCCCGCCTCGCGGTAGAGTTGGTGTTGCCGCTCTTCGGTCATGTTCCCTTAGTCCGGCTTCGCGCGTATTTCTTACACGGCCCGCGAATTTTTTCCGCATTGCAGGGTCAGGGAGCATCTATGCCAACCGAAAATCTTACGATCGAAACCGACGCCGGACACACCTTGTCGGGCGCGCTCGAATTGCCGACCGGGCTGGTCCGCGGGGCGGCGCTGTTCGCGCATTGCTTCACCTGCACCAAGTCGAGCAAGGCGGCTGTGGCGGTATCTCGCGCGCTGGCGCGAGAGGGGATCGCGACCTTGCGGTTCGATTTCACCGGCCTCGGCGGCAGCGGCGGCGAGTTCGGCCGTGCGGGCTTCGCCACCGATGTCGCCGATCTGGTCGCGGCGGCGCATTACCTGATGGAGCGCTTTCCCGGCGATATCCTGCTGGTCGGGCACAGCCTCGGCGGCGCGGCGGTGCTGGCGGCGGGCGACGATATCGGGATGGACCGCGTAGCCGCTATCGCCACCATCGGCGCGCCGAGCGACGTGCCGCACGTGCTCGAACGGATCGAGGGCGATATCGACGCGATCCGCTCCGGCGAGGAAAGCGAGGTATGCATCGGCGGCCGCCCGTTCAAACTCGCCGGCGAGTTCATCGAGCGGGTCGAGAACGCCGACCTGATCGCCGAAGTCGGCCGGCTGCGCGTGCCGCTGCTGTTCCTGCACTCGCCGACCGATGCGATCGTGGGTATCGAGAATGCCGGGGCGCTGTTCGAGGCGGCCAAGCATCCCAAGAGCTTCGTCAGCCTCGAAGGCGCCGACCACCTGCTGCTCGACGAGCGCGACGCCGCCTTCGCCGCGACGGTGATAGCGGGCTGGGCGACGCGCTATCTCCCGCGCGAACCCGACTGGCCGATGCCCGCGGACGGCGTGGTGGTGAAGACCGGCCACGGCAAGTTCGGCACCGAGGTCCACACCGCCACCCACCGCTTCGTCGCCGACGAGCCCAAGAGCTATGGCGGCGACGATACCGGCCCGACGCCCTACGACCTGCTACTCGCCGCGCTCGGCACCTGCACCGCAATGACGATGAAGCTCTATGCCGACCGCAAGGGCTGGCCGTTCGAGGGGGTGACCATTCACGTCACACACGAACGCAACCACGCAGAGGATTGCGACCATTGCATGCGCGAGGAAGAGGGGATGGAAGTCCAGGCGCTCCACCGCCGGATTGAGGTGCTGGGCGAGGGGCTAAGCGAGGAGCAGCGGGAGCGGATTATTGCGATTGCCGACAAGTGCCCGGTGCATCGGACGCTGGAGGGGAGGCTGCATGTTCACACGGAGAGTGGGGCCTAGAGCTTGAATATATGACTTTGAAACAACATCCGTTCGTCCTGAGCCTGTCGAAGGACCGGTTCGAGCGAAGCCGAGAACGAACCACGCACCACGGCCTCGACTTCGCTCGGCCAAGCCCTTCGACAGGCTCAGGACGAACGGGTCAAGGGAATGTGATCACATTCTAGGATACAAATGACACGTCGAGGTGCAGAAGAAGAATTGGGATTGCCAATCCAATCGCAAAACCAAGCATCGCGCCTCCAATCACCACACGATGCAGTATTTTCCATCTTTCGTATGCTTGCCACGAACCTTCGGCGTCTTCGTCTTCGGATTCGCGCATACTTTTCAAGTGATCTCGTCCACGGTTCATTCGCTTCGCCATGTCTCTAGGTGAAGCGATGATTTCAGGCATTTTAGCAATCGCGTCGTCGAGGCTATCCCGGGTTGCGGCTGCAGCATAGTGGCTACTCAATGCCTTTACGCGCTTGGCGGCGAGGGGGGCTGCAAGACCCGCAAGCAGCAAAGACAATCCGAAAGCTGTGATACTCCATTCCAGTTGGTTCAAAGCGAATTCAGGATTCGGCAGGTTTGCGGCAAACGTCAATATCGCAACAATCCCGCCCGCTGATGCGACCCCGATCCATTTTTGCCATCGCTGATTGTGTTCGTTTGCCTCCGAGCTCAGCGAAGCCACGAGGTCTGCCATTTGGCTTCGATCGACATCAACCATGACGATCACGCATCGATCATATCCCGGTCCATCTCCCCCGCGCGGTTCTGGATGAAATTGAAGCGGTGCTCGGGGTTGCGGCCCATCAGCTCGTCGACCAGCCGCGCCACCCCGGCGCGATCCTCGAATTCCGCGGGCAGGGTGATGCGGATCAGCGAGCGGGTTTCGGGGTTCATCGTCGTTTCGCGCAATTGCGCCGGGTTCATCTCGCCGAGGCCCTTGAAGCGCGCGACGTCGACCTTCTTGCCCTTGAACACGCTCTCCTCCAGCTCGGCGCGGTGCGCGTCGTCGCGGGCGTAGCGGCTCTCCTTGCCCGCGGTGAGGCGGTAGAGCGGGGGCTGGGCTAGGAACAGGTGCCCGCGCCGCACAACCTCGGGCATTTCCCGGAAGAAGAAGGTCATCAGCAACGTCGCGATATGCGCGCCGTCGACATCGGCGTCGGTCATGATGATGATGCGGTCGTAGCGCAGGTTCTCCGGGTCGCAATCCTTGCGCGTGCCGCAGCCCATCGCGAGAGTGAGGTCGGCGATTTCGCTGTTGGCGCGGATCTTGTCGGCGCTGGCGCTGGCGACGTTGAGGATCTTGCCGCGGATCGGCAGGATCGCCTGCGTCTTGCGGTCGCGCGCCTGCTTGGCGCTGCCGCCCGCCGAATCGCCCTCGACGATGAACAGTTCGGTATCCTTGTCGCCTTCACCGGAGCAATCGGTCAGCTTGCCGGGCAGCCGCAGCTTTTTGGCGTTGGTCGCGGTCTTGCGCTTGATCTCGCGCTCCTGCTTGCGCCGGAGCCGCTCGTCCATCCGCTCCATCACCTGACCCAGCAGCGCCTTGCCGCGCTCCATGTTGTCGCTCAGAAACAAGTCGAAATGATCGCGCACCGCATTCTCGACCAGCCGCGCCGCTTCGGGGCTGGTGAGACGGTCCTTGGTCTGGCTCTGGAACTGCGGATCGCGGATGAAGACGCTCAGCATCACCTCGGCGCCGGTCATCACGTCGTCGGCGGAGATGTCCTTTGCTTTCTTGGTGCCGGTGAGTTCGCCGAACGCGCGCAGCCCCTTGGTGAGCGCCGCGCGCAGGCCTTGCTCGTGCGTGCCGCCATCGGGCGTGGGCACGGTGTTGCAGTACCAGCTGGTCGAGCCGTCCGACCACAGCGGCCACGCGATCGCCCATTCGACGCGGCCCTTGTCGTCGGCGAATTCCTGCGTCCCGGCGAAGGGCTGCGCGGTGACGCATTCGCGCGTTCCCACTTGCTCGGCGAGGTGATCGGCGAGCCCGCCGGGGAATTTGAACACCGCTTCCGCCGGCACCTCTTCGGACGCGAGGCTCTCGGCGCATTTCCAGCGGATTTCGACCCCGGCGAACAGGTAGGCCTTCGAGCGCGCCAGCTTGAACAGCCGTTTGGGGCTGAACTGGCGTTCGCCGAAGATCTCGGTGTCGGGCGTAAAGCTCACCGTTGTCCCGCGCCGGTTGGGCGTCGGGCCCAGTTTCTCGATCGGCCCGAGAGTCTCTCCCTTGGCGAAGCTCTGCGCGTAGAGCTGCTTGTCGCGCGCGACCTCGACCCGCGTATCGCTCGACAGCGCGTTGACCACGCTCACGCCGACGCCGTGCAGGCCACCGCTGGTGGCGTAAGCCTTGCCCGAGAACTTGCCGCCCGAATGCAGCGTCGAGAGGATCACTTCGAGCGTCGACTTGCCGGGAAATTTGGGATGCTCGTCGACCGGGATGCCGCGCCCGTTATCGGCGATCGACAGCCGGTTACCCTCTTCCAGCGAGACCTCGATGCGCGTCGCATGGCCTGCCACCGCCTCGTCCATGGCGTTGTCGAGCACCTCGGCGGCGAGATGGTGCAGCGCGCGGTCGTCTGTGCCACCGATATACATGCCCGGGCGGCGGCGGACGGGCTCGAGCCCTTCGAGGACCTCGATCGAGGATGCATCGTAGTCGCCGCTCGAGGCGGGCGTACCGGTAAACAGGTCGTCGGACATGGCACCGCCTTATGTCGTGCGTTCGGACGGCTGCAAGCCGGTTCGGTCAGTTTTCGGCAGATACGAATCCGGTCGGCGCGTCGTTGATCGTGGCGACCAGTCCGTCGCGCACCTCGCGTACTTCCCATGCCCGCTCGATAACGCCCCTGCGGTCGAAACGGAATGCACCGTCGATACCGATGAACCCCTCTGCGTTGTACATCAGCCCTTTGGGGAAACTGCTGCCGATCTGCCAGTCGCGAGCCATCCGCAGCGTCATGAGTACCGAATCGTAGCCGAGCGTCGAGATACGGTAAGGCTGCGTGTTGAAGCGGTTCTGATAGCTGTCCGCATATCGCTTGTACCGCTGGTCCGATACTGCGGAAAACCATGCGCCGCGCAGGACCGTGGATCGAGTGACCGCAGCCTCTCCGCTCCACAATTCGGTGCCAAGCAATTGCGTCGTGCCCGTTCCGCGCGGGCGCAATTCGCCGGCCGCCAGCACCGCAAGCCGAACGCCGTCCGCGATCAGCACGGTGTCGAACCCGCCCGCCCGCTGCAATCGCTGGGCTGCCGAGACGATCGAGGTGTTGCTGCGCGAAAAGCGTTCCACATCCGTCAGCGTGCCGGCATTGTTCGCAACCGCCGTGCGAAACGCCGCCTCCGCCCGCCGGCCGTATTCTCCCTCCGGAACGATCGCCGCGAAATTCGCCGATCCGCGGCGGCGCGCATAAGCGACCGTCCTTTCGATCGATTGCTCGGGTATGTGACCGACCACGAAAACGTCCGGGGCGGCGACTTCGAAATCGTTCGAAAATGTGATCAACGGTACATTGGCCGGGCGCGCCTCGGCCAGTACCTGTCCGACATTGCGCGACATCAGCGGGCCGAGGATCAGCCGGTTGCCGTCGGAGACCGCGCGGCGGGCGGCGCCGCGGGCGTCGGTCGAGGTGTCGTAGGTGGTGATGCGCAGATTGTCGGCATTGGTGTCGAGCAGCGCCATGGTGGCAGCGTTGGCGATCGATTGCCCGACCGCGCCGTTGCTGCCGCTCATGGGCACCAGCAGCGCGATGCGATGGCGGGTCTCGTCCTGCGGGAGCCCGGTCTGTGTCGGGGTCGGGGTGGGCAACGGATCGGGGCTGGTCGTGGTCGGTCCGGGCGCCTTCGGGATCACCTGGCACCCGGCCAGGAAAGCCGCAGCTCCCCCCATGACCAGCAACCGCCTGCTCGTTTTCCAGACCTTCATGCTTGCGACTCCCCGTTCCCGTGGTCCATGTGACGCGATGTGGAGCACGAACCCCCTGACGCCAAGCTGACTCCCGGCCTCTATATAGTCGCGACCCCGATTGGCAATCTCGGCGATATCACGTTGCGTGCTGTCGACGTGCTGAGCCGTTGCGATGTGGTTGCCTGTGAGGACACGCGCGTGACCGGCAAATTGCTCCGGCATCTGGGTATCTCGAAACCGCTGCGGCGCTACGACGATCACGCGGCGGACAATGACCGGACACGCCTGATCGATACGATGCGCGCGAGGGCGGTGGCGCTGGTCAGCGATGCGGGAACGCCGCTGATATCCGATCCCGGCTACCGTCTCGTGCGCGACGCACGCGCGGCGGAGATTCCGGTTACAATCCTGCCGGGTCCATGCGCCGCGATCGCCGGACTGACGCTGTCCGGCCTGCCGAACGACCGCTTCCTGTTCGCCGGATTTCTGCCGAACAGGGACAAGGCGCGGGGCGACGTGCTCGACGAACTGGGCGGCGTGCAGGCGACACTGGTGTTCTACGAGACCGGGCCCAGGCTGGTAAAATCGCTTGCCGCCATCGGCGAGACGATGTCGCGGCGGCGGATCGCAGTCGCACGAGAGTTGACCAAATTGCACGAGGACTGCCGCAGCGGCACGGCCGCAGAACTGGCCGAGCACTACGCCGCGCATCCGCCCAAGGGCGAGATCGTACTGCTGATCGGCCCTCCCGAGGATGTCCCGGCGGATGCGGTCGATGCCGATGCCCTGCTGCGCGAGGCATTGGCGGAAATGAAGCCCTCGCATGCGGCGGGCAAGGTCGCCAGGGCGACGGGGCTCGACCGCAGGAAGCTGTATGCACGCGCGATGGAACTGCGCGCCGAATGAAGCGCCCCATGAGTCGACGGCGCGCCGAACGCCGGGGCCGCACGGGCGAGGGCAGGGCAGCCCTGTGGTTGCAGATGAAGGGCTGGCGCATTCTCGAACGCCGTCGCAGGACTCCGGCGGGCGAGATCGACCTGATCGCGAAGCACGGCAACACGATCGCTTTCGTCGAAGTGAAGTGGCGCAACAGCGCGGCCGAACTCGACCACGCCATCGACGAACACCGGCTGCGGCGCGTTGCCGCGGCGGCGGAGGCGGTCGCGCACGAATATGCCACCCGTAACGAGGACATCCGTATCGATGTCGTGCTCCTTGCACCGGGCACCTTCCCGCGCCACATCGTCAACGCGTGGCAGCCTTGAACCGGCGTCGCCCCTGCGCAGGCAGGGGCCAACCACCCTGTTGTTTCCAAGGGACGCACGATACAAGGCCACGCCAATCCTCCGGGCAGGTCCTGCTTGCAGCAAGTCCGGATAGGCCCCTGCCGGTGCAGGGGCGACGAAGAAGGAATCGAGTTTGAGCAAACCCTTGCGTGTCGCGGTCCAGATGGATCCCATCGAAAGCATCAATATCGCCGGGGATTCGAGCTTCGCGCTGATGCTGTCGGCGCAGGCACGCGGGCATCGGCTATGGCATTACGACGTGAGTTCGCTCGCCTGGGAGGACGGCCGGATCACCGCATGGGCGCGTCCGCTGACCGTGCAGCGGGTCGAGGGCGATCATTTCGAATGGCAGGGCGCGCGGGCGAAGATCGACCTCGCCGGCGATATCGACGTCGTCCTCATGCGGCAGGATCCGCCATTCCATCTCGGCTATATCAGCGCCGCGCTGCTGCTCGAGCGGCTGAAGGGCGAGACGCTGGTGATCAACGATCCGCGCGAGGTCATCAACGCGCCGGAAAAGATGTTCGTACTCGACTATGCGCGCTTCATGCCGCCGACGCTTGTGGCGCGCCGGATCGACGACATTCGCGCGTTCCAGCAGAAGCACGGAGCGGTGGTGGTCAAGCCGCTCCACGGAAACGGCGGCAAGGCGATCTTCCGGATCGAGGCCGACGGCACCAACCTGTCGGCGCTGAGCGAGGTATTCGACCAGACCTGGCCCGAACCGCATATGGTTCAGCCCTTCCTCCCCGAGGTGTCCGAGGGCGACAAGCGGATCGTGCTGGTCGACGGCGAGATCGCCGGGGCGATCAACCGGTTCCCGGGCAAAGGCGAATTTCGCTCCAACCTCGCGCAAGGTGGATATGCCGAAGCCGCCGAGCTGACCTCCCGCGAAGAGGAAATCTGCGCTGCGATGGGGCCCGAACTGAAACGTCGCGGACTGGTGTTCGTCGGGATCGACGTGATCGGGGGCAAGTGGCTGACCGAGATCAATGTCACGTCTCCGACGGGGATCATGGCGATCGACAGGTTCAACGGCACGGATACGGCCGCGTTGATCTGGGACGCGATCGAGGCGCGACACGCCACGATGTGAGCCCCAGCGAAGGCGGGGGTCTCGGGCCATATGCGCTTCGCCCGCGGCCTGAGGTCCCCGCCTTCGCTGGGGCTCACTTCTTCTCGCGCGGATGTGCGTTGCGGTAGGCGTCCAGCATCGTCGCCGCATCGACCTTGGTGTAGATTTGCGTCGAGCCGAGGCTGGCGTGGCCGAGCAGTTCCTGAAGGCTTCTGAGATCCGCCCCCGCGCCGAGCAGATGCGTGGCGAAGCTGTGGCGCAGCGCGTGCGGCGTGGCGGTGTCGGGCAGGCCGAGCGCCTTGCGCGCGCGCGCGGTTGCCTTCTGGACTATGCCCTGGCTCAGCGCGCCGCCTTTCGCGCCGCGGAACAGCGGCGTATCGGGGTCGAGGGACCACGGGCATTGTGTCACGTAATCGTCCACAGCGGCGCGGATGATCGGCAGGACCGGCACCACGCGCTGCTTGCCGCCCTTGCCGGTGACGGTGAGTGTGGCTCCGAGCGGCGCAGTTTCCGTGGTCAGCGACAGCGCCTCGGCGATGCGCAAGCCCGCACCGTAGAGGAGCAGCAGCACAGCCCGGTCGCGCGCGCCGATCCACGTCTCGCTTGCGTTTCCTGCAACGAGATCGGCGAGATTGGCCGCGTCGTCTGGGGTGACCGGCCGCGGCAATCCCTTTTTCGTACGCGGAGCGCGCAACCGCGGCGCTCCGGCGTCGTTCATCCCCTCTTGCCGGCGAGCGAACTTGACCAGCGCCTTGAGCGCCGAAAGCTCGCGCGCGGCGGAAGCGTTCGAAAGCCCTTCCGCGCGCCGCGCAGCGAGTTGCCCACGCAAGTCCGCGGTTCCCAGCCTCGCCACCCGGCTCCAGTCGTCGAGATCGAGCCGGCCGAGCAACCGCGCCGCCGCGCTGCCATAGGCGCGCACCGTGTGCGGCGAGAGACGTCGGTCCTGCGCAAGGTGGTCGCGCCATTGCTCGAGCAGGTCGGCGGCGCTCATGCGGCGACGAGATCGCTCGCAACGATCTCTCCGAGCAGCGCATCGAGCAGCGGCATCCCGCGGGGCGTCACCTGAACGCGGTTCCCGGCGAGGTGCAGAAAACCGAGATCGGCATAGAGCGCCAGCTTGGACGGCTCGACGAGCGTATCGAAGGCGAGGCCGGAGCGCGCACCGATCTCCGCGAGATCGATTCCCTCGGCCAGCCGGAGGCCCATCAGCAATGCTTCGGAGGCTTGCTCTGACGCCCCCAGCGCTCGCTCGTCCGCGATCCCGTGACCCGATCGAGCGACCGCCGCGAGCCAGTTCTCCGGTTTGCGGTGCCGCTGCGTCGCCACGCCGCCGCGCCTGCCATGCGCGCCGGGCCCGATGCCCGCGTAATCGCTGTAGCGCCAGTAAGTCAGGTTATGGCGGCTCTTCTCGCCGGGACGCGCGTGATTGCTGATCTCGTAGGCGGGCAGCCCGGCGGCTTCGGTCAGCTCGTGCGTCAGGGCATACATGTCGCCGGCTTCGTCGGCGTCCTTGGGTTCGAAGGTGCCGCGGCGCACGTCGGTAGCGAAGCGAGTGCCCGGCTCGATGGTCAGCTGGTAGAGCGACACATGCCCCGTTCCGAAGCCGAGCGAGCGCGACAGCTGATCGCGCCACGAATCCTCGCTCTGACCGGGGAGCGCATAGATCAGGTCGAACGAGACACGGTCGAAATGGCGCTGCGCGGTATCCAACGCCTCGAGGCCCTCGCGCGCATCGTGCAGCCTTCCGAGAAACCGCAGCGCCTCGTCGTCGAGCGACTGCAGCCCGAGGGAGACGCGATCGATCCCCGCCCCCGCAAGCGCCGCGAACCGCGCAGCTTCGACCGAGGACGGGTTGGCCTCGAGCGTGATCTCGATATCGGGAGCGAAACCCCACAAGGCCTCGGCCTCGCGCAGCAGCGCCTCGACCAGCGCGGGCGGCATCAGTGATGGGGTGCCACCGCCGAAGAAGATCGACGTGAGCGTGTCTTCGCTCGCCGGCGCCGCCTCGTGCCGCATATCGGCCACCAGAGCGTCCTGCCAGCGGGCATAATCGACCTCGGCCCGAACATGGCTGTTGAAGTCGCAATAGGGGCATTTGCGGGCGCAGAACGGCCAGTGGATGTAGAGCGCGCGAGCCATGGAAGAGAGCCTCTAGCAGCTAACCGAGCCCCCGCGAAGGCGGGGGCCTCAAGCCACTGGCGCTTCGCCTGAGAGCATGAGGTCCCCGCCTTCGCGGGGACTCAGACATCGCCGAACTGCTCCGCGACCAGCTTGGCGAACGCGTCGGCGCGGTGGCTGATGCGGTGCTTCTCGTCCGGATCGATCTCCGCGAAGGTCAGGTCGCGTCCCTCAGGCACGAATACCGGATCGTAGCCAAACCCCATCTCGCCCCGTGGCGGCCAGGTGAGCGAGCCGGGGCACCTGCCTTCATAGACCGCCTGTTCGCCGTCCGGCCAGGCGATCGCGAGCACGCAGTAAAACGCGGCGCTGCGGTTGGTGTCCGGTCCGAACTGCTGCAACATGCCCTCGACCTTGCCCATTGCCATGTACCAGTCGCGCCCCGGCTCGCCCTCGAACCACTGCCGCTCGGCCCAATCTGCGGTGTAGACCCCCGGTCGGCCGTCCAGCGCATCGACCGACAATCCGCTGTCGTCGGCCAGCGCCGCCATGCCCGATGCCTCGGCCGCCGACCGGGCCTTGATCAGCGCGTTCTCGACGAAGGTCTTGCCGGTTTCGGGCGGCTCGGGCAGTCCGAGCGAACCGGCGCTCAGGCACTTCACGCCGTGCGGTTCGAGCAGGGCGGAAATTTCCTTCAGCTTGTCGGCGTTGTGAGTCGCAATGACCAGAGAACCGGAGCCAAGGTGGCGGGTCACTTCTTCACTGCCTCCAGCTGCGCCGCGAACACCTTGTCGCAGCCGATCCGCGCGAGCCGCAGCAGGCGCAGCAGGCCCTCCTCGTCGTAGCAGGCGCCTTCGGCGGTGGCCTGGACCTCGGCGATCTTGCCGCCCGAGATCAGCACGAAATTGGCATCGGCATCGGCCGAGGAATCCTCGTCGTAATCGAGATCGAGCACCGGCGCGCCGTTGTGAATGCCGCAGCTGATCGCCGCGACCTGCGCGGTGATCGGATCGTCGAGAATCGTTCCTGCCTTCAGCAACCCGTCCACAGCCAGCCGCAGCGCAACCCAAGCGCCCGAGATCGACGCGGTGCGCGTGCCGCCATCGGCCTGGATCACGTCGCAATCGAGCACGACCTGGCGTTCGCCGAGCTTTTTCAGGTCGACCACCGCACGCAAGGACCGCCCGATCAGCCGCTGGATTTCCTGCGTCCGTCCGGATTGCTTGCCGCGCGCCGCTTCGCGCTGGCCGCGCGTGTGCGTGGCGCGCGGGAGCATCGAATACTCGCCTGTGACCCAGCCTTCGCCCTTGCCGCGCAACCATGGCGGAATGCGTTCCTCGACGCTGGCGGTGCACAGCACGCGGGTATCGCCGAAGCTGACGAGGCACGAGCCCTCGGCATGGCGGGTGAAACCCGTTTCGATGGTGATGGCGCGCATCTCGTCGGGCGCGCGGCCGGAAGGTCGCATGGGTAATCCTTTGCTGAATCGTCGGCGCCGCGTTACGCGCTTGAGGCAACAAGTCCAATGACTAGATTGTTAGCATGGCCTCACCTCCCATCACCGACCTGACCGACCGCGCGCGGGAAATCTTCCGCCTCGTGGTAGAGGGCTATCTCGACAGCGGGCAGCCGGTCGGATCGAAGACGCTTGCAGGTCAGGGCGGAGTGAACCTCTCGCCCGCCTCGATCCGCTCGGTGCTGTCAGATCTCGAATCGCTCGGCCTGCTTGCAGCACCGCATACCAGCGCAGGGCGGATGCCGACCGAGAGCGGGCTGCGGCTGTTCGTCGACGGGATGATGCAAATGGCTGAGCCGACGCGGGCGGAGCGCAAGGCGGTCGAGCAGCAGATCGGCCGAAGCGGCCCGATCGAGCAGGCGCTGGAGAAGACCAGCACGCTGCTGTCGGATATTTCCGGTGCTGCAGGGATGGTGATGGTCCCGACGCGCGAGCAGAAGCTGGCTCAGTTCAATCTCGTCCACCTCGGGCAGGGACGTGCACTGGCAGTGGTGGTGGCCGAGGACGGCGGAATCGAGAACAGGGTGCTCGATCTCGGCGACGCGCTGGCACCCTCGCTGCTCGAGCAGGCGAGCAATTACATCACCGCGCGGCTTGCCGGGCGGACGCTGGCCGAGGCGGCGACAGCCATGCGCGCCGAACTCGCTTCCGGGCGCTCGCAACTCGACGAAGCCAGCCGCGACCTGGTCGAGCGCGGGCTCGCCGTGTGGAGCGAGGATGCGGCGCAGCGACCGGTGCTGATCGTGCGCGGACAGGCGAAACTGCTCGACGAGGCGGCGCTGACCGATCTCGAACGGGTCCGCTCGCTGCTCGACGATCTGGAAAACAAGCAGTCGGTCGCCGAACTGCTCGAGACCGCGCGCGAGGCGGAAGCGACGCGGATATTCATCGGCAGCGAGAACCGGTTGTTCGCGTTGTCGGGCTCGTCGGTTATCGCCTCGCCCTATCGCGACCGCGAGGGCCGGGTGGTCGGCGTGCTGGGGGTGATCGGCCCGACGCGGTTGAATTACGCGCGGGTCGTCCCCATGGTTGATTTCACGGCCCGATCGCTGGGCAAACTTATCGGATAGACACGGAATATCATGAGCGACGACAAGAAGCGTCCGCAGGACGAGGACGTAGCAAAGGAACTGGACGGCGTGCCGGAGGAATTTCTCGACGACGGCGAGTCCGACGGGGATGGCGACGAACAGGAAACAGGCGGGGTCGAAGAGGCGCTGGCCGCGCTTCGCAACGATCTCGATACCGCGAAGCAGGACGTGCTCTATGCGCGCGCCGAAACGCAGAACGTGCGGCGCCGGCTGGAAAAGGATGTGCAGGATGCGCGCACCTACGCCGCGACCGGCTTTGCGCGCGATATCCTCTCGGTGGCCGACAATCTCGCCCGCGCTCTCGAACACGTGCCCGAGGCCTTGCGCGAGGACGAGAAGGCCAGCCGGTTCATCGCCGGGATCGAGGCGACCCAGCGCGAGATCGAGAAGGTGTTCTCGCAGCACGGTGTCACCCGCATTGCCGCGATGGGCATGCCGCTCGATCCCAACCAGCACCAGGCGATGATGGAAGTGCCCACCGACGACGCCGAACCCGGCACGGTGGTACAGGAAATGCAGGCCGGCTACATGATCCGCGACCGCCTGCTGCGTCCGGCGATGGTCGGGGTGGCGAAGAAGCCCGACTGATTCCACGGGGGAGGTTTTCGAGTATGAGGATCGCACTTGCAGGAGCGGCGATCCTCGCCGTTTTTTCGGCACCGCTGGCTGCGCACGAGAGCGCGGACGACGAACTCGCCGCGCTGACCGACGGCTATTACAAGTATCAGATCGAACAATCCGGCCGCATCGAGGAGGCGGATGGCAGCACCTCGCAGGGGAACAGGCTCGCCTCGGTCACGCCTGCAGCCTTCGAAGCGAGGGCGGCAAAGGCAGCCGAATTTCTCGCCAGGCTCGAAGAACTCGATACGGACGAATTCTCGGACGATGCCAGGATCGATGCCGCCGTGTTTCGTCACCTGCTCGAAACGCAGATCGGCGATGCCCGCTTCCGCGAGTGGGAGATGCCGTTCGACAGCGACAACAATTTCTGGAGCTACCTTGCCGGGCAGCGCGGATTCCAGACCGTCGAGGAATACGAACGCTACATTGCCCGCATGCGCGATATCCCGCGCTTCTTCGCCGAACAGAAAGCCAATGCCCGGGACGGCCTGCGGCGCGGCTTCAGCGTCCCGCGCGTTACGCTCGAAGGACGAGATGCATCGCTCGCCGCCTATGTCGTCGAGGATCCCGAGAGCAGCCCGTTCTGGCGCCCGTTCGTGCAAATGCCCGCGCGCTTCGATGCCGCGGTGGCCGCCGATCTCGCCACGCGGGCGCGCGATGCGATCGCGAACGACGTCACCCCCGCCTATGCCGACTTTCTCGATTTCTTCCGCACCGAGTACCTGCCGCAGACGCGCACCACGCTCGGCGCCTCCGACACGCCCGACGGCGCAGCCTATTACCAGCAGCAGATCGAGGAGTTCACGACGCTCGACCTGACCGCCGACGAAATCCACCGCATCGGCCTCGACGAGGTGGCACGGATCACGGCCGCGATGGAGGCGGTGAAGGAAGAGGCAGGGTTCGACGCGACCTTGCAGGAGTTTATCCGGTTCCTGCGCACCGACCCGCAATTCGTCGCCGACACGCCCGACGAGCTGATGGGCGTGGCCGCCTACACCGCCAAGCGGGTCGACGACCGGCTCGACGAATATTTCGGGTTCCTGCCGCGTTATCGGCACGGGCTTCGTCCGGTCGATCCTGCGATCGCGCCGTTCTACACCGCCGGACGCGGCGGGCTCGAATTCTGCCAGATCAACACTTACGACCTCCCCTCGCGGCCGGTCTACAACATCCCCGCGCTGACGATGCACGAATGCGCGCCGGGTCACAGCTTCCAGGCCGCCATCGCGCTCGAACGCGAGGAAGCGCCGCAATTTCGCCGCCAGGTCTATTTTTCCGGTTTCGGCGAGGGATGGGGGCTGTATGTGGAGTATCTCGGCAACGAGATGGGGATCTACCGCACGCCCTATGAGCGCTTCGGCCAGCTCAGCTACGAGATGTGGCGCGCCGTCCGGCTGGTGATCGATACCGGCATCCACCAATATGGCTGGAGCCGCGACCGGGCGGTGGAGTATCTCGCCAGCCGTACCGCGCTGTCCGAGCACGAGGTCGGAACCGAAGTCGATCGCTATATCAGCTGGCCGGGGCAGGCGCTGTCCTACAAGCTCGGCGAACTGACCATCCGCCGCGTGCGCACCAAGGCCGAGGCCGAACTCGGGGAGGATTTCGATATCCGCAAGTTCCACGATGTCGTGCTGTCATTGGGTTCGGTGCCGCTGCCGGTGCTCGAAGCGCGCATCGACCGGTTCATCGCCGATGGGGGCGAAGGCCTTCCCGGCGTCGAGTACGACTGAGTTCGATCGGAACATCGCCGGGGCTCGTCCGTAGGTTTCGCAACGGGGACCACTGGAGAGACACGATGAACACGAAGATTTTGATCGCCCCGGCGCTGGCCGTATCGACGCTGGGCCTGGGCGCTTGCGCAGAAAATTACGCTGTCGAAGGAGCCGCAGTCGGTGCCGCCGCCGGTGCCGCTGCCGCTGCGATCACGGGCGAGGATTTCGAAACCTATGCCATCGCCGGCGCGGCGATCGGCGGCATCGCCGGATATTTCAAGGACAAGGACGACGATTGCGACGGGTTCTACGATCGCAACGGCCGCTACGTCGACGACGACTGCCGCTACGACGACCGCTATCGCGACTATTTCTGAGCGGTGACGCTCAGGCGCTCGCGCCCGGGAATTTGACCAGCGCATCGTAGGCGGATTTGTCGGCGACCCCCGCCAGCCTGATCCCGTTGCGGAGCAGGAATGCATGGCGGACGATTTCCGCCTGCTGTTCGATGCCGTATCGATCGAGCGGCCAGCCCGGCTTGAGGCTGTAATCGTATCGCGCCCACGGCCTGCGGTTGAGGACCAACCACCATTCACCCTTGGTCTGAGTCTGCCACACATGGGTCATTTCATGGATAAAGTGACCCTGTTTCGACAGCGCGGCCCGGGCGAAATCCTCGCAGTAATTCTCGCTCAGCGGATGGAAATGCAGGTGCCCGCGCGGTGCCATGGTAACGCGGCGCGGCTGGAAGGGAAACCACTTGCGCCGCCGGATCGTCACCTTCGCATAGTCGATCGCATCGCCGAAGACGGTGCGCGCAAGTGCGATCTCGCTTGCGGTCAGCGGGCGTGCGCCGCCGACCGGGCAAGCGGGTGGCGGTCCGGCTCCGCCGTGTTCGCTCAGCGCTCTTCCCCGGCGGCGCGGATTTCGACCGGGAAGCTGTGCGTGTCGCCGCCCGAGACTGTCAGCGTCACTTCGGTCGTTCCGCCCGGCTTGAGGTCGGGCGAGGGGTTCATCGCCATCACGTGCCTGCCGCCGGGTTCGAACGCGACTTCGTCGCCCTTGTTGAGCACGATCGGCAGCGCTTCCATCATCTGCACCTTGAAATCGTACTCGCCGTATTCGTGCAGCATCGCGCTTTCGGCGCCTTCGACGTCGGCGCGGCGGACCGCGAAGCTCCGATCGCCGTCATAGGCGAGGTCGAAATAGACCGCCGCCGGATTGCCCTCGACCGGGGCCAGCACCATCCGCCCATTGGTAACGGTCATGCCGGGAATGCCGGCTTCCTCTTCCGCGTCGGGCGCCTCTGCAGCTTCGCCGCACGCGGCGAGACCGAGAGTGACGGAAACCAGTGCGACGGCGGCAAAGAGCAAAGTTTTCACGCGATTTCTCCCTGTTCGATCGGAGTTCGATCGGGCGAAAATCTAGCCCGGCGCGTCCCTTGTGCCAACAAAAACCGCACCTATATCGCCCTCATATTCGAGCTGCCGAGTGGCTTCGCCTTTCCGGGAAGCCGAGCGCGCAGCGTCCAACATGCAAGGAAAATGAGGACAGCAATGGCCAAAGTTATCGGTATCGACCTCGGCACCACCAATTCGTGCGTTGCCGTGATGGACGGGGGCAAACCCAAGGTCATCGAGAATTCGGAAGGCGCGCGCACCACGCCGTCGATCGTCGCCTTCACCAAGGACTCCGAGCGCCTGATCGGCCAGCCGGCCAAGCGGCAGGCGGTCACCAATCCCGACAACACCCTGTTCGCGATCAAGCGCCTGATCGGCCGCCGTTTCGACGATCCGATGACCAAGAAGGACATGGATCTCGTCCCCTACGACATCGTCAAGGGCAAGAACGGCGACGCCTGGGTCGAAGCGGGCGGCGAGGAATATTCGCCGTCGCAGGTCTCCGCCTTCATCCTGCAGAAGATGAAGGAAACCGCCGAAAGCTATCTCGGCGAGACGGTCGAGCAGGCGGTCATCACCGTCCCCGCATACTTCAACGACGCTCAGCGCCAGGCGACCAAGGACGCCGGCCAGATCGCCGGCCTCGAAGTGCTGCGCATCATCAACGAGCCGACCGCAGCGGCGCTCGCCTACGGCATGGACAAGGAAGACGGCAAGACGATCGCCGTCTACGACCTCGGCGGCGGCACCTTCGACGTCTCGATCCTCGAGATCGGCGACGGCGTGTTCGAAGTGAAGTCGACAAACGGCGACACCTTCCTCGGCGGCGAGGATTTCGACAGCGCGATCGTCGAATATCTCGCCGACCAGTTCAAGTCGAAGGAGAACATGGACCTGCGCAAGGACAAGCTTGCGCTCCAGCGGCTCAAGGAAGCGGCCGAGAAGGCCAAGATCGAGCTGTCCAGCTCGCAGTCGACCGAAGTCAACCTGCCCTTCATCACCGCGCGGATGGAAGACGGTTCCTCCACCCCGCTGCACCTGGTCGAGACGATCAGCCGGTCGAAGCTCGAACAGCTCGTCGGCGACCTGATCAAGCGCACGCTCGAACCGTGCAAGAAGGCGCTCGCCGATGCCGGTATCGAGAAGTCGGGCGTCGACGAGGTCGTGCTCGTCGGCGGCATGACCCGGATGCCCAAGGTGCGCGAAGTGGTCGAGGAATTCTTCGGGCAGAAGCCCCACACCGGCGTCAACCCGGACGAAGTCGTCGCCATGGGTGCGGCGATCCAGGCGGGCGTGCTGCAGGGCGACGTCAAGGACGTGCTGCTGCTCGACGTGACCCCGCTTTCGCTCGGCATCGAGACGCTCGGCGGCGTGTTCACCCGCATGATCGACCGCAACACCACGATCCCGACCAAGAAGACGCAGACCTATTCGACCGCCGAGGACAACCAGCAGGCGGTGACGATCCGCGTGCTGCAGGGCGAGCGCGAGATGGCGGCGGACAACAAGCTGCTCGGCAATTTCGACCTGGTCGGAATTCCGCCCGCGCCGCGCGGCGTGCCGCAGGTCGAAGTCACGTTCGACATCGACGCCAACGGCATCGTCAACGTGTCCGCCAAGGACAAGGGCACCGGCAAGGAACAGCAGATCCGCATTCAGGCCTCGGGCGGGCTCAGCGACAGCGACATCGAACAGATGGTGCAGGACGCCGAGAAATTCGCCGAAGAGGACAAGAAGCGGCGCGAGAGCGCGGAAGCACGCAACCAGGCCGACAGCCTCGTCCACGCGACCGAGAAGCAGCTCGAGGAGCATGGCGACAAGATCCAGCCCGACACCAAGTCGGCGGTCGAGGCTGCGCTGGCCGAAGCCAAGGCCGCACTCGAAAGCGACGATGTCGACGCGATCGGCGCCAAGTCGCAGGCGCTCACCGACGCCGCGATGAAGATGGGCCAGGAGATCTACCAGCAGGAGCAGGCGAGTGCCGCGTCCGAGAGTGGAGCCGAAGGCGAGGGCGATGCCTCCGCGTCGTCCGATGCGGACGAGGACGTGGTCGACGCCGAATTCTCCGAGGTCGACGAAGACGAAAACAAGGGCTGATCGTCCCGATGAACACCATGCCGCCACCGGTGCGATGCGCGCCGGTGGCGGTTAGGTTTCCGGACGAGGGGTAACCATGTCGGCCACCGAGATCGATTTCTACGAACTGCTCGAAGTCAGCCGCGATGCGGACGAGCGGACGCTCAAATCCGCCTATCGCAAGCTGGCGATGAAGTACCACCCGGACCGCAATCCGGGCGACGCCGAATGCGAGGCGAAATTCAAGGCGATCAGCGTCGCCTATGACTGCCTGAAGGACCCGCAGAAGCGCGCTGCCTACGACCGTTACGGCCACGCCGCGTTCCAGAACGGCGGACCGGGTGGCGGGCATCCGGGCGCCGACTTCGGCGATATCGGCGATATTTTCGAGACCATCTTCGGCAGCGCCTTCGGTGGCGGCGGGCGACAGCAGCCGCGCCGCGGCGCCGACCTGCGTTACGACATGCAGGTGACGCTCGACGAGGCGTTCCACGGCAAGTCGACCGAGATCGAGATCGAAGTCTCGCAGACCTGCGACACCTGCCATGGCTCGGGTGCGACGCCCGGCACCGGCACGCGCGGCTGCAACCTTTGCCATGGCCACGGCAAGGTGCGCGCCAAGCAGGGCTTCTTCGTGGTCGAGCGCCCGTGCCCCAATTGCCACGGCCGCGGCGAAGTGCTCGAAAGTCCGTGCCGCGATTGCCGCGGCGAGGGCACGGTTGACAAACCGCAGGCGCTCGAAGTCGAGGTTCCGCCCGGGGTCGACACCGGCACCCGCATCCGCCTCTCGGGCAAGGGCGAAGCCGGTCCGCGCGGCGCGCCGCCGGGCGATCTCTACATCTTCGTTCATGTAAAACCCCATGCGGTGTTCGAGCGCGAAGGCACCACGCTGGCGACGCGCGTTCCTGTGAGCTTCACCACCGCCGCGCTCGGCGGCAGCGTCGATATCCCCGATCTCGACGGCGAGACCAACACGATAGAGATTCCCGCCGGCATCCAGTCGGGCAAGCAGCTGCGCAAGCGTGGTGCGGGCATGCCGATCCTGCAAGGGCGCGGGCGCGGCGATATGGTGGTCGAAATCCAGGTCGAGACGCCGACCAGGCTGTCGAAGGCCCAGCGCGAAATCCTCGAGCAGTTCCGCGAAACCGAGACCGGCGACGAATGCCCCGAAAGCCGCGGCTTCTTCGACCGGCTGAAGGACGCGTTCGGCGGCTAGTCGACGAGCGCGTTCATCGCGTCGAGCGTCTCCTGCCCGGCCTTGGTCCTTGCTTCGAGCTCCGACGCCTTGCCGAAGTAGTAGTTCATCATCGTCCGGTCGACCTTGCCGAGGTCGCCGTCGCGATACATCTGGCCCATCGCAGTCGCCGAGGGGGCGTGCCCCTTGTCGATCGCCTGCCGGAAATAGGCCGCGGCCTGGTGCGGGTTCTTGTCGATACCCTTGCCCAGCATGTTGAGCAGGCCGAGGTCGTAGATCGCCTCCAAGTGCCCCTTGTCGGCCGCGAATTTGAGCATTTCGAGCGCCTTGGGCATGTCCTGCGTGTAGAGCTTTCCGGTCACCAGTTCGTGGCCGAGAAACTGCGCCGCATCCGCGGCATTCTTGTCCCGCGCCAGCGTAGCGCGTTCGAGGTAGCGGATCGATTCCGCCGGATTGCGGACGATGCCTGTATCGCGCGGTTCGGCGTAATAGAGCCCCAGCAGGAATGCCGCCCATCCGTCGCGCGTGCCGTTGTCGGCCACCTCCCTGAGCAGCGCTTCGGCCTTTGTTCCGTCCGGCCTGACCACCCACTCGCCGTAGAGGCCGTAGCGATCGTACGGATCGCCGATCGCGCGGACGCCGTTCAGGTAGAGCGTCGCAAGTCCTTCGGCGGCGATGTCGTGACGCTTGCTGTATTTCGCCAGCATCGTTGCCTCGACTTCGTCGACCATCTTTCGCTTTTCGGCGAGGTAGGCCTTGCCTGCGGCGGTGGCCTCTTCGTTGATGAGCAGCGTCTTGCCCGTGCTGCTGTTCAGGAAAGTCTGACCGCCGCTTTCCCTGCAAATGCTGCAGATGGACGGATTGCGGGCGATCCGCCAAGCTTCGGAAATACTCTCCATATTACCGAGCTGGGCACCCTTGAGAAAATAGCCGTAGGCGTCGAGTATCGACCCCTCGGGCAATTCGTTGCGCCGGACCATCCGCCCGACTTTCAGGTAGGCGGGTGCCCAATCCTTCGCCATGGCTCCGGCAAGCAACTTCATTCGCATTTCGAGCAGCGCGGTCGAGTTGTAATCGCCGGAGACGAGCGTGCGATCGATCAACTCGGCAAGCGCATACATCGATCCGGGATCGCCGGCCCTGGCCTTGGCTACGGTATCGGCGTGCTCCGGATCGGCCATGAACGCGGCGACGCGTTCGTCATGGCTGTTGCCCGGATATTTCTTGGGTTGTGCCTGAGCGATCGAGACAGGCAGGACGATTGCCGCAACCGCGAGGCCGATTACTGCGAGGAAGCGCTTCATTCCCGTTACTCCCTGTTTTTCAGCCGAATAACACGAAAGACCCGCGCGGTTGGATGACAATTGCCGTTAGCCGAGCCTGTCGGCGATCTCGCCCCTGATTCGCTCGAGCAGCGCCGGGTCGGCGCTCAGCCGCTTCTCTTCCTCGTCGAGGATCGCAAGGAAGGCCAGTCGCTTGAAGTTTCGGCACGGCGCATCTGCCATCGGCGGATCGACGGTCGAGCAGATCAGGTCGATCATCCGCTCCGCGCCGTGCAAACGGCCCCACAGGTAGTCGTTTTCGCGATAGGAACGGCTGAAGAAGGCCCCGAAATTGTAGAACTCGATCCCGCGCAGTGTCGCGCGGGTGCCGCCTTCGCGGATCGAGCGCGCATCGTCGGGGCTGATGCGGTCGACCTTGATCGGGTCGAATTCGGTCAGCCCCTCGTTGCGCATAAGCGGCAGCGTCGCGACATCGTAGAACGGAAAGCCGAGATAGGTCAGCAGCATGCGTCGCCGCAGGTTGCCCGGCATTTCCTCGAACGCCGCCGCCAGACGCCGTTCGGCAAGGTCGTCGGTCGCGGGCAGAAGCCGGCGCGAAGCGAGCAGGTCGAGTACCTTGCCAGGCTCGTTCATCACCTCGGCGGCGGCGGCGGGAAAGTCCTTGCCCAGATAGCCAAGCCCCTCGCGCTCGAAATAGAGTGCGAGGATGGCGTATATCTCGTCGCGTGCCCGTTCGACCGCGTCGTCGTCGAGGTCGGGATCGGCGTCCCAGTCGCGCGCCAGCCTCCGTGCCAGCAGACGCAACCGCCGGATGCGGAAGCCGATGTCGTGCGTGCGGAAAAAGGCTACGGCTTCGGTGCTGGCGCTGCCTCCTTTCCCGGCCAGCGTATCGAGCCCGCGCTTGGCAAGCTCCGCTCGCAACCGCCGGACGATCGGGCCGGTATCGGGCAATCCCAGTTCGGGTGCGGCCTCCAGCACGAGCTCGGCGAGCTGCTCGACGATCCCAGTGAACTTGGCCTGCGCGTAGGAATTGAACGCATAGCCCGCGCGCTGGCTCGCCGCGTTCTGCGCCTTGGCGCGCCAGGCCTTGAGCCGCTTGGGCGTCGGGCGGTCGAGGAACAGCGTCCGCCCGAACAGCCGCTCGACCACTTCCTCGACCTCGGGCCGCAGCGCAGAGACCATCCGCCGCAGCCGCTCGGCCTCGCGCGATTGTTCCTCGATCGCTTCGAGGTTGTCGCGGATCGGCTGCTCGCGCGGGATGGTCGAGAGCGAACCGAAGATCGCGCCGAAGAAGCTTACCGGCTTGTCGGCATGTTCCCTGAGCGATCCGAAGCGGTCGGGGCGCGGGTCGATATAGACGAAGCGCCGGTCGACCTCGCGCTGGGCGGGCCGGCCGTGCAGCGCGGTCATCGCGCCTTCGAACGGCTTGTTGACCAGCACCGACCCGTCGATCAGCGACACCGTATCCGCGGTCTCCTGCCGCATATGGACCGGCATGATGCGCTGGAGAAACGTCTCGCGCCCAGCCCAGGGCCGCCCGAGACTTGCCGCGAGCGCATCGATCTCCGCCAGCTGCACCGGCGGGAAGGCGCCGGGAAAGCTCGCCGTCGCGCGCGCTGCCAGCGTCAGTTCGAGCGGATCGGCCAGGTCGGCGCCGCTCTCGAACGGCGTATCGGCGCGAAAGCCGATCGGCATGCGGTGCTCGCTCTCCTCGACCACTTTCGGGCTGTTGAGGCGCAGCATTTCGAGGTGTCCGCGAAAATCGGTCGCGGTGACGTAGAGATCGAGCGGATGGCCGGGCGGCAGCAGCGGCGCGCTCGTCTCGGATTGCGCCATCGCGGCGAGCGCGTCGTGGAGCAGCCGGGAAAAGCCCTGCCCCGAAAAGGGCGGTTGGAACCAACGCCCGCGCATGAAATAGCCGACCTTGCGCCGCACCTCGGCGCGCGTTTCGGGCGCGACGCTTTCGGAGACGACATTGCCCGGCCGGTTGAGCATCCACGAAACCACCGGCTGCGCCCACAGCTTCGCAAACCGCCAGACTGGGCGCGCATCGGGATCGATCAGGTGGTCGACATCGGCATTGTCGAGCCACAGGTCGGTCAGGGGTTCGAGCGACTGCCCCGAATAGACCGCCTGCGCGAGGAACACCGCGTTGATCCCGCCCGCGCTCGCCCCGGTGAGGATATCGGGCAGCATGCGCAATCGGAGCTTGTGCTCGGTTTCGATATGTTCGAGCAGGGCGCGATAGACGCCCTGCACGCCCTCGGCGCGCGTCTCGCCGACATGGTAGGCGCGGCTGGCGCGGGCGAGCTTCCAAATCTCCTTGGTGACGCCGTGCATGTAGACGGCGAGGCTGACCCCGCCATAGCACACCAGCGCGATGCGAAGTTCCTTTTGCCGCATGCGAAGGCAATAACCGCCTAGCGGGCGTGAAGGCAAACGAGACCGAATCCTTCTCCCCTGGGGAGAAGGATAGGGGAGCTTGCGAGCGGAGCGAGCTAGCGGACCTTGGATGAGGGGATGGCTTGGTGCCTGCCATTCCCCCTCACCCAAGCTGCGGTAACTCGCTGCGCGAGTAACCTCCGCTATCCCTCTCCCATCAGGGGAGAGGGGGGATGTGCAGCAACCATTGCGTTCCACAAATGTTCCGGGTATTTGCCTGCCATGGCCAAGCCCAAGAAACGCTATGTCTGTCAGGCCTGCGGGTCGGTGACGCATCGCTGGCAGGGGCAGTGCCCCGAGTGCGGCGAGTGGAACACGCTCGCCGAAGACGCGCCCGCGACGGTGTTCTCGCAGAAGCATCATCTTTCGAGCGGGGGCCGGGCGGTCGAGTTCGTCGCGCTCGATGCGCCCGCCGAGCCGCTCGCGCGACGCGCCACCGGGCTCGCAGAGTTCGACCGCGCGCTGGGCGGCGGGCTGGTGCCCGGCTCGGCGATCCTGATGGGCGGCGATCCGGGGATCGGCAAGTCGACGCTGCTGCTGCAGGCGGCGGCGAAGATCGCCAAGGACGGCGGCCAGTGCGTCTATATCAGCGGCGAGGAAGCGACCGCGCAGGTGCGCATGCGCGCCGAGCGGCTCGGGCTCGCCGATGCACCGATCCGGCTCGCCGCGGCGACTTCGGTGCGCGATATCCTGACCACGCTCGGCGGCATGGATACCCCCGCCTTCCTGGTGATCGATTCGATCCAGACGATGCATTCGGACACGATCGAGGGGGCGCCGGGCACGGTCAGCCAGGTGCGCGGCTGCGCTTTCGAGCTGATCCGCTACGCCAAGGAGAACGGCGTCGCGCTGGTACTGGTCGGGCACGTGACCAAGGACGGCAGCATCGCCGGCCCGCGCGTGCTCGAGCACATGGTCGACGTGGTGATGAGCTTCGAGGGCGAGCGCAGCCATCAATACCGCATCCTCAGGAGCCTCAAGAACCGCTTCGGCCCGGTCGACGAGATCGGCGTGTTCGCGATGGAGGGGAAGGGGCTGGAGGAGGTCGCAAACCCCTCGATGCTGTTCCTCTCCGGACGCGAGGAGCCGCTCGCGGGCAGCGCGGTGTTCCCGGCGCTCGAAGGCACGCGGCCGGTGCTGGTCGAGGTGCAGGCGCTGATCGTGCGGCTGCAATCGGGCGCGACGCCGCGCCGCGCGGTGGTCGGGTGGGACAATGGCAGGCTGGCGATGCTGCTCGCGGTGCTCGAATCGCGCTGCGGGCTCAATTTCAGCTCGGCCGAGGTCTATCTCAACGTCGCGGGCGGATACCGGCTGAGCGATCCTGCCGCGGATCTGGCGGTGGCCGCGGCGCTGGTCTCGGCGCTCGCCGACAAGCCGCTGCCGGGCAAGAGCGTGTGGTTCGGCGAAGTCTCGCTCGCGGGGGAAATCCGCCCTGTCGCGCATAGCAATCTGCGGCTGCGCGAATCGGCCAAGCTCGGCTTCGACTGCGGTTTCGGCCCGTCCGAAGCGGACAACGGTTCACCCGGTCTTAACTACCGCGGTCTTACCCAACTGGCCAATCTCGTTGACCGGGTGATGGGTTCGCAATAGTTCCGGATAGCGCATGACGGGTTTCGACATCATCGTGCTGATCATCGTCGGCGTCGCCGCGGTGGGCGGTTTCATGCGCGGCTTCGTGCAGGAAATCCTCTCGCTCGCCGCCTGGGTGCTGGCGATCTTTGCGATCCGCTTTCTCCATACCGATCTCTACACCGCGATCGAGCCGCATCTCGGGACCGAGACCGGCGCCGCGCTGCTCGCCTTCGCGCTGCTGCTGCTGATCCCCTATGCCGCGATGAAGCTGATCGCCGGGCGGCTCGGCGAATCCACCCGCACTTCGATCCTCGGCCCGATCGATCGCGTGCTCGGCTTCGGCTTCGGCGCGGTCAAGGGCGCGATCGTGGTGGTGCTGGCTTTTTCGGTGCTGGCGCTCGGATACGACACCGTCTGGGGTTTTCACGGGCGGCCGGCGTGGATCGTCACCGCACGGACCTATCCCGCGGTCAATGCCGGGTCCGATGCGATGGTCGAGCTGATCAGCCAGCGGCGCGCACAGCTGCACCGCGAATCGCAAGCGGACGACTGATGCCGGCAAGTGCGGCCGCGCGGCTCTACACTCCGCGAATCCTGGCGCTGGCGGTCGAGCTGGCCGAAGCGCCGTTGAGCGACGACCTGCCCCTGCATGGCGAAGCCCGCTCGCGCAGCTGCGGCAGCACGCTGGCGATGGGCGTTTCGCTCGGCGAACGGGGCGCGGTCGAGCGGATCGGCGTGCAGGTCACCGCCTGCGCGATCGGGCAGGCGGCGGCGGCGCTGTTCGTGCGGCACGCCGGCGGACGCGATGCCAGGCAGCTGGCGGACGATCTCGCCGCAATGGAGGCGTGGGTCGCGGGTGACGGCCCGCAGCCCACCTGGCCCGATATCGCGCTGCTTGAACCGGCACGCGCCTATCCCGCGCGGCACGGGGCGATGCTGCTGCCGTGGAAGGCCGCCAGCGCGGCGCTTTGCAAGGAAGCTGCGGAAAGCTAGAGCCACCCGAACGAATTTCGGGGGAGTATCGAGCGCCATGAGCGACATTGCAGCGACCGCAGCCGGTCCGGAGCACCACGAACCGACCGACAAGGAAATCCGTCTCGTCATCGCCGCCTCTTCGGCAGGGACGGTGTTCGAATGGTACGATTTCTTCATCTACGGCACGCTCGCCGGGCTGATCGGCGCGGCGTTTTTCCCGAGCGGCAACGAGACGCTGCAGATACTGCTGGTGTGGGCCGGCTTCGCGGTCGGTTTCGGGTTCAGGCCGCTGGGCGCGATCCTGTTCGGCTTCCTCGGCGACCGGCTGGGGCGCAAATACACCTTCCTCGTCACCGTGACGCTGATGGGGATCGCCACCGCCGGGGTCGGGATGATCCCGAGCGCGGCGAGCATCGGCATCGCCGCGCCGATCATCGTCATCGGGCTGCGCATATTGCAGGGCCTCGCGCTCGGCGGCGAATATGGCGGCGCGGCGATCTACGTCGCCGAGCACGCCCCGCCGGGCAAGCGCGGCTTCTACACCGGTTTCATCCAGGCAAGCGTGGTCGGCGGCTTCGTGCTCTCGATCGCGGTGGTGCTGCTGTGCCGCCTGTTCATCCCGGAGGACGACTTCGCTGCCTGGGGCTGGCGCATCCCGTTCCTGTTGTCGCTGATCCTGCTCGGCATTTCGCTGTGGATGCGGCTGAAGCTCAACGAGAGTCCGGTCTTCCGAGCGATGAAGGAAGCGGGCGAGACCTCGGCCAACCCGTTCAAGGAAAGCCTGACCTATCCGGGCAACCCCAAGCGCATCTTCGTCGCGCTGTTCGGCATCACCGGGGTGCTGACCACGATCTGGTACACCTCGTTCTTCTCCAGCCTGTCCTTCCTGCGCCGCGACATGCGCGTGGACGAATTGACGGTCGAGCTGATCCTGCTGTTCGCCGGCCTGATCTCGATGAGCTTCTACGTGCTGGTCGGCAAATGGTCGGACCGGGTCGGGCGCAAGAAGCCGATCATCATCGGCGCGGTGCTGAGCCTGCTGCTGCTGTTCCCGATCTTCTGGACGATGGGCAGCCTCGCCAATCCCGGCCTCGCCAGCGCGGCGGAAGAGAACCCGGTCGTGGTCACCGGCCCGAACTGCACCACCGACCCGTTCGCCGAGCTGTTCCAGCGCCAGCAGAGCGAATGCGGCAAGGTGCTCGAGACGCTGACCGCGAGCGGGGTCGCCTATTCGGTCGAACCGGGCGAGGATGTAGCGCTCAGCGTAGGGGGAGAGCCGGTCGCGCTTGCTCCCGAATGGAGCGGGAATCCCGCCGCGCGGCGCGACGGAATCCAGGCCGCGCTGGCGCAGAGCGGGTTCGACTTTGCCAAGCAGCACCCGCCGCTCGCCGCAATCCTCGGGATCGGCGCGCTGCTGCTGGTGTGCAGCATGCTTTCGGCGTTGACCTACGGCTCGGTCGCGGCGCTGCTGGCGGAGATGTTCCCGCCACGAATCCGCTATTCCTCGATGTCGATCCCCTACCATATCGGCGCCGGCTATCTCGGTGGCTTCCTGCCGCTGATCGCGGGGATCATCGTCGCGCGCACCGGCGACGTCTATGCCGGGCTGTGGTATACCATGGCGGTGGTCGGTTTCGGCGTAATCGTCGCCTGGTGGGGTATCCCCAGCGGCCCGCCGCGCGATTTCGAGGATTCGGGCGATGTGCCGCCCGCCTCGCCC
The DNA here is from genome assembly GCA_913055875.1 of uncultured Altererythrobacter sp. Taxonomy (GTDB): domain Bacteria; phylum Pseudomonadota; class Alphaproteobacteria; order Sphingomonadales; family Sphingomonadaceae; genus CAJXJY01. Next base: position 100,891 of record CAJXJY010000002.1, read on the forward strand.
GTGACCCCGTGACCCGGCATGGCTGACCCGCCCGCGCCGACGCTGCGATTGCGGATCGACGCCGAAGCGTTGGCGGCGAACTGGCGCGCGCTCGACCGGCTGTCGGGGGCAGCGCGGGCGGGCGCGGCGGTCAAGGCCGATTGCTACGGGCTCGGGGTTGCGGACTGCCTGCCGACGCTGCGCGACGCCGGAGCGCGCAAGTTCTTCGTCGCGCATTGGAGCGAAGTTGCGCCCCTGCTCGACCATGTCGAGCCGGAGCAGGTGGCGGTGTTGCACGGCCCGGTCACGCCCGAGGACGCCGCCTACGCCATCGCGACGGGCGTGCGGCCGGTTGTCAACAGCATCCGGCAGGCGCGTATCTGGGCCGAAGCGGGCGGCGGCGCATGCGACCTGATGGTCGATACCGGGATCAACCGGCTCGGCGTTTCACCCGCCGAAACAGGCGACCCCGCAATCGCCGCGCTCGAAATCGATACGCTGATGTCGCACCTCGCCTGCGCCGACGAGGACAGCCCGATGAACGCGCGGCAATTGCAGCGTTTCGAGGAGATCCCGGCGGCGCTGTCGTACCAGCGGCGCAGCCTTGCCAACAGCGCGGGGATTGCGCTCGGGGCGGCCTATCATTTCGACGAGACGCGACCCGGACTGTCGCTCTATGGCGGCGTTCCGCGCAGCGAGTTCGCGGGCGATATCCGCCAGGTGGCATATCCGCAGGCCGCAATCATCCAGCTGCGAGACCTGCAGCCGGGCGAGAGTGTCGGCTACAACGCCGTCTTCACCGCCGACCGGCCGATGCGGGTCGGGGTCGTATCGCTCGGCTACGCCGACGGCTTTCTGCGCTGTCGCGGACCGGGCGGCGTGCTGACGCATGACGGGGCCGAACTGCCGCTGCTCGGCAAGGTCTCGATGGACATGGTGGTGGCTGATCTGACGCAGGCGCCTGAACTGCGCGAAGGCGACTGGCTCGACGTCCCGTTCGACCTGCCGGAGGTCGCGGCTGCAAGCGGATTGTCGCAATATGAATTGCTGACCACGCTCGGCAGCCGTTTCGCCGGGTAGTTTCATCCGAACTTATGTTGCGCCGCACATGTTGCGGCTGCTAATGCAGCACGCACTGCAGCATTTCGAAAGCATCCCATGGCCAAGAGCGACAGCAAGCCCGGCGAACCGATCATCATAAAGAAATACGCCAACCGCCGACTCTACAACACCGGCACGTCGAGCTACATCACGCTCGACGACCTGGCGAAGATGACCCGCGAGGACGTCGATTTCCAGGTCGTCGACGCCAAGACCGGCGACGATATCACCCATTCGATCCTGACCCAGATCATCATGGAGGAGGAATCGAGCGGCGAGCACATGCTGCCGGTCAGCTTCCTGCGCGATCTGATCTCGATGTACGGCAATTCGATGCAGGCGATGATGCCGAGCTATCTCGAAGCGAGCATGGAGAATTTCCGCAAGAACCGCGAGAAGCTTCACGAGGCGTTCCGCGAGGGCATGGCGAACAACCCCTTCGCCAAGATGGCCGAGACCAATATGGCGGTGATGAAGGCGATGGGTGAGGCGCTGATCCCGGGCGGCAAGCGGCCGGAGCAGCCTGCGCCGGGCCAGAGCGACGAACTCGCCGCCTTGCGCGAGCAGATGGCCGCAATGCAGAAGAAGCTCGACGACCTCGACAAATAGCGAGCGTCCCAACCCCGTTCGTATCGAGCGGAGGCCGCAGGCCGTAGTCGAGATAGAAGCGGGGGACGCATGAGTGTCTCGACTTCGCTCGACACGAACGGCTAGGTTTCCTCAAATTTAGACGCCAAGGATTCGCCAGCTTGTCCCAGATCCGCCACGCTCTCTCGGTGAAGCGCGAAGACGATTTCGCGCAATGGTACCAGGAAGTCATCTCCGCCGCCGACATGGCCGAGGAATCGGGCGTGCGCGGGTGCATGGTGATCAAGCCTTGGGGTTACGGCATCTGGGAACGCATCCAGCGCCTGCTCGACGATCGCATCAAGGCGGCGGGGCACGACAATGCCTATTTCCCGATCTTCATCCCGCTGTCGAATTTCGAGCGCGAGGCGGAGCATGTCGAAGGCTTCGCCAAGGAAATGGCGGTGGTCACGCATCACCGGCTGATCGCGGACGGCGAGGGCGGGCTGGTGCCCGATCCGGAAGCGAAGCTGGAAGAGCCGCTGGTGGTGCGCCCGACCTCGGAAACGATCATCGGCGACGCGATGGCGCGCTGGATCCAGAGCTGGCGCGACCTGCCGCTCAAGCTCAACCAGTGGGCCAACGTGGTGCGCTGGGAAATGCGTACGCGGATGTTCCTGCGCACCAGCGAGTTCCTGTGGCAGGAAGGCCATACCGCGCATGCCGACGAGGCCGAGGCGCGCGAGCACACGCTGACCATGCTCGAAGTCTACCGCGCCTGCGCCGAGGAAGACCTGGCGATGCCGGTGATCGCGGGCGAGAAGCCCGCGCACGAGCGCTTCCCCGGCGCGGTCGAGACCTGGTCGATCGAGGCGATGATGCAGGACGGCAAGGCGCTGCAGGCGGGCACCAGTCACTATCTCGGGACCAATTTCGCGCATGCCGCGGGGATCCGGTACCAGGACCGCGAGGGCAGCCAGACCTGGTGCCACACCACCAGCTGGGGCGTCTCCACGCGCATGGTCGGCGGGGTGATCATGACGCATGGCGACGACGACGGATTGCGCGTTCCGCCGACGATCGCGCCGTGGCAGGTTGTGATCCTGCCGATGCTGCGCGACAAGCCCGAGGACGAGGCGCTGCTCGACTATTGCGAGCAATTGCGCGCGGCGCTGGCCGCGAAGTCGGCGCTGGGCGAGCCGGTGCGCGTGCTGCTCGACACCAAACCGGGCAAGGCTGCGGCGAAGCGTTGGGACTGGGTTCGCAAGGGCGCCCCGGTGATCGTCGAGGTCGGCGGCCGCGACATGGAGAACGGCGTGGTCAGCCTGCTGCGCCGCGATAGGCTGTGGGATGCGGGCACAGGCAAACCGGCCTTCGAAACGCCCACGCGCGATGCTGCCGGGGAGGCAATCCCGGAGATGCTCACAGACATCCAGCAGGCGCTGTTCGCCGAGGCCGAAGAGCGCCGCAACGCGAACATCCACCGCGGGATCGAGAGTTTCGAGGCGTTGCGGGAATTCTACGAGAGCAACACCCGCTACCCGGGCTGGGTCGAGGTTCAGTGGGCGAAGCCGGAGGGCGCGGAGCTGGACGGCGTTGTCGAACAGCTCAAATCGCTCAAGCTGACGATGCGCAACGTCCCGATCGGCGCGCCCGCGGCGGACGGCACCTGCATCTTCACCGGCAGGCCGGCGGTGGAGCGGATTTACGTGGCAAAGGCCTACTGACCCTTCGACAAGCGCGCCGGGCAGGGCTAGGGCGCGGCTATGGCCAAGCCCACAGGTAAGAAGAAGCCTCGTCACAAGTCCCGCGACAAGTCCCTCAGGGGCCTGCCCAGCCGCGAGGAGGTGCTCGAATTCCTCCAGACCTCGGATCGGATCGCGGGCAAGCGTGAGATCGCGAAGGAATTCGGCCTCAAGGGGCAGGAAAAGATCGCGCTCAAGAAGCTCCTCAAGGACATGGCCGAGGAAGGCCTGATCGACGGCCGCAAGACCGCCTATCACCGGATGGGCGGGGTGCCCAGGGTGACCGTGCTGCGCGTGGTCGAGATCGACGACGGCGACCCCATCGCCATTCCCGACAACTGGCAGCCCGACGAAGGCACTGCGCCGCCCAGGCTGCGCATCGTCGAGGACAGGAAGAGCAGGAAGCGTCACGCCGCGCTCAAGAAGGGCGACCGGGTGCTGGCGCGCACCGAGCAGTCGGGCAAGAACTGGAAAGCCCATGTGATGAAGAAGCTGCCCGCGCGCACGGACGGGCTGATGGGCGTGGTCGAAGTCGACCGCACCGGCAAGGCCTGGCTTGCGCCGGTCGACAAGAAGGTGCGTTCGTCCGCGCCGATCAAGGATCTGGGCGGGGCGGAGGAAGGCCAGCTGGTGGTCGCCGAACGCGCCGGGCGTTCGCCGCGCGCCGGGGTGAAGGTGACCGAGGTGATCGGCGACCCGCTCGAGCCGAAGAGCTTCTCGCTGATCGCCATCGCCAAGCACGGCATTCCGCACATCTTCCCCGACGGGGTGATCGAGGAGGCTAAGGCGGCGGCCAAGCTGCCGCTGAGCGACAAGAAGCGCGAAGACCTGCGATACCTGCCGATCGTCGCGATCGACCCCGCCGACGCGCGCGACCACGACGATGCGATCTGGGCCGAGCCAGACGGCGAGGGCGGTTTCAACGCCGTTATCGCGATCGCCGACGTGTCGTTCTACGTCCGTCCGGGCGGCGCGCTCGACAAGGAAGCGAGGAAGCGCGGCAATTCGGTCTATTTCCCCGACCGGGTGGTGCCGATGCTGCCCGAAGTGCTGAGCGCGGACGTGTGTTCGCTGAAGGAAGGCGAGGATCGCGCTGCGATGGTGTGCGGCCTGCACATCTCGCCCGTGGGGAAGGTCACCAAGCACCGCTTCACCCGCGCCATCGTCCGCATTTCGCATAACATCGCCTACGAAGACGCGCAGGCGCAGATCGACGACGGCAGCGCGCCCGAGCACTTGCGGCACCTGTGGGACGCCTGGAAGCTGCTCAACGCCGCGCGCGACGAGCGCGATCCGCTCGAGCTCGAACTGCCCGAGCGGCAGGTCAGGCTCGACGAGCAGGGCCGGATCGCCGAGATCGCGATGCGCGAGCGGCTCGACGCGCATCGGGTGGTGGAGGATTTCATGATCGCCGCCAATGTCGCCGCGGCGAAGGCGCTCGAGGCGAAGACCGCGCCGGTGGTCTACCGCGTCCACGAGCCGCCGAGCCGCGAGAAGCTGATCGCGCTGCGCGACTATCTCGCCACCTTCGGGCGCAAGCTCGCGCTGGGGCAGGTCATCACGCCCGGCCTGTTCAACCGCATGCTCAAGGACGTCAGCGACGATTCCGAGAAGGCGCAAGTGATGGAAGCGGTGCTGCGGACGCAGATGCAGGCCTACTACGGGCCCGCCAATGCCGGCCATTTCGGGCTTGCGCTGGGCAGCTACGCGCATTTCACGTCGCCGATCCGGCGCTATGCCGACCTGCTGGTGCACCGCGCGCTGGTCGACGCCTACAAGCTCGAACAGCCGAAGCCTAAGCAGAAGCTGCCCGAAACCACCGGCCTGGCGGACCGCGACCGCGACAGCCTGCAGCAGATCACCGATGCGATCAGCCAGACCGAGCGCCGCGCGATGGAGGCCGAACGCGACACGATCGACCGCTATGTCGCCGCGTGGCTCTCGGGCCGCGTCGGCGAGACCTTCGATACGCGCATTACCGGGGTACAGGGCTTCGGTTTCTTCGCCACCATCGAGGGGCTGGGCGGCGACGGGCTGGTGCCGGTCTCTACGCTGGGCGAGGAATATTTCCGACACGAGGAAGCGGCGCAGGCGCTGGTCGGCGAGACCAGCGGAACGCGCTACGCGCTCGGCGACCGGCTCAAGCTGAAGCTCGGCGAGGCCAATCCGCTCACCGGGGCGCTCAAGTTCGAACTGCCCGAGGGCGCTGGCAACAATGGGGGAAAGATCGAACCGCGCGGAGAGCGGCAAGCCTCTCGCCGCAAGGGCAAGCCCGCGCAAGGCCGGCGCGGCCGTCCGGGCAATATCCGCCATCAGGGCAAGCGGCGATAATCCTCCTCGGAACGGGGAGGATCACGCAAGCCGGTCGATCTCCTCGTTCGAAAGGTCGCCCGGCACGATGTAGAGCGGGCAGGGCAGGCCGCCCGAATGCTGCGAGAAGTGGGTAATCAGGGGCCCCGGCGTGCCGTCGGGCGCGGCGCCGAGCACCAGCGCGGCGACTTCGGGGTGTTCGGCAAGGTATTCCTTGATCACCGCCTGGCCTTCGCCGACCTCGACCGCGATGGTCGGCATCTTGCCGCTTTCGGAAAACAGATTGCCCGCCGCGCTCGAGGCCATCACTTCGGCGCGGTCGCGCGCTTCCTCCTCGATCGTCGCCTGCACGCCGCCGAAGGCGTTGAAGGTCTGCGGCTGCACCAGCGCGAGAATATGTACCGCGCTGCCGCTCGCCGCCGCGCGGCGCGAGGCGAAGCGCAGCGCCTTTCGCGCCTCGTCGGTCTCGTCCATGATCACGAGATAGACCCGCATCGCATTCCCTCCGCCCCTGTCTCCGGGGCGAGCCGGTATCCGATGAAATTACATCGGGTGCAAGAACCTTGCCCGCGCCACGCTAATTCGCCACAGGGTGACGCTACGGAAAACCCCAAGGGCCATTAAGGGATATTGCCTGAGCCATGCCGACCCCGATCAAGATGCCCGCTCTGTCGCCGACGATGGAGGAGGGGACGCTCGCCAAGTGGCTCGTCAAGGAAGGCGACGAGGTCCATGCCGGCGACATCATGGCCGAGATCGAGACCGACAAGGCGACGATGGAATTCGAAGCGGTCGACGAGGGAACCATCGCCAGGATCGAGGTGACCGAGGGCACCGAGAACGTGAAGGTCGGCACCGTGATCGCGATCCTCGCCGAGGAAGGCGAGGATGTGGGCGAGGCGGCGGCTGCGGGTGGGGGTGAGAGTTCCGATGACGATGAGCCCGCAGCGGATGAGAAGAAACCCAAGAAACCCGTTCGCCCTGAGCCTGTCGAAGGGCCGGGCGAAGCGACGGAAAAACGTGCTTCGACAGGCTCAGCACGAACGGAGGGAGGGGATGCACCCAAGCCCTCGGGCGACCGGATTATCGCCAGCCCGCTCGCCAAGCGGATCGCAGAGCAAAAGGGCTTGGACCTGTCGCAGATCGAGGGCTCCGGCCCGAACGGGCGGATCGTCAAGGCCGATGTCGAACAGTTGCGAGTCCCCGCGCAGGCGGGGACCTCAGGCGAAGGCGCGAAACGGCCCGCGATCCCCGCCTCCGCGGGGACTCAGAGCGATCTCGACGCACCCTACGAGGCGCAGAAGCTCAACAATGTCCGCAAGGTCATCGCGCGCCGCCTGACCGAGGCGAAGCAGACGATCCCGCATATCTACCTCACTGTCGACGTGCGGCTCGACGCGCTGCTGAAATTGCGCAGCCAGCTCAACGCCAGCCTCGAGCCCGACGGGGTCAAGCTGTCGGTCAACGACCTGCTGATCAAGGCCCTCGCGCGCGCGCTCCAGCGGGTTCCCAAATGCAATGTAAGCTTTCAGGGCGACGAGCTGTTCCAGTATAGCCGCGAGGACATCTCGGTCGCGGTCGCCGCGCCTTCGGGCCTGATCACCCCGATCATCCGCGATGCGGGCCGCAAAGGGCTGGCGCAGATCAGCGCCGAGATGAAGGAGCTCGCGGGCAAGGCGCGCGACGGCAAGCTGCAGCCGCACGAATTCCAGGGCGGGACCGCCTCGCTCAGCAATCTCGGCATGTTCGGGACCAGGCAGTTCGACGCGGTGATCAACCCGCCGCAGGGCATGATCCTCGCGGTCGGTGCGGGCGAGCAGCGGCCGCATGTGATCGACGGCGCCCTGGGCGTGGCGACGGTGATGAGCGCCACCGGCAGCTTCGACCACCGCGCCATCGACGGCGCCGACGGCGCGGCGCTGATGCAGGCGTTCCAGCAGCTGTGCGAGAACCCGATGGGGTTGGTGGTATAGTGGCATTTCCCGCCAATCGAAAGCACGGCGCACTCGTACTGGTTCTTATGCTTGTCGCCGTGGAATACGCTTATTTTTCAGGGGCACTTGAGAACGCGAACGGAGAGCAGATAGCCTGGTTCGCCGTACTCTCTCCCCTCGCTATTCCGCTGTATCTTTTTATTTCAGCGGGCGCCTTGGTGTTTCTGTGCGCGTCGTTGCTCGTACGGAATATGGCATGGAAATCAGTGCTTCTCGTCATTGCGATCGCAATGCAAATCGCATTCTGGCCTGGTAGTTCAGAATGTTTCGGATCAACGCAGGAATGTGAAACGTCTCTAACGACCTACAGAAATCTAGTGATCGTCTTCTGGATTGTGGGCGGCGTTTTTCAAGTCGTATTTTTGGTGCGATGGATAAACAAGACCGTCGAGCGTGATCCATACGTCCAGCGCATCCGGCAACACAACGACGAGCTTAAGGACGGTCGAAAGCGTGACTGACCGCCAACCCCTCATCCGCGTTACCGCGATGCCGGCGGACACCAATCCCTATGGCGGGGTGTTCGGCGGGTGGCTGATGAGCCAGCTGGCGCTCGGCGCGGGGGCGCTGGCGAGCCGGGTGGGCGAGGGCAAGGCGGTGGTCGTCTCGGCGACCGACTTCGCCTTTCCCGGCGCGATGGCGGTGGGCGACGAACTGTCGGTCTATGGCGAGGTCGCGGAGACCGGCCAGACCTCGATCACCATCACCGCCGAAGCGATCGCGCGCGAGCGCAATGGCGAAACGACCACCAAGGTTGCCTCCGGCACCTTCAAATTCGTCCTGCTCGACGACGACGACCGCCCGCGGCCGGTTCGCGCTGCGGGCGAGGCGGCCAACACCAACACCCCTGCGTCCTGAACTTGGCTACGCTTCTGCCCTTCCCGTTCGCCCTGAGCCTGTCGAAGGGCCGGGCGAAGCGCCTGCCAACCGTGCTTCGACAGGCTCAGCACGAACGGGGGTATGGGATGCGACGGGATTTCGGGGCTGTCCTACACGGTGGCGTCTGTGGCATGCTCCGCAACATGACCTGTCCAACCTTCCTCCCCTGCCGCGCGCGCAATTCCGCATCTCCTTCCCGAATTGCGGAAGGTGACAAGGGAGACGCGTCGATGGCCGGTTTCGCCGAGGGCAAACGCGGCTCGGCGAAGTTTTTAATAGCCCTGCGGTCGGCGGTCCACGCCGGCCCCGAATCCAACCCAATTGAACAGGCAATCCATGGCTGACAAATACGATGTAATCGTGCTCGGATCGGGCCCCGGCGGCTATGTCGCGGCGATCCGCTGCGCGCAGCTGGGGCTCAAGACCGCGATCGTCGAGCGCGAGCTGCTCGGCGGGATCTGCCTCAACTGGGGCTGCATCCCGACCAAGGCGCTGCTGCGCTCGGCCGAGATTCTGCACTATGCGCAGCATGCCAAGGATTACGGGCTCAAGATCGCCGGCGCGATCGAGGCCGATCTCGAAGCGGTCGTGAAGCGCAGCCGCGGGGTGGCGAAGCAGCTCAATCAGGGCGTCACGCATCTGATGAAGAAGAACAAGATTACGGTCCATATGGGCGAGGGGAAGCTGACCGGCCCGACCTCGCTCACCGTGAAGAGCGACAAGGGCGAGGAGAAGCTCGAAGCCAGGCACGTCATCGTCGCCACCGGCGCCCGCGCGCGCGACCTGCCCTTCGCCAAGGCCGACGGGAAGCGTGTGTGGACCTATCGTCACGCGATGACCCCGCCCGAAATGCCGAAGAAGCTGCTGGTCATCGGCTCGGGCGCTATCGGGATCGAATTCGCCAGCTTCTACAACGATATGGGCTGCGAGGTGACGGTGGTCGAAATGCTCGACCGGATCGTGCCGGTAGAGGACAAGGACGTCTCCGTCTTCCTCGAGAAATCGCTTACCAAGCAGGGCATGACGATCATGACCGGGGCGGGGGTCGAGGATATCAAGGCCTCCGCCAAGGGCGTGAAAGCGAAGATCAAGGCCAAGGACGGCAAGGTTTCGGAAAGCGAATTCACCCATTGCATCGTCGCCATCGGCATCGTCCCCAACACCGAGGATATCGGGCTTGAGAAGCTCGCCGAGCTCGACCGTGGCTTCATCCGGATCGACGACTACGGCCGCACCAAGTCGAAGGGCCTGTGGGCGATCGGGGACTGCACTCCCGGCCCATGGCTGGCGCACAAGGCTTCACACGAGGGCGTCACCGCCGCCGAGGCGATCGCGCAGGAACTGGGCAACAAGGACGTCCATCCGCACCCGCTCGACCGCACCAACATACCGGGGTGCACCTATTGTCACCCGCAGATCGCCAGCGTCGGCCTGACCGAGACCAAGGCGAAGGAGGCCGGCTACGAGATCAGGGCGGGCACCTTCCCCTTCATCGGCAACGGCAAGGCGATCGCGCTGGGCGAGGCGGAGGGCTTCACCAAGACCGTGTTCGACGCCAAGACGGGCGAGCTGCTCGGTGCACATATGGTCGGGGCCGAAGTGACCGAGATGATCCAGGGCTTCGTCGTCGGCAAGACGCTCGAGACCACCGAGGCCGAGTTGATGCAGAGCGTCTTCCCGCACCCGACCATTTCGGAATCGATGCATGAGAGCGTGCTTGCGAGCTACGGACGCGCGCTGCACATCTAGTAGCGAGCGGTTCTACAGTCACCGTTCGTGCTGAGCTTGTCGAAGCACTGTCCTTCTCCCGGCGAGCGCGGCACTTGAAGAAAGCGCAGCCCTTCGACAAGCTCAGGGCGAACGGTGAACGGGAGTTTGGACATGGTGGGACGAAGGTGACGTGACCGGCTTCCTCATCCTCGCCTTCCTGATCCTGGTCGCCAGCGTGGTGGCGGTGCCGCTGGCGAGCCGGTTCGGGCTCGGCTCGGTGCTCGGCTACCTGCTCGCCGGGATGGCGATCTCGCCGCTGCTTGGCGCGCTGAACGTCGATGTCGAGGCCTTGCAGGTATTCGCCGAGTTCGGGGTGGTGATGATGCTGTTCATCATCGGGCTCGAAATGGAGCCGCAGCGGCTGTGGGCGATGCGCGGCAAGCTGCTCGGGCTGGGCGGCGGGCAGGTGCTGCTGACCACACTGGCGATCACCGGCATCGCGCTGCTCGACAGCAACCCGTGGCAGACCGCGCTTGCCATCGGGATGGTGCTGGCGCTGTCCTCGACCGCGATCATCGTCCAGTCGCTGACCGAAAAGCGCCTGCTCAACAGCGAGGGCGGCGAGGCGAGCTTCAGCGTGCTTCTGGTGCAGGACGTGGCGGTGATCCCTATTCTCGCCCTGCTGCCGCTGCTGGCCATGCCCGAGCTCTACGGCGCGGGTGGCGGGCACGGAGAAGCCGGACATGGCGGGATCGACCTGACGGCATCGATGCCGGTCTGGCTTGCCGGGCTGGCCCGCGTCGCGGCAGTGGCCGCGGTGATCGCGATAGGCATCTATGCCATCCGTCCGCTGTTCCGCTACATCGCTGCGGCCAATTTGCGCGAACTGTTCACCGCGGCGGCGCTGGTGGTGGTGATCGGCATCGCGCTGCTGATGAGCCTGGTCGGTCTCTCGCCCGCTCTGGGGGCGTTCGTCGCGGGTGTCGTGCTGGCGACGAGCGAATACCGGCACGAGCTGGAAAGCGACATCGATCCGTTCAAGGGGCTGCTGCTCGGGCTGTTCTTCATCACTGTGGGCGCGGGGATCGACTTTGCGCTCGCAAGCGATGTCTGGCGCTCGGTGGTGTTCTGGGCCGCGGTCACGATCGCTGCCAAGCTCGCGGTGCTGTTCGTGGTCGGCTGGCTTTACGGGTTGCGCAGGCAGGCGCTCTGGCTCTTCTGTCTCAGCCTGCCGCAGGCTGGCGAATTCGCCTTCGTCCTGATCGCCTTCGCTGTGGCCAATGCGGTGTTCCCGGAAGCGCTGGCCGATCTGCTGTTGCTCATCGTCGCGCTGACCATGCTGGTCACGCCGCTCTTGTTCATCCTCTACGACAAGGTGATCGCCCATCTTCTGTGCAGGGGCGAGGAGCGGCAGGCCGACGCGATCGACGAGGAGAACCCGGTCATCATCGCCGGGCGCGGGCGCGTGGGCGGTATCGTCGACCGAATGATCCAGGCCGCGGGCTTTTCGACCACGGTCATCGACTACGACAGCAAACAGCTGGAGATCGTGCGCAAATTCGGCTTTCGCACCTATTTCGGCGATGCCACGCGGCCGGACCTGTTGCATTCGGCCGGGATCGACAAGGCCAGGCTGCTGGTCGTTGCGCTCGACGAGCGCGAACAGATCGACCGGCTGGTGAAGTATGCGGTCAAGAACTATCCCCATCTCCACATCATCGCCCGTGCCATCGACCGCAACCACGTATACGAGCTGTGGGCCTATGGCTGCCGCGACATCATTCGCGAAACCTATGACAGCTCGTTGCGGATGGGCCGTTCGGCGTTCGAGGCGCTGGGGATGGACCGGCAGCAGGCGATTGCCGCGCGCGACGCGTTCGAAGAGATGGACCGCAAGTTCATGCCCGAGGTCGCCAATCTCTACCGGCTCGACATTCCCTATCACGAGAACGAACCGCTGATGGCCAGGGTCAGGGAACTGCGCGCGGAATGGGACCCGATCCTGCGCGAGCAGATGGATGCCATTCTCAAGAGAGGCTCATGACGCAGGGGACGCACCACTACGTCGCGGACGACCGCAACGAGACCATCCTGATCGATATCGACGGCGAGCACTTCCCGCGCGCCGAGGCGAAAGTCAGCGTGTTCGACAGCGGCTTCATGCTCGGCGACGGGGTGTGGGAGGGATTGCGGCTGCACGAGGGACGGCTCGCCTTTCTCGACCGTCATCTCGACCGGTTGTGGCGCGGTGCGAAGGCGATCCACATGGATATCGGCATCGCGCGCGAGGAGCTGGAACGGCGGCTGTATGCCGTCCTCGACGCCAACGGGATGGACGGAGACGGCGTCCATGTCCGGCTGATGGTGACGCGCGGGGTGCGATCGACGCCGTATCAGGACCCGCGCGTGGTTGTGACGCCCGCGACCGTGGTTATCATCCCCGAATGGAAAGAGCCCGCGCCCGAGACCGCGACGCGGATGCTCCAACTCGCCACCGTGCATGTCCGCCGCGGCTATCCCGACGTGCAGGACCCGATGCTCAATTCGCATTCCAAGCTCAACTGCATCACCGCGTGCATCCAGGCTGCGCAGGCGGGCGCGGACGAGGGGCTGATGCTCGATCCGCACGGCTTCGTCGCAACCTGCAATTCGACGCACTTCTTTATCGCCAAGGACGGTGAGGTCTGGACGTCCAGCGGCGACTACTGCCTCGACGGCATTACCCGCGGCACGGTGATAGAAATAGCGCGCGAGGCGGGGATTACCGTGCGAGAGCGCAATTTCTCGCTGACGCATGTCTACGGCGCCGACGAGGCCTTCACCACGGGCACGTTCGCTGGCGTCGCGCCGGTGGGATCGGTCGACGGGCGCTTGCTCGGCACCGAGCGCGGCCCGATGGTCGAGCGCTTGCAGCAGTTGTATCTTGCGCGGTTGGCGAAGGACGTGGCGGGAAGGGGGCGCCCGTGACGATCCGCATCGCCATGTGGTCGGGCCCGCGCAATATCTCGACCGCGATGATGCGCAGCTTCGGTTCGCGCAGCGACTGCGCGGTATCGGACGAACCCTTCTATGGCGCCTTCCTCAAGGCCTCCGGCGAGCCGCACCCGCTTGCTGCGGAGACCATCGCAGACATGGACTGCGACTGGCGCTCGGTGCTTGCGACTCAATCGGGCGCGGCGCCGGGCGGCCGGGCGCTCTGGTACCAGAAGCATATGCCGCATCACATGGTCGGTCCGGTGTCGATCGCCGACATGCCCGACCATCGCCACGCCTTCCTGATCCGCGCGCCGGAGCGTGTCGTCGCCAGCTATCGCGCCAAGAACGAGCTGCGCCGCCCCGAAATGCTCGGCTTCGCCCAGATGCGGCGTTATTTCGAAAGCGAGGCCGAGCGCACCGGGGACGTGCCGCCGGTGGTCGATTCGGACGATATCCTCGCGAATCCCGCGAACGTACTGGAGGCGCTGTGCGGCGCGCTCGGGATTGGCTGGGATCGCGCCATGCTGTCGTGGAAGAAAGGGCCGCACCGCGAGGACGGCATCTGGGGCGCGCATTGGTACGACAAGGTCAACGCCTCGACCGGATTCGGCAAGCCGCCGGGTCCGCTGCCCGAACTGGACGGCGACTACCGCACAACCGCCGACGCCTGCCGCGAAGACTACCGCGCGATGCGCCGCTACGCCCTCTCATCGTAACATGACACGTTACATGACGCCCCTGAAACCTGGTTGGTGCAGTTCGTTAATCGTGTCCGGAAAACCCCGGGAAAGTACCGAAAACCGCGGGTTTCCGAGGTTTCACGACACCCCTAACCCTTAAGTAACCAATTTTTGCGACAAGCTCGGCATGAAAACCGGGCACCAAATCCATCTTCCGCTTGTTTTCGGAGCGGCTGCGACCCTTTTCGGGGCAGGCGCCGCGCATGCCGAAGGCATCGGCGCGGGCACGCTGATCGAAAATACGGCCAGCGCGTCCTATGACGACGGTACCGGGCCGCAGACGATCGATTCTAACACCGTCACGGTGAAGGTCGACGAACTACTCGACGTCACGGTGACCTCGCTCGACTCGGGCCCGGTCGCGGCCGCACCTGGTGCCGAGGTGCACACGTTCGAGATCACCAATACCGGCAACGGGCCCGAAGCGTTCAAGCTGACTGCGAACCCCGCGGTGGCGGGCAACGACTTCGATGCGACCGTCTCCGGGATTGCGGCTGACACCAATGACAACGGCACCTACGACCCCGGCGTCGACCTGCTGTTGACCGGTCCTGCGACCACTGCGGTGCTCGAAGCCGATGAAAACCTGACGGTTTTCGTGCTCGTCGTCATACCCGCCGATGTCGCGGACGGCGACGAGAGCGACATCGAACTGCTCGCCGAAGCAGTCACGGGGACCGGCGCGTCGGGTACTGTGTTTTCGGGCCAGGGCGTGGACGGCGGCGACGCGGTCGTCGGCCTCACCGGGGCAAGCGGCAATGCGCTCGGCGGGTTGCTGGTAGGCATCGCGAGGGTCGATCTCGTCAAGTCGGCGAGCGTTGTCGATCCGTTCGGAGGGACCAGCGCGGTTCCAGGGGCGGTCATTACATACACTATCAGGGCCGAAACGGCCGGAAGCGGCTCGATCGACGATCTCGTCGTGAGCGACAGCTTCCCCGCCGGCACCGTTTATCGTGCGGGCACGCTAGCGCTCGACGGGACCACGATGAGCGATGCCGGCGGCGACGATGCAGGCGAGGCTTCCGACACGGGGATCAGCGTGGAGCTGGGCACGGTAGTGGCCGGGAGCAGCCATGCCATCACCTTCGACGTGACTATCGAATGAGTATGAGAAGTCCTTAACAAAGGTTTGTTGACATGAAGAAAATCACTCTTCTCATTGTTTCCGCGGCGTTGTTCGCCAGCGCCACCACGGCACCGCTTGCCGCGCAGGAACAGCCGATCTCGCTCGTAGGGGACGTGAAGGTCGAAAAGACCGTCGCCGACGAAGCCGGCCAGCCGAAAACCGTCCTCGTAGATCCCGATCTCGTCGTTCCGGGCGACCGGCTGATCTTCGGGACCGATTATCGCAACAACGGCGCCGAAGCGGTCGCCAATTTCGTCATGACCAATCCGGTTCCGGCCGCGGTGCGTCTCGCGCCCGATGCCGACGCCGATCTGACGGTGTCGGTCGATGGCGGGGCGAGCTGGGGCACGCTCGCCGAGCTGACCGTGACCGCCGAGGACGGCAGCACGCGCTCGGCCGAACATGCCGATGTGACACATATTCGCTGGACGCTCGCGGCGGTCGATCCCGGCGCGAGCGGCCGGCTCCAATATCCAGCCATCATCCGCTGACCAGCGGACGGTAACCGCCAGGTTCTGCGGGCGGTTGGGACAACGCAGGACACACAAAGAGGACCAAGACCATGACACGTGCCAAGCAATTGCTGGGCACAGTGAGCGCGACTGCGCTCATTGCGTTCAGCGCCAGCCCCGCTGCGGCGGCTGGCACATCCGCCGGTGACACGATCACCAACAATGTTTCGGTCACCTTCGAAGTCGGCGGGGTCGCGCAGACCGCGGTTTCCGACGACGAGACCTTCACGGTCGACCGCAAGGTCAACCTGACCGTGGCCGAACTCGGCGGGTCGTCGACCAGCGTCGCTCCGGGATCGAGCGCGCAGGCGGTGACGTTTCAGGTGACCAACCTGTCGAACGATGCGGTCGATTTCGACCTCTCGATCGTGCAGTCGGCCGCCGACGATTTCGACATCAGCAACGTCAAGTTCTACGTCGACGACGGCGACGGCGTGTTCGACGGCGACGACACGCTCGTCACCTATCTCGACGAAGTTGCCGAAGACGCGGTCGTGACCGTGCACGTCGTCGGCGACATTCCGATCTCGGCGAGCAACGGTCAGACGGCGGATATCTCGCTGGTGGCGAATGCCCATGCCGCTTCGGGCAGCACCGGTGCTCTCGGCACGGAGCTGACCGCGACCGCGGGGGCCAACACCGCCGGTGTCGACACCGTGCTCGCCGATGCGGCGGGCGACGAGGACGGCGCCAATGCGGGCGATCATTCGGACACGGATACCTTCGTGGTTTCGGGCGCGAATATCAGCGTGCTCAAGAGCAGCACGATCGTCAGCGACCCGGTCAACGGGACGACCAACCCGAAGGCCATTCCGGGCGCGACGATCGAGTATTGCATCCTCGTCTCCAACGCCTCGGGCGCGGCCACCGCGACCAGCGTGGCGGTGAACGACGAGCTGCCTTCGGATGTAACCTACTCCAGTTCCTACGGAATCTTCGTCGATGGCGACAGCGATTGCGATAACGGTTCCGCGGGCGGGAGCTACAATGCGACCGACAACGAGGTGGATGCCACGCTCAGCGACATCGCCGCCGGCTTTGCGCGCTCGGTGTATTTCCGCGTGACGATCGACTGACCGGTCGCTCCCCGGGGTCGTCTCTCGGGTCGTCCTTCAGGGGGCAATCGGTCGCCGTGTGGGTAGTCGGTGCGTCGTCACACCTCTTTGCGCTATTGGGCAGCAGCACTCCTGGCAGTGCTGCTGCCAATAGTCGTGTCCGGAGGGGAGGCGCAAGCGCAGACGATTACCAACGTTGCCGAAGCGCGATGGAACGCACAAGGCGCTGAATTCAAGACCAAATCGAACGAAGTCTCGATCGCGGTGACACCGAACCCGCCCACGATCGCGACCTACTCCTCGCGCTCGGGATCGGGCACGCAACTGACCTACTATCCCTCGCAATGCGGTATGGCCACGGCGCGCAGCGCCGGCGGGCCGTCGGGACCCCCGCTGAGCATCGGGATCGATCCGACTGCGGTGTTGAAGGCGGGCAAGGATATCGTCTTCGTGGTCTCGGCCGCGTCGGCGAACAAGGACCCCGGCCGGATCGACAGCCTCGCTGCGCTGATCGAGACAGATTCGGGCGATCGCGAGGAACTCACCATCTACGAGACCGGGCCCGATACCGGCGAATTCGTCGGCCGGATCGCGACGGCGCATATACCCCCGGCGCCGGTGCACGGAGATTGCCGGCTGAGCGTGACGGACAAGGTCGAGGTCCACATCTCGGCCTGGCCGCCGGGCGCGAGTGCAGTGCTGGTCGAGGCCGATGTCGAGGTGCTGGCCGATCCGTTCGGGGTGCTGTTCGACAGCGAGACGGGCGACCCGGTCGACGGCGCACGCGTGACGCTGGTCGACGATGCCACGGGCCAGCCCGCCGCCGTTTTCGCCGAGGATGGTGTTACACCCTGGCCCTCGACCGTCGTGTCCGGCCAGCCGATCACCGACGGCGCGGGCAACATCTATCCGATGCCTTCCGGCGAGTACTGGTTTCCGCTGACCGCGCTCGGCACATTCCGGCTCGTCGTCGAACCGCCGCAGCCTTATTCCTCGCCGTCGGTAGCCACACCCGAGGAACTCGCGCTGCTGACAAGGCCGGACGGGGCACCGCTGGCCATTCTCGACGCATCCTACGGCAAACCCTTCGTGCTCGACGACCCGACGCCGCTGCAGGTCGATATCCCGCTCGACCGGCCGAGCCTTGCGGTGGCGCTGACCAAGGAAGCCTCGCGCGCGCGGGCGCAGCCCGGCGACGCGGTGTTTTACACCGTTACCGTCCGCAACCGGGATCCGACGCGCGTGAAGCGGGGGGTGACGCTGGTCGACTCGCCGTCGCGCTGGCTCCGATTGCGGCCGGATTCGATCCGCATCGACGGGGCTGCCGATCCCGCTGCCGTTGCCACCTCTCCGGACGGTGCGGAGTTGACGATCCAACTCGGCGATATTGCAAGCGGACAGGAGCGGCGCGTGACCTACGCCGCGGTCGTGCGCGCCGATGCGCCGCCGGGGCAGGCCGTGAATCGCGTCGAAGCGAACGACGCCCGCGGCGGAACCGCAATCGCCTCTGCGCGGGTCGAGATCGAACGCGAATCGATCGCGGGCCGGATGACGATCGTCGGACGGGTCACCGCCGGGGCGTGCTCGATTCAGGAAGGGCGGCAAGGCATTCCCGGCGTCCGGGTGATGATGGAAGACGGCAGTTTCGCGATCACCGATGCCGACGGGCGCTATCACTTCGAGGGCGTGGTGCCGGGGACGCATGTCGTCCAGGCCTCCCGCATGACGCTGCCCGAGGGCGGCGAATTCGTTGACTGTCACCGCTCGACGCGAAGCGCGGGCAGTGCGATTTCGCGCTTCGTTACGGGCCAGGGCGGCTCGCTCGCGGTGGCCGATTTCCACGCCACCGTGCCCGACGAATTCATGACCCCGCGAAGCTACGGCGAGGTTGCCGTGACACCGGACGCGGGTCGCGATGACGCTTCCGAGCCGATCCCTGCTGCGGCCAATACCGACTGGCTGGCGTTGGGCGACGGACCGGATGGCTGGCTGACCCCGGAAATCGGGCACAATCCGCGCGCGCCGGCGATCCGCGTGGCGATCCGTCACCGCAAGGGGCAAACGATCGCGCTGCGGGTCGACGGCAAGCCGATCGATCCGCTCGCCTTCGACGGCACGCGCAATGCCGAGCAGGGCAAATACGCGGTCAGCACCTGGCGGGGCGTGCCGCTGCGCAAGGAGCGCACCGTGCTCAGTGCCGACATCGTCAACAGTTTCGGCGAGATCAACGAGACGATCACCCGCGAAGTGTTCTTCACGACCACTCCGGCGCGGGTCGAAATGGTCGAGGAACTGTCGAGCCTCGTCGCGGACGGGCGCACCCGCCCGGTGATCGCGGTGCGCGTGCTCGACCGCAATAACCGCCCGCTGCGTGAAGGCATTTCGGGCGAATTCACCCTCGGCGCGCCGTATCAGAGTGCCGAACAGCTTGAGCGGCAGCAGCTCGACCAGCTGACCGGCCTCGGCGCCAGCTCGGCGCGCTGGGTGGTCGAGGGCAATGACGGCATCGCTCTGATCGAACTCGCCCCGACCATGGTCAGCGGCTCGGTACGGCTCGATTTCCGTTTCGACGACGGCGAGATCGTGCGCCAGCAGGAACTCGAGACCTGGCTCGAACCGGGCGATATCGAATGGACCATAGTCGGCCTCGCCGAGGGTTCGGTCGGCGCGCGCACGGTCGCCGACAACATGGAACGCGCAGGACGCTTCGACAGCGATCTCGGCGACGAGGCGCGCGTCGCGCTCTACGCCAAGGGGCGCGTGCTGGGAAAATTCCTCCTCACGCTCGCATACGACAGCGCCAGGCAGCGCGAGGACCAGCGCGTGCTCGGCTCGCTCGATCCGGATGCCTACTACACCGTCTTTGCCGACGGTTCGAGCCGCCGCTTCGACGCCGCCTCGCGCGAAAAACTCTATGTCCGCATCGAGACCTCGACCTTCCACGCGCTCTACGGCGATTTCGAAACCGGCTTCGATCAGGCGGACCTGACCCGCTACAACCGCACCGCCACGGGCGTGCGTGGCGAAGCGCGGCTCGGGGCTTTCCATGCCGAGGGCTTCGCCGCCGAGATCGGCACCCGCTTCCGCCGCGACGAGATCCAGGGACAGGGCATCACTGGCCCCTATCGCCTGGGGAGCCGCGCTCTGGTCGCCAACAGCGAGAAGGTGACGATCGAGACGCGTGACCGGTTCCGTTCGGAGCTGGTCGTGGAGAGTCGCGAGCTCAGGCGGTTCCTCGACTACGATATCGACCTGCTCTCGGGCACGATCACATTCAAGCAGCCGGTGCTGAGCCGCGATTTCGACCTCAACCCGCAATTCGTCGTGGTCGAATACGAGATCGACGAACTGGGCGGCGGCGAGTTCAACGCCGGGCTGCGCGTCGACTGGACCGATCCGAGCGGCGATATCCGCGTCGGCGCCAGCGCCATCACCGACAAGGGCGAGGGCGCACGCACCGACATTGCCGGGATCGACCTGCGCGCCCGCATCGGCGGCGCGACCGAAATTCGCGCGGAAGTCGCTGCCAGCCGCCGAGAGGGCGAGACCGCGACCGCGTGGACGGCCGAAGCGCAGCACCAGACCGGCGATCTCGACATACTCGCCTATGCCCGTTCGCTCGATGCCGATTTCGGTATCGGCCAGCAGAACGGCGCCGAACTGGGCCGCCGCAAGGTCGGCGTCGATGCCCGATTCCGGCTTGGCGAGAGGACGTCGGTGCTCGGCAGCGCGTGGCAGGACGACAGCCTGACCGACGACAACCGCCGCCGCGCCGCGCAGATCCAGCTCGCGCACACGACGAAGAACACCGATCTTCAGGTCGGCATCGCGCATTTCGCCGACCGTCTTGCCGACGGGACGCGGAACACGTCGACGGTGCTCGAGGGCGGGGTGACGCAGCGGCTGTTCGACAACGATCTCGAACTGAGCGCCACGTCGAGCATTGCGCTCGACGATGCCGAATCGATCGACCTGCCGACGCGGCACCGCTTCGGTGCGCGCTATTCAATAAGCGACCATGTCAGGCTGGTCGGACTCTACGAGGTCGCCGAGGGCGAAAACATCGACGCGCGCACGATCAGCGGCGGGGTCGAGGTAATCCCGTGGCAGGGCGCGCAAGTGCTGACGTCGCTCGGCAAGCAGCGGATCGACGAATTCGGCAATCGCAGTTTCGCCGCGTTCGGCCTTTCGCAGACCGTGCAGGTGACCTCGTCGCTGACGCTCGACGCGACGGTGGACGGCAGCCGCACGCTCGGCGGCACCCCGCCGGCTTCCGACATCGTCAATTCCGCGCATCCGGTCGCCAGCGGTGGCCAGTTCGGCCCGGGCGGTACACTGTTCGAGGATTTCACCGCGGTCACGCTCGGCGCGGCGTGGCGCAAGGACCGCTGGAGCGCGACCGCACGGGGCGAATACCGCGACGGCGAGTTCGTCAACCGCACGGGTTTCACCTTCGGTGCGATCCGCCAGCTGGGCGAGGGGAGCATCGTCGGCTCGGGTTTCACCTGGACCGAGGCGGAGGGCGACACCGGCGCCACTTCGGAAATATTCGATGCCGCGATCGCTTTTGCGCACCGCCCGGACGATTCCGAATTCGCCCTGCTCGGCAAGCTCGAATACCGCAGCGACAGCGTCACCGATGCGATCGCGGGCGAAACGGGACCGGCAGGGCGCACCGCGCTGACCGTGACCGGCGACGCCAAATCGCGCCGCCTGATCGCCAGCGCCTCGACCAACTGGTCGCCCCGCGGACGCGCGACCGTCGACGGAGCCGCGCAACAGGTCCGCCGCGACGAATTCGGCCTGTTCGTGGGGATCCGGCACAATTTCGACCGCTTCGAGGGCTTCGACCTCGCCGGAACGACGCTACTGGCAGGAGGGGACGTGCGGGTCGGGATCGGCGAACGGATCGAGATCGGCGCCTCGGGCACGGTCCGCACCAATCTCGACGACGACGTGACGAGTTTCTCCTTCGGTCCGCATGTCGGTTTCGTCCCGGCGGACGGGATGTTGCTGACGGTCGGCTACAATATCGCCGGCTTCCGCGATGCAGACTTCTCCGCCGCGCGCAACACCGACCAAGGTGTCTACGCGTCGGTACGAATCAAGTTCGACGCCGACAGCTTCGGCTTTCTCGGATTGGGGAGAGAGCGATGATCGGCGCCCCGAATCCATCGCTGCTGAACGCGGTATTAACCATACCGCGCTACGCCGTGCGCATGGTGCGGCCGCTCGGTGAACTGAATTATCTGCGCGCGGTCGTCGAGGTATTCGGCCTGCTCGTCTTCGCGTGGGCACTGTTCGCTTCGCAGGCCGTGCGCGCGCAGTCGGTCACCACCGTCACCACATCGAGCACGGGTACGATCAATTCCGCGACCACCTGCACTTCGCCGCTGGTGCGCAACTTTACCGTATCGGGCAGCTTCACCGTGTCGGATGTCGACCTCGGCGTCTATGCGACGCACAGCTGGCGCGGCGATTTGCGGATCACGCTGCAGGCGCCCGATGGCACTCGCGTGCAACTGGTCGACGGCGACCCCAGCAATGCCGCCAATATCAGCGGCGACAATTTCAACGTGCGGCTCGACGACGGCGCGGGCCAGACGGTCAACACCGACAGCGCGACCGGTAACCACTCGACGGCCAATCCGCCCCCCTTCGCCAACGCATTCCGCCCGAATTCGCCGCTGTCTGCGTTCAACGGTAAATCCGCCACCGGCACCTGGCGGCTCGAGATCTGCGACCTCTATCCGAGCGCGGACAACGGTTCGTTCCGCTATGCCGCGCTGTATCTGACCTCGGCTCCGACCAACTACGCCGACCTGTCGCTCACCAAGACCGTCGACGACGCCAGCCCCAATACCGGTGGCTCGGTGACCTACACGGTCACGCTGCGCAACGCATCAAGCTCGCCGCAGACAGCGAGCAACGTTGCCGTGCGCGACCTGCTACCTCTCGGCGTGGTCTACGACAGCCATTCTGGCAACGGCACCTACAACCCCGTCACCGGCGTATGGTCGATCTCCTCGATCGCTCCGGGCGCGACGCGGACCTTGACCGTCGAGGCCACCGTCACCGCGACAGCGGGCGCGACCATCGTCAACATCGCCGAAGTCACTGCCTCGTCGGTCACCGATCTCGATTCGACACCGAACAACGGCGTCCCCGGCGAAGACGACTACGCCACCGCGAGCTTTACCGTTTCGGGCAGCCGCGTGGCGGGGACGCCGCCAACGCTGTCGTGTCCGAACGGCTCGGTGCTGTTCGACTGGGACGGCAAGAGCTGGCCGGGCAGTGCGCCGTACAATTACGCGCTCGGCTCGCTGGGCACGATGAATCTTGCGCTCGTCAATCCGGGGGCGTGGCTCGACAATTCCTCGCTCGGTGGGCAGTCGCCGACGCTGCAATCGGACGTCACCGGCGGGCTGTCGCCGGCGCAGCAATCGCTGATCCAGCTCGTCAACCTCGCCAACCGGACCGACGTCGTGACTACCACCATCACGCTGCCGCGCGCGATGGCAGGGGCGCAGTTCACCGTGTTCGACGTCGACTGGGGCAGCAACCAGTTCGCCGACCGCATAACCGTGAGCGGCAGGCTCAACGGCGTCGCCGTGCTGCCGGTGCTGACCAACGGCGTCGCCAATTACGTGATCGGCAACACCGCCTATGGCGACGCTTCGTCGGGCAATACGTCGAACAACGGCAACGTCGTGGTCACTTTCGCAACCCCGGTCGACACGATCGTGATCGAATACGGCAACCACTCGCTCGCGCCGAGCGATCCCGGCCAGCAGGCGATCTCGCTGCACGACATCACCTTCTGCCTGCCGCACACGACATTGTCGGTGACCAAGACCAGCGCGGTGATCTCCAACCCCGTGGAAGGCACGACCGACGCCAAGGCGATTCCCGGAGCGCTGATCGAGTATCTGATCACGGTGGCGAACACCGGCCAGGCTGCCGTCGATGCCGGCACAGTCACCGTAACCGACGATGTCCCGGCCGACGCCAAGATGTGCCTTGCCGACCTTGCGAGCGGATCCGGGCCGGTGCGGTTCGTCGACGGGAGCCCGGTATCGGGGATAAGCTATCTTTATTCGGCGCTCGGCAGCACTTCCGACAACCTCCAGTTCTCGAACGACAACGGCGCGACCTGGACCTATGTGCCGACTGCCGATGGCGACAATTGCGACGCGGCGATTACCGATTTCCGAGTGACGACATCGGGAAGTTTCGTCGCCGGGGCTTCGTTTGCGCTGCAGGCGCGAATGCGGGTCGAGTAGGATTGCGGTACCGGCGAGGTGACGACGGATGGGGTCAGTCCGATAAATCCGAAATCGATCCGGCCTCGAGTAGCGAAGCGGTAGGCCCACCCGGCCTCAAGTAGCGAAGCGATAGGCCGCAAGGAATCTGGCGGACAGGGTGGGATTCGAACCCACGAAGGGCTTGCACCCTTGCCGGTTTTCAAGACCGGTGCATTCAACCGCTCTGCCACCTGTCCGCTGGCGACGCTCGCTAACCGCACGCCGCGCGAAAGTCACGTGCGGAGCGCGGAAGCAGGCAGTTTGAATCGGTTTGGCGCGACCGCCCGCTTAACCGTCGAAAATCATTTGCGGTTAAGCAGAGTTCTGCCAAGTCGGCGCCATGATATCGCGCCTCCTTCTCGTTTTCGCCTGTGTCGCTACCCTCTTCGTCGCGCCGCCGCGTGCCGAGGCACAGCAGCTGAGCTTCGACGCCTACCTGCAACTTCTGATCGCCCGTGCGCGCGCCGAAGGAGTGAGCGAACCTACCATCCAGCGCATGACCGAAGGGTTGACGCCGAATCAGCGCGTGATCGAACTCGACCGCGACCAGCCCGGCTCGTCCAGCGGTACCGGCTATCCCGCGCTCGCGCCCTATATCGCGCGCCATGTCGATGCGGCACGGATCCGCGGTGGGCGCAACACCCATGCGGCCAATCGCTCGACGATCCGCGCGGTCGAAGCCGAATACGGCGTGCCGGGCGAGATCGTGGTCGCGATCTGGGGGCACGAGACCAATTACGGCAGCTACAAGGGCGGCTTCGACCTGTCGCGTGCGCTGGCGACGCTGGCATGGGAAGGGCGGCGGCGCGACCTGTTCGCGGGCGAATGGGTCGACCTGCTCAAGATCGCCGATCGCGGCTTTCCGCGCTCGAACCTGGTCGGCAGCTGGGCGGGGGCGTTCGGCAACCCGCAATTCCTGCCGAGCGTCTATCTGCGTCTCGCAGCCGACGGCGACGGAGACGGGCGCGCGGACATCTTCAACAATCGGGCCGACACGATCGCCTCGATCGCCAACTATTTCCGCGATGCAGGCTGGCGCCGCGGGCAACCGTGGGGCGTGCGCGCCTATGTGCCGGGCGGGTTCGACTGGGACGCGGTCTCCAGCAGGATCGTCGCGCCGGTCTGCCCGCGCGTGCACGAGCGGCACAGCCAGTGGAAGACCGTCGCCGAATGGAAGCGGCTCGGCGTGCAGCCGCAGGTTCCGCTGGGCGACGACGTCATGGCGTCGCTGTTCCAGCCCGACGGGCCGAACACCCCTGCCTGGCTGTTAACGTCAAATTATCGGGTCATCCTCGAATATAACTGCTCGAACTACTACGCGATGAGTGTGGGGTTGCTTGCAGATGAGATTGCCCAATAACGCCTCCCGACGGGCCTTCGCCCTTTTCGGCCTGACCGCTGCGCTGCCTCTCGCCTTGGGCGGCTGCGCACTGATACCGGGCGGCGGAGAGGAGGTGGCGAGCGTTTCTACCCAGGCTCGTGCTGCGAATGCGCAGACCGGGCCGATGGCGGATTATCCGCAGGTGCTCGGAGAGCCGTTCGTTGTCCAGGGCGTCGAATACGTTCCCGCCGATACCGCCAGCTACGACGCGGTCGGCTATGCGACTTTCGACCGCGAAGCGGGGCAGGGCGTCACGGTGGCGCACAAGACGCTGCCTCTGCCGAGCTATGTCGAGATCACCGCGCTCGATACCGGACGGACCATCCTCGCCCGCGTCGAGCGGCGCGGGCCGATGACCAACGCGCGCCTGGTTGCGCTGTCGCCTGCAGCCCAGATGCAACTGGGCGGAGGCGAGGGCGTGCCGGTGCGCCTCCGCCGCGTCAATCCGCCCGAGTCCGACCGCGCCGAACTGCGCGCCGGGCGAGCTGCGAAGGAGCGGATGAATACGCCCAAGTCGCTGCTGGCCGTGCTCGAACGCAAATTGCCGCAGAGCGGCGCGGCGAGCCTGCGCAGCGCCTCGCCGCCGCCTCGGTCCGTGGCGGCCGCGCCAAGGACGGCCCAAACCGGCTACGGCGATGCACCGGGCAGCGAGCGCGGAGCCAACCGGAGCTATCCGTTGCGTCCGCTGTCGAATACGCTGATCGCGCTCGCTCCGGCGCGTCCGCAGGCGGTACGACCGGCGCCGGTGCGCCAGGCCCCGCCACGCTACGCGAGCGAAGCCGACCCCGCGCAATACGGCGATTTCATCGTCCAGGCGGCTGCGTTCTCCAATCGCGCCAACGCCGAACATGCGGCCGACCGGCTCGGGGGCTTCGTCACGCAGGCCGGGCGATTCTACCGTGTCCGAACGGGCCCATACGCGACCCGTGGACAGGCCGAAGCTGCGCTCGCCAAGGTCCGCGCGGCGGGCTATAGCGACGCGCGCGTATTCACTGCAGGATAGAGCGCCGGCCCCCGTCCGGCGACGGGAGCGATGATCGGCAAGCTGTTTTCCCTGACCGTCGGCGCGGTGGCGATGGCGTGGTCCGTCGCGGCGGGAAGCTTGGCTGCGATTTCGATCGCCGCTCCGGACAGCCCGGACGTACCGATCGTCTACCTGCAGGACCTTTCCTCGGGCCAGGTATTGTTCGCCAAGGAAGCCGATCGGCGCTTCATGCCGGCCTCGATCACCAAGGTGATGACGCTCTACGTCGCGTTCGAGATGATCGCGGCGGGCGAGCTGTCGACCGGCCAGCGCTTCACCCTCAGCGATGCGGCGTTCGAGGAATGGCACCGCAAGGGCTCGACCATGTTCATCCCGGACGGAGAAAGCGTCGCGGTCGACAACCTCCTGCGCGGCATTGCCGCGGTTTCGGCCAATGACGGCGCCGTCCTGCTGGCCGAAGGTGCTGCGGGTTCGGTACCGGCCTGGGTTGCGAAGATGAACGAGGCTGCACGCCGGCTCGGCATGCGCGATACGCATTTCGGCACGCCCAACGGGTGGATGGACGAGGGGCGGACTTTCACCACCGCCGCGGATCTCGCCAGGCTCGCACGCGCGCTGGTGACGCGGCACCCGAAGCTCTACGCCCAATATGTCGGGCTTCCAGGTTATCGCTTCAACGGCATCGCGCAGGACAATCGCGACCCTATCACCGGGCGGGTCGAGGGCGCGGACGGAATCAAGACCGGGTTCACCAATCAGTCGGGCAGCGGGTTCCTCGGCTCGGCGGTGCGCGACGGGCGCCGGCTGGTGATGGTGGTGGCGGGGGCCGAGCGCACCCGCGAACGCAACCGGCTCGCGCGCGATCTGATTGAATGGGGCTTTTTGGCCTATCGCGCGCGACCGCTGTTCGACGCCGGAGCACCGATTGCTGCCGCCATGGTCCAGGACGGCGAGCGGACCGAAGTGAGCCTCCGCGCAGATGGCCCCGTCAACGCCACCGTGCCGCAGGGGCACCGCGGCGCGGTGAAGCTCACGGTTCATTACGAGGGGCCGTTGCGCGCTCCGATCGCCGAGGGCGAAAAGGTGGCGGAACTCGAAATTGCGGCCGGCGACCTGCCGCGCTCGCGCGTACCGCTCTACGCGACGCACGATGTCGCGCGCGCTGATGGCTGGCAGAGATTGCGCAACGGCCTGCTCGGGATCATACGATGAGCCGGGGGCGCTTCATCGCTCTCGAGGGCGGGGAGGGGGTGGGCAAGTCGACCCAGGCCCGGCTGCTAGGGACGGCACTCGAAGCGCGAGGTATCGCGGTGGTCGCCACGCGCGAACCGGGCGGGACCGACGGGGCGGAGGCGATCCGCGAATTGCTGCTCCACTCGCCCGGCGGAGGCTGGAACGCGCGCGCCGAGGCGCTGCTGTTCGCAGCGGCACGCTCGGACCATGTCGAAAAGCTGATCCGGCCCGCGCTGGTCGAAGGAAAGTGGGTCGTATGCGACCGCTTCGTCGATTCGAGCCGCGCCTACCAAGGTGGGGCAGGGGGGCTGGGCGACGACGCCATCGTCGCGTTGCACGATCGTGGCAGCGAGGGTTTGCGGCCCGACCTCACTGTGCTGCTCGACACCGACCCTGCGACGGCCGGCGCACGCCTCGCAGAACGCGACCGCGGGGCGAGCGATGCGATCGGCGGGCGTGATGCTTCGTATCACGCAGAGGTGGCCGACACGTTCCGCAAACTGGCCGAAGCCGATCCCGATGGTTTCCGAATCGTCGATGCGGCAGGTTCGCCCGAGGTGGTTCACATCCGTGTGATGAACGCAGTCGCACCCTTGCTGGCAACTGTCCGATGACTGCACCGGGACACGACAGACCGTGGCAGGAATGGCGCGCCGCGACGGCGGGGCCGCGCATGCATCATGGCTGGATCCTCGCGGGCAAGCGCGGGTTGGGCAAGATCGACTTCGCGTTGGCTGCCGCGCGCGAGTTGGTAGGATCGGACGGCGTCTCGCGATCGATGGCCGACCATCCCGACATCATCGTGCTCACACACCCGCCCAAGGACGACAAGGAGGCCAGAAAACGCGAGGAGGGCAAACCCTACGAGACCAAGCGTAACATCCCGATCGATCTGGTCCGCGCGATGCAGCAGAGGCTGACCACGCGGCCCACGCTGGGAAGCCGGCGCGCGGTAATCGTCGATCCGGCGGACGATCTCGAAAAAAGCGCTTCCAACGCGCTTCTCAAGAGCCTCGAGGAACCGCCCGAAGGAACCTATTTCCTCCTCGTCACGCATCGTCCGGCGCGCCTGCTCCCGACGATCCGTTCGCGCTGTCGCATGCTGCGTTTCCCGGCACTGCCCGACGACGAGATCGCCGGCCTGCTCGCTCGCGAAGCACCTGAGGCGGATTCGGCGACGCGCCTCGCCGCGATCGCCGCCGCGGGCGGTTCGCCGGGGCAGGCGCTCGAATT
The DNA here is from genome assembly GCA_913055875.1 of uncultured Altererythrobacter sp. GTDB lineage: Bacteria > Pseudomonadota > Alphaproteobacteria > Sphingomonadales > Sphingomonadaceae > CAJXJY01. The sequence continues at coordinate 129,721 of CAJXJY010000002.1, forward strand.
CGTCGAGCACGATCTCGGTGCGCTCGACGGGCTGATGCGCTCGATCGTTCAGGAGGGCGATCCGCAATTCGAACTGCGCGGCAAGCTCGCCACCGCCATCGGCGCACGCCCGAGCAGGGAGCGGATCAGGGCCGCATTCGATCTCGCCCGCGCGGTGCTTGCGTCAGAGGTCGAGAGCGCGCCCCGCTCGCGCATTCCCGCGATAACCGAGGCCTATTCGCAACTGGTGACACTCGGCGGACAGGCCCCGACCTACAATTTCGATCCGGGCCTCCTCGCGATGGAAATCGGTACCTTGCTTGCCGCGGCGGCGCCCGCTAGCGAGCGGGCCGATGCCTGACCCCTATTACCTGACTACGGCGATCAACTATCCCAACGGTCGCCCGCATATCGGCCACGCCTACGAAGCGGTTTCGGCCGACGTGATCGCGCGTTTCCAGCGCCTGCGCGGACGCGAAGTGCGGTTCCAGACCGGCACCGACGAGCACGGGCTCAAAATGGCGCGCAAGGCCGAGGAACAGGGCCGCACCGCGCGCGACCTGGCGGACGAAATGTCCGGCTATTTCAGGGCGATGGACGACGCTCTGAATATCTCCTACGACCGCTTCATACGCACCGTCGACAAGGAACACCACCGCGCCAGCGGGGCCATTTGGCGCGCGATGGACGCCAATGGCGACCTCTATCTCGACCGCTACGAGGGCTGGTACTCGGTCCGCGACGAGGCCTATTACGACGAGAGCGAGCTGGTCGATGGGGAGGGCGGGGAGAAGCTCTCGCCGCAAGGCACCCCGGTCGAATGGACCACCGAGGAAACCTGGTTCTTTCGCCTGTCGAAATACCAGGATCGGTTACTCGACCTGCTGAAAACGCCCGGATTCCTGGAGCCCGAACGCAGCCGCAACGAGATGATCGCCTTCGTCGAACGCGGGCTCAAGGACCTCTCGGTCAGCCGCACCAGCTTCGACTGGGGCGTCCCCGTGCCGGACAGCGAAGGGCACGTGATGTATGTCTGGGTCGATGCGCTCACCAATTACATCACCGGGCTCGGATACCCCGACGACACCGAGTTGTGGCGCAAATTCTGGCCCGCGGACCTCCACCTGATCGGCAAGGATATCGTGCGCTTCCACACGGTCTACTGGCCTGCCTTCCTGATGAGCGCCGGAATCGAGTTGCCGAAACACGTCTTCGCGCATGGCTTCCTGCTCAATCGCGGAGAGAAGGAATCGAAATCGCTCGGCAACGTCACCGATCCGCTCGAACTGGCGGAGCGGTTCGGGGTCGATACGCTGCGCTATTTCTTCATGCGCGAAATCGCCTTCGGGCAGGACGGCAGCTATTCGGCCGAGGCGATCGTTTCGCGCGCCAATGCCGAGCTGGCCAACAGTTTCGGCAATCTGGCGCAACGCACGCTCTCGATGATCGCCAAGAACCTCGACGGGGAAGTCGGGGCCTTCGAGCCGGCGGGCGACGACAAGGCGTTGCTGACCAAGGTGCAGCACGCCTGCGCCACCACTCTGCCTGACGAGTTCGAGAAGCTGGCCTTCTCGCAGGGGATCGAAGCGTGGATGCAGGCGGTCTGGGCCTGCAACCAATACGTCGACGAACAGGCGCCGTGGGCGCTCCGGAAGACCGACCCCGAGCGGATGTGCGTGGTGCTGCTGACGCTGTTCATGGCGATCCGCGATCTCGCCGTCGCGATACAACCCGTCATTCCAACGAAGGCGGCGGCGGTACTCGATCAGCTGGGCGTTCCCGACGAACGGCGCAACTACGTCGATCTGGGCGATGCGGCGTGGTTCGAGGCGCTGACCGCTGGCGGTCATCGCATCGACAAGCCGACGCCGGTATTCCCCCGGCTCGAACTGCCAGCGGAAGAGGCGGCGTGATGCTGATCGACAGCCATTGCCACCTCGAATACGAGGGCCTGGTCGAGGATCAGCCCAACGTCCTCGAGCGCGCACGGGCGGTGGGGGTGGGGGGCTTCCTCAACATCTCGACACGGCGCAGCGAATGGGCGCAGGTGGTGGGCACCGCCGAGCGCGAGCCCGATGTGTGGGCGAGCGTCGGCATCCACCCGCACGAGGCCGACCAGCACGCCGATCTCGGCGCCGAGGTGCTGCGCGAGGCGACCGACAACCCGCGGGTCGTCGCGATCGGCGAGACCGGGCTCGATTACTATTACGACAAGTCCGACCGGCAAGTGCAGCGCGACCTGTTCCGCATGCATATCGGCGTCGCGCGCGAGGTGCAGCTGCCGGTGGTCATCCACACTCGCGACGCCGAGGACGATACCGCCGAGATCCTCGCCGACGAATTGGGGAAGGGCGTCTTCCCCGCGCTGATCCACTGTTTCACCGCCTCCGAGGAGTTCGGTCGCAAGGTGCTCGACATGGGGCTGACGATCTCGCTGTCGGGCATCGTTACCTTCAAGAACGCCAGGGAACTGCAGGAAATCGCTGTGAAAGTGCCTGCCGACCGGCTGCTCGTCGAAACCGACAGCCCGTTCCTCGCCCCGGTGCCGCATCGCGGCAAATCCTGCGAGCCGGCATATGTTCGCAACACGGCGGAATTCGTCGCCGGCCTGCGCGACGAACCGTTCGAACAGCTGGCCGCAACGACTACGCGGAATTTCTTTTCGCTGTTTGCCAAGGCGGCGGCGTGAAAGTTGTGATCCTCGGCTCCGGCACGTCGACCGGCGTGCCGCGGATCGGAGAGGACTGGGGCGACTGCGATCCGGACGAACCGAAGAACCGGCGCACGCGTGTGTCGATCCTCGTCGAGAGCGACGAAGGCAACCGGCTGCTGGTCGACACCTCGACCGATCTGCGCCAGCAATTGCTCGTCAACGGGATCGGCAGCGTCGACGCGGTGTTCTGGACGCACGACCACGCCGATCACTGCCACGGAATCGATGATCTGCGCGTCATGCGCTACGGGCGCGGCGCACCGCTGCCCGGCTATGCCTCGGCGGAAACGGTGCAGCGCCTGCGCCGCCGTTTCGACTATGTCTTTGCCGGGCAGCACGGCTATCCGACGATAGTGAGCCTCGATACGCTCGATCGACTGCGCATCTGCTCGGGTTTCGGTGTGGAATCGGTCCAGATGCCGCACGGTCCAGGGGAAACGACCGGCTACCGCTTCGAATATGCAGGAAAATCGGTCGTTTACGCGACGGACTTCAGCGAAATTACCGAACCGATGGTAGACCTGTTCGACCGCGCCGATCTGCTTGTCACCGATTGCCTGCGCCGCGATCCGCATCCGACGCATGCGCATCTCGCAATGGCGCTCGACCTGGCCGAACGCAGCGGCGCGACACGGACCGTATTGACGCATCTGGACAAGAGCATGGATTATGCGACCCTGTGTGGCGAAACCCCGGACAATGTCATGGTCGGCTATGATGGAATGGAGATCGAACTGTGACGAACATGGCCACGATCCAGATCGTTGCGCTGATCGGCTGGCTGTTGCTTATGCTCAGCGCGTACGCATCCTATCGGCTCGACTGGAAGAAAACCGTGCGCATGGCACTGACCTGGGGATGCATTTTCGCGGGCCTGACCCTTATGATCGGCTTCTTCATGTAGCGAGGAGGGCCTCACGGGTCTCTCTCCAATCGCCTCTCAATTTAACATAATAGATATTATCGTTCCAAGACAGTCTCACAAGCGATGCCTGCCCAGCTAGACCGCCTCCTTTCGATCATGCGTGCATTGCGCGACCCGGAGAACGGGTGCGAATGGGATCGTGCGCAGCGTTTCGAGACGATCGTGCCGCATACTATCGAGGAAGCCTACGAGGTCGCCGACGCGGTGGCGCGCAAGGACGTCGACGATATCCGCGACGAACTCGGCGATCTGCTCTTCCAGGTCGTGTTCCAGGCGCGCATCGCCGAGGAAGACGGACTGTTCGATTTCGATGCCGTTGCGAAGGCGATATCGGACAAGCTCGTCGCGCGGCATCCGCATATATTCGGCGACGAGGTTGGAGAGATGCGCGAGGAGCGCTGGGAGGCGATCAAGGCGGCCGAGCGCAAGTCCAAGGGAGCGGAGAGCGCGCTCGACGGCGTCGCTCTCGCGCTGCCGGCGCTGATGCGTGCCGACAAACTGCAGAAACGCGCCGCGCGCACCGGCTTCGACTGGCCCGATACGAACGGTCCCGCCGACAAGCTGCGCGAGGAAATGTACGAGCTGGCCGAAGCGGCGCCCGACAAGCGCGAAGAAGAAGCGGGTGATTTGCTGTTTGCGGCGGTCAATTTGGTGCGGGCCTACGGTATCGCGCCCGAGGACGCCCTGCGTTCGGCGAATGCCAAGTTCGAGCGCCGCTTCCGCGCTATGGAACGGTTGGCGGGAGGGAATTTTGCAGAGCGGGATCTCGCTGGCCAGGAAGCGCTGTGGCAGCAGGTGAAGGCGGGCGAGGATTAGCCGCCCTTCCCGGCCCGCTCCTTCCATTCGCGCGCGCCGCGCTGATCCTGCCGCCTGATTTCAGGCACCACGGTCCGAGCATCCGTATCGAGTTCGACAGCGAGATAATCGGCCGTTGTCGCCACGAAACCGGCCGGATCGGCAACCGCGTCTTCGTACCAGACCACCAGCGGCTCGATGTGCATCTCGCGGCACATGTCCGCCCACGCCCGTTCCTGCGTCGCGATCAGCCGACCCGCCCGCTCGAGTGCCTGCGCGTCGAATTCGGGTTCGTCCCGCCCTTCCGTCTCCTGTTCCGCACGCCAGATGCCCGACAGCATCGCCCTGGCGTAGGAAACGGCATGCGCGGTGGCATCGCGGCGGCGCAGCTGGACCACCCTCGCCCGTCCCGGCGGTAGCAGGAAGTGCAGCACTGCGCGGAGCAGCGGGGGATTGGCCTGCGACAATTCCTCCAACTGGAGCGGAAACGCCTTGAGGCCGAACACGCCGTTTGGCGAGGTCCGCCTGCGCAGCGCGTTCTCCCACAGCTCGCGCTGCAATTGCGGCGAGGCCGAAGCGTGGCCGTAGGGGCCGGAGGGTTCGAAATTGAGATATTCGAGCGGCGCGCCGAGACATCCGCTGCGCCACAGCAAATGGCTGACGAAGGTGCTCCCGGTGCGCGGGACGGTTGCGAGGAGATAGGGCCGGTCGGGAGGCGCGCGGTCGGGAAAGTCCCAGCGATCTTCGTAGCCGGTCTCGATCCCTTCCAGCATGACTCAGTCCTGCAACGCGAGATAGCGCCCGTGCTCGCGTTCGGTCAGGCGCACGTCGATCCGCCGCATCGGCATGCCGTTCTCCACCTCCTCTGCCTCTTCGTCGCGGAGGATTTCGCCGCGCGCATGGAGCCACGCGATCCGCTGGCCATCGGAAGCCGGTACGGTGAAGCTGTATTCGCGCGCATCGGCCGTCAGCCGCTGTGCGATCGTCTCAATCAGATGGTCGAGCCCGAACCCGGAGAGCGCGGAGACCGGTACGGCACCGTCGAGTTCGCCGGCGGCCTGCTCAAGCACCTTGCGCTGCTCTGCCGTCAGTACGTCCCACTTGTTCCAGGCCTCGATAATCGGGATTGCTCCGCCGTCTTCGCCATCTTCCCCTTCGACGATCCCGAGCTCGGCCAGCACCTCGAGCACCTGCGTTTTCTGCACCGCCGAAGCCTCGTTCGCCATATCGCGCACATGGACGATGATGTCCGCCCCGGTGACCTCTTCGAGCGTCGCGCGGAAGGCCGCGACGAGCTGCGTCGGCAGGTCCGAAATGAAGCCGACCGTATCCGACAGGATCGCCTTCTCGACCCCCGGCAGGCGGATCGCACGCATCGTCGGGTCGAGCGTGGCGAACAGCAGGTCCTCGGCCATGACGTCGGCTCCGGTCATGCGATTGAACAGCGTCGACTTTCCTGCGTTGGTGTAGCCGACCAGCGCGATCACCGGCCATGGCGCCTTGCCGCGCCGTTCGCGATGCAGCGCGCGGGTGCGGCGGACCTGCTCCAGCTCCTTGCGCAGCCGCGCCATGCGCTGGCGGATCATCCGCCTATCGGCCTCGATCTGCGTCTCGCCCGGGCCGCCGAGGAAACCGAAGCCGCCGCGCTGGCGTTCGAGGTGGGTCCAGCTGCGCACGAGCCTGCTCTGCTGGTAGTCGAGATGCGCCAGCTCCACCTGCAACCGCCCTTCTGCGGTTGCCGCGCGCTCGCCGAAGATTTCGAGGATCAGCCCGGTGCGGTCGATCACCTTGCGACCGAGCTTTTCCTCCAGGTTGCGCTGCTGGATCGGGCTGAGGGCCCCGTCGACGACCAGCAATTCGGCCTCGTGCAGCTCGCATTGCGTGCCGATATTGTCGACCTGGCCGGAGCCGAACAGCGTGTCGGGCCGGACATTGCGCACGGGTAGCACGAAAGCCTCGGCGACGACGATGCCGATCGCCAGCGCCAGACCCGAGATCTCCTCGAGCCGGGCCTCGGGATCGAGGTCGTGCGCCGTGCCGCGGATATCGGGGCACACGACCAGCGCCCGCGCACCGCGCGAGACCTCGCCCAGCAGGTTATCGTCGAAGCTCAGTCTTCCTCGCCTTCCCAGTCGTCGCTCAGATCGACATGCGTTGCCGGCTGAATGGTCGAAACCGCGTGCTTGTAGGCCAGCTGCACGTAGCCTTCGCGTTCGAGCAGCGTGCAAAACAGGTCGTAGGCGGCGATCTTGCCCTGCAGCATCACGCCGTTGACGAGAAACATGGTCACCTGCGCCTCGGCCTCGGCGACGCGCGACAGGAACACGTCCTGCAGCAGGCGCTGCTTGCGATTGCTGTCCTGGCTGGCGAACTGGCTCGCATCGACCGGTTGGCCCGGCATGATGGTCGAAACCGCGTGCTTGTAGACCAGCTGCGACTGGCCATCGCGCCGCAGCAGGATCGAGAAATTGTCGAACCAGGTGACGATGCCCTGCAGCTTCACGCCCTTGACGAGGAACATCGTCACCGGGGTCTTGTTCTTGCGCAACAGGTTGAGGAAGGCATCCTGCAGGCTCGGCTGCTTGCCCGGTTTGGGCGCGGGCGGCGGGCTCGGTGGAGGGGTGCGCGCGGAAAGTGTGCGATCGCTCGGCATGGCAGGTTATCCCTTTCTTGGCGGCCGTTATTGCGGTCCGCATTCTGGCCCTTCGCCGGTTTCGCCAACGTCGGGCCGGTTCTTCGGGCGGCATACTGTCAAACCGCCGTGACGCGCAAATGTTTCAGGCTTCGCTACGCAAAAGCCCTAGTTCTTCCGCTCGCTCGCCTTGCGTTCGCCCATCCCGAGCAGCTTGAGCTTGCGGTGCAGCGCCGAGCGCTCCATCCCGATGAAGCTCGCGGTCTTGGAGATATTGCCCGAAAAGCGGCGGATCTGGATCGCGAGATACTCACGTTCGAAGCTCTCGCGGGCTTCGCGCAGGGGGATACCCATCAGAGCGGAGATGCCCCCTCCCCCGCCGAGCTTGCCGCCGGTGACCTCGCTCGGCAGCATGTCCGGCTCGATCGTCTTGACCCGGTCGCGCGGGGTCAGGATGATCGTCCGCTCCACCACATTGCGCAGCTGGCGCACGTTACCGGGCCAGTCGTAGGCCTGCAGTGCCGCCATCGCCTCCTCGGCGATTGCCGGCGCCATGATCCCCTGTTCGGCGGCATGGCGGGTGAAAAAATGCTCCGCCAGGGCAGGGATATCGTCGCGCCTTTCGGCCAGCGACGGGATCGTCACCGGGACGACGTTGAGGCGATAGAAGAGATCCTCGCGGAAGCGCTTTTCCTCCATCTCCTTCTGCAGGTCGCGCGATGTGGACGAAACGACACGCACGTCGACGCCGATCTGACGGCTGCCCCCGACCCTGACGAAGCTCTGCTCGGTCAGCACGCGCAGGATGCGCGCCTGCGTCGACAGCGGCATGTCGGCGATTTCGTCGAGATAGAGCGTGCCCCCATCCGCGAGTTCGAGCAGGCCGGGTCGCACCAGCTTGCCTTCGGCTTCTTCGCCGAACAGCTCCTGTTCGAATTTCTCGGGTGTGATGCGCGCGGAATTGACGATAACGAAAGCCGATTCGGCACGCGTGCTCCACGCATGGAGTAGCCGTGCGGCGACTTCCTTGCCGGCCCCCGCGGGGCCGCTGATCAGCACCCGGCTGCCGGTCCCGGCGACGCGCTTGAGCGTCGCGCGGACCTGGTTGATCGCGGTCGAATTGCCGGTGAACTCCTCGCCATGCGCGAAGCCCTGCCGCAATTGCGAATTCTCGCGCCGGAGGCGTTCGGTTTCGGTCGCGCGCTCGACGAGGTGGAGCAGGCGTTCTGCCTCGAACGGCTTTTCGATAAAATCCATCGCGCCGCGGCTGACCGCCGAAACGGCGGTATCGATATTGCCGTGGCCGGAGAAGATGATCACCGGCAGCTCGGGCTCGCGCTTCTTGATCTCGTCGAGTACTTCGAGCCCGTCCATCGGGCTGCCGTGAAGCCACACGTCGAGCAGCACGAGGCTCGGCCGGCGATCGTCGATCGCATCGAGCGCGGCCTGGCTGTCGGGCGCGGTGCGGCATTCGTAGCCTTCGTCGCTGAGGACTCCGGATACGAGTTCGCGAATATCGCGTTCGTCGTCGACTATGAGAATGTCGAGCGCCATCAGCGCATGTCCTTTCCGCCGGTCATTCGGCCGACTCGTCGTTCTGCCTGTGTTGTGCCGGTTCGCGCGCGAACCGCAGCGTCACCCTGGTTCCCCCCTGCTCACCCCCCGAAAAGGTCATTTCGCCGCCGTGCTCCTCGACGATCTTGTTCACGATCGCGAGACCCAGCCCGGTGCCCTTCTCGCGGGTCGTGACATAGGGTTCGACAATGCGGTCGCGATCCTGCGGCAAGCCGACGCCGTTATCCTCGATCGCGACCACCAGATCGCCCTTGCCGACGGCGATCCCGACCGAAACGCGTCCGCGATAATCGGGTTCGGAGGTCTTGGCCTTGGCTTCCACCGCCTCCACGGCATTCTTGAGCACGTTGGTCATCGCCTGACCGACCTGGTGACGGTCGCATGACATCGTCACGGGTCCGTCGATATCGCCCGCGAGCGCGAAATCGATCTGCGGATGCGCAACTTCCTGCAGGAACAGCGCCTGGCGGATCAGGTCGAGCGCATCCTCCTGCCGGAACACCGGCTTGGGCAGCCGCGCGAAGCTGGAGAACTCGTCGACCATCTTGCGCAGATCGCCGACCTGGCGGACGATAGTGCTGGTCAGTTCGTCGAACAGCTCGCCGTCGCTCTCGATCTGCTTGCGGTAACGGCGCTTGAGGCGCTCGGTCGCAAGCTGGATCGGAGTCAGCGGATTCTTGATCTCGTGCGCGATCCGCCGTGCGATGTCGGACCAGGCCGCCTGGCGCTGGTCGAGCAATTGGCGGGTGATATCCTCGAAGGTGATGACCCTGCCGTCGCTGGTATCGGCAATCTTGACCGCCAGCGTCAGCAACTCGCCTTCGCGGTTGTAGCTGACAACGCCGCTCGAAATCCCGGCTTCGACCAGCGCCCCGATCTGCGGCGCGAGATCCGCAAGCTTCATGCCGGTTCCCACCGCCCTCTCGTCGCCGAGCAGCAGTTTCTGCGCCGGGCCGTTCATCAGCTCGATCGTACCGCCGCCACTGATCGATAGCACCCCCGCGGATACCGATTGCAGAACGGTTTCGATAAACGCCCGCCGATCGTCGAGCTGGCGGTTGGCACCGACCAGCGCATCGGTCTGCTTCTCGATCTGCGCCGTCATGCGGTTGAAGGCGCGGTTGAGCAGCCCGATCTCGTCGGCGCCGGTGCGCCCTTCCACACGCATCGCGAAATTGCCCGCACCCACCTTGCGCGCCGCCAGAACGAGATCGGTCAGCGGTTCCACCTGCCGATCGGCGAAACGCAACGCGAACCACACCGCCACGCCGAGCAGCGCGAGAGAAACGAAAAACAGCGCGAGGTGGAAGCGCAATTGCAGCGCCCGCGCGCGGCGGGTGAGCGCGTCATAATTCGCCGCGATCGATTGGGCCCGGTCCCACGAGGTGAACGATATCGCTTCCGTGTTGCGTGCGTTGTAGAGGAACGTGCCGTTGTCGAGGTCGATCGGCGCAAGGGCCTGCAGCCGGGTCGCATCGGCGTCGACAACGACACGCTCTCCTGCTCGCAGCCGGTCGACCACGGCGTTGCCGAACTCGCCGGGCTCGCTGCCCTGCGTGAGATTGTAGGTCGCGATCGTCCGCAGCGAGCCGTCGTCGACCGATTGCAGGATCGCGGTCTCGTTCACCTCGCGGCTCTGCATCTGGTACTGGACGAAATCGACGAATTCGTCGCCGGTCAGCGACAGCCGCGCCGTATTCTCGAAATAGTACTGCATGTCGCCTGCCATGGCGGTGGTCTCGTCGGCCACCTCGAGCTGGTTCTGCTCGTAATATTCGCGCGCCAGCTCGTTGGCGTTGCGCATCAGCCCGCGCGAATCGTCCGAGAACCAGAAATCGACCCCGTACTGGAACATGAAAGCGGCGAAGGCAGAGACAAGCAGCGTCGGGACCGCGGCGACGAGCGAGAAAAAGAACACCAGCCTGACATGGAGCCGCGCGGTGCTGCCCGCCGCACGACTGATCGCCATTCTGCGGCCATACAGGACCAGCAGCGTCATCGCCGGGATCAGCGTCCCGATCAGCAGTGCGGCGACCTGGTTGGACGGAAGCAATTGTCCGTCGGCAGGCGCCGAAGCGAAGGCGAGATAGGTCGCCCCCATCATCACGATCAGCGCGAGCGCCGCGATCAGCTCGAGCCAGAAGAAGAAATTGGCGCGGCGCGAAGCTATGACGAACCGGCGCCACCAGCGCGGGCTGCTTCGTGTTCCGATCAGAGACGCGCCAGTCATCGTTGCAATGCTACAACGGTGCTGTTGCATGTTTGCAAGCGTTTTGTCGGTGAATCGAGGGTTCGCGGCGACGAATTCCAGCGCATGGTCATGCGCGCGAAGCAAATTGCTCCGGATCGATTGCCAATTCCGCCAGCTTCTTGCGCAAGGTATTGCGATTTATCCCGAGCAGACGCGCGGCACGCAACTGGTTGCCGCCGGTACGCCGCAAGGCATGTTCGAACAGCGGTCGCTCGAACGCCGACAGCGCCGAGTGATACAGCGTCCCGTCGCTCGGACCGGTCTCGTTCAGCCACAGTGCCAGCGCCTCTTCGAAACCGGCAACCTGCCCGGTTCCGGCGATCTCTTGCGTCTCACCGAGAATTTCGCGCACAGTGCGTACATCGATGCGGTCTTCCCGCGCCATCAGCGCGAGCCGGAAGATCGCATTGCGCAATTCGCGCACATTGCCGCGCCACGGATAGCCGCTCAGCTCGGCGATGGCGGATGTGTCTGCCGTGCGCGCGGGCAGGCCCTCGGCGGCCGCCTGGCCGAGAAAGTGGCGGATCAGAGGTTCGATATCCTCGGCGCGTTCGCGCAGCGGCGGCAACTGAATCGGAACCACGTTGAGGCGGTAGAACAGGTCCTCGCGGAAGCGGCCTTCGCGGATCATCGGCATCAGGTCGCGATTGGTTGCGGCAATGATGCGCACATCGACCGCGATCTCCTGCCGCCCGCCGACGCGGCGGATGCGCCCCGACTGCAGCGCGCGCAGCAGCCGCGTCTGCGCGTCGGGCGGCATGTCGCCGATCTCGTCGAGGAACAGCGTGCCGCCATTGGCCTGCTCGAACTTGCCGATCGCCTGACCCACGGCGCCGGTGAAGGCGCCCTTCTCGTGCCCGAACAGCTCGCTCTCGATCAGTTCGCCGGGGATCGCCGCGGCGTTGACCGCGACGAACGGCCCGGTCTTGCGATGGCCGAGCTGGTGGATCGCCTCCGCCACGAGCTCCTTGCCGGTACCCGACTCGCCCAGCACCAGCACGGTCAGATCGTTGCGCAGAACGCGCGTGATCATGCGATAGACGCTCTGCATCGCCGGACTGCGTCCGACCAGCGGCAGGCCGTCCTGCGGTTCTTCGCCGGCCTCGCCCTCGCCTGCCTTGCTGTCGAAGGCATGCTTTACAGCACGCACCAGTTCGTCGAGGTCGAACGGCTTGGGAAAATATTCGAACGCGTTGGCGTCGCTCGCGCGCACCGCGGTGTCGAGCGTGTTGAGCGCAGACAGCACGATCACCGGCATATCCGGATGCGATTTCGCAATCGCATCCAGCCCCTCGAGACCGTCGCCATCGGCGAGCCGGACATCGGTCAGCATGATGTCGAACCGGCCCGGCGCGAGCAGACGGTCGCGTTCGGCGAGGGTCGGGCAGCGGGTAACGTCGTAACCTTCGTCGGCCATCGCCGCCTCGATGACGGTTGCGATCGAGGTGTCGTCCTCGACGAGGAGAATGGTCTTCGTCATCGCCGATCCTGCGGTGCAATCGCCAGGTGCACGCGGAAATGCGTCCAGCCATGGCTGCTGTCGCGCTCGTGACTGATGCGTCCGTGCATGTCGTCGACCAACTTCTTGACCAGCGCGAGGCCGAGCCCCTGCCCGCCCGAGCTGCCGCTGACGAACGGCTCGAAGATGCGGTTTTCGATCTTCGGATCGATGCCCGGGCCGTTATCGCTGATCCGTACTTCGACAGGCAGCTTGACCGGCCGCCCGAGCCGGATCGCGTTGAGCACCAGCCCGCTGACGAAGCGCGTGCGCACGCATACCGTCGCCTCGTCGCGCCCGGCAGCGGCGTTGCGCGCATTGGCGACGAGATTGCCGATCACCTGTTCGAGTGCATCGCGGCTCGCCAGCACCGGAGGGATCGAGGGATCGAATTCCTCTTCCAGAGCGAAGGCACCGTCGCTGCCGGCGCGCACGCTCCGGCACGCGCTGCGAATCGCCTCGTGCAGGTTGATCGCTTCGAGCGGCTCGGTGGCGACCGCGCCCAGGCCCTGCATCCGGTCGATAAGCCGGGCGATCCGGTCGACCTCGTCGGAGATCACAGTCGCGAGCCGACGATCCTTGTCGCCGAGCTTGCGCGCAACCAGTTGCCCCGCTCCGCGAATCGCGGCGAGCGGGTTCTTGATCTCGTGCGCAAGCACCGCCGGTGCGACCAGCGCGGCATCGTCGGGCCCGGTGCGCGCCATGTCGTCCTGACCCGCGTCGGTCAGTGTCAGTACGCGCCAGCCCGGATGCGTCGGGAGAGGCGAAACGGTGACGTTGCCCAATACACTGCGGCCGCCGATCTGCAGCGGTGTGCCGCGCGCGACCAATTGCGCCTCGTCTTCGCCCAGCCGCTCGCCGATCCGCTTCTCGCCGAAGCCGATGACCTCGCCCAGCTTCGCCCCGACCATGCGTTGCGCGCTCTTGCCGAGCATTTCCTCGGCGGCGTTGTTGGCTTCGACGATGGTCATTTCGGGATCGAGCAGCAGGGTAGCGAAGATAAACCCCTGGATCTGCACCTGCGCATCGGGGCGCGCGCGCGCCTCGCTCACGCGGCGCGCCGCCGCAGGAACGGCTCGTAGAAGCGCTCGATCTCGCCGAGCACCTGGTCGGGATCTTCGATGAAATTGACGTGATTGCGGAACTCGGCCGAGCCGTGCATCCCCTTGGTGTACCATCCCAGATGCTTGCGCGCGACCTTGGTCCCGACATCGCGGCCGTAGAGCTCGAGCATGCCCTTGTAGTGCTCGACCAACGTTTCGTACTGCTCGTCGAAGCTCGGGCTTTCTAGCAGTTCGCCGGTCCGCCACCAATGCATCACCTGGCCGAGCAGCCACGGCTTGCCGTAGGCACCGCGCCCGATCATCACCCCGTCGGCGCCCGACTGTTCGAGCGCCTGTGCCGCGTCTTCGATACCGCAGATATCGCCGTTGACGATAACCGGGATCGACACCGCCTCTTTGACCTTGCGGATGAAGGACCAGTCGGCGCTACCCTTGTACATCTGGTTGCGCGTGCGGCCGTGGACGGTGACCATCTTCACCCCCAGATCCTCGGCGATCCGCGCCAGTTCGGGCGCGTTGAGGCTGGCATGGTCCCAGCCCATCCGCATCTTGACCGTCACCGGGACATCGACTGCCTCGACGGTCGCTTCCATCAGCTTCGTCGCCAGCGGCACCTCGCGCATCAGCGCGCTCCCCGCCATGCCGTTGGTCACCTTGCGCACCGGGCAGCCGAAATTGATGTCGATGATCTCGGCGCCGCGGTCCTGGTTGAGCTTCGCCGCCTCGCCCATGCTTTCGGGGTCGCAGCCGACCAGCTGCATCGAAACCGGTTCCTCGGTCGGATCCCATGCGGCCTTCTGGATGCTCTGGCGGGTCTCGCGGATCGCGGCCTGGCTGGCGATCATCTCGGTCACGTTGAGGCCCGAACCGTAGCGCCGCACCAATGTACGGAACGGCCGGTCGGTCACACCCGTCATCGGCGCGAGCACGACGGGGGTGTCGATCGTAACCGAGCCGATGCTGATCGGCTTCACGGCCGGAGGTTTGGGGAGTGCGGACATTGCAGGTGGTGCCTAAATTTTGGGCAGCGCATAGTGCATTGCAGCATGGGGCGCAAGCGGCTAGCCCGCGCGCTTCATGACCGAGCGCCCCGCCCTGCCCCCGTTCGCCGCGATCGTGGTCGCCGCCGGCAAGGGCTTGCGGGCCGGCCAGCCCGTCCCCAAGCAGTTCGCCCGGTGGCGCGGCAAGCCGGTGCTGCGGCATTCGGTCGAAAGCCTCGCAGCTGCCGGCGCCGACCCGATTGTCGTAGCCATTCCCGAACACGGCGAGGACCTCGCCCGGCAAGCTCTGGCGGGTATCGGCAGCGTGCGGTTCGTCACCGGCGGCGAGACGCGGCAGGAATCGGTTCGCAATGCGGTCGAAGCGCTGGCGGGAGACAAGCCCCGTCATGTGCTGATCCACGATGCCGCACGTCCGGTCCTGCCCCGGGCGGTGATCGAGCGGCTGCTGGAAGCTCTCACGCTTCACCGCGGTGCTATTCCGGTGCTTCCCATCGTGGACAGCCTGGCCGTCGATGAAGCGGGGATCATGGCCGGCAGCGCCGATCGTGAAAGCCTGCGCCGGGTCCAGACTCCGCAGGCGTTCCGCTTCGCGGCGATCTCCGAGGCGCACCGCTCGTGGACAAGCGAACCCGATGCGGGCGACGATGCGCAGGTTCTGCGCGCTGCCGGCGGCGAGGTGGCGCTGGTAGAAGGCGACGAGGCCTTGCGCAAACTGACCTTCACGGAGGATTTCATGGCCGACATCTCGCCGGTCCGGGTCGGGACCGGTTTCGACGTGCATCGCCTTGCCGAGGGAGAGGAATTGTGGCTCGGCGGGGTGAAGATCGAGCACGACAAGGGCCTTGCCGGGCATAGCGATGCGGATGTCGCGCTTCATGCGATCGTAGACGCGCTGCTGGGCGCGGTGGCCGCAGGCGATATCGGCACGCATTTCCCGCCGAGCGATCCGCAATGGAAAGGCGCCCCGTCCTCGCGCTTCGTCGAGCATGCGGCCGGATTGGTGGCGCAGGCGGGCTATCGCATCGGCAATGTCGACCTCACCATCATCTGCGAGGCGCCGAAAATCGGCCCGCATCGCGAGGCGATCCGCCTGCGCATCGCGGACCTCTTGGCGACCGAGCCAGACAGGATTAATGTAAAGGCGACCACCACCGAACGTCTCGGCTTCGCCGGCCGCGGCGAAGGCATCGCCGCACAGGCGGTCGCAACCGTTCATGGCGAAAGGACAATTTCATGACGATCAAGCCATTCCGGCCCGCGGCGGCGATTCTCGCCTTGGCCGCGCTCGCGCAACCGCAGGCGGCGTTCGCGCAACAATGCGTCGATCAGCAGGACCTCGCCGACAGCGTTATCTACGCCATGCCGCTGATGGCCGAGGCGTTCGAGGACAAATGCGGCGCGCAGCTGAAACCCGATGGCTTCATGGCTACGAAAGGTGACGCCTTTGTCGCTCCCTATCGCGCGCAACAGGCGAAGAAGTGGCCGGCAGCGATGCGTGTGCTCACGGTGTTCGCCCAGTCCGGAGGAGAGGACAACGAAGGTGGCGAAGGCATGGCCGAGTTGTTCCAGTCGCTTCCGGCGGATGCGGTGCGTCCGTTCGTCGACGCCCTGATCGTCCAGAAGCTGTCCGAGGAGATCAAGACGGCCGATTGCGGCAAGATCGAACGCGGCGTCTCGCTGATCGCTCCGCTACCCCCGCAAAACACCGGTGCGCTGGTCGCGTTCGTGTTCGACCTGACCGGGGTCGATAAGCCGAAGCTGTGCCCGTACCGCGCGAAATGATCGAAACCATCCTTCCGGACGATGTCGCCGAGCTCGCCGGGCGCGTGGTCGAGGCCAACCGGCAGGCCGGCCGCACGGTTGCGCTGGCGGAAAGCTGCACCGGCGGTCTCGTCGCGGCTGCATTGACCGAGATCGCCGGGTCGTCCGCCGTGCTCGACCGTGGTTTCGTGACCTATTCGAACGAAGCCAAGATGGAGGCGCTCGGCGTGCCGGGCGATATCATCGAAACCTTCGGCGCGGTGTCGATCGCCTGCGCCTGGTCGATGGCGAAGGGCGCGCTCGAACATAGCGGGGCGGATATCGCGGTCGCGATCAGCGGCGTCGCCGGGCCGAGCGGCGGCACGCAGCACAAGCCGGTCGGCACGGTCGTCTTCGCCCGGGTGGTGCGCGGCGACGATGGCGAGCCCGAGGGCGAATTGAAGCGCTTCGGAGATCTCGGCCGGGCGGAAATCCGCCGTCAGGCGACGCTTTGTGCGCTCGAATTGCTGCTGCCGTAAAGCTCTTCCGCGCGCGCTTCGAAAGCGGCGACCATACGGCGGAACGCGCGGTCGAAATACTGCCCGGCCAAGGCCTCGAAAACACGGTTCCTGAAACTGAAGTCGACGCAGAAATCGGCCTCGCAGGCATTTTCGCCGAGCGGCCGGAACTGCCAGCGATTGTCGAGATCGCGCAGCGGGCCGTCGACGTAGTGCACGGTGATTTCGTGCGGTCGATCCTTGATCACGGTCGAAGTGAACTTCTCGCGGATCGACTTGAAGCCGACCAGCATGTCGGCGGTCATCTCGGTATCGCTGTCGCTGCGCACGCGCGTGGCGACGACCCAGGGCAGGAATTCGGGATAGCGCGCGACATCGGCGACGAGATCGAACATCTGCTCCGCGGAATACGGGAGGGCGTGGACTTCGTGAATTCCCGGCATGTCAGGTTCAACCCATTCCCGTTCGCCCTGAGCTTGTCGAAGGGCTGCTTTTCACTGTTGGAACTGCGCTAGAAGAAAGAGCAGCGCTTCGACAAGCTCGGCCCGAACGGATTTCTGACATATTGCCTCATTTGCCGTCCGTTCGCGCCAGCTTCGCCTCGCGCGCGGCCTTCATCTCGGCGAAATCGTCGCCCGCGTGGTAGCTCGAACGTGTGAGCGGGCTCGACGCAACCTGCAGGAAACCCTTCGCGCGTGCGATCGAGCCGAATGCGGCAAAGGCCTTCGGCGTCACGAAGTCTTCCACCCTGGCGTGCTTCGGCGTAGGCTGGAGGTATTGTCCCATGGTGATGAAGTCGACATCGGCGCTGCGCATGTCGTCCATCACCTGGTGCACTTCGAGCCGCTGCTCGCCGAGGCCGAGCATGATGCCCGACTTGGTGAAGATCAGCGGATCGTGCGCCTTGACCTCCTCGAGCAGCCGCAGCGAGGCGTAATAGCGCGCCCCGGGGCGGATGGTCGGATAGAGCCGTGGTACGGTCTCGAGATTGTGGTTGTAGACATCGGGCCCGGCTTCGCAGATCGCCTCGACCGCCGGCCGCATCTTGTTGCGAAAATCGGGGGTCAGGATTTCGATCGTGGTGTCCGGCGTCTCGCGCCGCAGCGCCTCGATCACCTTGACGAACTGCGAGGCGCCGCCATCCGGCAGGTCGTCGCGGTCGACCGAGGTGACGACGATATGCTTGAGCCCCATTTCGCCCGCCGCAACCGCTACGTTTTCGGGCTCCATCGGATCGACCATGCGCGGCATGCCGGTCTTGACGTTGCAGAAGGCGCAGGCGCGGGTGCAGACGTCGCCGAGAATCATTACCGTGGCGTGCTTCTTCTCCCAGCACTCGCCGATATTGGGGCAGGCGGCTTCCTCGCACACCGTATTGAGGCTGAGGTCGCGCATCAGCTTGCGCGTCTCGTGATAGCCCTTGCCGACCGGCGCCTTGACGCGAATCCAGTCGGGCTTGCGCTGGCGCACGGGGCGCCCGTCGTCTTTGGCGCCGTCGGGCGTGGGGGCGGAGGACAGATCGTTCATCGCGCCGCCCATCTAGGCGCCGGCCCGTCTTGCTGCAAGCCGCGCGCGATTATCTCCCGGCGGGCTCCCACTCGTCGAGCGGGATACGTTCGCCGGTCAGCGGTTCGGCATCGGCGAGCAGATCCTCCTCGCCCGGCGCGAGTGGCCGCATCGTGACGGTAATATCCTTTGTATCGAGTTCCATCACCCCGCCCTTGCCGTCGAGCGCGTGTGCCAGCGCCGTCAGACCGATGCTGACCGGATCGGGGTCGATTGCCTCGACCGCGAAGTCGGCGCTGCGCATGGCGACCTTGCGATCGGTCACGCTGCTGGTGATCTGGAAGCGCTCGGTGTGATAGCCGTCCTTGCTTACGGTAATTTCCCCGCCCCTGGCGCGCAGCAGGGGAATGTAGCATGGCGTGGAACAGCTGTTGCCGTGACCGTTTTCCGCGATTGCGCCGGCGGGATCGGTGACGACCAGCACGGTTTCCGAAGGCTTCAGCCCCTCCCCTTTTACGAATTGGCGCGTTGCACAGCCGGAGAGGAGCGTCCCTGCTATGAGCGCGCATGCGATCGCGTTTTTCATGTAATTTCCTCCCTTTATCCATACGGTGGTTTCACCTTTTGCAGTGAACGGTTCCTGAAGCATCTTGTCTCGGCGGTATTTTCGTTGCAGCGAAGCCAGCATGAAGAGCTATGCCGAACTGATCGAGGGTTACCGCCGTTTCCGGTCGGGGGACTGGCAGCGCCAGCACGACCGGTGGGAGCAGTTGAAGGAAGGCCAGTCGCCGCAGGTGATGGTGATCGCCTGCTCGGACAGCCGGGTCGATCCGGCCCAGATATTCGATGTCGATCCGGGCGAGATCTTCGTCGTCCGCAACGTCGCCGCGCTGGTCCCGCCGTTCGAGACCACACCCGGCCGCCACGGCGTCTCCGCCGCGCTCGAATTCGCGGTCCAGTTCCTCAAGGTACGCGAAGTGGTGGTGATGGGGCACGGGATGTGCGGCGGCTGCCAGGCGGCGCTGACGCAGGACCTGCACGGCAACGAGCCCGGCCAGGGCGGCTTCGTCGCGCACTGGATCGACATGCTCGACGAGGTGCGCGAGCCGATCGCGGCGGAACTCGGCACCTCGGGGCGCGAGGCCGAAATGGCGATGGAGCGCGCCGCGGTGGGCGTCAGCCTCGCCAATCTGCGGACTTTCCCGTGCGTGCAGGAAAAGGAAGCGAGTGACTCGCTGCGCCTGCACGGGGCGCATTTCGCGATCTCGGACGGCATCCTCTATCTGCTCGACGAAGCGAGCGGCGAGTTTCGCCCGGCCGAATAAGCGCTTGTCCGGGAAGGCATCGAACGCCATCTAGGCGCGCATGTCAGAACATAAACAACCCAATATCGCCCTGCTGATCGACTCCGACAATGCGAGCCACCAGGGGATCGACCCGGTGCTTACCGTACTCGCCGAACTCGGCCAGGTGAATATCCGCCGCGCCTACGGCAACTGGCGCAAGACCAGCCTCAAGGGCTGGGTCGACAAGATGCATCGCTACGGCATCGAGCCGCAGCAGCAATTCGACCTGACCAAGGGCAAGAACGCCACCGACATGAAGATGACCATCGATGCCCTCGACCTGCTCTACGGCGGGCGCGTCAGCGGTTTCGGGATCATGTCGAGCGACAGCGATTTCATGCCGCTGGCGATGCGCATCCGGCAGGACGGGCTGCCCGTCTACGGCTTCGGCAGCGCCAAGACGCCCGAGGCCTTCCGCCAGGCCTGCACCCGTTTCATCGACGTCGATGCGCTGATCCGCGCGGAGAAGGCCGAACGACGCGGCGCCAGGGATTCGGGAAAATCGAACGGGCGGCGCAGCGGCGGCGGAAGCGACAGCGAAACCGATACCGCGCTCGACGAGGAGTTGCTCCAGCTGCTGTTCGACGCCTACAACGCGAGCAAGCGCGACGAGAAGGGCTTCGCCAAGCTCTCCGAAGTCGGCCAGCGCGCGGGCAACCGGTCGAGCTTCGACACGCGCAATTACGGCTATACCCGCCTCCTCGACATGATCGAGGTCATTCCCAATTTCGGGCTCGAGCGGCGCGAGGACGGGCAGGTCTGGATCAGGCGCTTGCGCTGATCGGGAAACCGGCCCGCGGACAAGAAAGCGGACAAGAAAAAGGCGCGGAGCTCCCGCCCCGCGCCTCCGTCATTCGAGAATTGCGCCGCGTTACTGCTGCGCCGTGCCGTCCTGCGGCGTATCCATGGTGGCCGCGGCGGTGGTCGCGGGAGCCGCATTCTGCGCGGCATAGATGGCCCACAGATCGGCGATCGCGCGGCGTGCCCCTTCGATCCTGGCGAAGGTCTCGACCGCTTCCGCCTTCCCTTGGTCGGCCTGCGCGATACCGAGACGCGTCAGCACACGCTGCGTATCGACTCCCGGCTTGGTCAGCGCGATGCGGTAGAATTCCTCCGCCTTGGCGGCCTGGCCGTAGCTGAGAAAGGCATCGCCCGCCGCGCTGGCGGTGACGGCGGTCGCATCGGCGGCCCGCGCATCGCGCTCGAGATCGGGCAGGTCGGCCTTGTCGGCGTCGATCCGGCCGCTGGCGATCTGGCGCGCTTCGGCGACATAGACATCGTCCGCTTCGAGCTTGCCCGCGGCGATGCCCGCTTCGACCACGCGCGTCACTTCGCCCGGCAGGCGCCGGGCATCGGCGGCGTCGATATAGTCGATATAGGACCGCGTCTCGCGCAGCGCGTTGGTGCGCATCGCAAGCCGCAGCAGGTCGAGCGTCGCCTGGTTGTCGTAATCGAGCATGTTTCGCTGGATCGCGATGGCGTCGCCCCAGCTCGTTTCGGACGGGAAATGCATCACGTAGAGCGTGCCGTATTCGACCGCCTGCTGCGCGCTGTCGCCTTCATAGGCAACCGAGAGACCGCGCTGGATCCAATTCTCCGGAAAGCTCTCGCCGGCCGCCACGAGGACGTCGATCTGGTCCTTGATGTAGTCGAGGCCCGCATCGTACTGACCGTCCTCGAAATAGGTTTCGGCGATCATCAGGCGGATATCGTTGGCGTGGAAGGTCTTGGTCGAGCCGTCCCCCATCGTCGCGTCGAAGCTGTAGCCCATATCGGCCATCGTGGTGAGATAGGCGCGCGCGGCATCCTGGTCGCCGAGTTGGGCGGCGAGCTGGTAGGCGGTCAGATTGTACGATCCGACCCTCTCTGCGGGTACCTTGCCGCTCTCGAGCATCAGCTTCATGCCGCGCAGCTGCAGCGCGGGATCGCCGCTGTCGCGGCCGAGGTTGTAAATCTGGCCACCGCCGGCATAGCGGTCGTCGTCGGTTTCCATCGCTGCGACCAGGGGCTCGACAAGCCCCTTGGCGGCGGCATGATCGGGAGCGTCGCCTTCGAGCGCGGCTTCAAGCGGCCGATAGGCCTCCATGAAGCCTTCCGAATAATCGGTCTTGGGTTTCTTGTCCTTCTTGTCCTTTTTCTGCGCGTGCGCAGGCGTCTCGAGCGCGGTCACCCCCAAGGCGGTGCCGCACATCAGAGCGATGGCGAAGGCGAAGGACGCGCCGGGGCGCCTGGTGGAGTTGCGGGCAGTGGCGAACATCTGGGTCTCTCCCATGATTGAAATCAGGTACCGTATATCGGAGTAAACGCTTGGCAGCCGCGCTAGTGCCGCGTCGGCCCGAGCATTGCAAATCGTTATGCCGGATACCGGCTGAATAGGCTTTGAATGGCCTCTAGCGGCGCGGAGCCGCGACGGTTCTGCGCAAACGGCAGGCTTATGTGGAAAAAGCGCCGATTCGAGCGCGTTTCGCAGGTGTTCAGGTGGCGATTCGCCCCCCTATCGCCTACATTCATGCGACCGGGCGGGACTTGGTTCCGCCGCCTTGCAAGAGTTGGCCTTGAGCGACGATACCGAAACCGTGATTCCCCCTGCCTCGCCCGACGCATTCGATCGTATCGATATCGTCGACGAGATGAAGACGAGCTATCTCGATTACGCGATGAGCGTGATTGTGAGCCGCGCGCTGCCCGATGTGCGCGACGGGCTCAAACCTGTCCATCGTCGCATTCTGTTCGCCAGCCAGGAAGGCGGCTTCGTCGCCGGCCGGCCCTATCGCAAGAGCGCCAAGATCGTCGGCGATGTGATGGGCAATTACCACCCGCACGGCGACGCGGCGATCTACGACGCGCTGGCGCGAATGACGCAGGATTGGTCGCTGCGCGTCCCGCTGGTCGACGGCCAGGGCAATTTCGGCTCGATGGACCCCGATCCGCCGGCGAGCATGCGTTACACCGAGGCGCGCCTCGCGAAGGTCGCCAACAGCCTGCTCGACGACCTCGACAAGGACACGGTCGATTTCGCCGACAACTACGACGGCTCGCGGCAGGAGCCGACCGTTCTTCCGGCGCGCTTCCCCAACCTGCTGGTCAACGGCGCTGGCGGCATCGCGGTCGGCATGGCGACCAATATCCCGCCGCACAATCTCGGCGAAGTGATCGATGGCTGCCTCGCCTATATCGACAATCCGGGGATCACCTCGGAAGAGCTGTTCGAGATCATTCCCGGGCCCGATTTTCCCACCGCGCCGCTGATTCTCGGCCAGTCGGGCGCCAGAGCGGCCTATACCACCGGGCGCGGCTCGGTCCTCCAGCGCTGCCGCCACGAGATCGAGACCGGCCGTGGAGACCGTCAGTCGATCGTGCTGACTTCGATTCCCTTCCAGGTCGGGAAATCCGGTCTGGTCGAGAAGATCGCCGAAGCGGCCAAGGAAAAGCGCATCGAGGGCGTGTCCGACATCCGCGACGAAAGTTCGCGCGAGGGCGTGCGCGTGGTCGTCGATCTCAAGCGCGATGCCACCGCCGAGGTCGTGCTCAACCAGATTTGGCGCCACACCCCGGCGCAGGCGAGCTTCCCGGCCAACATGCTGGCGATCCGCGGCGGGCGGCCCGAAGTCCTGACGCTGCGCGATTTCGTGCAGGCCTTCATCCAGTTCCGCGAAGAAGTCATCACCCGCCGGACCAAGTTCGAGCTCAACAAGGCACGCGAGCGCGCGCATATCCTTCTCGGCCTGGTGGTAGCCGTTTCGAACCTCGACGAGGTGGTGGCAATGATCCGCGGCTCGTCGAACCCGGCGGAGGCGCGCGGCAAGCTGCTGGCGAAGCAATGGCCGATCGGCGACATCGCGCAGTATATCGCGCTGGTCGAAGCGATCGAGCCGAGCGCCGAGCAGGAAGGCGGCACCTATCGCCTGAGCGAGCGGCAGGTGAAGGCGATCCTGGAATTGCGGCTGCACCGGCTCACTGCGCTTGGCCGCGACGAGATCGGCGACGAGCTCAAGGAACTCGCCACCGCGATCGAGGAATATCTCTCGATCCTCGCCGACCGGGTGAAGCTCTACGGCGTGATGCGCGACGAGCTGCGCGAGATCCGCGAGCAATACGCCACCCCGCGCGTCTCCGAGATCGCGCCGGCATGGGACGGGCTCGACGACGAGGATCTGATCGAGCGCGACGAAATGGTCGTCACGGTCACGCATGGTGGCTACATCAAGCGCACCCCGCTTGCCACCTTCCGCGCGCAAGGCCGCGGCGGCAAGGGCCGCTCGGGCATGGCGACCAAGGACGAGGACGCCGTCGTCGAGCTGTTCGTCACCTCGACGCACAATCCGGTGCTGTTCTTCACCAATACCGGCCGCGTCTACCGCCTCAAGGTGTGGAAGCTGCCCGAAGGCAGCCCGCAGACCAAGGGGCGGCCGATGGTCAACCTGCTGCCGCTCGGCGACAGCGAACTGGTCACCAACGTCCTCCCGCTACCCGAGGACGAGGATGAATGGGAAGCGCTCAACATCATGTTCGCCACCGCGCAGGGCATGGTGCGGCGCAATTCGATGGCCGCCTTCACCAACGTCCCGAGCAACGGCAAATATGCGATGGGCTTCGTGGAGGGCAGCGGCGACCGGCTGATCGGAGTGAAGCTGCTGTCCGAAACGCAGGAGGTCTTCCTCGCCAGCAATTCGGACAAGGCGATCCGCTTTTCGGCGAAGGATGCGCGCGAAACCAAGAGCCGGACCGGAATCGGCGTGCGCGGCATGGCCTTTGACGAGGGGACCGAAGTGGTCTCGATGGCGGTCCTCGGAGAGAACGAACCCGATTTCGACAAGCGAGAAGCCTATCTCAAGGCGGCCCCGTGGAAGCAGGGGCATTCGCTCGACGATCTGACCCACGAACAGCGCATCATGGCCGAGCGCGAGGAATTCATCCTCACCCTGACGGCCAATGGCTACGGCAAGCTCAGCTCGTCCTACGAATACCGGACCATCGGGCGCGGGGGTAAGGGGCTGGTCAACATCGGCTCGCCCGACAGCGATCCCGAACGCAACGGTCCGGTCGTCGCCAGCTTCCCGGTAAAGCACGGCGATCAGGTGATGCTGGTGACCGACCAGGCCAAGCTGATCCGGCTGCCGATCGAATTCAGGCACCTGCTCGAAGGCGGCTTCGAAAAGCACAAGGGCCTGCCGATCATCGGCCGCACCGCCTCGGGCGTCGGGATTTTCGACGTCGCCAAGGGTGAAAAGGTGGTCAGCGTGGCGCGGATCGACGAGGACGAAGCGCCCGAAAACGAAGCCGAAGAGGCGGTGGTCGAGGAAATGGTGGCGGGCGACAGCCCCGAGACCGCACCGCACACGACTCCGCACAGCGACAGGAACATCGACGACGAGCCGGGCGGGTAGTCCCGGTTCGCCGGCCCGGCGTCAGACCTGCGCGTCGCGCGGATCGTGGCGCAAGGTCTGGATCACGCCCGTCGCGATCAGGAACTGGCCGGCATAATAGAGCGGCCAGACGAGCCAGTCGGCGACGGCATTCTCGCCGACGAAGCCGAAGCGGCTGAAGATCAGCCAGTCAGATGCCACGAACAGCACTGCCCCGGCCCCCACCCGGTAGCGCGAAAAACGGCTCAACCACGCGGTCGAGGCCATTGCCCCGAGCGCGAGCGAATAGGCAGCCACGCCCCAGTCTCCGCTTAGCAGGAAGGAGATCAGCGGGGTCGCTATCAGCAACGCCGCAGCGGCAAGTTTCTGGCTCGCACCGGGAGCGGCTCGGCGGTTGCGCAGATAGAGTGCGATGGCGACCAGATGTGCTGCCAGGAATGCGGCGCCGCCTGCGATCATGCTCACCTCGATCGCCACGTCCCCCAGCGCCGCCACGGCCAGCGCCGTGGCAAGCAGTCGCGCATCGGTCGAGCCGTGCCTGCGCAGCGCATAGATCGCGAGCAGTGCAACGCCCGCCCCCTTGAGCAGCATCAGCTGGACTCCGCCGATTTCGGAATCGGACAAGACATAGAATGCCGTTGCCGAGGCAATGCTGGCGAGCAGCCATGGCCGATGTTCGATGAGTGCGCGCCGGGGCATGCTTGTCGCTTGGCCGCGAATCGTGCAGCCCGCAAGGTCTCACGCGAATTCGCAATCGCCCGCGATTAGCCCGAATCCACACCAGCCTTGTCGAGTGTATCCTTGAGAGGTTTCAGCCAAGCGGCATAGGGGCTCGTCGAATCGATGTGGTCGGTAGAGGGGCCCTTGCGAATCTGGGTCGAACTCAGCGTCGTGACGACGCTGTCCTGCTCGTGGAAGGACAGGCAGCGCGGGTCCCATTCCAGTCCGATGTAATCGACCAGCCGGCGCAGTTCCGTTTCGAAATCGCGCACCAATTGCTCGTATCGCACCGTCGTCATCGCATCGCCGGGAACCGCGTCCCAATGCGCCACCAGCCTCGCATACTGGCCGTAATAATGGCCGATATCTTCCAGCGAGGTCGAGAACGGCCAGGACCGGGTGAAGTTCTTGCGATAGATGGAAAAGCCGGTCTCGAGCGCGTTGCGCCGGATGTGGATCACGGGTGCGGCGGGGAACAAGTGCCGGATCAGCCCCACGGCGAGGAAGTTCTGCGGCTGCTTGTCCACGACGAAATCCGCTCGGGGGATGCGGTAGGTTTCGTATTGACGCAGGTAGGCGTCGCGCAGGCGTTGGGTCACGACGTCGGGTATCGCCCCGCCGGTCCATCCCGCGCGGTCGGCCCAAGCAAGGAACTGATCGAGAAAGGCGGGCAGCGCCGGCAATTCGCCACCGGACGAAACGCGGGGATGGCTGCCGAGCGCACTATCGAGCAGGGTCGTCCCGGAACGCGGCATGCCGACGACGAAAATCGGCGTCGGTCCGTCCGTCTCATCGGGCAGAATTCGGGGCGGAAGCTCGGAGAAACATGCCGCCAGCCGATCGACCAGTTCTTCGGTCTTGCGGCGGTCGTAGCGTGTCCGCTCCGATAGTTCGGAGGTGGCCCGCTTCAATTCGTTGGCCTGCTGCCAGGCCTCGAACGCCGGTTCATGCTCCTTGCGCCGGTGATGCACGTCGCCCACGGCGAACCAGGCGATGGCGCGGTGGTCGGATGGCACCGAAGAATCCCCGGCCACTGTGCGAAGCTGCTCCAGTTCGGCGTCGGAAAGGCGACCGCCGCTGGCGAGAACGAGTTGCGCGTAAGCTTCCACATGCGCGGGGTCCGTCTCGAGGGCCTGGCGGGCGAGCGTTACCGCCTCGGCGAATTTGCCGCGGTAGACGTTGAGCCGCGCCAGCCCCGCGGCGGCATCGGTATGGCCGGGTCGGAGCACGAGCGCACGGTTATAGGATCGCTCCGCGCCTTCGAAGTCTCGCGACCACAATTGGTATTGCGCAAATGTCGCCGCATGGTCGGCATCCTGCGGATGCGCCTGTACCAGCGGGTGGTAGAGTTCGATCGCGCGATGATAGTCGTCCCGCTGCGCATGCGCACTTGCCAGCGCAACCCGCGCCCCGTCGGACGAGGGATCTGCTGCGAACCATCGGGATGCGGCCTCCGCGAATGCTTCCGCATCGTTGCGTCGCCGTGCGAGGTGAGTGCGCAGGCGAAGTGCTTCGGGGTGGCCCGGCGCGACATGTTCGAACCGGTCGAGCGCGTGTGCGCAGGTCTCCAGGGCACCCGTCTCGTAGGCCGCGCCGGCAAGCCGGAGCGCCAGTCCGGCATGCCCCGGGTTCAGCTCCGAGGCCTTTTCGAGAGCCGTGACCGCTTCCTCGAACTCGCCCTGTGCGCCGAGCAGATCGCCGAGACGGCCCCAGGTTTCGAACCGTTCCGGAGCCGCCGAAATCGCCTTCCGCGCGCAGTCGGCAGCCGCTTCGATATCGCCCGCCAGTTGGCGGACGACCGAGAGATTGATCAGGAAGCGCCAATTGTCGGGTTCGGCGCCTGCGGCCTCCTCGGCAAGCGGGCGCGCGCGTTCCGCCTCGCCGGCTTCAGCCATGCATACCGCGAGCAGGCTGCGCGCCCCGAGATCTCCCGCATCCGCCTCCAGTAGCCTTCGGCAGATATCCGCCGCTCTCGCATCGTCGCCCGATTGGCGCGCGGCATAGGCCTGGTCGAGATCGGGATCGTTCATCGCGGGTTGGCTGGCTAGCGGGTTTCGATACGCCATGCGAGGGTCAAGGCTCGGCCAAAGGCGGTTTTACGGTGGGGGCTCTTCCGTCTAAGGGGGCCGAATGCACGACATTCAAATCATCGGCGGGGGCCTGGCGGGCTCGGAAGCGGCCTGGCAGTTGGCGCAGCGCGGGTTCAAGGTGCGCCTGTCCGAGATGCGCGGCAGCGGCAGCATGACGCCCGCACACCAGACCGACGGCTTGGCCGAACTGGTATGCTCGAACAGCTTCCGCTCGGACGACGACGCGAAGAATGCGGTCGGGTTGATGCACCACGAGATGCGGCGGCTCGATTCGCTGGTGATGCGCGCGGGCGAAAAGGCGCGCGTGCCGGCGGGGTCGGCGATGGCGGTCGACCGCGACGTGTTCTCCGCCGAAGTGCAGCGCTCGCTGGAGGAGCACCCCCACGTCACCGTGGTGCGCGAACGGATCGACGCCCTTCCCTCCTCCGGCGCGACCATCGTCGCCACCGGCCCGCTGACCGCGCAGGCGCTGGCCGAGAGCATCGTCGCCGCGACCGGGCAGGACCGGCTCGCCTTCTTCGACGCCATCGCGCCGATCGTCCATCGCGACAGCATCGACATGGACATCTGCTGGATTCAGAGCCGCTGGAACAAGCGCACCGAAGCGTCGAACGAGGACGGCGACTACATCAACTGCCCGATGACGAAGGAACAGTACCTCGCCTTCCACCAGGGCCTGCTCGACGGCGAGAAGACCGAATTCCGCGAATGGGAGCAGGAGACGCCCTATTTCGACGGCTGCATGCCGATCGAGGTGATGGCCGCGCGCGGGGTCGATACCTTGCGTTTCGGGCCGATGAAACCGGTCGGGCTCGACAATCCGCGCGACACGACGCCCGAATTCCCGCAGGGCCGCTGGCCCCATGCGGTGGTGCAGCTGCGGCAGGACAACAAGCTCGGCACGCTGTGGAACATGGTCGGCTTCCAGACCAAGCTCAAATACGGCGCGCAGGTCGAGCTTTTCCGCACCATTCCCGGGCTGGAGAACGCCGAATTCGCGCGGCTCGGCGGGCTGCATCGCAACACCTTCCTCAACTCGCCGCTGGTGCTCGATCGGCAATTGCGGCTGAAGGGCGCCGAGCATATCCGGTTCGCCGGGCAGATCACCGGCTGCGAGGGCTATGTCGAGAGTTCGGCGGTCGGAATCATGGCCGCGCTGATGGCCGCTGCCGAACTGGCCGGAGATCCCTGGACCCCGCCCCCGCGCAGCACTGCGATGGGCGCGCTGCTGGCACACGTCACCGGCGATGCCGAGGCCGAGACCTTCCAGCCGATGAACGTCAATTTCGGCCTGTTTCCGCCGCTGCACGAGGTGAAGAAGAAACAGCGCAAGGAGGCCTACACCACGCGCGCAAAAGCCGATTTCGCCGAGTGGTTGCAGGCCGTCTCCCGAGTTCCCGCACAGGCGGGGACCTCAAGCAATCGAGCGAAGCGCCAGCCGGCCTGAGGTCCCCGCCTGCGCGGGGACTCGGTGCTGTCAGCAGCGGCAGTTCGATCGCCTGTTCGACCGCTTCGGCGCCGTGGTGGCGAACTCGGCTTGCGACAATTCGCCGTTGCCGTTCGCATCCGCATTTTCGAAGCGATCGACCGTGGCCACCGCCCATTCCTCGAATGTGAGCAGGTTGTTGCCGTCCTTGTCGAGCTTGCGGAAGGCGGCGGTGCGGCTCGACAGCATCTCGTTGCGCGTGATCCGGCGGTCGCGGTTGCGGTCGTAGCGGAAAAAGCGCCGCTCCTCGCGCGTCAGCTCGGTCGCCTCGGGCGGAGCGGGGCCTTGCAGGTCCCCCGCATCTGAATCGGGAATCTCGGGCTCCGGCGGGACGAGCGGTGCGGGTTCCGGCGGCGGTGCAGCCGCTTCGACCTGTGCCCGACCTTGCCACCAGAACAGGCCGACGCCTGCCAGCACCAACGCCACGAACGCTCCGAGAATGGCCTGTCTCATCGGCATGCTCCCCAAGTCGCATCATACGCTAGCGTCCGAACAATCCAACCCGCATCGCCAGCAGGACGCTGCGGCGGTCGCCGAGCAGGGGTCCCTCCCCTCGTGCTGCCGCTCGCCGACCGAGCGCTGCGAGTACGGCAAGCGGGCGCATCGCACGAGGCAGGGTCTGGCGGTCTCCGGCTTCCTCGGCGAGAGAGTCGAAGAGGGCCTTGCGTTCGCCCGGGTCGGCCGTGTGGATGGCCAGGTCGGCCAGCGTCCAGCTTCTTGCAGCCGATTCGATGGGTACGGTTCGCTCCTCCGAGCTGCAAAGCTCCGCGATCGCGCGCATGACGGCCGCTCTGCCAGATA
Organism: uncultured Altererythrobacter sp.; assembly: GCA_913055875.1. GTDB lineage: Bacteria > Pseudomonadota > Alphaproteobacteria > Sphingomonadales > Sphingomonadaceae > CAJXJY01. The sequence goes on from CAJXJY010000002.1 coordinate 159,727, forward strand.
CGAATTCCTCTACGGCGTCTTCACCGAGCGGCGGGTCGGCGAGCAGCCTTTCCCACCCGTCGACCAGCGCGATCGGGGCCGCCTGCTTGCCGGGAAAGCTCTCTCCGAGCGCCGCAAGCAGCGGTTCGCCGCGGGGGTATTCCGCAACCCGCTTGCGCAGGGCGTCGCGCCACCAGGCAAGCCGCATCTGGGCGAGCACCGGCTCGTTCGCCTGCGCCACGAAACCGGCCAAGCGGGCATCGAACAGCAGGAAGGCGAGCCACGCATCGCGTGTCTTGCGCGGCGCGTAGCTGAGCGCCAGCCGCTGCGGCAGTGGAAGTTCGTCGGGCGAAAGGCTCGGCATCGCCCCTGCCCTCGCGGGCGATCGGGCGTCCTGTCAAGCCTCGGTCAGGAGCAGCTGGAATCGCTGTTCGAGCCGGTCAGTCCGGGGTCGAGATTGCGGTCGTCGCGGATGACGAATGCCGCCTCTTCGCGAAATTCGCGGACACCGGCGCCGAAGGAATTTTCGAACAGCGGCTCGTACTGGTAGAACACCTCGACATACATCACCGCCGAGCCTTCCTGCGCGGTGATCTTGGTCGAACCCTTGCCCATGCCCGCGATATCGGGGCCGTTGATGCCGTTCTTGTCGGTGTCGTTGCCGTAGCTGGAATCGCGGTCCAGATCGCCCTGGCAGCGCTGCCAGTGGATGTACTGCTTTCCCGTATCGTAGTCGTATTCGAGGCTGCTGAGGATCACTCGTCCGTTCGACTCGAAGTCGATGCCCAGCCCCTGGCGCAGTGCGCCGGATATGACCGCATCCACGTCGTCTTCGGACACGGTAGGGGTCACGGTGCTGTTGTCGGTCTGCCCGAGGCGCGAGGCGTTGTCGGCCAGCGAAAGCGCAATCTGGCTGACCTTCATTTTCGTCGTCGCGAGCCGGGCCACCTCGGTCCCGAACAGTCCGAGTGTCAACAATACTGGTAGGACGAGCGCGAACTCGACCATCGAGACCCCCGAGCGATCGCGCCGCAGCCGGCTGTGCGTCACACGCAATACTTGCCAAAGCGACCTCACGTGCACGACCCCGCCTCGGACCCGTAGCCCGACTGGTCGGCAAAGGGCTGGTTTTTCTTGACGGCGGACGCGGTGACGGTCCGCTGATCGCTTCCCCATGAGAGGAACGGGTTGGGGAACAGCGGATCGTAGCTCGCGGTGACGGTGTACACGACCACATCGCCAGCACTGCCGTTCCCCGATTCCCCGATATCCTCGTCCCACTGGCCGTTGCCGTTCTCGTCGGTATAGGTTTCGCCGTTGTCGCACACGCCGCTGTTGTCGGCATCGTTCCAGCTTTCGGCGCGCTCGACGTCGGCAAAGTCGTAATAGCTCTTGCGATCGGTCGTAACCGTTACTCCGGGCGCCGAAAGCTGCACCATTTCGGTGATCCGGGCATCGGCGACGGCGATATCGCCCGTTTCCAGCGAGGAGGTTCGCGCGGCTTCCTGCACCGCACCGTTGAGGATCGCCTGCGTATAGGCGAGCTGGCCGAGATCGAACAGGCCGAGCAGCAGCGTCATGAACACGGTCACCATCAGACCGAATTCCATGACGGTGGTGCCGGATTCGTCTCGCCGGATACGTCGCAGGAGGGTTTTGACCGAAGTCACTGAACCACTCTCAGCTCGCCGACATCGTTCGCGATTTCCTGGAAGTAGGTGTTGAGTTCGCTCGCATTCGAAGCGGTGAAGGAGCTGTCGGGCGAGGCGCAGGTCTGCAGCGTCGTCGTCAGGCTGGTGGCGAAGGCGATCACCCACACCCGGACGCCCTTGTCCTTGGCCGCCGCGCAGGCGGCGAGCAACCGGTCCTGATGGCGGTCGTCATTGTCGGTGAAACCATCGTCGGTCACGCGCTTCTGGTGCCATTCGAGACCCCAGGCGGACATGTGGTTGTAGGATGTGTCCATCTCGCCGTCGGTCATGAAGATGATGTGGCGCGAGGTGGGCGAGGAGTTCGGCGGGGCCGCGTTGACGTTGCTCGAGAATATCCCGGTCGGCGACGCCATCCGCGCGCCCCAGATCATGCCGATATCGTGATAGGTGCCTCCGACCGGATCGAGATCGTCGACGTAGGCGTCGAAATCGCTTTCGCTCATCGAGGTGAGCAGCTGCGCCTCGACCGGGCAGTATTCCGACCGCCGCGAACCGTAGTCGCTTTCGTCCGCTGTCGAGTATGTGTCATAGTTGCCGTCGGTGTAGCGAATGTACATCAGCTTCGGGATGAGCGGCTTCCACTTGGTGCTGTCGTCGCCCGTCGGTGCGGAATCGATGTCGAGATCGAGCGCGCCCGAAGGCGACACGCCCGTACCCGGAGTGTAGGAAATGCTGTCGCTGGCGACGGTATCGCGCTCCATGATGCAGCCGTTCCACGTCCAGTTTTCCCAAGTGTAACTGCCCGAGGAATAGCCCGTCAGCGTACTGAGAGCGGTGCCCGCCTTGAACGCGCTCGTGTTGTAAGTGACGGCCTTGTAACGATAGCGGTCGGCATCGGCCGCATTGGTCGTCGCGGTGTATATCGGATCCTGCGTCCAGGTCTCGTAATCGTCCTCGTCGCGATATTCGTAGCGATCGATGATGTAATATTCGTTCTTGCGATAGCGGTAGCAGGCGTAAACCGTGCGCCGTTGCCTCTGCGTGTCGGTATCGTACTGAACCTGCTGGCCGTCGCTGTTGACATAGGTTCCGGTGCTGTTGCTGGAGCTGCCATAGTCGCTCCAGGAAGTCGCGGAGGGCATTGCTCTCTCGCAATCCCGGGAACTGTCGTATTCGACATAGTCGGTATAGCCCCACCAGTAGTCCGCCGAATAATTGTCGTAGCTGATCCCGCTGTCGTAGACCTGCGGGCCCCAGCCGATGAACTTCTGCGCCTCGCGCGATGGGATCGTGACGCTGTCGGCAAGGTAGCTCGGGTCGAGATCGTACAGCAGCTCGCCGACATTCACCGTCATGCTGTAGGGCACGAAGCCGTAACGCACGCGGGCACTGCCGCCGCTCGACGCCGCATACAGCGTGTCGTAGAAGTTCTTCATCGCGGCCTGGAGCGCGACGATGCGGTCGGTATCGTCGTCGTCGCTGATGTCCCAGTCCATCGAGCCGGTCACGTCGAGCACGAACATCACGTCGCTGTTGCCGACCGACATCGACGCCGAGCAGGTCACCGAGAGCGGGATCGTGTCGAACCCGAACAGCTGCATCACCGCGGTATCGACCACCGTGGTGGCGGTTCCGTCTACCGTGCTGCCGTTGTCGGGCGTTGTGCTGGCGAACGTCGTGCCCGAAGCGCCTTCGGTGGCCTCGTCGAAATTTGTGTCGAAGAAATCGTCGGCCTGCGCCTTGGCCGATGCGTTGTAACCGTCATCGGTGATCGCCTTGCGCCCGGCAAGAACGCCCGCGTCGCAGGCATTCTGCAGCCGGTTCTGGATCATGTAAGCGCGCGACACGTCGACCCCGCCGCCGACGAGGCCCGCCAGCGCGACCATACCGATAGCGGTCATGGGCATGATATTGCCCGATGTATCGCGCAGCCGGCGCAAGAAGCCGCGGGCGCGAGGCTGTGTGCTTTTGCAAGGCACGCTGTTGCCCCCAGATTGGTCCATCACACGGAAGGCTATGTGGGCCAGTCCCTAATTTTCGGTAAAACGCCCGCCTTACCGGGAGGGAAACTTTCCATAATCGTGTCAATATATTAACCATGAATATTGGCGATGGTCTTACGACCCGTGCGTATGCGTCAGCGCGTGGAAAAGCATTCAGCCCCATTTTCCCCGCCTCTGGCTGGCTTTCTCGGACGCCTGATCCACGATCGCGCGGGCAATACGCTGGCGGTCATCGCCGCGGCTCTGCTGCCGCTGCTGGCGCTGGTCGGTGGAGGCGTGGATCTGGGGCGCGGCTATCTGGTCGAGAGCCGGCTGCAGCAGGCGTGCGACGCGGGCGTGCTTGCCGCGCGCAAGCGGCTGGGTTCGGAATCGGCAGTGACCGGCGACATTTCGGACGATGTCGCCGATACCGGACAGCGCTTTTTCAACATCAACTTCCGCGACGGGTCCTACGGCTCGGTCGAGCGGTCCTTCACGATGTTCCTCGAAGACGATTTTGCGATTTCGGGCGAGGCCGCCGTAGACCTGCCGACATCGGTCATGAAAGTGTTCGGCCACGACAAGATCGCGATCGCGGTCGACTGCATGGCGCAGATCAACTTTTCGCACACCGACGTGATGATGGTGCTCGACACGACCGGCTCGATGGGCCGGACCAATGCCGGCGACAGCCAGTCGCGCATCGATGTTCTGAAGGAAACCGTTCTGTCCTTCCACGCCCAGCTCGACGCCGCCTCGCAGGCGGGTTCGCGCATCCGCTACGGCTTCGTGCCCTATTCGACCAACGTCAACGTGCTGCACCTGCTCAAGGACGAGTGGGTGGTGCCCGAATGGGCCTACCAGTCGCGCAAGCTCGGCATAGCCAAGATCGAGAAGGATAAGACCTACGAGACCGGCTGGTCCGAAATCGGCGGTACGCGCAGCGAAAGCCAGATCGACAGCTACGCCGCTTCGTATTCCGAATTGAACGGCTATTACTGTCCGACCAAGCCTGCCGACGAGCTCGACTCAACGGAAAAGAAGACCGGCACGGTGACCGAAGCTGTTCTCGGGCCGCCGCCGGGCACCAAAAAGACCGAGACGATCGAGCGGACGCGCAACGGCACCGGCTACGACGCGCGGCTGTCCGGCACGACATGCAATGTCTTCGCAGTCAGCTACACGGATTACGTCGACCAGTTCAAACGGATCACCGAACCCACGCTGGATGTCGAACCGAAGTGGACCTACGCCCAGTATCTCTACGACGTAAGCGATTTCCGCACCGCTTCGAACGGCTGCATCGAGGAGCGCGAGACGTACGAGATCGACGATTACGACAATGTCGATCTGGATCGCGCCCTCGATCTCAATCTCGATCTGGTCCCGGGCACGGATACGAGGTTCACCAATGGCGGGTTGCTCGACGATCTGCTCGATTTCGCCATGAGCTTCGTCTCGGACGACGACGACGACGACGACGATGACGGAAAGGCCAAGAAGAGCAAGACCTCGCTGAGCTACGACAGTTCGAAATGGCGCCCGATGTATCCCGAGCGGATATTCCTGCGTCAGCTGAAATGGGACGGCAGCGGCAAGTTCGACGACAAGGAGAAGTCGACCAAGGACGAATATATGGATCCGGTCGGCCTCGGCACGGCGGCCTGCCCCGCCCCTGCGCGCAAGCTGGCGCCGATGACCAAGGACGAGCTGGAAACCTATCTCGGTACGCTCGAAGCGCGCGGCAACACCTATCACGATATCGGCATGATCTGGGGCGGACGCCTGCTTTCCCCCGACGGCATCTTCGCAGCCGAGAATGCGGATCAGGGCTCGCCCACGGCGCGCAACCTGATCTTCCTCACCGACGGGCAGACCGCGCCGCTCGACATCGCCTATTCGAGCTACGGTGCCGAACCGCTCGACCAGCGGCGCTGGTCGCCCAAATCGGATCTGTCGCTGACCGAAACGGTCGAGCAGCGCTTCCTGTTCACCTGCGGCGAGGTGCGCAAGAAGAACATTACCGTCTGGGTGATCGGCTTCGGCACCGAGCTGACCGATCTGATGAAGCAATGCGCCGGGCCGGGGCACTATTTCGAAGCCGCGGATGCGACCGAGCTCAACTCGTCCTTCGCGACCATCGCGGAAACCATCGCCGATCTGAGGATCATCCAGTGATCGCCCGTTTCGCCTCGCTCGCGCAGGACCGCCGCGGCGCGACCATCGTCGAGTTCGCGCTGGTTTGTCCGGTGCTCCTGCTGATGCTGCTCGGCCTGTTCGACATGGGCTACAATTACTACGTGCAGTCGCAATTGCAGGGTGCGGTGCAGCAGGCGGCGCGCAATTCGGGGATCGAGGGCGGCCAGACCGACACGATCGATGCGCGCGTCACGCAAGCGGTGCGCGAGATCGCCCCGCATGCCGAGGTGGAGTTTTCCCGCCGATCCTACGCCAGTTTTTCGGATGTCTCGCAGCCGGAAGACTTCTCCGACATCAACGAGGACGGCCGCTGCAACGACGGTGAGCCGTTCGAGGATGCCAATGCCAATGGCACGTGGGACGAGGACCGCGGCAAGGTCGGCGTCGGCGGCGCGCGCGATGCGGTACTCTATGTCGTCACCGTCACCTACGCACGTCAGTTCGCCGGGGCGAGTTTCGTCGGTCTGTCGGACGAAGTCGTCACCCAGGCGACCACGGTCCTGCGCAACCAACCTTACGGCGAGCAGGAAGTCAGCGAATTGATCGGAACCTGCGCATGAGCTTTCCTGCCCGCCTCGTTCGCCGCTTGCGGCAGTCGACTTCGGGCGCCGCGGCGCTCGAATTCGCGCTCGCCGCGCCGCTCCTGCTCGGGGCGGGGCTGATGGGCGTCGAAACCGCACACCAGGCGGTAACGCAGATGCGCGTCAGCCAGATCGCGGTGCTGCTGGCAGACAACGGGTCGCGCGTCGGGGAGAACTCGCTGCTCGGCGAGAGCAAGCTCTACGAAAGCGATCTCAACGACGTGATTCACGGCGCGCATGTTCAGGCGGGCGATGCGTTCGATCTCTACGAACACGGGCGGGTGATCATTTCGAGCCTAGAAGTGATGCCCGATACCGACGACCAGCAATATATCCACTGGCAGCGCTGCAAGGGCAAGCTGCACCGTGTCTCGAGCTATGGCGACGAGGGCGACGGCGAGTATGACGGGATACCGGGCATGGGTCCTCCCGGCGAGGAAGTCATCGCCTTCAAGGGCGAAGCGGTAATCTTCGTCGAAGTGCAATACGAGTACCAGCCGCTGGTGTCGGCTTCGCTGACGCGCGCGGAAACGCTCAGCGCGACCGCTGCGTTCAACGTCCGCGCCAACCGCGACCTGACGCAGGTCTATCAGCGCGACGAGAGCGACCCCGACGATATCGCCAGTTGCGACGTCTATGACGGGGTGGCTGACGCGCAGGAGTAAGTGTTTGTTGCGTGCGGGAAGCACGTCCGTGCTTCCCTTGCGGCACCGGCCCACGCCCCCACCCGGCCACCTCGACCATGGTATTCTATGGGTGGCCGGGTGGGGGCGTGGGCCGGTGCCGCTCCCGGCGGTCAGTCGATTGCCACATAGTGACAGGCCGCGTCACCGCCGGAAAAACACAATCACCGGTCAGTCGACGTAGCAGACCTTCTTCGCCGCCGCGACGATCCGCGGGGCGTCGATCAGCGCAAGCTTTTCGAGGTTGGCGGCATAGGGTAGCGGCACGTCCTCGTCGCACACACGCAAAACCGGCGCATCGAGATGGTCGAAGCCGTCCTCCATGCAGATCGCGGTCACTTCGGACGCGATCGAGCAGGTCGGCCAGCCCTCCTCCGCGATCACCAGACGGTTGGTCTTGGCTAGGCTTTCGAGGATCGCCTCGCGATCGAGCGGGCGTAGCGTGCGCAGGTCGATCACTTCGGCCTCGATCCCCTCGCCCGCCAGCGTCTCCGCCGCTTCCAGGGCGAAGCCGACGCCGATCGAATAGCTGACGATGGTCACGTCCGAGCCCTCGCGCACGATCCGCGCCTTGCCGATCGGCAGCACGTGATCGTCGAGTTCGGGCAGTTCGAAGCTGCGCCCGTAGACCAACTCGTTCTCGAGGAAGACGACCGGATCCTCGCTGCGGATCGCAGCCTTCATCAGGCCCTTGGCATCGGATGAATCGTACGGCGCGATCACGATCAGGCCCGGTACGCTCGCATACCACGGCCCGTAATTCTGGCTGTGCTGCGCGCCGACCCGGCTCGCCGCGCCGTTGGGGCCGCGGAAGACCACCGGACAGCGCATCTGCCCGCCCGACATGTAATTGGTCTTGGCCGCCGAATTGATGATGTGGTCGATGGCCTGCATGGCGAAGTTGAAGGTCATGAATTCGACGATCGGGCGCAGCCCCCCCATCGCCGCACCGGTGCCGATCCCGGCGAAACCGTATTCGGTGATCGGCGTGTCGATCACGCGCTTGGGGCCGAACTCGTCGAGCAGGCCCTGCGTGACCTTGTATGCGCCCTGGTACTGTGCGACTTCCTCGCCCATCACGAACACGCGCTCGTCGCGGCGCATCTCCTCCGCCATCGCATCGCGCAGCGCCTCGCGCACGCTGATCGTGGCCATGTTGGTACCATGCGGGATTTCGGGGTCGGCCTGCAGACGGCGTTCGGGCCTGGCCGGCTTGGCGCCCTGGTCCTCGCCGTCGGTGCCGTCCTCGTCGCGGCCGACATCCTTGCCCTCGCCCGGGACGTCTTTCACTTCATTATTCGAAGCGGCGGGGGCTTCGACATCGGAGGCGTCCTCGCCCTCGCCCGCCAGCATCGCGATTACCGTACCGACCGCGACGTTCTCGGTGCCCTCGTCGACCATGATCTTGGCCAGCGTGCCCTCGTCGATGGCTTCGAATTCCATCGTCGCCTTGTCGGTCTCGATCTCGGCGATGATGTCGCCGGGCTCGATGCTGTCGCCTTCCTGCTTGAGCCACTTGGCGAGCGTGCCTTCCTCCATCGTCGGAGACAGTGCGGGCATCTTGAGTTCGATCGCCATTGCTCAGTACTCCCCCACCAACACGTCGGTGTAGAGTTCGCCGGGCTCCGGCTCGGGTGAATTCTCCGCGAAGTCGGCGGCTTCGGACACGGTCTTGCGAATGTCCTTGTCGATCGCCTTGAGCTCGTCCTCGCTCTTGCCCTTCTCGATCAGCACCTTCTTGAGCCCCTCGATCGGGTCCTTGGTGTCGCGATAGTCCTGCACTTCCTCGCGGGTGCGGTACTTGGCCGGATCGGACATCGAGTGGCCGCGATAGCGGTAGGTGTTGCACTCGATCAGCACCGGCCCGTTGCCTTCGCGGACGTGCCTGAAGGCGATCTCGGCCGCGCCGCGCACTTCGAGCACGTCCATCCCGTTGACGTCCATGCCCGGGATACGGAACGCGGTGCCGCGGCGGTAGAACTCTGTTTCGGCGCTCGAGCGCGCGGTGCTGGTGCCCATCGCATACTGGTTGTTCTCGACCACGAACACGATGGGGAGCTGCCACAGGCTCGCCATGTTCATCGTCTCGTAGACCTGCCCCTGGTTCGCCGCGCCGTCGCCGAAATAGGCGAGGCACAGCCCGCCATCCTCGTTGTACTGATGCGCCAGCGCGAGCCCGCCGCCGAGCGCGACCTGCGCGCCGACGATGCCATGCCCGCCATAGAATTTGTGCTCGGTGCTGAACATGTGCATCGAGCCGCCCTTGCCCTTGGAAATACCCGCCTGGCGACCGGTCAGCTCGGCCATGATGACCTTCGGGTCGATCCCGTAGGCGAGCATGTGCCCGTGGTCGCGATAGCCGGTAATCACGCTGTCGCGATCGTTGTCGAGCGCGCTCTGGAGTCCGATCGCGACCGCTTCCTGCCCGATATAGAGGTGGCAGAAGCCGCCGATCAGCCCGAGCCCGTAAAGCTGCCCGGCCTTCTCCTCGAACCGCCTTATGAGCAGCATCTGCTCGTAGAAATGCAGCATTTCCTCGTCGCTGGCATCGTATTTGGGCGATTTTTCATGCGCTTCCTGCAGGGAGTGCAGGACGAAATCGAGGTCTTCCGCCGGCGCCTTCTTCCTGGCGGGCGATTTGCGGGTCTTGGCGGATTTGGCCAAAGCGGAACATCCTTGAATTGCTAGCCCTGGGGAAGGCGGTTGACGCTACTGCGCGCACGGCCTGCCTATAGGCACAAGGCATTGCGGCGCGCAACGTTCCTCGGCGGCAATCGGGAAATCGAGGGTGGCGTCAGTCGTCCTGCGGCTCGAGCGTGAGCACCACCTCGTCGGGATGGACCACGTTAAGATCGCGGCGCAGCAGTTCGCCGGTCAGGTCGGGGTCGGCATGGTCGGGGTTGAGCAGCGCGATACGGTTCTGCAACCGGTCGCGTTCCTCGCTCAGCGTCGCGATACGGTCCTGCCGCTGGTCGAGCAACTGGACGTTCTCGTTCCATGCGAGCAATCCGCTCGGGCCGGCGATCGACAGGCCGCCGATCAGCAGCAGCACGGTCAGCGCCAGTCCCTGCGTCAATTGCTCCCTCGGGAGGCTGATTCTATGCCCTTCGCGTGTCACAATCGTCCTTGAATCAGAACTGATTCAACGGGTCAAGCGAAGTTTGTCACAATCGGTCTTTAACGTTCGCACGGACGGACCCAAACCAGCTCCGAACCGTTCACCGGGTACTTGCAATTCTCGCGCAAACTGGTTACATTTGAAACCAACTCGCAGCATTCAGACATAGGAAGCGATCCATGCCCGACCTGTTCGAAAACCCCGCCGGCCTCGACGGCTTCGAGTTCGTGGAATTCTGCGCGCCCGAAAAGGGCGTGCTCGAACCGGTGTTCGAAGCGATGGGCTTCACGCATGTCGCCACGCACCGTTCCAAGGACGTGCAGCTGTGGCGGCAGGGCGACATCAACCTGATCGCCAATTACGAACCGCGCAGCGCGGCATGGTATTTCGCGCGCGAGCACGGCCCCTCAGCCTGCGGGATGGGCTTCCGTGTGAAAGACGCGGCGAAGGCCTATGACCACCTGCTCGAACAGGGCGCCGAACCGGTCCAGGTCGAAACCGGTCCGATGGAACTGCGCATCCCGGCGATCCGCGGCATCGGCGGGGCGATCGTCTACCTGATCGACCGCTATGCCGACGAGGGCGATACGGGCCTGTCGATCTACGATATCGATTTCGAATACCTGCCCGGCGTCGAAAAGCACCCCGAGGGCGCGGGCTTCCAGCGGATCGATCACCTCACGCACAACGTCTACAACGGCCGGATGGCCTATTGGGCCGACTATTACGAGACGCTGTTCAACTTCCGCGAGATCCGCTTCTTCGACATCAAGGGCGAATATACCGGCCTGACCTCGAAGGCGCTGACCGCGCCCGACGGCAAGATCCGCATTCCGCTCAACGAGGAAGGCGAAGGCGGCAAGGGCCAGATCGAAGAGTTCCTGCGCGAGTTCAACGGCGAAGGCATCCAGCACATCGCGCTGATCTGCGACGATCTCGTCGCCGCGTGGGACAAGCTCAGGGATTTCGGCGTGCCGTTCATGACCGCGCCGCCCGAGACCTATTACGAAATGCTGCCTGAGCGCCTGCCCGATCACGGCGAGCCGGTGCACGAACTCAAGCCCCGCGGCATCCTGCTCGACGGCACCACGGAAGGTGGACAGCCCCGCCTCCTCCTCCAGATCTTCGCCGAGGCGCAGGTCGGGCCGGTGTTCTTCGAATTCATCCAGCGCAAGGGCGACGAAGGCTTCGGCGAAGGCAATTTCAAGGCGCTGTTCGAAAGCATGGAGCGCGACCAGATCAAGCGCGGTACGCTCACCGTCGAAGACGCCAAGACGGTCGAGGCCGAGCCGGCGGAGTAGTGCACCCGTGCCAAACCCGTTCGTGCTGAGCTTGTCGAAGCACTGCTCTTTCTTCGAGCGACGGTCCAGAAGAAGTACAGCCCTTCGACAAGCTCAGGGCGAACGGTTGAGAGGTCTGGAATGACTGAACATCCCATCAAGCTCGGCGGAGTCCACCACGCCGCCTATCGTTGCAAGGACGCTAAGCAGACGGTCGAGTGGTATCGTGACGTGCTCGGCATGGAATACACTACCGCCTTCGCCGAGGACCACGTTCCGTCGACCGGCGAATACGACCCCTACATGCATGTCTTCCTCGATGCGGGGAACGGCAATATCCTCGCCTTCTTCGAACTGCCCAACCAGAAGGACATGGGCCGCGACGAAAACACGCCCGCATGGGTCCAGCACCTCGCCTTCCGCGTCGGCAGCGAGGAGGAACTGCTGGCGGCGAAAGATCATGTCGAAAGCCTCGGCATCGACGTGCTCGGCCCGACGCATCACGGCATCTTCAAGTCGATCTACTTCTTCGATCCCAACGGCCACCGGGTCGAACTCGCCGCCGATATCGGCACCGACGAGCAGTATGCCGAACTCAAGCGTGTCGCGATGCCGATGCTCGAGGAATGGAGCGAGACCAAGAAGGCTCCGCGCCACGCCGACTGGCTGCATGAACTCGCGCGCAAGGAGCATGCGGAGAAAGCCTAGCTTCGAGACACTTGGAACTCGCCGTGCCCTTCCCCGTTGACCCGGTAAACGAGGGGTATCGATGCAAGCCGGACAGACCACGCCCGCGGGCGAAACCTACGACCAGACCGTAAACACCTTTTCGACGTTGCAGGACCAACTGGTCGACATGGCGGAGGGCTTCATCCGCGCCCTCCCCAGCCTGGCGATCGCGCTGGTCATCCTGCTGCTGACCTGGATCGTGGCGAAATTCGCGGTGCGGATCGCCGACCGGCTGACCGGCAAGACCGAAATCCGCCCCAGCCTCAAGAACCTCATCGACACCGTCGTGAAACTGGCGATTTGGATCGTCGGGCTTATGGTCGCGCTGATCGTCGTCATGCCGGGCATGACGCCCGCCGGACTGATCGCCGGCCTCGGCATCGGCGCGGTGGCGATCGGCTTCGCTTTCCAGGATATATTCGAGAATTTCCTCGCCGGCGTGCTGATCATGCTGCGCGAGAAGATGCGCATCGGCGACGTGATCGAATGCGAAGGCATCGTCGGCAAGGTCGAGCACATCACGCTGCGCGAAACCTATGTCCGCAAGCTGTCGGGCGAGGTCACGCTGGTCCCCAATTCGATGCTGTTCAAGAACCCGGTCGAGATCCTGACCGACGAGGTCCAGCGCCGCCACGAGGTGGTCGCGGGGGTATCCTACGACACCGATCTCGACCAGGCCGCGGACGTGATCCGCAAGTCCGTAGAAAGCTGCGAGAATGTCGATGCGGCCAAGGGCGTCGACGTGTTCGCGCAGGAATTCAATTCCAGCTCGATCGATTTCAAGGTCCGCTGGTGGTCGGGCTCCAAACCGCGCGACATGTGGGAAAGCCGCGACAAGGTCGTGCGCGCGATCAAGCGCGGCCTCGACGATGCCGGAATCGAAATCCCGTTCCCCTACATCACGCATACCTTCAAGGAGCGCGTGCCGATGGGAAGCGAGCCCGGCGAAACCGTCGAATAGCCGCGCGCTCAAGTAGCGCGAAGCGCGGTAGCGCAGAAAAACACGCGCTCAAGTAGCGCGGAAGCGAAGCTGGCCAACGGCCAACCGCGGTAGCGCAGACAGAATGGCGCGCCCGACAGGATTGCTTCGCCCTGCGGGCTACGCCGTCTGCGCTTCGCTCCGACTCCGAACAAGGTTCGTCCCTGAAGCGCCGGACCAAATCGGGCCATCCCTGACGGGACAGTCCGATTTGGCGCGCCCGACAGGATTCGAACCTGTGGCCCCCAGATTAGGAATCTGGTGCTCTATCCGACTGAGCTACGGGCGCCCGCCGCGCGCAATATCTACACGGCACCGGTCTGGCAATCAGTTGAGTTCGTCGGGTTCCGCGATCGGGAACGGCAGCGGGGCGACCTGGATACCCTCTTCGAGCAAATCCTTGGCCTCCTTGACGGTCGCCTTGCCGTGGATCGCTTCAACCTCCTTTTCGCCGTAGTGCATCGCGCGCGATTCCTCGGCGAAGCCATCGCCGACATACTTGCTGTCGGCCAACGCCTTCTTCTGTGCCTTGGCCAGCGCGCGCATGGCCTTTTCAACCTCGGGCGGGATTTCGCGATTGCTGACCGGCGTTGCCGCGTCTTCGCGTGGAGCTTTGCCCTGCCCACTGCCCTTTGCCGGCACTGCCGGAGCCATCGGCGCTTTCGACACCTCGGGCGAGCCACATTCCGGGCAGGATACCAGCCCTCTCGCCTGCTGCGAGCCGAACTCGCCCGACGAGCCGAACCAGCCCTCGAACAGGTGGCCTTTGCTGCAACAGAGGTCGAACACGATCATGGTGGCGGCGCTAATTGGGGATTTCGCGGCGGTTGGCAAGGCTGGGCACCTGCCCGCGAACCTCGGCGATGCGCGCCGGATCGATCTCGGCGAAGCCCAGCCCCGGCTCCTCGCCGCCCATGTCGAGCAGCACCTCGCCCCACGGATCGACCACCAGCGAATGGCCGTAGGTCTTGCGCCCGTCCTCGTGCTCGCCGACCTGCGCCGCAGCGACGACATAGGCGCTCGCCTCGATCGCGCGGGCGCGTTGCAGGACATGCCAGTGATCGCGCCCGGTCGCGCGGGTGAATGCGGCGGGGATCGCGATGACGTCGCTCCCGCGAGCGCCCAGCGCCTCGAACAAGGCCGGAAAGCGGATATCGTAGCAGATCGTGAGGCCGAGCGTGCCGAGCGGGGTCTGCGCGGTGACGACCTCCTCGCCGGGCCGATAGGCGTTCGATTCGTGCCAGCTTTCGCCGTCGGCGAGTTCGACGTCGAACATGTGCATCTTGTCGTAATGCGCGGCGATCACGCCCTTGTCGTCGATCAGGAAGGCGCGGTTTGCCCACCGCTCGCCCTCGCCGCTGACCGCGAGCGATCCGAGCGCGATCCAGATGCCGTGTTCGCGCGCCGCGGCGCGCATGGCCGCCAGCGTGGGGTTTTCGTCGTCGGACACGACATGCTGCGCGGCGCGCCTGCGATCCTGGTCGAGCAGTCCGGACATTTCGGGCGTGAACAGCATCGCCGCCCCGCCCTCGGCCGCGTCGGAGACCGCTCGCGCCAGCATGCTTGTATTTTCGTCCGGGTCGATGCCCGAATTCATCTGCAGGACGGCGATGCGCGTCATTCAGCCCGCCAGCAGCGCGTCGAGCCTGCCCTCGCGCTCGAGCGCGGCCAATTCGTCCGAACCGCCGACATGCGTTTCCCCGATGAAGATCTGCGGCACGGTGCGCGCTCCGGGTGCGCGCTCCAGCATTTCGTCGCGCTTCGGACCGCCCATGGTGATGTCGAATTCGTTGTATTCGGCGCCTTTTCCGTCGAGCAGGCGCTTGGCGCGGAAGCAGTAGCCGCAGCCGAATTTGGTGTAGATGTCGATGGTCGGTTTGCTCACGGGTAATCCTTGCATTTGCGGGTCTTGGCCGCGCTTGAAATCGTTTTTCCGGCGCTTATCTTAGCTTCGGAAGCGAACGCCGCAACGGGTTCGCGACCACCAGAACCGGGGCGCCGTCCGGACGGGCCCCATACATGTCAAATTGCTCAACGGAGGATTTGTTTCGATGTCACGTTTCGATTTTACCCCCTATCGCCGTTCGACCGTCGGTTTCGACCGCCTGTTCGACCTGCTCGAAAACCAGGCCCGCAACAGCGGCGACAACTACCCACCCTTCAATATCGAGAAGCGCGGCGACGACGATTACCGCATCACGCTCGCGGTGGCCGGCTTCAAGCCCGCCGATCTCGACATCACCGCCCAGCAGAACCTGCTCGTCGTGCAGGGCCGCAAGGGCGACGAGACGACCGAAGGCGAAATGCTGCATGTCGGCATCGCCAATCGCGGGTTCGAACGCCGCTTCGAGCTGGCCGATTACGTCCGGGTCGACAATGCCGACCTCGCCGACGGCCTGCTGGTGATCGACCTGGTGCGCGAAGTGCCCGACGCGATGAAGCCCAAGAAAATCGCGGTCAACGGCCAGCGCACGCTCGAAGTCGTCAAGGACGATGAGGACGAGGCGAACGCCGCCTGATCCACCCGGCAAATGCCAAATCGAGACGGCCCGTCTTCATCCGAAGGCGGGCCGTTTTTTGGCAGTCCCCACTCTCCCGGCGGGAGAAGGGATCACTTTGCTGAAATTTCACTCAAACGAAATGGAGGCGGGCCCTGAGGCCCGCCCCCGCGACCGTAGCCGCCTCGTCCCGAGTCTGACCGTCCGGGTCGCAGAAGACGATCAACCCCGAGCCAAGCTCGAATTTCGAAAATGCGCTCAACCCACCGAGCGCACCACTAGCGCGGAATCCCGCGCTTACAACGCTATTATTAGCCAAAACTCACAAAAGATAAAGTGGGTAGCGCAAAAAAACGCAACAAGTGCGCAACCTTACGCGCCGAATCTTCCACGAGCCGCGATGATAGCGCTAACGATGTTACGCTAAAGCGCTGAAAATACTCGCTTAGGGCAGGTCAGACCAGCCTCGACTGGCGCAAGGCAGCAGCCACGAAGCCGGCGAAAAGCGGATGCGGATCGAACGGCTTGGACTTGAGCTCGGGATGGAACTGCACCCCGACGAACCACGGGTGGCCGGGCCGCTCGACGATCTCGGGCAGCAAGCCGTCGGGCGACATGCCCGAGAACACCAGCCCGTCGCCTTCGAGCGCCTCGCGATAGGCCGAGTTGACCTCGTAGCGATGGCGGTGGCGTTCGGAAATGCTGGTCGCACCGTCGTAGATCGCCGAGACGTGACTGTTGCCCGCCAGCTTCGCGTCGTAGGCACCCAACCGCATCGTGCCGCCCAGATCGCCGCCCTCCTCGCGCTTCTGGAGCCCCTCTTCGCTCATCCATTCCTCGATAATGCCGACCACCGGTTCGTCGGTCGCACCGAATTCGGTCGAACTGGCACCGGCATGGCCCGACGATCGCGCGCCCTCGATGCACGCCATCTGCATGCCGAGGCAAATGCCGAGAAACGGCACCTTGCGCTCGCGTGCGAAGCGGACGCTGGAAATCTTGCCTTCCGAACCGCGCTCTCCGAACCCGCCGGGCACGAGAATGGCGTGCATCGGCTCGAGCCGCGCTGCGATTTCCTCGTCCTCCTGCTCGAAGATCTCGGCGTCGATCCACTTGATGTTGACCTTGACCTTGTTGGCCATGCCGCCGTGCACCAGCGCCTCGTTCAACGACTTGTAGGCATCGGGCAGACCGACATACTTGCCGACCACCCCGATCGTGACCTCGCCCTCGGGGTTCTCGTAGCGGTCGACGATATCGTACCAGCGCGACAGGTCGGGCTCGGGCGCGTCGGCGATCCCGAAACCGCGCAGGACTTCGCCGTCGAGCCCCTCGCCGTGATATTGCAGCGGCACCGCGTAGATCGAACTGGCGTCGAGCGCGGGAATCACCGCTTCGGTGCGGACGTTGCAGAACTGCGCGATCTTCCGGCGTTCGCCGTCGGGAAGCGGGTGTTCGCAACGGCACAGCAGAACGTCGGGCTTGATTCCGAGCGAGGCAAGTTCGCGCACCGAGTGCTGGGTCGGCTTCGTCTTCAACTCGCCCGCGGCCGAAATATACGGGACCAGCGTGACGTGCACGCTCAGCGTCTGGTCGGGTTCGAGCTCGTTCCGGAGCTGGCGGATCGCTTCCATGAAAGGGAGCGATTCGATGTCGCCCACGGTGCCGCCGATCTCGCACAGGATGAAATCGTGGTCGCCCTGGTCGGCGAGCGCGAATTCCTTGATCGCGTCGGTGACGTGCGGGATCACCTGCACCGTCGCGCCGAGATAGTCGCCGCGCCGTTCCTTGGCGATGATCTGCTGGTAGACCCGGCCCGAGGTGATGTTGTCGCCCTGGTGCGCCGAAACGCCGGTGAAGCGCTCGTAATGGCCGAGATCGAGATCGGTCTCGGCCCCGTCGTCGGTGACGTAGACCTCGCCGTGCTGATAGGGGCTCATCGTCCCCGGATCGACGTTGAGATAGGGGTCGAACTTGCGGATGCGGACCTTGTAGCCGCGCGCTTGCAGCAGCGCGCCGAGCGATGCCGCCATCAAACCCTTGCCGAGCGAAGAAACCACGCCGCCGGTGATAAATATGTACCGCGCCATGGGAGTCGGGCCTTAAGACCGGAAACGGAGTCGGCGCAAGCGGAATGGGACGGCGCGCCCGCCGCAATCCACAAACGCAGCGAATGGAGGCCTATTCGGCCAGCGGGTCGTCGGACGGAGCGGGCGTCTCTGCGCCGGCCGGAGCAGCCTCGGCGGGAGCGCTCGCATCGCCCAGCGGATCGGGCTCGCCCGCGACGTTGCGGTCGAGCGTGGTCGAAATCTCGTCCGCGCTGGTCGCCTGCACCGCGACGATTGCGAGCACGATCGACAGCGCGACGAAGGTCACCGCCAGCCACTTGGTCGCGCGGCTGAGGAAGTCGGCCGCGCCGCGCGCGCTCATCAGCCCGGTCGGGCTGCCGCCGATGCCGAGGCCGCCGCCTTCGGAGCGCTGCATCAGGATGGTGCCGATCATCGCCGCGGCGACGATCGCCTGGATGACGGTGAGGAAGATGAAAAGCGACATGGACTACTCTCGAAACGGTTGAGCGCGCATGTAGGCGCGCACCGGGGTACACGCAAGGTGCGCCGGGCGGGAACGGTCAGGCGTCGGCGGTGTCCGCCGCGGCCATCACGATGCCGAGGAAGCTTTCCGCGGTCAGGCTCGCGCCGCCGACCAGCGCGCCGCCGACCTCGTCGGCATCGAGCAGTTCGCGCGCATTCTCCGGCTTGACCGAGCCGCCATAGAGAATCCGCACCAGCTGCCCCTGCTCCTCGCCGTAAAGCTCGACCAGCAGCGCACGAATCGCACTGTGCATGGCGCCGATATCCTCGACCGTCGGCGTGCGTCCCGTCCCGATCGCCCAGATCGGCTCGTAGGCGACGGTGAGCGATTCCTCGGGGCTTTCGAGATTCTCGGGCAGCGAAGCCTTGAGCTGGCGGGTGACGAAGCTTTCCGCCTTGCCCGCATCGCGCGTTTCCTCGCTCTCGCCGCAGCACAGGATGATCCGCATGCCCGCTTCGAGAGCGGCCGAGGCCTTGGCCGCGACCAGTGCGTTCGATTCGCCGTGATCCTGCCGCCGTTCGCTATGGCCCAGGATCGCGAACTTCGCCCCGGCATCGGCCGCCATCGTGGCGGAGATGTCGCCGGTATGCGCGCCCTCGGGATCGGGATGGCAGTCCTGCGCACCGACACCGATCTGCTCGACCTCGCGATGGGTGGCGTGGATCAGCGTGTAGGGCGGCGCGATCGCGACCTCGACCTTCATCAGGTTCTGCGATGCACGGTCGATGGCACGCGCCTGCGCCAGCATCGCGCGCGTGCCGTTCATTTTCCAGTTTCCAACGATATAGGGCCGTTCGGCCATAGAGACTTCCCGAAATACTGTGCGAATCCAACCTTTGCCTATAATGGGCCGGGGGCGGCGTCCGCTAGCCGTATGTTCCCGGAGTGTCAAAACCCGTTTCGACCTGTTGCCGCGAGGTCGCAGGGCGGATAAAGCGCCTGCCTGTTTCCCGCGCCACGCGCCGCCACACCGGGTCTGCCGATTCCATGATCAAGTTTTTCCGCCGCTTCTTCGAATCCAAACTGGGCGTTCCGATCACGCTCGCCTTTCTCGGGCTGATCGCGATCGCCTTCGCCAGTGCCGACATCACCGGGAGCACGTTCGGCGGGGTGTCGGGCGGCGACCGGGTGGCAGTGGTCGGCGACTCCAAGATCAGCACCTCGGACCTGCGCACCGCGGCGACCAATGCGCTCGACCAGCTGCGGCAGGACGACCCGACGCTGTCGATGAACGCCTTCGTCGAGCGCGGCGGGCTCGACGACGTGCTCGATCGGCTGATCGACCGCACTGCGATCGCCGAATTCGCCAAGCGCCACGGGTTGCGCGCGGGCGACAATCTCGTGAACAGCGAGATCCTCGACGTCCCGATCTTCCGCGGACCCGACGGCAATTTCTCGCAGGACATCTACCGGCAATGGCTGCGGCAGAACAATCTGACCGATGCGCAATTCCGCGACGACCTTGCGCAGCAGTTGCTCGCTCAGCAACTGGTGCAGCCGATCGGCTACGGCGCGAAGGCGCCGGAGAAGCTTTCGCGCCGTTTCGCCGCGCTCGAGAAGGAACGCCGCAAGGGTGCGATCGGCCTCGTCCCGAGCAGCCTGTTCGCACCCGAGGGCGATCCCGGCACGGACCAGCTCTCGTCCTATTACCAGGACAACCGAACCGACTATATCCGGCCCGAACGCCGGGTGATCCGCTATGCGACGTTCGATGCGAGCGTCCTCGGCGACGAAGCCGAGCCGACCGATAACGAGATTGCCGCACGCTACGAAGAGAACCGCGAGCAATATGCGGCGAGCGAAACGCGCCGGCTGAGCCAGCTGATCGTGCCGACGAGGCAGGCGGCGGAGACGATCCGCCAGCGCGTCGGCGGCGGCGGCTCGCTCGCCGAAGCTGCGCGCGAGGCGGGCCTGAGCGTCGCCACGATCGGCCCGGTCTCGCGCGAGGATTACGCCGCGCAGACCTCCGCCGCGGTGGCGCAGGCGGTGTTCGGCGCCGAGCGCGGCGCGATCGCCGCACCGGCGCGCAGCGGGTTGGGCTGGCACGTGGTGCGGGTCGAGGACGTAAGCCGCGTTGCGGCGCGCACGCTGGCGCAGGCGCGCGACGAAATCGCCGAGGAAGTGCGCGCGGAGAAGCTGCGTCGCGCGATCGCCGACCTGTCGGCCTCGGTCGAAGAGCAGCTCGACAAGGGCGTCGCGTTGTCCGCAGTCGCCGAATCGCTCGGCGTCGAACTGGAGACCACGCCCCCGATCACCGCCGACGGCGTGTTCTACGGCTCGGCCGGGCGCGCGCCACAAGTGCTCGGACCGGCGCTGCAGACCGCGTTCCAGATGGAGGAAGGCGAGCCGCAGATCGCCGAACTCGTGCCCGGCGAGCTGTTCCTGATCTTCGAAGCAAACGAGATTACCGAATCCGCCACCGCGCCGCTGAGCGAGATTCGCGAACGCGTGACCGCCGACTGGCGCCGCGCACAGGGCCAGCTCGAAGCGCGCAAGGCGGCCGACCGCATCCTCGCCCGCCTCGCCAAGGGCGAGGGGCTGCGCGCCGCCATGCGCGCCGAGAACAGCGAACTGACCGGGTTCGACGAGATCGACTATTCGCGCGAGCAGCTCGGCCAGGCGCAGGGCCGCGTGCCGCCGCCACTGGCGCTGATGTTCAGCATGGCCGAGGGCAGCAGCAAGCGGCTGGAGGCGCCGCGCGACGCGGGTTGGTTCATCGTCACGCTCGACGACATCGTGCCGGGTACGATCGAGGAGGACGATCCGATCTTCGCCGAGGCGCGGCGCCAGCTCAGCGCGATCACCGGCGGCGAATACAGCCAGCAATTTCTTGCAGCGATCCGCAAGGCGGTCGGCGCGGAACGCAACCCGGCGGCGATCGAGGCGGTGCGCAAGCAGCTCGTCGGCGAAAACTGACGGAGGCCGCGCTGACCGGCCTTCCTCCCGAAAACGCCGATCCCGCGCGCCGATCGCTGGCGCAGGGGAAGCCCGCACTCGTGTGGCGCCGGATCGTCGCCGATACCGAAACGCCGGTCGGCGCGGCGCGCAAGCTGATCGAGCCGGGACGCGGGGATTTCCTGCTCGAATCGGTCGAGGGCGGCGAAGTGCGCGGGCGCTACAGCCTGCTCGGGCTCGATCCCGACCTCCTGTTCCGCGCCGACAGCAACGGCGCGACCATCCATCGCCGCTGGCAGACCGACCGCGAGTCCGGCGAGCCGGTGCCCGGCAGCAGCCTCGGCGCGCTCCGCGCGCTCGCGGATGCGTGCCGGATCGAGGTGCCGGAGGCGCTTCCGCCTGCCCTCGCCTGCCTGGTCGGCTATTTCGGTTACGAAACCGTCGGCCTGGTCGAGGACCTTCCGCGTGCGCCCGACAGTGAGCTCGACCTGCCCGACATGGTGTTCGTGCGGCCGACGCTGATCATGGTGTTCGACGGGCTCACCGACGAGCTGTTCGCGATCGCGCCGCTATGGTCGGACGGCGGCGATCCGGACCGGACGATCGAGGATGCGGGCGAACGGATCGATGCCGCCCTCGCCCGGCTCGCCCTCGCCGCGCCGCCGCAGGAGCGCGCAGCCGACCTGCCCGGGATGGCGCTCGCCCCGACGATGGCACGCGAGGATTATTTCGGCATGGTCGCTCGGGCCAGGGAGTACATCGAGGCGGGCGACATCTTCCAGGTCGTGCTGGCGCAGCGCTTCACCTGCCCCTTCCCGCTGCCGCCGTTCGAACTGTACCGCGCGCTGAGGCGGGTGAACCCCTCGCCGTTTCTCTATTTCCTCGACCTGCCGGGCTTTGCGGTGGTCGGGTCGAGCCCCGAAATCCTCGTCCGGGTGCGAGACGGAGAAGTGACGATCCGCCCGATCGCCGGAACGCGTCCCCGCGGGCCGACGCCCGAACAGGACCGCGCGGCGGAGCGCAGCCTGCTCGCCGATCCCAAGGAACGCGCCGAGCACCTGATGCTGCTCGACCTCGGGCGCAACGACGTGGGACGGGTTGCGGCGAAGGGGACGGTCGAAGTCACCGACAGCTTCACCGTCGAGCGCTACAGTCACGTGATGCATATCGTCAGCAATGTCGTCGGCCGGCTCGACCCGGCGAAGGATGCGCTCGACGCGCTGTTCGCGGGCTTTCCCGCGGGCACGGTCAGCGGCGCGCCGAAAATCCGCGCGTGCGAGATCGTCGCCGAGCTCGAGCCCGAAACCCGCGGCGCCTACGCCGGCGGGGTCGGCTATTTCGCACCCGACGGCTCTGTCGACAGCTGCATCGTCCTCCGCACCGGCGTGGTCAGGGACGGCGTGCTGCACGTCCAGGCGGGTGCGGGAATCGTCGCCGACAGCGATCCCGACTACGAACAGCGCGAATGCGAAGCGAAAGCGGGCGCGCTGCTGGCAGCGGCGAGGGAGGCTGCACGGATCGCCGGCGAGGCGGGCTACGGGCAGTAGGTTTGCATTCGCTCCGCGGGTGTGTTGTAATAGCAATACACCTGAAAGGACGCCGCATGCTCAAATGGATATTGCTCGGACTGGTTGCGTTGCTCGCGATCGGAGCCACGATCTGGGCCAATCCCGGGCCGCCCGATCCACCCCCGACCTACGACGGACCGATGGAACCGGCCGCCGCGCGGGCCGGCGTCTATGCCGATGCGGCGGGCCAGCAATGGCTGGTCGTGCCCGATCTGTCGGGCGATACGCACCGCTTCGCGCTCGACGGAGTGAACCCTCCCGACGGGCCGACCGGCGACGACGAACTGACGAGGCTGGGGGAACAGCCCTATACGATAGAGGACGTCTCGCTCGACGGCGACACGCCGATGGCGGGCTGGCTGATCCGGCCCGCACAAACGACGGGCGCCGGGCTCGTCATCCTCCACGGGTCGGGCAATTCGGACCGCGAGAGCGGCTACTACATCGCCTGGCTCGACCGGTTGGCGCGGCAGGGGCACACGCTGATCCTGCCCGACAAGCGCGGATCCGGTCGCTCGGGCGGCGACTGGCGCAACGAACCCCTCACCGTGCTGGCGCAGGACGGAGCCGACTGGATGGCGCTGCTGCGCCGCCGTACCGCCCTGCCCGCCTACGGCTTTTTCGGCATCAGCCAGGGCGGCGCGGTCGCGCCCGAGGCGGCACGGCTGGCGGAGGCCGCTTTCGCCGTCGCCATCGGCTCCTCGATGACCGACTTCGACACGCAAGTGCGGCACGAGGTCGGCAACGACGTCCGCGCGGCGGGCGTACCCGGCTGGCTCGAGGACCCGCTGGCGGACCTCTACACCTGGCGCGCCAAGCGCCGCCAGCCCGGTTTCTGGGAGGCCAACGGCAAATATTCGCCGCTCGACCGCTGGCGGGAGTGGCGCGGGCCGTATTTCATCGCCTATGGACGGCAGGATGAATCGGACAATGTTCCCGTATCCGCCAGCCTCGATCTGCTCGCAGGCGCTGCCGGCGAAGGCCCGCTCGCTTTCGCCGCCTATGACGGCGCGAGCCACGGCCTCGTCGCCGAGGACGGCGATTTCGCCGAGCCGTTCCTGCGCGACCTGTTCGCATGGCTCGACGGGCGGGTCGCGGCAGCCATGGCTGAAGACCGGCCTGGCGCTCGCTAGCGCAGCGCTGCTCGCCGCCTGCGGCGAACAGCCCGAGGGCGAACCGGTAATGCGGACCGAGATCGGCAGCGGCGTCGCCGAGGAGACCGCCACGCCGACCCCGACGCCCGAGCCGACCGCCACCCAGGTCGCGTCGGCCTGCGAAAACGTCGAGTTCGAGGGCGCGCAGCTGACGCATTGCGTCGCCGATCCGGCGAAGCATCGGATTTCGACCGCGCTGGCGGCCGAAGGCGGTACCCCCTTCCGCTCGCTCAAGGCCTTTTCGCAAGCGGTCGACGGCACGAACGTTGTCTTCGCCATGAACGCCGGCATGTATGACGGCGACGGCAAGCCGATCGGCTATTACGTCGAAGACAGCGACCGGCTGAAGGAATTGAACCGCGCCGACGGGCCGGGCAATTTCCATCTCAAGCCCAACGGCGTGTTCTTCGGCAGCGGCGGCACGTGGCGCGTGATGAGCGCCGACGATTTCTACGCGCAGATCGGCGACCGGCCCGAATTCGGTACGCAGAGCGGGCCGATGCTGGTGGTCGGCGGCAAGCTCCATCCCGAAATCTCGCACGACGGCCCGAGCAAGGCGACGCGCAACGGCGTCGGCGTCGACGCAGCGGGCAAGGCGCATTTCGTGATCGCCAACACGCCGCTCAGCTTCGGCGTGCTGGCGCGCTATTTCCGCGACGAATTGAATACCCCCAACGCGCTGTTCCTCGACGGGAACGTCAGCGCGCTATGGAACCCGGCAAGCGGCCGGATCGACGGCGGCGCGCCGATCGGTCCGCTGCTGGTGGTCACCAACAAGGAATGACGATGCAGCACGAACGCACGCTCTACCCCGAGATCGAACCCTATGAGAGCGGCATGCTCGATGTCGGCGAGGGGCATTCGCTCTATTACGAGCGCGTCGGCACTCCGGGCGCGAAGCCGGCGGTGTTCCTCCACGGCGGCCCGGGCGGCGGGATGAGCCCCGCGCACCGCCGCCAGTGGGACCCCGAGCTCTACGACGTGCTGCTGTTCGACCAGCGCGGCTGCGGCAAGTCGACGCCCTTCGCCGAGATCGAGCACAACGACACCTGGCGCATCGTCGAAGATATCGAACGGCTGCGCACGATGTGCGGGCACGAGGCGTGGCAGGTGTTCGGCGGCAGCTGGGGCGCGACGCTCGCGCTCGCCTACGCGCAGAAATATCCCGAGCGGACCACCGAGCTGGTGCTGCGCGGCGTGTTCCTCGCCCGGCGGAAGGAGAAGGACTGGCTCTACACCTACGGCGCGAGCGAGATCATGGCCGAGCAGTGGGACGATTTCTCCGGCCTGATCCCCGCGGAAGAGCGCGGCAACCTCGTTGCGGCCTATCACAAGCGGCTGACCAGCGACGACGAGGAAACCCGCCTTGCCGCAGCCAAGGAATGGTCGCTGTGGGAAGGCAGCGTCGCCACGCTGCTGCCCGACGCCGCGCTGCTCGACAGCTTCGCCGACCCGGCCAAGGCGATCCCCTTCGCCCGCATCTGCGCGCGCTTCTTCCTCGAGGACTTCTTCCTCGAGGAAGCGCAGCTGCTGAAGAACGTCGACCGCATCCAGGGCATTCCCGGCATCATCGTGCAGGGCCGCCACGACATCTGCACCCCGCCGACCTCGGCGTGGGAGCTCAAGAAGGCGTGGCCCGAGGCCGAATTGTGGATCGTCCACGATGCCGGCCACAGCGCGGGCGAAGCGGGGATCGTCGACGGGCTGGTCAGGGCGACCGACAAGCTGGCGGGGAAGACTACGTAATCTTCTTCTCCGACTGGGAGAAGGATAGGGAAGCTTGGCGCAATAGCGCCTAGCGGACCTTGGATGAGGGGTCCGGCGCAGCGCCTGCCAATCCCCCTCACCCAAGCTGCGCTAGCTCCTTTCAGGAGCAAGCTTCGCTATCCCTCTCCCGTCGAGGGAGAGGGTAGCTAAGTTTCCGCGATAGCTTTCCTTGCTTGATCGCTCGCGTGCAAACCGCAATGGCGACCGAATGATCCTCGTCATCGACAATTACGACAGCTTCACCTTCAACCTGGTCCACTACCTGATGGAGCTGGGCGCGGAAGTGCAGGTCGAGCGCAACGATGCGCTCTCCGCCGCCGAGGCTGTGCGAACCAATGCCGCCGGGTTCCTGATCTCGCCCGGACCGTGCACCCCGAACGAGGCGGGGATCAGCCTCGACCTCGTCGCCGCCTGCGCCGAGGCGGGCAGGCCGTTGCTCGGCGTATGCCTCGGGCACCAGGCGATCGGGCAGCATTTCGGCGGGCGCGTGGTCCGGGGCGGGCTGATGCACGGCAAGACCAGCGCGGTCGAGCACGACGGCAGCGGCGTGTTCGCCGGCCTGCCCTCGCCCTTCACCGCCACGCGCTATCACTCGCTGATCGTCGAGGACATTCCCGCAGTGCTCGAAGTCAACGCGACCAGCGAGACGCCCGGGCTCGACGGCACCAGCGCGATGGGTTTCCGCCACCGCGAGCTGCCGATCCACGGGGTCCAGTTCCACCCCGAAAGCATCGCCACCGAACACGGCCACGCGCTGCTCGGCAATTTCCTCGAAATATGCGGCGAACAGGTCAAGGAAATCGCATGAAGACGCTCCCGCTCGAAGTCCCGCATATGAGCGAGGCAGAAGCCGAGGAAGTGTTCGGCTGGGTGCTCGACGGCGAAGCGAGCGAGGAGGAGATCGCGCGCTTCCTGCTCGCGATGACCGAACGCAGCGAAACCGCCGACGAGATCGCCGGTGCCGCCCGGGCGCTGCGCGCGCGGCTGATCCCGGTGGCGGCGCCCGCGGGCGCGGTCGATTGCTGCGGCACGGGCGGCGACGGGCACCACACGCTCAACGTCTCGACCGCGGTCAGCCTGGTGGTCGCCGCCTGCGGCGTGCCGGTGGCCAAGCACGGCAACCGCGCGGCGAGCAGCAAGTCGGGCGCGGCGGATACGCTCGAAGCGCTCGGGCTCGACATGGAGGCGGCGGGGCGCACCGCGGAGAAGACGCTCGCCGAGCTCGGGATCTGCTTCCTGTTCGCCAAGAACCACCACCCCGCAATGGGCCGGATACAGCCGATCCGGCAGAGGCTCGGGAAGCGCACCATCTTCAACCTGATGGGGCCGCTATCGAACCCGGCGGGCGTGAAGCGCCAGCTGATCGGCATCGCCCGGCCCGCCTATGTCCCGATCTACGCCGAAGCGAAGGCCAAGCTCGGCACGGAGCGCACCTTCATCGTCTCGGGCGACGAAGGGCTCGACGAGCTCAGCCTGGCGGGGGGCAACGAACTCGCCGACGTGACCGGCAACGACTTCGAGATGCGCCGGATCGACGCGGACGCCGTCGGCCTGCCCAACGCCCCGGTCGAGGCGATCCGCGGCGGCGACGCGGCGCACAACGCCAAGGCCCTGACGGCGCTGCTCGACGGCACGCCGGGGCCGTATCGCGACGCGGTGATGTTCAACGCGGCGGGCACGCTGGTGGTGGCGGGGGAGACCGAGGATTGGGCCAGCGGGGCCGATAGGGCGGCGGAAGCGCTCGACAGCGGCGCGGCGGCGAAGCTGCTCGCGGACTGGATCGAAATGGCCAAATGACCTGTTTCCGTTTGCCCTGAGCCTGTCGAAGGGCCGCTCTTCCTTCTGGCGCGGCACTCGAAGAAAGTGCAGGGCTTCGACAAGCTCAGCCCGAACGGAGTTCCAAGTGGACAAGCTCGCGGAAATTTGCGCCACCAAACGCGAGGAAGTCGCCGCGCGCAAGGCGCTGGCGACGCTCGACGATCTCGACCGCGCAGCGGCCGCAGTCGAAGCCCCGCGCGGATTCCGCGCCGCGCTGGAGGAAAAGTCCCGAACCGGCTTCGGCCTGATCGCCGAAATCAAGAAAGCTTCGCCCTCCAAAGGGCTGATTCGCGAAGATTTTCGTCCGCATCAACATGCGATGGACTACGCCCAAGGCGGAGCGGCATGCCTCTCGGTCCTCACCGATGCGCCGTACTTCCATGGGCACGAGGATTACCTGATCGACGCCCGCGCCAGCTGCGCGCTGCCCGTGCTGCGCAAGGACTTCATGGTCGACCCGTGGCAGGTCGCCGAATCGCGCGCGATCGGCGCCGATGCGATCCTGATCATCGTCGCCGCGCTCGAGGATGACGTCATGACGGAGATCGAAGCGGCGGCGATCGAGCGCGGGATGGACGTGCTGGTCGAGGTCCACGACGCGGCAGAGCTGGAGCGTGCGGCCCGTTTGCAATCGCGTTTGATCGGGATAAACAACCGCAATCTCAAGACGTTCGAGACGAATCTTGCCACCACGGAACAACTCGCCCCGCTGGCGCCCGAAGGCGCGCTGCTGGTCGGCGAGAGCGGCATCGCCACCCATGCCGATTGCGAGCGCCTCGCCGAAGCCGGCGTGAGCTGCTTTCTCGTCGGTGAGAGCCTGATGCGGCAGCAGGACGTCGCGGCGGCGACCCGCGCGCTGCTGGGCGACTGAGCGAGGAGGTAAAAACCGGTTTCCTACACCGTGTTTTGCTGGCACCGATACTGGTCCGGATGAACCGGCAATCGGAGGTGGAACGAAGCACGACGAATATGGCATTGCGTCGCCATGCCGCCCCTATCGTGTTGATTTCTCCGGCCTATCCGCGGGTGACAGGTGGGTGACGGGTGTCACCCTGTCGCGACGAACATTCAGGATACGACGCAGAATTATGAACAAATTGAGCCATCTCGACGAATCGGGCGCCGCGCAGATGGTCGATGTCGGCGGCAAGCCGGAGACGGCGCGCACCGCCCTTGCCACCGGCCGCATCCGCATGTCGAGGGAAGCGCTCGCCGCGATCCACTCGGGCGAAACGGCGAAGGGCGATGTCCTCGCCGCCGCGCGGATCGCCGGGATCATGGCGGCCAAGAAGACCGGCGAGCTGATCCCGCTGTGCCACCCGCTCGCGCTCGACAGGGTGACGGTGGAGTTCGCCTTCGAGGATGACGGAATCGCCGCCACCGCCACGGCGTCGCTGACCGGCAGGACCGGGGTCGAGATGGAAGCGATGACCGCGGTCTCGGTCGCGCTGCTGACGATCTACGACATGGCCAAGAGCGTCGACAAGGCGATGACGATCGAGGGCGTCAGGCTGCTGCGCAAGACCGGCGGCAAGTCGGGCGACTGGCGCGCGCCGGAATGACCGAAGGCGTGACGCCGCCGATCCCGCTCGAGGATGCGCAGGCGCGGCTGCTGGCCATGGCCGCTCCGCTGCCGGTCGAGGACGTGCCCATGGCGGGCGCAGCGGGACGCTATCTCGCCGCGCCGCTGGTCGCCCGCCGCACTCAGCCCGCCGCCGACCTCTCCGCGATGGACGGCTACGCACTGCGCGGCGACGGCCCGTGGCGGGTGGTCGGCGAGAGCCGCGCGGGGCATCCCTGGGCGGGAGCGCTGTCCACCGGGGAATCGGTCCGGATCTCGACCGGCGCCATCATGCCGGACGGTGCCGATACGGTGCTGATCCAGGAAGAGGCGGCGCGCGAGGGCGACACGCTATCGCTCGCGGGCGACGCGCCGGCGGCGGGACGTCACATCCGCCGTGCCGGGATGGACTTTCGCGAAGGCGACGAACTGCTCGCGGCCGGGACGCGGATCGGTCCGGCTGCGATCGCGCTGGCGCTTTCGGGCGGGCATGGCGCTGTGCAGGTGCGTCGCAGACCGCGCGTGACGGTGATCGATTGCGGCGACGAACTGGCCCGCGATCCCGTCGACTGCGCACCGCACCAAATCCCGGCAAGCAACGGCGCGATGCTCGCCGCGATGACGTCGTCGCTGCCCTGCCGGGTGGAGCGTGTCGGGCCGGTGGCCGACGATCTCGATTCGCTCGCCCGGGCGCTGTCCGCGGCGGCGGAAGCCGACCTGGTCGTGATCAGCGGCGGGGCGTCGGTGGGCGATCACGACCTCGTCCGGCCCGCGCTCGAAGCGATCGGGGCGAAGATCGACTTCTGGCGCGCCGCGATCAAGCCGGGCAAGCCGCTGATGGTTGCGCGCAAGGGTGCGCAGGTCGTGCTCGGCCTGCCGGGAAATCCGGTCTCGGCCTTCGTTACCGGGTTCCTGTTCATGCTTCCGCTGCTGCGGGCGTTGTCGGGCAGCGGCGCGCCCCTCCCCCGCACCGCAATGCTCCCGCTCGCCGGGGATATCGGACCGGGCGGCCCGCGGCGCGAATTCCTGCGCGCGCGCTGGAACGGCGAGGCGCTCGTCCCGATCGCGCAAACCGACAGCGCCGCCCTCCACGCGCTCGCTGCGGCCGACGCGCTGATCGACCGGCCTGCGCACGCGAAAGAGGCTAAAGCGGGAACATACGTTCCGGCCTGCTTGCTCGAAAACGGCTCGTTTGCTTGACTTGGCGCAGCGAGTTGCCTAATTGTTCCACATTCGTTCGCGGCCATGCGACGAGTCGAACTACCGCAGAGGTAGTGGGAATTCGAGGCGATAAGGGAGTTCTCGCCATGCTGACTGCCAAGCAGCACGAACTGATCCGTTTCATCCAGCAGCGGCTCGAGGAGAGCGGCATCTCGCCGTCGTTCGAGGAAATGAAGGAGGCGCTCGACCTCAAGAGCAAGTCGGGCGTCCACCGGCTGATCTCGGCGCTGGAGGAGCGCGGCTTCATCCGGCGCCTGCCCAACCGCGCGCGCGCGCTCGAAGTGGTCAAGCTGCCCGAGGACGTCGTGCCGGGCGGCAAACCTGCGCCGCGCGCCGCCAACGATGCGCTGACCATCGGGCGCGGCACGAAGCCGGACCTGCCCGAGGCCGCCAACGACATCATCGAACTGCCGCTCCACGGACGCATCGCCGCGGGCGCGCCGATCGAGGCGCTCGAGGGGCAGACCTCGATGCCGGTGCCCGCCGCGCTGCTCGGCCCCGGCGATCACTACGCGCTCGAAGTTTCGGGCGATTCGATGATCGAAGCGGGCATCTTCGACGGCGATTACGCGCTCGTGAAGAGCACCGACACCGCCCGCGACGGCGAAATCGTGGTCGCGCTCGTCAACAACGAGGAAGCGACGCTCAAATACCTCCGCCGCGAGGGCGGCCGGATTCGGCTCGACCCGGCCAATTCCAGCCTCGATCCGCAGATCTACGAGGCGCATCAGGTGCAGGTGCAGGGCAAGCTCGCCGGCCTGCTGCGACGCTATCATTGATTGGGCGGCGGCACGCTATCCCTCCTTCCCCCTCGGGAGAAGGATAGGGAAGCTTGTGAGCGCAGCGAGCTAGCGGCCTTGGATGAGGGGCCGATCACCCTAATCCCCCTCGCCCCGCCACCAGCCATGTTCGCCCTGCGAGGCTGCGACGGTCTCGAACCGCTCCTCGGCGAGGTAAAGCGAGAGCCTGCCCGTTCGCGACAGCAGCCTGCGGTCGGCCTTGAGCCAGCGCGGCCGACACGAGCGCGGCAACCGGCGGTCGGCGACGACGATGTCCGACCGTTCGCAGGCCGCGGCGAGCGCGCGCTCCCCGATCCGCTCGCGGCTGCGCGCCATCAGCAGATGCCAGGTGCGCCCGTCGCGATCGAGCGACAGCACGCAGAAATCGCGGCTGCACTGCGCACCCGGCCACTCGGCCAGCGGGACCGGCTCGCCTTCGGTGCCCGCCAGTTCGAGCAGATTGTCGCGGGCGTAGTCGCTGCGGCTGTCGCGCAGGACCAGCAACCGCTCCCCCTCGCCCGCGATCCCGACATGCCGTCCGTCCGACGAGATCAGCACGTCGGGCGCCGGGGTCGCCGCCAGCAGCAGCGTCGCCAGCGCAGCGGGCACGAGACCCCACAGCCGCGCCCGGCCCCGCCATAGCGCCAGCCACAGCCCGCCCGCTACGAACAGCGCAAGCGTGCCGTCGCCCATCTGCGGCATCAGCTTGACAGCGCCCGGCTGCCCCGCCGTGAAATGCGCGATTCCGAGCAGCAGTTCGAGCGACTTGCCTGCCAGCCACCACGCCGGTGCACCGAGCCCGACCGTATCCAGCACCAGCGCCAGCGCGATCAGCGGCATCGACACGAAGGTCACCAGCGGGATCGCGAACACGTTCGCCAGCGCGCCGTAGACGCCCGCGCGGTGGAAATGGAACAGCACGATCGGCATAAGCGCGATCTCGATCACCAGCCCGGTGACGAGCAGCATCAGCGCACGCCGTCCTGCCCTGCTCCACCACCCCTCCTCGCGCGGGGCGAGGAACGCCTTGACCGGCGCGCAATTGTGCAGCGCGACGATCGCCAGCACCGCGGAAAAGCTCATCTGGAAGCTCGGTCCGACCAGCGATTCGGGCCACACCAGCAGCACCGCGACCGCCGCCACCGCGACCATCCGCAGCGACAGCGGCTCGCGCCCCAGCGCCAGCGCGGTCAACACCAGCACCGCGCCGATGCAACTGCGCACCGTCGGCACCTCCGACCCGGTCAGCAGCGTGTAGCCGATCCCCGCCAGCGCCCCCACCCCCGCCGCGAGGATCGGCAGCCGCACGCGCAGCGCCAGCCACGGCCACAACGCGAGCAGCTTGATCGAAAGCAGGTAGGCCGCCGCGATCACCGCGCTGACATGCAGCCCGCTGATCGACAGCAGGTGCGTGAGCCCCGCATCGCGCATCGCCTCCTCGTCGGCTTCTGCGATCGCGCCGCGGTCGCCGCTGGCGAAGGCCGCCGCGATGGTGCCGGGCGAGCCGGACAGCCGGCTGCGCACATGCGCGGCCAGATCGCGCTGCAGCGGCGCGAGAACGCCACTGCCCTCGCCCGGTTCGAGCAGTTCGATCTCGCCGATCACCGATCCGGTGGCGGCGAGCCCGTCGAACCACGCGGTACGCGCAAAATCGTAGCCGCCCGGCAGCATCGGCGAGGCGGGTGGCATCAGCCTCGCGCGCAGCCGGATCACCGCCCCTTCGGCAAAAGCGGGATCGGCCGCGGCGAGCGGCACATTGACCCTGATCTTGCGCACTTCGCCGCGCTCGGCATCGCGGGTGGCGAGAACGATCCGCACCCGGTCGCGCGCGGGCTGCTCCTCGCGTTCGAGGATTCGACCGGTCAGCCAAGCCGCTTCGGGGCGTTCGATGGCCGGTGCTCCGACGGTTTCCGAACGCAGCCACACCGCCGCGATACCGGCGGCGAACACGAGCGCGAAGCCCACGGCACCCAGCAGCACCTCGGAACGCGATGCGACCCCGCGCCACAGCGCCGCCGCCGCCAGTGCGATAGCGACCGCCGCCCCCATCGCGCCGATCCACTGCCACGGCGTGTCGAGTTGGAACCACGCGCCGATCCCGGCCGCGAAACCGACCGCCAGCCACGGCCCGCGATCGAACCCCGCACGGCTCAGAAATACGTTCGCGCGGTCCGCAATACTGGACAAGCGCAGGCCCTTGCGCCAAGTGCGCTGCACTGCAGCATCGGACGCGTCCGGCCCCTCCGCCGACTCGCCTCCCAGGGGCACTTGCGGCGCGGTGCTGGTCGCCATTGAGCTATTGGATAGGATCGAGACGATTATGGCAAGCGATAGCGGCAGCGGACAGGTGGTGACGCGCTTTGCGCCCTCGCCGACCGGCTTCCTGCATATCGGCGGCGCGCGCACCGCGCTGTTCAACTGGCTGTTCGCGCGCCATCACGGCGGCAAGGCGCTGCTGCGGATCGAGGACACCGACCGCAAGCGCTCGACGCAGGAGGCGATCGACAAGATCCTCGAAGGGCTCGACTGGCTCGGTCTCGACTACGACGAGCCGCCGGTGTTCCAGTCGGAGCGAGCGGAGCGCCATGCCGCGGTAGCGAACGCGCTGCTCGAAGCGGGACACGCCTACAAATGCTTCGCCACGCCCGAGGAACTCGAAGCGATGCGCGCCGAGCAGCGCGCCAGCAAGCAGCCGCTGCGCTATGACGGCCGCTGGCGCGACCGCGATCCGTCGGAGGCTCCGGAGAACGCACCCTATGTCGTGCGCCTCAAAACCCCCACCGAAGGCGAAACCGCAATCGACGACGTGGTCCAGGGCCGCGTCACGGTGCGCAATGCCGAAATCGACGACTACATCCTGCTCCGCGCCGACGGGACGCCGACTTACATGCTCGCGGTGGTGGTCGACGATCACGACATGGGCTGCACGCACATCATCCGCGGCGACGACCACCTCAACAACGCCTTCCGCCAACTGCCGGTCATCAAGGCGATGGATCAGGTCGAAGGGGGCTGGGACGAGCCCGTCTACGCCCACGTCCCGCTGATCCACGGGGCGGACGGTGCCAAGCTGTCCAAGCGCCACGGCGCAGTCGGGGTCGAGAGCTATCGCGACGAGTTGGGCGTGCTGCCCGAGGCGCTGTTCAACTACCTGCTCCGGCTCGGTTGGGGGCATGGCGACCGCGAGGAGATCACCCGCGACGAAGCCATCCGGCTGTTCGATCTCGACGGCGTCGGCAAGAGCGCCTCGCGCTTCGATCTCAAGAAGCTGCAGAACCTCAACGGCCACTACATCCGCGAAGCCGACGATGCGCGTCTCGCCGAACTGGTCGCGGCGGAGATCGGCGAGGATGCCGATACCGCGCTGCTGACCGAAGCGATGCCGGTGCTCAAGACGCGCGCCAGGGACGTCCGCGAACTGGCCGATGGCGCGCGCTTCCTGTTCGCCCGGCGGCCGCTCGAAATGACCGAAAAGGCGGCCGGCCTGCTTGACGCGGACGGAAAGCAACGGCTTTCGCTGGTTTCGACCCGTCTCAAGGCGGAAAATGACTGGACAATCGAGGCGCTGGAAGCCACTACGAAGGCCCTCGCCGAAGAGCTCGAACTGGGCCTCGGCAAGCTCGCGCAGCCGATGCGGGCTGCGCTCACCGGAACGACGACATCGCCCGGTATTTTCGATGTGCTGGTCCTGCTCGGACGGGAAGAGGCGCTCGCGCGGATCGACGCGCAGGCCGCCTGATCGGGCAGGAAAAATTTGCGGTAAGGAGACACGACTTGGCAGACAAGCAGGCGAAACTCGAACTCGGCGGCGAAAGCTGCGAATTCCCCGTGCTCGAAGGAAGCTGCGGTCCCGACGTGTTCGATATCCGCAAGCTCTACGGCCAGACCGGCGCGTTCACGTTCGATCCGGGCTACAAGTCGACCGCCAGTTGCGAAAGCGCGCTGACCTTCATCGACGGGCACGAGGGCGTGTTGCTCCACCGCGGCTACCCGATCGGACAGCTCGCCGAGAGTTCGAGCTTCATGGAAGTCGCCTACCTGCTGCTCAACGGCGAACTGCCGACGCAGGACGAGATCGACGATTTCACCTACACCATAACCCGCCACACCATGGTGCACGACCAGCTGCGCCAGTTCTACCAGGGCTTCCGCCGCGACGCGCACCCGATGGCGATCATGTGCGGCGTGGTCGGCGCGCTGTCGGCGTTCTACCACGACAGCACCGACATCTCCGATCCCGAGCAGCGCAAGATCGCCAGCCACCGGCTGATCGCCAAGATGCCGACCATCGCCGCGATGGCGTACAAATACGCCATCGGGCAGCCCTTCATGCAGCCGCAGAACTCGCTCAGCTATACGGGCAATTTCATGCGCATGACCTTCGGCGTGCCGCCCGAGGAATACGAGCTGCACCCGGCGGTCGAGAAGGCGATGGACCGGATCTTCATCCTCCATGCCGATCACGAACAGAACGCCTCGACCTCGACCGTGCGGCTGGCCGGTTCGTCGGGCGCCAATCCGTTCGCCTGCATCGCCGCCGGCATCGCCTGCCTGTGGGGCCCCGCGCATGGCGGCGCCAACGAGGCGGCGCTCAACATGCTGCAGGAGATCGGCACCCCCGACCGCATCCCGCATTACATCGAGCGCGCCAAGGACAAGACCGATCCGTTCCGCCTGATGGGCTTCGGCCACCGCGTCTACAAGAACTACGATCCACGCGCGACCGTGATGCAGAAGACCGTGCGCGAAGTGTTCGAGGCGCTGGATGTCAAGGATCCGGTGTTCGAAACCGCGCTGCAGCTCGAAGAAATCGCGCTCAACGACGATTACTTCAAGGAAAAGAAGCTGTTCCCGAACGTCGATTTCTATTCGGGCATCATTCTTTCGGCGATCGGCTTCCCGACCACCATGTTCACCGCTCTGTTCGCACTCGCGCGAACGGTCGGCTGGGTCGCGCAGTGGAACGAGATGATCTCCGACCCCGGCCAGGTGATCGGCCGCCCGCGCCAGCTCTATACCGGTCCGACGCAGCGCGATTACGTGCCGATCGGCGAGCGATAGGCCCCACCCTCTCCCTAGGGGAGAGGGATAGCGAAGGCTGCATGCGCCGCATGCTACCGCAGCTTGGGTGAGGGGATTGGCAAGCACTGCGCCTCGCCCTCATCCAGGGTTCGCTAGTTCGCTCCGCTCACAAGCTCACCTATCATTCTCCCTTGGGGAGAAGGACCTCCGGGCTTCACCTCGGCTGCTTGCGGCCGTCTTCGAGTGCGGGGAGCGCGAGCGTGAAGCTGGCCCCCTCTCCCTCGCTGCTGTCGACGGTAAGCTCGCCCTCCATGGCTTCGGCCAGCCTGCGCGAAATGTAGAGGCCGAGCCCCGATCCGCCGTCGCCGCTGCGCCCGAGCCGTTCGAACTTGCTGAAGATCGCATCCTGCTGCTCGCCGGACAGGCCCGGGCCCTCGTCGGCAACGATCACCAGCGCCCGGTCGCCCGTGCGCGCCAGCGCGATGGTGACGGTCGAGCCTGCGGGCGAATACTTGATGGCATTTCCGACCAGATTGAGCAGCACCTGCAGCACCCGGCGGAACTCGCCGATCGCCAGGACGGGCCTGGTATCGCCCTCGATTTCGAGCGTGATGTCCTTTTCGCGCGCCCGGACCCCCAGAATGCCCGTGGCGCGCTTGACGATATCCATCAGGTCGACGCGGTCGGGTGCGGTCGAGAAATCGTCCGATTCGACCACTTCGAGATCGGTCAGATCGTCGAGCAGAGACAACAGGTGCTGTCCGGCCGAGGCGATATCGGAAGCGTAATTGCTGTATTCTTCCGCCACCGGCCCGGCGAGCCGCGTACGGATCGTTTCGGCATTGGCAATGATCCGGGCGATAGGCTGGCGCAGCACCGGGGACAGTTCGCGTCCGATCGGTTGCACCTTCCTCTTCACCGGTGCCGTCTCGTGCTTGTCCGCAGCCTCGGCAAGCGCACGGTCGGCGACCAGATACAGTTCGAATCCGTTGCTGCCCGGGTCGGGCTGGCCGAGCGGCAGCAGCGAGGCAGTCCATTCGCGTTCGGAACCCTCGATGCGGCATTTTGCACCATCGAGCAGCCGCCAGTGCAGCGGCTGCCGGTGCGAATTGGGGTCGAGTTCGACGAAATCGGTCCAGGGGCGCCCCGCCCCTTCCCGCATTCGCTCGGCAACCGCGCGCAAGTCGCGCGCTTCGGTTTCGAAAGCCAGGAGGTTCTGATCCGGATCGAGCCGTGCCGACAGTTCGGCGGTTGCGCGATCGATCTCGATTCGCCTGCGCGTGGCGACGTGTTCGTCCTCGGGCGCGATCGGCGTCACCTGCCAGCTCGCCACCGCGATGTCGCAACCGCCCCCCTCCTGCTTGACCGGCGTGGCCTCGATCCAGGCTTGCACCTGTTCGTCGCCATCGAGCGCGCGCACCATCCGCGCGAGCCGCAGGCCGTAGAGGCGCGATTTTCGCGCCAGCGCCAGCAATTCCGGAACCGCGACGGTACCGGGCAGCTTGCCGCCGCTGCGCAGTTGCAGGCCGGCGAGCGGCTCTTCGGCTTGGACCAGCCTGTCCTCGCCGTCGGTGCGCGCTTGCGCGAGTATTGTGCGGGTGCCCGATACCATTGGCTACACCGGAGATTGTCCGGCGCCCATCGACAGCATCGCCGCCGCGCGGTCGGCACGCAGCATGTCGAAGCCTTCGGGAAGCGCGACCTCGGGGTGGATATGCAGGAACTGCTCTTCGATTTCGGCCGGGTTGAGACCGGCCGCGCGCAGCCCCAGCGCCAGACGCGCAAGCTGGCTGTCGTTGGTGGCGATCACCGCAAGGTCGCGCTCCTGCCCTGACCCCGCCGCCAGCGCGGAGAGGAACAGCGCAACGCCCGCATGGCCCACCGACAGCGCGGCGCGTGCCCCCTTGCCCATGCCCGACACGAGTCGCGACAGCAGGCCCAACCGGCTCGCCCCCTCGTCATAGGCATCGCGCAGGCTGTCCTCGGCCCGGTCTGCGACATCCTCGTCGACGTCTTCGGCCCGGGCACGCCAGGTCGAGACGACATGGTGGAACAAGTCGCCCGGCAATTCGCCCAGCGGCAACTCCATCCGGCGCTGCTGCTGGGTGAAACGCGCCTGCGCCGCCAGCGCGGCCATCGCGGTGCTTGCGGTGCCCTCATCGTCGGAGGCGATCAGCGATTGCAGCAATGGCGACAACACCGGGTCGATCGCGCTGCGCCGTTCGAGCTTCTGCACGAGCTGCCACTCGAGCGCCATCGCATGGCAATGGCCGAGGAAATGCGCGTTGGTCACCAGCGAGGCGGCAAGCGTATCGGCATGGGTCTTGGCATAGGCGACCGGGTCGTCCGCCTGCGCGGTTTCGGCCTGCACGCGCAGCACCTGCCGCGCGACATGCGCCGCCATCCCGCGCACCCGGGCGACGATTTCGTCGCTGAACAGCGAGTGGTCGTGATTGGCAAGCAAGTGGCCCAGGATCGGCCCGATCGTGCCGAGCACGATATCGCCATGCGCGAGTTCGTCGCGCAGCACCGGTTCCACCGGCATTTCGGTCGCCTGGCTCATACCCGCCTCATCCATCGGCTTGCCTTAGCGCAATCTTGGTTAAGCGCGCGTTAGCCGCGTTCGCAACGCAACGAGCAGCAGGAGTACCAGGATCACCACTGCAACACTCTGAATTGCAACCGTTGTCCGGCCGAACCCGACCGCCACCGCAAGGAGCGTGGCGAGCAACGCGCGGTCGCGGCACATCGCGGCCAGCCACCTGGCCGGTCCCTGCTCGCCGAGCCTGAGCAACCCGAGCATCATGGCGAGCGGGAAAAGCAATTCTTTCCACGCGTTGGGCGGCAGGCCCCAGGCAAGCACTGCGACCAGTGCGGCATCGAACAGACCCAGAGCGATCGTTTCGCGATAGCGCACCAACCACGCCCTGCCCGGTCCGCCGAACCGAGCGAGCGACCGTCCGGCGCGCGAGGCGAACGCGGCGAGAGCGAGCGCGGCCAGCGCGAGCGCGGGATAGGCGTTCCAGCCTATCGCGAGCGCGATCGCCAGCAGGATCGCGCCGGCCAGTTGAAGCGAACGCGCCGGTTTCGCCGCATCGGGCAGACTGCCCGCGCGCGCCAGCACCAGGCGGTCCGCCAGCGCGCTGAAGGGCGCCGACCACCCCGCCCGTGGTATGGTCGCCCGGGCGATCGCGTGCCCCGCGGTCTGCGCATGTTCGGAAGAGCGGACCAGCAGCCAGCGGCCGTCGGTCAGACAGTCGCCCGGCAGTTCGAGAATCGGTCGCCCCGACTGCACCGCCAAGCGCATGAGCGCCGAAATCGGGTCGATGTCGGACGGAAGATCGGTCAGGCGTGCTGCGTCGCTGCCACGGGTCCGCAACACGCCTGCCCAGGCATGGCTGCGGTCGATCCTCTCGAAGCCTTGCGAAACCGCGGGATCGGCCGGCAGGACGAACACGCCGCGATGGTCCGCGAGCGCGCTGCGCACGTGCGCCTCGTCGGGCACCACCCCGTCGCCGAAGACGAGCAGTTCGTCCGCGGTGCTGACCAAGCCCGACAGCGCGCGCGGACCGGCGATGGCGTGGAATTTCCGCCCCTTGCCCTCGACCAGGTGCTGGATCTCGACCAGTCGCTCCGGAAGCCCCTGCGACACGACGATGCAGCGTTCGCAGCCGAGTGCCAGCGCAATGTCGACCTGTCGCCGCAGCACGCTCCTGCCGGCGATCGGCAGGAAGGCGCGCGGCAGTTCGCCCGCGCCGGGCGCTTCTTCGATGGCCGAGAATAGAGCGACGAGTACCGGCTTGCTCCCGCTAGCGAAGCCACGCGTCTAGGCAATCGCCGTCGCGCTGCCAAGCTGTCGGGTGTCAGGCGGTGAAGTTTGCGAGATAATCGTCGAGCTTGCGCAGGACCACCGGTTCGCCCGGTGCCGAGACAAGCGCTTCTTCGGCCAGTTCGATCAGTTCGGCGGCATGAAACGAGGTCGCCAGGCCCTTCATGCGCAGCGCGGCAACGTTCCAGTTGCCGTCGCAGCGGGCGCGTTTGAGCAGATCGATCTGGCGGTCGACGCTGTCGGCGAACGCCGTGCGCAGCTCGGCGAGCAAGGCGTCGTCTTCCGCTGCTGCGGCCGCCAGAGTGGCGTCGAGGGCTCCGTTGTCGAAAAGCATCGCCGTCGCACCTAATCGCGAGAGAGTTAAGGCGGGGTTTAACCTGACGCGAAACGTGGTAGAATCCGCCCATGAGCGGGGGATCGAACATCAGGGCCGTGGGCCCGGACGACGCGCCGGTGGCGCAGGGCGAAACCGGCGAAGGGCAGGCCGACGAGGCACTTGCCCTGACCGAGGAATACATTGAGGATTTGGACGAAGAACCGCAGTCAAGCCGTGGTTTTCGCTGGGTTCTGCCACTACTGGCAATCATCGGCATGGTGGCGTGGACCGGATTCTACCTGTGGGCGCACCAGGCCGAAATCCTGGCCGGAGGAACGCCGCAGCAATGGTCCGGCTGGATTGTCGCGTGGGCCATTCCCACGCTGTTGCTGGCGACTCTGTGGCTGCTCGCAATGCGCACGAGCCGTCGCGAAGCGCTCCGTTTCGGTGAAATCGCCAATATGCTGAGCGGCGAATCCGCGCAGCTCGAAGCGCGCCTTTCGGTGGTCAACCGCGAGTTGAGCATGGCACGCGAATTCCTCGCCTCGCAGGCGCGCGATCTCGACTCGCTCGGCCGGGTCGCAAGCGATCGCCTGTCGGAGCATGCCGACCGGCTGCAGGCGCTGATCCACGACAACGGGCGGCAGATCGATGCAATCGCCACCGTGAGCGCCACCGCGCTCGAAAACATGGACAAGTTGCGCGACGACCTGCCGGTCATCGCCAATTCGGCGCGCGACGTTTCGAACCAGGTCGGCAATGCCGGGCGCACCGCACACGAGCAGCTGGACCGGCTCGTTACGGGTTTCGAGCGGCTCAACGAATTCGGATCGGCAAGCGAGCGGCAGGTCGGATCGCTGCAGTCGCGGATCGACGCGACCATCGAGACGTTCGAAACCCGCCTCGAACAGCTCGATGAAATCGCCCGCGCCCGGTTCGATGCCCTGCGCGAGAAGAGCGAAGAATACCGCGTCGAACTCGATGGCCGCGAAGTGGAGGCGCTGGCAGCGATCCGCCGGCGTGCCGCCGCGCTCGCCGAGGAACTGGAAGCGGCACGCGAAGGCCTCGACGAGCAGGAAGAGGAGGCGCTGCGTTCGCTAAGAGCGCGGCTCGTGTCCCTGCGCGACGAAGCCAAGGTGATTTCGCAATCGGTCCGCGATGCCGAGACGCAAGGGCTCGACGGGTGGAATACTCAAGTCGATGCGGTGAAAACCCGGCTGCGCGAGGCGATCGACGAAATCCAGCAGGTCGACGAAGCGGCGCTGGCTTCGGCCAATCGCAAGCTCGAAGCGTTGCGGCAGGAAGCCGAGAACGTCGATCGCAACATCGCCGAGCGCGATGCCAGGCTGTTTTCGACCATCGCCAAACGGCAAGGCAGTATCGCCGAGGCCGAGAACGAGGCGGTCGAGGCCCTGCAGAAACGGATCGACGAACTCGACGGCCTGCTTGCCGAGCGCCGCAGGACGTTCACCGACGAAGTCGCCAATCTGTCGGAACAGGGCGAGGCGGTCGCGGCGCGGTTGTGGGAACTGCGCGCGGACATGGAAACCATCGCCGAGCACGGCAAATCGACCGAGGAGCGCCTCGGCGCCAATATCTCCGCGCTGTCCGAACGGATGGTCGAAGGCAGGGACGTGCTGGCCGGGACCGACGAGAGGATTGCCGCGCTCACCGAATCGAGCGTGCGGCTGCTCGAACTGCTGCAGGCCAGTGCCACGCAGAGCCGCGACGATCTGCCGCAGGCCATTTCCGAAGCGGAAGCCGGATTGTCGCGGATCAGGGAAGAGGCGGAAGGTCTGCGAGAGACGGTGTCGGAAGCGCACCGGCAGGGCGCCGACCTGTCGGCATATGTGCTCTCGGCGAAGGAAGAAGGCGAACTGGCCGCATCCCGAATCACCGCGCTACGCAGCGAACTGGAGACGAGCAGCACCGAAAGCCTCGCCGGGCTCGAAACGCTGCGCGCTTCGCTGGCCGAGGCAGCGGAGCAAAGCGACGCGCTGTCGACCAAGGCACAGGGCGAGTTGCGCGATGCGATCGCCGTGCTGGAAGATGCGGCCCGAGCCGCAATCGCATCGATCGAGGGGGAGAATGCCGAGGCGATCCGCGCGCTCGCCGGGCGCATCGCCGATCAGTCGGGCGACGCGCTCGATCGGACCTTGCGCGAACGGACCGCCGAAACGCTGTCGGGGCTCGATGCAGCAACGGAGAAGTCGACCGCCGCAAGCCGTGAGGCGGCGATCCAGCTGCGCGATCAGCTGGCAATGGTCAACGAACTCGCCGGCAATCTCGAGGCGCGTGTGGCGCGAGCTCGCGAGACCGCTGAGGAGCAGGTCGACAACGATTTCGCCCGCCGCGTCGCGCTGATCACCGAGAGCCTCAATTCGAACGCGATCGATATCGAGAAGGCGCTTACCACCGACGTCACCGACACAGCCTGGGCCTCGTATCTACGCGGCGACCGCGGGATATTCACTCGCCGCGCCGTGCGGTTGCTCGACAACACGGAAGCGCGCGAGATCGCCGAATTCTACGACGAGAACCCCGATTTCCGCGATAATGTCAGCCGCTATATCGCCGATTTCGAGAACATGCTGCGCACGCTTCTTTCCACGCGCGACGGCAAGGCGCTGGGCGTCACCATGTTGAGTTCGGATATGGGCAAGCTCTACGTCGCGCTGGCACAGGCGATCGAGCGTTTGCGCGACTAGGCGGCGTAACGCGTCACGTCGAGGTCCTCGACCCCGATCCAGCCATAGATGTAGTTGAGCACGAACGCCGCGGTCAGCAGCGCAGCAAGCATTGTCGCGCGAACGACGATCCGGCCGGGGCGGAAATTGGCCGGCGCGCTGTCGGCCTGGCCGGGGATCTTCTCGATGCCCATTTCGTCCGCGGTCTTTACCCCGAAGGGCAGCAGCACGAAGGCGCACATCACCCACACGAGCGCATAGATCGCGAGGATCGAGGTCCACTGCATCCGGTCAGCTCCCGAGCAGCATGACGCGCACCTGCGGACGCTTGCCAGACCAGCGCTGAGCAGCGCGGCGGGCGGCGAGGCGCGCAGCTTCGGCGATTTCGGCAGGGTCGCGGCGCGAACCGCGTTTCAGCTTGTCGATGGCCCTGGCGATATCGGCCTTGGCCTCCTCCACGAAATCGGGATAGTCCTCGACCAGCGGCAGGCCGAGTGCCTCGATACTCGGTTCGAGCAGGTGGTTGAGCGCGACCACGACCACGCCGTTATAGGCAAGTCGGCGCCGCATGACGATCGAATCGCCATCGGCCGGGACGATCAGATCGCCGTCGAGCACGAGCCGTCCGGTCTCGATCTCGCCGATCTTGCCCGGTTTGCCCGGCGCGAGGCGGACGATATCGCCGTTCTGCTGCACCACGCTGTGTTCGATCCCGCTGGCTAGGCCGAGCCTGCCCTGCTCCTGCATATGCCGCATCTCTCCATGCACCGGCACGAGGATGTCGGGGCGCAGCCAGCCATAGAGTGCTTCGAGCTCGGGCCGCCCGGGATGGCCCGAGACGTGAATCTCGCTCTGCCGGTCGGTGACCATGACGATCCCTCGCTCGGCGAGCTGGTTCTGGATCCGGCCGATGGCGAGTTCGTTGCCGGGTATCTGGCGGCTCGAGAACAGCACCACGTCGCCGCGCACCAGATAGAGTGGGTGGTTGCCGTCGGCGATGCGCGCGAGCGCCGCGCGCGGCTCGCCCTGCCCGCCGGTGGCGAGGATCAACACCTCGCCGCGCGGCAGGCCCATGGCGGTGTCGAAATCGATCGGGTCGGGAAAGTCCGCGAGATAGCCGTTGTCCTGCGCCACCGCGATGATCCGGTCGAGCGAGCGCCCGGCGA
Organism: uncultured Altererythrobacter sp.; assembly: GCA_913055875.1. Taxonomy (GTDB): domain Bacteria; phylum Pseudomonadota; class Alphaproteobacteria; order Sphingomonadales; family Sphingomonadaceae; genus CAJXJY01. The sequence continues at coordinate 203,782 of CAJXJY010000002.1, forward strand.
CGCATAGCTGCCGCCCGGTCGCCTTGGCGACTTCTCCCAGGGTGTGCAGCCGCGCGACATTGGAGGCGAAGGTCGTGACGAGTACGCGGCGCCCGTCATGCTTCTTCGCCTCCTCCATCAGCCCCTGATAGACCGCGCCTTCCGACCCGCTCGGGTCCGGATTGAAGACATTGGTCGAATCGCACACCAGCGCGAGTACGCCATCGTCGCCGATTTCGGTCAGTTCCTCCTCGGTGGTGGGCTCGCCGATGATCGGATCCTCGTCGAGCTTCCAGTCGCCGGTATGGAAGATGCGGCCGTGCGGCGTGTCGATCAGCAGGGCGTTCCCTTCCGCGATCGAATGCGCGAGCGGTATATAGGTCACCTCGAACGGGCCGAGGCGGATGCTGCCGTGGTCCTCCTCGATCACGTTGAGTTCGACGCTGCCCGCCAGCCCGGCTTCCTCGAGCTTGCGCATGACCAGGTCGGCGGTGAACGGGGTGGCGTAAAGCGGCACGCCGAGTTCCTCGGCGAAATAGGGCACCGCGCCGATATGGTCCTCGTGCGCGTGGGTGAGCACGATCCCGAGCAGGTCGTCGGCGCGCTCCTCGATGAAATCGAGATCGGCGAAGACCAGCTCGGTGCCAGGATATTCGTTCGCGCCGAAGGTCATGCCGAGATCGACCATAAGCCACTTGCCGTTGCAGCCGTAGAGATTGACGTTCATCCCGATCTCGGCGCTGCCACCGAGCGCGAGAAACAGCAGTTCGTTCTCGGGCGTGTAGTCTTTTCTCACCGGGATGCACGCTCCGCCAGGATCGCCAGACCCTCGATGGTCAGATCGGCATCGACATGGTCGAAGATATCGGTCTGCTCGTCGAACAGGATGGCAAGGCCGCCCGTCGCGACGACCTTGGCCGGGCGTCCGATCTCGGCGCGCATCCGCGCGATCAACCCCTCCATCATCGCGACATGCGCCCAGAAGATGCCGATCAGCATCTGGTCTTCGGTGTTGCGGCCGATCACGCTCTTGCTCTCGGGCGCCCTGATCGCGATGCGCGGCAGCTTGGCGGTCTTGCCGACCAGAGCGTCGAGCGACAGGTTGATGCCCGGCGCGATGATCCCGCCCTTGTAGGTGCCGTTGAAGTCGATCGCCTCGAACTTGGTCGCGGTACCGAAATCGACCACGATCAGGTCGCCACCGTATTTCTCGTGCGCTGCAAGGATGTTGAGCGCGCGGTCGGCGCCGAGCGAGCTGGGTTGCTCGACGTCGATCTCGAACGGCCACGCCGCCTTGCCCTGCCCGGCGATCAGCGGGGTGATGCCGAAATACTTCTCGCACAGCACTGTGAGGTTGTGATCCGCGCGTGGCACCACCGAGGCGAAGACGATCTGCGTAATATCCTCGCGCGCGACGCCCTCGATCTGGAGGAGCTGGAGCAGCCAGACGGCGTATTCGTCGCCGGTGCGGCGCGGATCGGTGGCGATGCGCCAGCGCGCCTTGATCGAGCGGTCGTCCGATTCGAGATCGTACAGCGCGAACACGACATTGGTGTTCCCGACATCGGCAACCAGCAGCATTACAATACCTCCACCAGCTCGACATCCCCGACATGCACGGGGCGCGGCGGTCCTTTTGCCATACGCAGCACGAGAGAGCCATTCGGCGCGAGCATCATGAAATCGCCTTCGATCGGCTCGCCGCCGCTGTCGCTTACCCGCAGCCGAGTCCCGCGTGGATGGGCATATTCGAGCCAGCGCGAGCGGGCACCGATTCCGTCATCTTCGCGAAACCGCAGCAGCCATCGCGCAATCGCATCAGCGAGCGCATCGCCGAAATCGTTGCGCCGCGGTTGTTGCGCTACGTCGACGATTGCCGCCGTGCGCCGGTTGGGCACATGCGGCGCACTGGCGAGGTTCACGCCTATCCCGACGATGATCTTGTCGCCGACCAGCTCCATCAGCACGCCCGCGAGCTTGGCTCGGTCGAGCAAAAGGTCATTGGGCCATTTGAGCATCAGCAGAGAGGGGTCGGGCACGAATCCGGCCACGGCATCGCGCAGTGCTACGCTGATCGGTATGTTGAAGGCTCCGAAATTGGTGTCGTCGTCGCGGAGATGGATCACCGTCGAACCCATGAAATTGCCCGCTCCGTCGTGCCACTCGCGCCCGCGTCGTCCCTTCCCCGCCGTCTGGCGGTCGGCGACCAGCCAGTAGCCTTCGGGAATGTCCTCGCCCGAACGCAACCGCGCGGCGATGTCGGCATTGGTCGAGCCAGTTTCGGCGACAACCTCAAGCAAACCGATCACCCTGAGCTTGTCGAAGGGTCAAGGGAGCAGGAACAGCGCGGAGGCGGCCTTGTCCGTCAGATCGCCGAGCGACGGGGTGACGAGGTAGCCGAGCGGCGAGACGATCGCGGTGGTGACGACGAGCAACACCCAATGAGCGGTGGTGCTGTCGGCAACCGACCGTTCGGAGGCGTCGTCGAAGAACATCACCTTGACGAACTTGATGTAATAGAACGCGCCGATCACGCTGGCGGCAATACCGAAGGCGGCGAGCGCTACCATATCGGCCTCGACCCCGGCCTGGAAGACGACGAACTTGCCGAAGAACCCGAGTAGCGGCGGAATGCCGGCGAGGCTGAACATCAGCGCGAGCAGGCACCAGGCGAGCGCCGGACGCTTGGCCGAGAGGCCGGAAATATCGGCAAAGGTCGCCAATGCGTCGCCGTTCTCGTCGCGCAGCATCAGCAGCGCAACGAAGCTTCCTAGCGACATCGCGACGTAGATCGCGAGATAGACCAGCATCGCGCCCACCCCGCCCACTGTTCCGGCGGCGAGGCCGATCAGGATGAAGCCGACATTGTTGATCGAGGAATAGGCGAGCAGACGCTTCAAATTCTGCTGTCCGATCGCGCCCAGCGCGCCGACCAGGATCGAGGCGAGCGCGGCGAAGATCACCACCTGCCGCCAGGCATCGACCTGCGTGCCGAAGGCGTCGAGCGCGACGCGCGCGGTGAGCGCGATCGCGGCGACCTTGGGCGCGGTGGCGAAGAAAGTGGTCACCGGGGTCGGCGCGCCCTCGTAGACGTCGGGGGTCCACATGTGGAACGGCACCGCCGAGATCTTGAAGGCGAGCCCCGCCAGCACGAAGATCAGTCCGAACAGCATGCCGGTCGACATCTCGCCGGAGAGCGCGACCCGCACGCCCTCGAAGCTGGTCGTGCCGGTGAAGCCGTAGAGCAGGCTCATGCCGTAGAGCAGGATGCCGCTGGCGAGCGCCCCGAGGACGAAATATTTGAGCCCCGACTCGGCCGAGCGGGTATCGTTGCGCAGGAATGCGGCGAGCACGTAGGCGGCGAGGCTGTTGAGTTCGAGCCCGATATAGAGAGTCAGGAAGTCGCTTGCCGAGACCATGATGCTCATGCCGAGCACCGCGAACAGCAGCAGCACCGGATATTCGGGCTTCATCGCCTTGAGGCGGTCGAAATAGGTCGGCGCCACCATCAGGCAGCCGATCCCGGCGAGGTAGATCAGCGCCTTGGCGAAAGCGGCGAAGGCATCGGCGCGGAACTGGTCGCCGAAAGCGAAGGTGTCAGGCCCGACCACGCCCAGATGCAGCGTCGGGAACAGCATGAGCCCTGCACCGAAGAGCGCAGCGGCGCTCAGGATCGAGACCAGGCGTCCGGTCTTCTGCCCGCCCCAGGCTGCGACCAACAGCAGGACCAGGCCCGACACGCTGAGGAGGATTTCGGGCGCGATCAGGCGGAGGGAGATCGAATAGTCCATCAGTGGTCTCCCTCGTCTTCACCGTGGTGTTCGGGGGCGGCCACCGCATTGGCCGCCTGCCTGCGCGGTTCGCCCGCCGCAAGCTGCGCATCGCCTTCGGGCGCGGCGCGCGCGACGCGCGCTTCGAGCGCGGCGATATCCTTGCGCATCGGGGCGAGGAAGCTTTCGGGATAGACGCCCATCCACAGCACCGCGGCCGCGATCGGGGCCAGGATCGCCCATTCGCGCACATTGAGGTCGGACATCGCCGCGGCGTCCTCGTTCTTCTGGATACCGAAGGCGACGCGCCAGTAGAGGTAGAGCATATAGGCCGCCCCGAGGATGATCCCGGTCGTGCACACCAGCGTCACCCAGCTCGACACCTGATAGATGCCCGCCAGCGCGAGGAACTCGCCGACGAAATTGCTCGTGCCGGGCAGGCCGATGCTCGCCATGGTGAACAGCATGAAGAACAGCGCATATTTCGGCATGTTGATGCTGAGCCCGCCGTAGCGGTCGATTTCGCGCGTGTGCAGCCGGTCGTAGATCACGCCGACGCACAGGAACAGCGCGCCCGAAACGAGGCCGTGGCCGAGCATCACCATCATCGCGCCCTCGAGCCCCTGCACGTTGAACGCGAACAGGCCGACGGTGACGATCGCCATATGCGCGACCGAGGAATAGGCGATCAGCTTCTTCATGTCCTCCTGCACCAGCGCGATCAGGCTGGTCAGCACGACAGCGATCATGCTCAGCGCGAACACCAGCCAGGCGAACTGGGCCGATGCCTCGGGGAACATCGGCAGGCTGAAGCGGATGAAGCCGTAGCCGCCCATCTTGAGCAGCACGCCCGCGAGGATCACCGAGCCCGCGGTCGGCGCCTGGACGTGCGCGTCGGGCAGCCAGGTGTGCACCGGCCACATCGGCATCTTGACCGCGAAGCTGGCAAAGAAGGCGAGCCACAGCCAAGTCTGCGCACCCGGGGCGAAATCGTACTGCATCAGCGTCGGGATGTCGGTCGTGCCCGCCTGGTTCACCATCCACAGCATCGCGATCAGCATCAGCACCGAGCCGAGCAGCGTGTAGAGGAAGAACTTGTAGCTGGCGTAGATCCGGTCCGCCCCGCCCCAGATGCCGATGATCAGGTACATCGGGATCAGCCCGGCCTCGAAGAAAATGTAGAACAGGAACAGGTCCTGCGCCGCGAACACGCCGATCATCAGCGTTTCCATGACCAGGAACGCGGCCATGAACTCGCCGACGCGCTTCTGGATCGATTCCCAGCTGGCGAGAATGCAGATCGGCATCAGGAACACGCTGAGGATGATGAGCAGCAGCGCGATCCCGTCGATGCCGAGCTTGTACTGGAAGCCAGCGAACAGGTTCGCTTCCTCCTGGAACTGCCACTGCGCGCCGCCGATATCGTAATTCGCCCACAGCAGAACGCCGAGCGCAAGGTTGGCGAGCGTCGCCGCCAGCGCGATCACCCGCGCCGGCTTCGCCTCGACGAAGAAGCACGCGATCGCCGCGATCAGCGGCACCGCGAGCATCGCGGTCAGAATGGGAAAGCCCCCCATTACATCAGCACCCAGGTAATCGCCGCGACCAGCCCCAGCAGCATGATCAGCGCGTAGCTGGTGAGGTATCCCGACTGCACCCGCTTGGCGACCGCAGAGCCCTGCGCCACCGCCCAGGCGGCGCCGTCGGGTCCAAAGCGGTCGATCAGCCCCTTGTCGCCGCGGAGCCAGAACTGACGGCCGAGCCAGAAAGCGGGCTTCACGAACACTGCATGGTAGAGCTCGTCGAAATACCACTTGTTGTAGACGAATGCGTGGACGAGCCGGAACTGCTCGACGAACTTGCCCGGGATCGACGTGTCCCTGATATAGGCGAACCAGGCGATCGCGAAGCCGGTCAGCATCACGAAGGTCGCGGTCAGCTTCACCCAATAGGGCACGCCGTGGAGCGCGTGGATCAGGTTCTCGTTGTAATAGATCGAACCGCCCCAGAACGCCTCGCTGTCGATGAAATCGCCGGTGAACAGGAAGCCGGCGAAAATCGCGCCGAGCGTCAGCACGCCGAGCGGTACCAGCATCGAGGCCGGGCTTTCGTGCGGGTGATAGCCGCCGGTGGTGTCCTCACCGGCTTCCTCGGGCGTCTTGTGGACCGAGTGCTGGATATGCTCGCTCTCGATCCAGCGCGGCCTGCCCCAGAAGGTCAGGAACATCAGCCGCCAGCTGTAGAAGCTGGTCAGCAGCGCCGCGAACGCGCCCGCCCAGAAGGCGAAATTGCCGAGGCCCGTGCCGCGCGCATAGGCGGCCTCGAGGATCGCGTCCTTCGAATAGAACCCGGCGAAACCGAACACGTAGAGCACGCCGACCCCGGTGATTGCGAGCGTGCCCGCCATCATCGCCCAGAAGGTCAACGGGATATGCTTCCGCAGGTTGCCGTAATAGCGCATGTCCTGCTCGTGATGCATCGCGTGGATGACCGAGCCCGCGCCGAGGAACAACAGCGCCTTGAAGAAGGCGTGGGTGAACAGGTGGAACATCGCCGCGCCGTAGGCGCCGACCCCTGCCGCGAAGAACATGTAGCCGAGCTGCGAACAGGTCGAATAGGCGATCACCCGCTTGATGTCCCACTGCGTGGTGCCGATCGTCGCGGCGAAGAAGCAGGTCGCCGCGCCGATGAAGGTCACCACGCCGAGCGCGACGGGCGCGGTCTCGAACATCGGCGACAGGCGGCACACCATGAACACGCCCGCGGTGACCATTGTCGCGGCATGGATCAGCGCGGAGACCGGGGTCGGGCCCTCCATCGCATCGGGCAGCCAGGTGTGCAGCCCGAGCTGCGCCGACTTGCCCATCGCGCCGATGAACAGCAGGATGCACAGGATATCCATCGTCTGCAGCCGGTAGCCGAGGAAGCCGATGGTGCTCCCGCTCATGCCCGGCGCGGCTGCGAGGATTTCGGGAATCGAGGTCGTCTGGAAGACGAGATAGGTCCCGAAAATGCCGAGCATGAAGCCGAGATCGCCGACCCGGTTGACCACGAATGCCTTGATCGCGGCCTTGTTGGCCGAGGGCTTGCGGAACCAGAAACCGATCAGCAGGTAGGAGGCCAGGCCCACCCCTTCCCATCCGAAGAACATCTGGACGAGATTGTCGGCGGTCACCAGCATCAGCATCGCGAAGGTGAACAGCGACAGGTAGGCGAAGAAGCGCGGCTGGTCCGGATCCTCCTCCATGTATCCCCACGAATACAGGTGGACGAGCGCCGAAACGGTGGTGATCACCACCAGCATCACCGCCGTCAGCGTATCGACGCGCAGCGCCCAGTCGAAGGTCAGCGTGCCCGACTGGACCCAGGTCATGACGGGCACCACCTGCGTTTCCGCCGACAGGCCAAACCAGCCCAGGAAGCCGAGGAAGATCGGCCAGCTTAGCGCGCAGGACACGAACAGCGCGCCGGTGGTGAGCGACTTGACCACCGTATTGCCAAGCGCACGATTGCCCAGCCCGCCGACGATCGCGGCGAGCAGCGGCAGGAAGACGATGAGGAGGATCGACGTCTGCACGAGCAGCTATCCCTTCATCCGGTTGACGTCGTCGACCGCGATGGTGCCGCGGCCGCGGAAATAGATCACCAGGATCGCGAGCCCGATCGCCGCCTCGCCCGCGGCGACGGTGAGCACGAACATGGCGAACACCTGCCCGGTCAGATCGCCGAGAAAGGCGCTGAAGGCGACGAGGTTGATATTCACCGCGAGCAGGATCAGCTCGATCGCCATCAGGATGACGATGATGTTCTTGCGGTTGAGGAAAATACCGAGCACGCCGAGCACGAACAGGATCGCGCTGACGACGACGTAATGTTCGATGCCGATCATGCGCCCACTCCCGACTGCGCGAGAAACAACCCAGGTTCGTCATGCTGAACTTGTTTCAGCATCCATTTCTCAACCCGCATCCCCCGCTCGTGGAGGCGAGATGGACCCTGAAACGAGTTCAGGGTGATGGGATTGGAATGAACGGACCGGGCCATCACAGCTCGACCCCCTTGCCCACTTCGGGCTGCTTCATCACGGTCGCATCCTCGGGCCGGCGGGCGTTCTGCTTGCCGATATGCTGATGGCCGCGCTGCGTCTTGGGCGGGCGATGGGTCAGCACGATCGCGCCGACCATCGCGACCAGCAGGATGATGCCCGCGGTCTCGAACAGGAACAGATACTTGCCGTAGAGCAGCGCGCCGAGGTTCTCGATATTGCTCTCGCCCAGCATCGGCGCGGCGTCGCCCGCGGGTGTACCGAGGTCGAGATTGCCCGCTTGGTAGGCGCCGATGCCGAGCACAAGCTCGGCCAGCAGCACCAGCGCGATGGCGATCCCGAGCGGAAAATTGCGCACGAACCCCGCACGCAGTTCGGCGAAATCGATGTCGAGCATCATCACCACGAACAGGAACAGCACCGCGACCGCGCCGACATAGACGACGACCAGCAGCATGGCGATGAACTCGGCCCCGACCAGCACCATCAGCCCCGCGGCGTTGAAGAAGGCGAGGATCAGCCACAGCACCGAATGCACCGGGTTGCGCGCCATGATGACCATGACCGCGCTGGCGATCACGAGGACGGCGAACAGGTAGAAGGCGATGGTCTGGATCATGATATTTCCGTCACCCCGGCGAAAGCCGGGGTCTCATGCCTCCTGGTCGTACTTTGCCTGCACGAGATCCCAGCTTTCGCTGGGATGACGAGCTGTGTGAATCAACGCCATCCCGGTCACGCCCGCGCCGCCTAGCGATACGGCGCATCGGCTTCAAGGTTCGCTGCGATGGCACGCTCCCATTTGTCCCCGTTCGCCAGCAGTTTCGCCTTGTCGTAAAGCAGCTCCTCGCGCGTTTCGGTGGCGTATTCGAAGTTCGGCCCCTCGACGATCGCATCGACCGGGCACGCCTCCTGGCAGAAGCCGCAATAGATGCACTTGGTCATGTCGATGTCGTAGCGCGTGGTGCGGCGACTGCCGTCCTCGCGCGGTTCGCTCTCGATCGTGATCGCCTGCGCCGGGCACACCGCCTCGCACAATTTGCACGCGATGCAGCGCTCCTCGCCGTTGGGATAGCGGCGAAGCGCATGTTCGCCGCGAAAGCGCGGGCTGAGCGGGTTCTTCTCGAACGGGTAGTTGATCGTCACCTTGGGCTTGAAGAAGTACTTCAGCGTGAGGGCATGCGCCTTCACGAATTCCCACAGGGTGAACGATTTGATGAGGTGGGCGACGGTCATCGGTTGTCCTCGTGGACGAGTGTGCATGTGCCCGGGATGCTGGCCCAGGTCACCTGCTTGTGGCGCGGAGTTCGGTCCCATGCGAGCGTGTACGGAGCGGTTCGGGCCTCCGGATCGTAGGCGCCGACCCTGAGCCGATGAATCGATGAATTTCCGTCGGTCCATTCGAGGAGGACGCCGTCGGGCCAATAATCCTCGACCGTTTCGAACCGCACGCCATCGAGCGTCGATTCCCCACCGGCCTTGAGCATGTAGAGCACGCGATTGTCGCCGCGATAGCGCCGGAGGAATGCGGGCGTCGGCATGTCGAGATGGAACAGCGCCGGATCGCTCGCCGGGCCGCAATCGAGCCGCCGGTAGTCCTCCGGCGGCGCGGCGTGCAGCATGAGCAGGGGGGCGAGCAACATGCTCACAGGGCGATCTCGGGAGTGCAGGAACCGCAAGCCGTGATGCCGTCATGGCAGCCGAGGGCCCCGGGGCAGACGAAACTGTGGTCCTCATCTTCGGAAACGCGGCGGCAGGCGGCGCCGTTCCTGTCCTTGGGCAACGGCATCAAGGCCTGCGCCGTCACGAATGCCTGCAGGGTGAAAGACTTGATGAGGTGCGTGAGAGTCATAGTTCTTGTCCCTCATCGAAGAAGGCTACGGTGCAGATTGCTTCGGCTTGCAGACCCGGATTCCAGCGCCCGATCTTGTCGAAAAATATTCGCAGTGAGCCTTTGCCGTCTGCGGGAAGAAATTCGACTACCTCGACACCAGATACATCGCTTTCTGGCTCTGCGCTTCTCAGAAAGCCGGCCGCCGAAAAACCTCCATCCGGAGTTCTGCGAGATGACATGCCGCCTCTTACGATGTCTACGGTACTTCCCCCCCACAGCAGATTGCCATTTTCCTCGAAGCGAGCAGATTCGAGACTTGCGGACGAATAAGTGAAACGACCAACCTCTCCGTTGCTCAGGACTGCGTGGCAGATGCTCGCCGCGGGATCGCCATCGCGGATGTCGGTCAAATCCGCCGAATCTCCTGCGATCTCCAGTTTCTGCCCGCAGAAGCCCACAGCAATCGTTTTGGAACTGTACTCACTCGGTCGATAGCTGATCCGCGCGGATTTCAAGTTGACTTCATTGTCGACCCTAATCTCGAGTACTCGCTCCGCGCGACGGCTGCGGACCCGCCATTTACCGGACTTATCTGGCCAAACGTACAATATGTTACCGACGGCGTTATCAATGAGTGCTGCCTCCAAGACAAAATCGGAAGCGCTGCCCGCACCGTCAATGAGCCGGCAATTCCAGGATGCACCACCCTGATCTGGCAAGGGGGCAGACGAAGTCGACAGTACGAGTGCTGAAAGAGAAGAAATCACGCCCCGTACCTCGTGACCATCAACCAACCGCTGATCACCACCACGAACAGCAGGCTCAGCGGCAGGAACACCTTCCATCCGAGCCGCATCAGCTGGTCGTAGCGGTAGCGCGGGACGGTCGCCATCACCCAGCTGAACATGAAGAAGAAGAAGAACGTCTTGAGCAGGAACCAGACGATGCCCGGGATGTCGAACCACGGGATCAGGTCCACATCGAGCGGCGGCAGCCACCCGCCGAAGAACAGCAGCGTGTTGAGGCTGCACATCAGCAGGATGTTGGCGTACTCGCCGAGCCAGAACAGCGCGAAGCTCATGCTGGAATATTCGGTCTGGTAGCCGGCGACCAGCTCGCTTTCCGCCTCGGTCAGGTCGAACGGCACGCGCTGGGTTTCCGCGAGCGAGCTGATGAAGAACACCACCCACATCGGGAACAGCAGGAGGTTGAAGACATAGCCGTTGACGAGGCCGAAGCCGTGCCCGCGCTGCGCGTTGACGATCTCGGTCAGGTTGAAGCTCCCGGCCCACAGCACGACGCAGATCAGGATGAAGCCGATGGAGACTTCGTAGCTGATCATCTGCGCGGCGGCGCGCATGGCGGAGAAGAACGGGTATTTGGAATTCGACGCCCATCCGCTCATCACCACGCCGTAAACCGACAGCGAGCTGATCGCGAGGATGTAGAGCAGGCCGACATTGATGTCCGCCAGTACCACGCCCGCATCGAACGGAATCACCGCCCACGCCGCCAGCGCCACGGTAAAGGTGACGATCGGCGCAAGGATGAAGATACCCTTGTTCGCCGCGCTCGGGATGATGGTTTCCTGCAGGAACACCTTGAGCCCGTCGGCGAAGCTCTGCAGCAGGCCGAACGGCCCGACCACGTTGGGCCCGCGCCGCAAATTGATCGCGGCCCACACCTTGCGATCGACATAGATGATCATCGCCACCGCCAGCATCAGCGGCAGCGCGATCAGCAGGATGCCCGAGAGGGTGGCGAAGGCCCATGCGGCTTCGTAGGTCAGGCCGAGGGATTGGAAGAATTCGGTCATGGTCGCTCCGGCTCCCCAAAATCCTCCCCCCTTGGGGGAGGTGCCGAACGCAGTGAGGCGGAGGGGGGGGCCCCCCCTCAGTCAACGCTGCGCGCTGCCAGCTCCCCCAGTGGGGGAGCATTTGATTCTGTCCCATCATTCCGCCGCCTCCGCCAGTTCCTCGCCGTGCAGCAGTTCCTGCGAGCAGCGCTGCATCGTCGCGCTGGCGCGCGCGATCGGGTTGGTGAGGTAGAAATCGGCGATCGGGTAAGCGTCGATGGAGCCTTCGGCCTTCGCTTTCGCGTCCGGCTTGGGCAGCTCGCCGTAATCGGCCAGCCCTTCCTCGCCCAGCGCAGGCACCGCCGCGATCATGGCGGATTGCAATTCTACGAAGCTGTCGAAACCGACCTCCACCTTCAGCGCGTCGGCCAGCGCGCGCAGGATGGTCCAGTCTTCGCGCGCATCGCCCGGGGCAAACACCGCTTTCTCGGCGAACTGCACCCGGCCCTCGGTGTTGACGTAGGTGCCGTCCTTCTCGGCATAGCTCGCCGCGGGCAGGACGATATCGGCCGCGTGCGCGCCCTTGTCGCCGTGATGGCCGATATAGACCTTGAGGCTGTCCGCGAACGGCTCGTAATTCATCTCGTCGGCGCCGAGCGCCAGCAGCACCCTGGGCGCGGCCTCGGCGATATCCGCGATGCCGCCCTTCCGCGCGTAGCCGAGCATCAGCGAACCCATCCGCGCCGCAGTGGTGTGGAGCACGTTGAATTCGGCACCCCAACCGCTGGCCAGTGCCAGCGCCTTCCCATGTGCGCCCTTGAGGCTCGCACCGCCCACGATCACCGCGGGTTTGTCGGCCGTGTCGAAGACTTCGGCGACTTCGGTGGGCAGGTCGTTCAGCACAGCAAGATCGGTCCCGAGGAAGGTCGCCGGGAAGGTCGTCTCCCATTCGGGCCCGACCACGAACACCTTCGCGCCGCGCTTGACCGCCTTGCGCAACCGGACATTCACCAGCGGCGCTTCCCAGCGGACATGGCTGCCGACGATCAGGATCGCATCGGCGCTCTCGATTCCCGCGAAGGTCGAATTGAAGTTCACCGCCGCGAGATTGGAGGTATCGTAATCCATGCCGGTCTGGCGGCCCTCGAGCAGGCCTGACCCGCACGCATTCAGCAGCGCCCTGGCCGCGAACATCGTCTCGCAATCGACCAGGTCGCCCGCGATGGCGGCGATGCTCGATTTGTCGGATTTGAGCTGCTTGGCAATCGCCTTGAACGCCTCGTCCCAGCTCGCGGGCTGCAATTTGCCCTTCTTGCGCATGTAGACCTTGTCGAGCCGCCGTCGGGTCAGGCCGTCCACCTGGTAACGGGCCTTGTCGGAGATCCACTCTTCGTTGACGTCGTCGTTGATGCGGGGCAGCGCGCGCATCACTTCGCGTCCGCGACTGTCGAGGCGGATATTCGCCCCGACCGCGTCGGACACGTCGATGCTGAGCGTCTTTTTCAGTTCCCACGGTCGCGCCTCGAAGGCGTAGGGGCGGCTGGTCAGCGCGCCGACCGGGCACAGATCGATCACGTTCGCCGACAGCTCGTGTTCGGCGGCGTGTTCGAGATAGGTGGTGATCTGCATGTCCTCGCCACGCCCGACCGCGCCGATCTCGTCGACGCCGGCGATCTCCTCGGAGAAGCGCACGCAGCGGGTGCAGTGGATGCAACGGGTCATGACCGTCTTGATCAGCGGGCCCATGTATTTCTCGGTCACCGCGCGCTTGTTGGCGCGATAGCGGGTGCCGCCGCGGCCATAGGCCATCGACTGGTCCTGCAGGTCGCATTCGCCGCCCTGGTCGCAGATCGGACAGTCGAGCGGGTGGTTGATCAGGAGGAACTCCATCACCCCCTCGCGTGCGGTCTTGACCATCTGGCTGTCGGTGCGGATTTCCTGCCCCTCGGTCGCGGGCAGCGCGCAGGATGCCTGCGGCTTGGGCGGCCCGGGCTTCACCTCGACGAGGCACATCCGGCAATTGCCCGCGATCGAGAGCCGCTCGTGATAGCAGAAGCGCGGGATTTCCTTCCCCGCCAGTTCGCACGCCTGCAGCACGGTCGCACCGTCGGGGACCTCGATTTCCCGGCCGTCTACGGTGACTGTGGGCATCAGGACTCCATCCCTTCGAGGCGATCGGCCTCCGTCATCGCCAGGCGATAAAGTGCTTCGGCGATCAACCCGCGCATGATCGGCATCGAAAATTGCAGCCGGGAACCGGCCATCAGGCAATCCCCGGACGCTTCGCGCAAATCGTCGAAGGCGCGCTCCTCGGAGTTCGAAAGAAGCCGCGACTTGACCAGTTTCCGGCTCGCATCGGTGTCCGACCGGACGACGCAATCGGCAAATTCGCGAAACCGGATTCCGCTGACGACCCGATCGTTCGAAACGTCGTCCACGCTACCGTAATCGACCGCCGGCGTCTGCGAAAAGTCCTTGAGTTTCCGTACCTTCCCGTTCTTCTTGTAAACGACTTCGTAAAGCGCGCCGCGCAGGAGATCGTCGGTGACGGTGAGCTCTCCGGTGGCGAGGCACCGGTCGAGCAGCAAGGCCTCGAGTTCGGCATCGGCCGCGGACGAATAGGTGAGCGTCTGCAAATAGTCGCCCAGCCCGGCCAACCGCTTCTCCTCGTAGAGGCACTCGGCAAACTCCATCGTCGCAAGTCTTGCCTTTTCGGTACGGGTCAGATCCCCGTCGCGAACCGAAGCCGGCGCGGACCCCAGACGCGTGCCGGTACGCGACTGTGCATCGGCCAGCGTCGGAAGCGCGACGATAGCGAGCATCGCGGCCAAACCTATCGTGCGTATACCCGTCATTCCGCCGCCTCCGCGAACTTGGCGTTGTGTTCCTCGATCCGCCGTTCCAGCTCGGGCCGGAAGTGGCGGATCAGACCCTGGATCGGCCACGCCGCGGCGTCGCCCAGCGCACAGATGGTGTGGCCCTCGACCTGCTTGGTGACCTGCTGCAGCATGTCGATCTCCTCGACTGCCGCATCGCCTGTGCCCAGGCGCTCCATCATGCGCCACATCCACCCGGTGCCCTCGCGGCACGGGGTGCACTGGCCGCAGCTCTCGTGCTTGTAGAAATAGCTGATGCGCGAAATCGCGCGGACGATGTCGGTCGACTTGTCCATCACGATCACGCCTGCCGTGCCGAGCCCCGAACCCAGCTCCTTGAGCCCGTCGAAATCCATCGGCGCTTCGCGGATCTGCTTCGCGGGCACCAACGGCACGGACGATCCGCCCGGGATCACCGCGAGGAGGTTATCCCATCCGCCGCGAATGCCGCCGCAATGCTTGTCGATCAGCTCCTCGAACGGGATACTCATCGCTTCCTCGACCACGCAGGGGTTGTTCACATGGCCGCTGATCTGGAACAGCTTGGTGCCGTGATTGTTCTCGCGCCCGAAGCCCGCGAACCACTTGCCGCCGCGGCGCAGGATGGTCGGGACCACCGCGATGCTCTCGACGTTGTTGACCGTGGTCGGGCAGCCGTAGAGCCCCGCCCCCGCCGGGAACGGCGGCTTCAATCGCGGCTGGCCCTTCTTGCCCTCGAGGCTCTCGATCATCGCGGTCTCTTCGCCGCAGATATAGGCGCCCGCGCCGCGGTGCATGAAGACGTCGAAGTCGTAGCCCGAACCGCAGGCATTCCTGCCGATCAGCCCGGCATCGTAGGCCTCGTCGATCGCCGCCTGCAGGTTCTCCGCCTCGCGGATGAACTCGCCGCGGATGTAGATATAGGCCGCCCGCGCGCGCATCGCGTAGCCCGCGCACAGCGCACCCTCGATCAGCTTGTGCGGATCGTGCCGGATGATCTCGCGGTCCTTGCAGCTGCCGGGCTCGGATTCGTCGGCGTTGATGACGAGGAAGCTCGGGCGTCCGTCCTTGCTTTCCTTGGGCATGAACGACCATTTGAGCCCGGTCGGGAAGCCCGCCCCGCCGCGCCCGCGCAGGCCCGAGGATTTGATCTCCTCGATGATGTCGCCCTGCGACTTCGCGATCAGCGATTTGGTGTCGTCCCAGTCGCCGCGCTGCTGCGCCGCCTTCAGGCCCCAGTCCTGGAAGCCGTAGACATTGGTGAAGATGCGATCCTTGTCAGCCAGCATCGCCGCCTCCCTCGGGAGTGCGCGCGAGCACCGCCGCACCGACGATCAGCAGCACCGCACCCGCGATCATCATCGCGTCGCCGATATCGATCAGCCCCTCGTAGACGGTCACCCCGCCGAGGATGATCGCAACGCTGGCGATGGCCAGCGCAGCGCGCGCGAAGCTGTTGGCTTTCTTCAGGTTCATACGCCGAACCCTCCCGACGAGAGGAACCAAACGGTGGCCGCGATCACCGCGACGATCGCGGCGACCTTGACCAGACCGACGAGCACCTTCCACGCAATGAAGACGAGGATGAGCGCGACTATGATGGTGACGATATCCATCGTTCAGCCCTCTTCCCCATCGGTTTCGTTGTCCTTGGCGAGGAACACCACACCGAGGACCACGAACGGCAGCCCGATCCCGATGAAGGCCGGACCTAGGGCTATTCCCAGCGACGCCGTCAAGCCGATCCCCAGCATGATGAACGTGAAGCCGAGTATCCGGTAATTGGTCTGCGGCTCCATCACCATTCCCCCCGGTAATCGTGATTGGCGTCGACCATGTCCCTGAGCGTGGTCGGCCCGCCGGAGGGTTCGCTGGTGTGGCGGCCCGGCTCCTGCGTGCCTTCCCGCGGCTGCTCGCCCGCGGCGAGCGCGTCGAGCACGGCGTCGAGCCGTTCGGGAGTCAGGTCCTCGTAATTGCCGTCGTTGATCTGGACCATCGGCGCGGTGGCGCAATTGCCCATGCACTCGACCTCGGTCAGCGTCCACAGCCCGTCTTCGGACACCCCGCCCTTGACCATGCCGCGCTTCTTGCAAGCGGCGATGATATCGTCGCTGCCGCGCAGCATGCACGGCGTGGTGCCGCACACCTGGACGTGGAATTTTCCGACCGGCACGAGGTTGTACATGAAATAGAAGCTCGCGACCTCGAGCACGCGGATGACGGGCATGTCGAGGTAGTCGGCGACATATTCGATCACCGGGAGCGGCAGCCAGCCCTGCGTGCCGGTCTCCTCGCCGACCTGCCGCTGCGCGAGATCGAGCAGCGGCATCACCGCCGAGCGCTGGCGGCCCTCGGGATATTTGGCGATATGCCTGTCGGCCCTGGCACGGTTCTCGTCCGTGAAGGCAAACGCGCCCCACCGCTCGCGCAGTTCGGGGGTGTCGGGTGCGGGATTGCGGTCAGCCATCGCCCGGTTCCCAATCCATCGGTCTCAATTCCAGATTGAAGATTTCAAATTTCGTCATTTGACCGTCGGTGAAGCCGATTTCGACGCTCCACCTGATCGAAGTGATCGGTCCCGCCGCAACGGGTTCGGGGCATTCGACCCAAAGGTGCGCCGAGTGCCTTTTCCTGCTGTAGTGATCGATAATCTTGCATTGCTGCAAGCTGTCGAGGAACTCGGCCTGCGCAGCGTTGATGATCGGTTCATATCCGAGATCTGCGACGGCCGCGTCGGTCTCTATCGCCTCGATCAAGTCGGCGACCGCAGCCTTCTCGTCAGCGCGCGTGCCCGCCAGAGAGGGGGTACTCGCTACAGCGAAAATCAGGGCAGCAAGGCAGAACCTCACCGGTCGCACTCCCCGAACACCACGTCGATCGCGCCGAGGATGGCGGTTGCGTCAGGCAGCATGTGGCCGCGGCTCATGAAATCCATCGCCTGCAGATGGCTGAAGGCGGTCGGCCGGATCTTGCAGCGATAGGGTTTGTTCGACCCGTCGCTGACCAGATAGACGCCGAATTCGCCCTTCGGGCTCTCGGTCGCGACATAGACCTCGCCCGCGGGCACGTGGAAGCCCTCGGTGTAGAGCTTGAAGTGGTGGATCAGCGCTTCCATCGACTGCTTCATCTCGCCGCGCTTGGGCGGGACGACCTTGGCGTCGTCGCTCGCGATCGGGCCTTCGGGAATCTCGGCAAGGCACTGCTTGATGATCTTCGCGCTCTCGTAGACTTCCTTCACCCGGACCATGAAGCGGTCGTAGCAGTCCGAATTGGTCCCGACCGGGATGTCGAAGCGCATCCGGTCATAGACGTCGTAGGGCTGCGATTTGCGCAGGTCCCACGGAATGCCCGCCGCCCGGATCATCGGGCCCGAGAAGCCCCAGGCGATGGCGTCGTCTTTCGAAACCACCGCGATATCGACATTGCGCTGCTTGAAGATGCGATTGTCGACCACGAGGCTCATCGCGTCGCCGAACAGTTCGGGCAGCCGCGTGTCGAGCCAGTCGCCGATATCGGTCAGCAGCTTGAGCGGCACGTCCTGGTGCACACCGCCGGGGCGCAGGTATGCGTGATGCATGCGCGCACCCGACATGCGCTCGAAGAAATTGAGGCAGTCCTCGCGCAGCTCGAACACCCACAGGTTGGGCGTCATCGCGCCGACATCCATCACATGCGCGCCGATATTGAGCATGTGGTTGCAGATGCGGGTCAGCTCGGCGAACAGCACGCGCAGATACTGCGCGCGTTCGGGCACCGCGATATTGAGCAGCTTCTCGATCGCGAGGACGTAGCTGTATTCCTGCGCCAGCGGGCTGCAATAGTCGAGCCGGTCGAAATAGGGCAGCGCCTGGAGATAGGTCTTGTGCTCGATCAGCTTCTCGGTGCCGCGATGGAGCAGGCCGACATGCGGATCGATCCGCTCGATGATCTCGCCGTCGAGCTCCATCACCATCCGCAGCACGCCGTGCGCCGCCGGGTGCTGCGGGCCGAAATTGATCGTGTAGTTGGTGATCGTCTCGTCGCCGGTGGTGGGCGACTCTTCGAGTTGGAGACCGCTCATGAAGCGCCCCCTTCCCCGTCATGCTGAACTTGTTTCAGCATCCATGCCTCCTCACGCACGGAAGGTGCAGGTGGAAAGATGGACCCTGAAACAAGTTCAGGGTGACGGTTCGAGGTTGAGTGGGTCAATTCTCATCCCCTTTGTCCACTTGCGTCGCCGACTTGGTGCCGCTGGTCTTGCCCTTGCGCGCGGGTTCGTCCGGGCGGTCCTCGGTCGGCTCGGGCGCTTCGGAATCGATCGCGGTATCTTCCTCGGCCGGGGCGCCCTTGCTGACCTGTTCGGCCGCTTCCTCGTCGGTTTTCGCACCCGCGCCCGTATCGGACGGCTTCTCGGTCGTCTTGGGATCGTCGACCGGCGGCGTGTCCGCCTTCTCGTCGCCCGGCAGCACGTAGTCGGCGCCTTCCCACGGGCTCATGAAGTCGAACTGCCGCAGGTCCTGTGCCAGTTCGACCGGCTCGTAGACGACGCGTTTCTCGTCTTCCGAATAACGCAGTTCGGTATAGCCGGTGAGCGGGAAGTCCTTGCGGAAGGGATGCCCCTCGAAACCGTAATCGGTCAGGATTCGGCGCAGATCGGTATTGCCCGCGAACAGCACGCCGTACATGTCGAACACTTCGCGTTCGAGCCACCCGGCGTTGGGCCACAGCGTGGTGGCGGTCGGCACCGGCGTGTCTTCCGCCGCGGTGCATTTGACCATGATCCGGTGGTTCTTCGTCACGCTGAGCAGCATGTAGACCACTTCGAACCGCTCGGGGCGGCTCGGGTAGTCGACCCCGGCGATTTCCATCAGCTGCTGATAGGCATGATCGTCGCGCAGGATGCGCAGCGCATCCTCTAGCCGATCGCGCTTCACGCGCAGCAGGATTTCGCCATGCTCCTCATGCGCTCGCTCGAGATGGTCGCCGAGCGCCTGCGACAGCGTGTCGAGTACGCCGTCGTTCGATGCGTATTTCGGGGCTGAATGGAGGACGGCCATCACCGCTCGATCGTCCCTTCGCGGCGGATCTTCCGCTGGAGCTGCATGACACCGTAGAGCAGCGCCTCGGCGGTCGGCGGGCAGCCGGGGATGTAGATGTCGACCGGCACGATCCGGTCGCAGCCACGCACCACCGAATAGCTGTAATGGTAGTAGCCGCCGCCATTGGCGCAGCTGCCCATCGAGATGACGTATTTGGGGTCCGACATCTGGTCGTAGACCTTGCGCAAGGCCGGAGCCATCTTGTTGCACAGCGTGCCGGCGACGATCATCACGTCGCTCTGGCGCGGGCTGGCGCGCGGCGCGACGCCAAAGCGCTCCATGTCGTAGCGCGGCATGTTGACGTGGATCATCTCGACCGCGCAGCAGGCGAGACCGAAAGTCATCCACCACAGGCTGCCGGTGCGCGCCCACTGGAACAGGTCCTCGGTGCTGGTGACGAGGAAACCCTTGTCGTTGACCTCGGTCTGCAGCGCGCGGAAATAATCCTGGTCCGGCTGACGCACATCGCCCGGCTGCGCGGTGTCGCCGCGCAGGGCCGGGTTGAGCTTCGGATCGGTGGGGCTGTGTTCTACTCCCATTCGAGCGCTCCCACTTTCCATGCGTAGGCAAAGCCGACGATGAGCTCGCCGAGGAAGATCATCATGGTGATCCAGCCCGGCCATCCGGTCAGGTCGAGGCTGACCGCCCACGGGAACAGGAACGCCGCCTCGAGATCGAAGATGATGAACAGGATCGCGACGAGGTAGAAGCGCACATCGAACTGGCTGCGCGGCTCCTCGAAGGCGGGGAAGCCGCACTCGTATTCGCTGAGCTTCTCGGTATCCGGATTGTGCGCGCCCGTGAGGCGCGAAACGCCCATCGGCAGGAACACGAATGCCGCCGACAATCCCGCCGCGATGAACAGGAAAATCAGGATCGGGAGGTATTGTGCCAGGTAGTCCAAAGGGGGTGACTCGGCTGTCTGCGAAGGTTCACGCGCGCCCTAGTCCCCTGCCCCGCGCGGTGCAAGGGCACGAATCGTGTAATCCGTGCGACTTGCGTTGCGTTTTTTCATTCAATCGAGCGGCAGGCGGCGGATATAGGTGGGCAGAACCGGTTTGTCCGGCACCCGCTCGCCCTTGTCGAAGCGGTCCCACTGTCCGTTGGCGACATAATAGAGCGCGCGCCGGTGGATCGACCCCGATAGCGGTTTGGTCCATTCCGAATGCGCGCGCTCGAGGATGCGGCAGCCGACGATCGAACTGCCGTCCGCGGACAATTCGAGCGCGACGATCAGCATCGGACTGGTGCCGTTCTGGACCGCAACCAACTCGTTGCCGTGTCGCCACAGACCGTCGATGCCGTCGAGCAGGATCGGCGGCTCGGCCCTCAACCGCCCGACATGGCTGGTGGCGAGATCGACGATCGCGATCCCGTAGCGATAATCACTGGCATAGAGTAGGCGGCCATCGGCGCTGATTGCCAGCCCTTGCGGGGAACGCAATCGGCCGGGCGGCACCAATTCCTCCATGACGTCGCCCTTTGGCGGGCTGCGATAGATTCCGCCGCCGATCGGATCGCTGGCATAGATGGTTCCGTCCTCGGCCGCGACCAGATCGGAAAGCGCCGTCGCGCCCGGCGCTTCCGTCTTGGTCCATTCCGCCTCGAAGGGCAAAATCGAGATCAGGCCGGTCAGCTCCGAATCCATCTCGCCCGACTGGTCGATATCGCCCGATGCAACCCACAGGCGCCCCGTCACCGGATCGCGAACCATGCCGCTGAGGTTGTCCGCCCCGTGGACCGCGATGCCCGACCATATACCGCGCTTGTCCGATGCCCAGATCGACTTGCCCGTCACCGAAGTGACATACATGCTGCCCGTTGCCGGATCGACGAACGCCGTCTCGGTCAGGCCCGCCGCCGCGGGAATGGTGGCGACCTCCTCGCTTCGCTCGATCGGTGCGGGGGCCGAAAGGAGCAGCGCCTTCGCCTGATCGGCGCGGCTTTCGCCCACCAATGCGGGAATTTGCTGTTTCGCCGCCGCACCGAACACGTAGCCGCGCCGTTCGAGCCACCGCAGGCTCTCGATCGCGCCGTCCGCATCGCCTTCGCGCAATTGGACGTTGAGCAGCCGCAGGCGGACCGATCCGCTATCCGGAAAGACTGCGCCGAGTGCCGCAAGGCCGGGGAGGTCCGCGATCGTGCCGGTTTCCGCGTCGACCGGATGCCATGCGGCGATGTCGGTCGATGCCGGAATCTCGTCGGCGCATGCGTGTCCGGCCCCTCCGCAACAGGCGAGGAAACCCGCAATCAATGCGGCGAAGGCCCTCACTTCTTGAGCTGCCCCGCGATCGCCTTGTCGGTCGCCTTGCCGTAGGGCGGCTTGAAGCCCGCCAGTCCGGCGATGTCGCGCTTCGACTGCGTATAGACCGAGCGCGCATGGCTGAATTCGCGGAAGCCCTCGGGCCCGTGATAGGCGCCGATCCCCGACGGGCCGACCCCGCCGAAGGGCAGGTCCTCCATCGAGACGTGGAACAGCACGTCGTTGACCGTCACTCCGCCCGAGATCGTGCGCTTGAGCACCTCCTCGCGCTCGCCGCCGTCGCTGCCGAAATAATAGAGGCCGAGCGGGCGATCCTTCTCGTTGATGTAATCGACCGCCTCGCCGACATTTTTGTAGGTCTTTACTGGCAGCACGGGCCCGAAAATCTCCTCCTGCATCGCCTGCATGTCGTCGCTGACGTTCTTGAGGATCGTCAGCGGCATCTTGCGCGAATTGGTACTGGAGAAATCCTCCCCGGCAGGATTGACTTCGATCACCTCGGCGCCCTTGTCGCGCGCGTCGGCGACCATGCCCTGCAGCCGGTCGTAATGGCGGTCGGTCACCACCGAGGCATAGTCGTCATTGTCGAGCAGCGTCGGATACATGGTGCTGGCGCCCAGCTCGACCGCGGCGATCGCGCCGTCCGCCATATCCTCGGGCACATACATGTAGTCTGGCGCGAGGCAGATCTGCCCGGCATTCATCATCTTGCCCATCGCGATCCGCTCGCCCGCCTGTTCGAGATCGGCGCTGCGGCCGAGCACGACCGGCGACTTGCCGCCCAGTTCGAGCGTGACCGGCACGAGATTCTTCGCCGCCGCCTCCATCACCTTGCGCCCGGTCGCGGTCGAGCCGGTGAAGACGAGGTGATCGAACGACAACGAGGAGAACTCGCCGGCGACGTCCGGTCCGCCGGTGACGAAGGCGACTTCGGCCTCGTCGAAATATTTCGCGCACAGCTCGGCGGACAGTGCCGAGGTCTTCTCGGTGAACTCGCTCGGCTTGATCATCGAACGGTTGCCCGCCGCCAGCACCTGCATCAGCGGGCCGAAGCTCAGATTGACCGGGAAGTTCCACGGGCTGAGAATGCCGATCACGCCCTTGGGCTCGTAGCGCAATTCGCCCTTGGCGCCGAGCAGCCCGAGCGGGAATTGCAGCTTGCGCCGGTCGGCCCTCGCCCATTTGTCGACATGCTTGAGGCAGTATTTGCCGAAATTCACCGTGCCGACGATGTCGGTCATCATGCTCTGCTGGCGGCTGCGGCTGCCGAAATCCTCGCTCATCGCGTCGCACAGCGCCTCGCCGTGATCGACCAGCAGCGCGATCGCGCGCTTCACGCGGTCCTTGCGCACGTCGAGCCCCTCGGGCCGCGCGGCGGTGAAGGCATCGCGCTGCTTTTTCAGCAAGGCATCGAGATCGGTGGTGGCCATGATCGCTCTCCGTCGGTCTTCGCTATCGGTTTCTGTTTGGAACCTTTGTCGACCAAACGCGCGACGATGACAAGCGAGCTTTAATGGAGCGAAGCCGATGCGGTTTGCTTTTGCCGCAGTGCAACATTACATCGCAAGCCGTACCGACACACGCACTCGAAAGGTCTCCCCCATGACCCAGTTTTCCGCCGCCGATCCCATCGTCATTCTGTCCTACGCCCGCACCCCGATGGGCGGCATGCAGGGCGCGCTCGCCGATGTCAGCGCGACCGAGCTTGGCGCCACCGCGGTCAAGGCGGCGGTCGAGCGCTCGGGCGTCGCGGGCGAGGATTTCGACCGCGCCTATATGGGCTGCGTACTCCCCGCCGGGCTCGGCCAGGCGCCGGCGCGGCAGGCGACGATCAAGGCGGGCCTGCCCAAGTCTGTCCAGGCGACCACCGTCAACAAGGTCTGCGGCAGCGGCATGCAGACCGTGATCATGGGCGCCGAGGCGCTCGCCAGCGGTACGATCGACATGGTCGTCGCGGGCGGCATGGAAAGCATGACCAACGCGCCGTATTTGCTCAAGAAGCATCGTTCGGGCGCGCGGATCGGCCACGACACCGCCTACGACCACATGTTCCTCGATGGGCTCGAAGACGCCTATGAGGAAGGCCGTGCGATGGGCACGTTCGCGCAGGAAACCGCCAACGAATACCAGATGACGCGCGAGGAAATGGACGAGTATTCGATCGAATCGCTGCGCCGCGCCAATGCCGCGATCGAGAGCGGCGCGTTCGACGGCGAGGTGGTGCCGGTGATCTTCACCACCCGCGCGGGCGAACAGACGGTCGACACCGACGAGCAGCCCGGCCGCGGCCGTCCGGACAAGATCCCGACCTTGCGCCCCGCCTTCGCCAAGGACGGCACCATCACCGCCGCGACTTCGAGCTCGATCTCCGACGGCGCGGCCGCGGTGGTGCTGACGCGCGAGAGCGTCGCCAGGGACAAGGGCCTCGAACCGGTCGCGAAGATCGTCGCAATGGCCGCGCACGCGCAGGAACCCGCCAAGTTCACCGTCGCACCGATCGGTGCGATCGAAAAGGTCCTCGAAAAGGCCGGCTGGTCGGTCGACGACGTCGATCTGTGGGAAGTCAACGAGGCCTTCGCCTGCGTCGCCATGTTCGCGATGCGCGACATCGGTATCGCGCACGGGAAGATCAACGTGAACGGCGGCGGTACCGCGCTCGGCCACCCGATCGGCGCGAGCGGGACGCGAATTATCGTCACCCTGCTCAACGCGCTGAAGAAGCAGGGCAAGACGCGCGGCGTCGCGAGCCTGTGCATCGGCGGCGGCGAGGCCACCGCGGTGGCGGTCGAACTGGTCTGATCCGGCCGAGACTCGCTTTCAGCGCAGCTGAAAACGGTTCCAATACGAAGGCAAAAGGGGCGGCCCGGCGGGCTGCCTCCTTTTGCATTACGGCTCGCCCGCACCCCATAACCGGTCTGCGTTCACCCATCCGATCCGGCCCGCCACGTCGAACTCGCACCACCCGGCCTCGCAATCGCCGAGACGGCCGACCACGCCGGGTTCGGCATTCCATTTCAGCTTGCCGTTTTCCGCCGGCGCATCGCGCATCGCGGCGAGACCCTCGCCCACCACCACTGCCCCGCGCTCGGGGCTGAGCAGGCTCGCCGCGACCCAGCCCTGATCGCCCGCGGGATCGCGCACCAGCCGCCACCCTGCCGCGACACGGACGACCTTGAGCGGCAGGCCGGGCCGCTGGTATACCCATTCGATCTTGTAATCGCGGCTCGGCCCCTTGCGCATGAACATCTTTTCGGCCCGGATCGTGGCCCAGTAGGGCGCCTCGCGCTGCTGGGCGTCGGCGGATACCGAAGCCAGCAGCACGGCGAGCGGAATTGCGAACAGGATGCGGCGCGACATGATGGCGACGTTAACCCCATGCCCGGCATGGGTTCAAGCGATTTGCACCGCCGCAAGCGGCTTTGCACCACCGCACGCTTGACCCGTGCGCCATGACCGTCCTAGCGCCGCTGCATGAGCGAAGACAGCACAGCGTCCCAGCGGCGGATCGAGGGCACTCCGCGCGTCGTCGTGACCCGCCATCTGATGCCTTCGGTCGAAAGCCGGATGGCCGAACTGTTCGACGCCACGCTCAATCCCGACGATACGCCCTACTCGCGCGAACAGCTCGCCGAGGCGATGCAGCACGCCCATGTGCTGGTCCCCACGGTCACCGACCGGATCGATGCCGAACTTATCGGGCAGGCGGGCGAGCAGCTCGGGCTGATTGCCAGCTTCGGCGCCGGGACCGACCATATCGCCCTCGCCGCGGCGGCGAAGCGCAGGATCATCGTCACCAATACGCCGGGCGTGTTCACCGACGACACTGCGGATCTTGCCATGGCGATGATCATCGGCGTCCCGCGTCGCGTGCGCGAGGGCGTGAGCCTCGTCCGCCGCGATGCGTGGACCGGATGGACGCCCTCGGGGCTTTTGGGGCGACAATTGGGGGGCAAGGTGCTCGGCATCGTCGGGATGGGCCGGATCGGGCAGGCGGTGGCGCACCGCGCGCGCGCCTTCGGGCTCGAGATCGCCTATCACAATCGCAAGCCGCTCCCGCGCGCGATCGAGACCATGCTCGGCGGGCGCTATGTCGAGGATGTCGACGAGTTGATCGCGATGTCTGACATTCTCTCGCTGCACTGCCCCGCGACCGAGCAGACGATCGGCTTCATGGATGCACGCCGCTTCGAGCTGATGCAGCCGGGCGCGAGTTTCATCAACACCGCACGCGGCGACCTCGCCGACCAGGAGGCGCTCATCGCGGCGCTCGAATCGGGCAAGCTCGCCGGGGCGGGACTCGACGTCTATCCCGACGAACCGCATGTCGACCGCCGCCTGATCGACCACCCCAACGTCATGACCCTGCCGCATATCGGCAGCGCCACCGCCGAAGGGCGCGAGGCCTCGGGCGAGAAGGTGATCGCCAATATCCGCTTCTGGGCCGACGGGCATCGCCCGCCCGACCAGGTGCTCGAAGGGCTCGTCTGATCATGACATCCGGAATGTTTCTCCGCTTAGGCATCGGTCTGTGCGCATTCGCCGCCGCGAGCCCCGCAGCGGCGCAGGTACCGCCGATCGAGACGCTGGCGCTCAACGACAGCGGCGACACCGCCTGGATCCTCACCGCCTCGGCGCTGGTGCTGCTGATGACGCTGCCCGGCCTCGGCCTGTTCTACGGCGGGCTGGTGCGGGCGAAGAACTTCCTCTCGGTGCTGCTCCAGCTCGGCGCGGTCGCGGCGGTCGCCTCGGTGCTGTGGGTGGCGGTCGGCTACACGCTCGCCTTCGGGCCATCCGGGAACGGCTGGATCGGCGGCGGACTCAACCTGATGCTGCACGAGCTCGGCAATGTCCGGCAGATGACGCTGATCCCCGAAAGCACCTTCGCGCTGTTCCAGATGACCTTCGCGGTGATCACCCCCGCGCTGATGATCGGCGCGTGGGTCGACCGGGCGCGGTTCGGCTGGGTGGTCGGCTTCTGCGCGCTGTGGGGTATCGTCGTCTACGCCCCGGTCGCGCATTGGGTGTGGGGCGGCGGGTGGCTGGCGAGCCGCTTCGGCACGCTCGACTTTGCGGGCGGCATCGTGGTGCACACCACCGCGGGTGTCTCGGCGCTGGTGGTGGCGCTGCTGCTCGGCAAGCGGACGGGCTGGCCGAAATCGCTGATGCTGCCGCACGCACCCGCGCTGACCATGGCGGGCGCGGCGCTGCTGTGGGTCGGCTGGTTCGGCTTCAACGGCGGCAGCGCGCTGACCGCGACCGACGATGCATCCTCGGCGATCATCACCACCCATCTCGCCGCGAGCACCGCCGCGCTCGCCTGGCTGCTGGTCGAGAAATTCACCGTCGGCAAGGCGACCAGCGTCGGCTGGGCGACCGGCGCGATCGCGGGGCTCGCGACGATCACCCCTGCGGCGGGCTACGTCTCGCCCGCGGCCGCGATCGTGTTCGGTATCCTCGCCGCGCTCGCCTGCTACGGCGCGATCCAGCTGGTGAAGCAGAAGCTGCTGATCGACGATTCGCTCGACGTGTTCGCGGTCCACGGCGTCGGCGGCATGCTCGGTTCGCTGCTGCTCGCCTTCGCGCTCGCGGACACGCTCGGCGGCACCGGCTATGTCGACGGCATGAACATAGGCCGCCAGCTGGTAGCGCAGCTGGCCGGGATCGGCGCGGTCGCGCTGTGGAGCGCGGTCGGCACCGCGATACTCGCGCTGATGGTCGGACTCGTCTTCCCGATGCGCGTGAGCGAGGACGAGGAGCGCGAGGGGCTCGACATCACCAGCCACGGCGAGCGCGCGTGGGAGCTCGATTGACTTCCCCTCCTCCCGGCCCATAGCCTCGCGCCATGCCGGATGAAGTCCCGACCTACGACATCTGCTCGCATTGCGGGGTGTGCTGCACCGGCGCGTTCTTCTCGCACGTCCCGCTGGTGAAGCCCGACGACCGCGCCAAGCTCGAAGCGCACGGCTACGAATTCGGCGACGAAACGACCAACGAATACCCCCTGCCCTGCCAATTCCAGCAAGGCGCGCTGTGCTCGATCTACCACTCGCGCCCGCATATCTGTGGCGCCTATCGCTGCGAGGTTCTCAGGAGCGCGGACCGCGGCGAGATGACGCAGGACGAAGCGGTCGGCCATGCGCGCGAACTGGTGCGGCTGTACCGCGATCTGCGCAGCCGGATGCGCCCCGACGAAACGCTCGCCGAAATGCGCGAGCGGGTAAAGCGGCTGCGCGCGGGCGAGGAGGAAACCACGCCCGAAGACGCGAAGCTGATCCTCGCCTTCTACGCCTTCAACATCTACGCCGACCGCCACTTCCACGGCGCCGGTGAACGGCACGTGAAATACGGCTAGCTCTGCTGCGCCATTCGTGAGCGAAGAACTTCCAGAATTTCAACGATCGAACGACGCGAACAGCCCAGCTCGAAATGCCTGAAATTCAGTTCGATCTGCTCGTCGGATTGGGTCGGTAAACCTCGTGCACTTCGCGGGGCGACGATGCCATCTCTCGGCGACCATATCGCAATGGTCGGAACATCCGGCTTGCGAGATGGATCGTCGGCAATGGGCGGTCGATCGACTGTGTGATCGTTGAGCAGCTCGTAGAGCCGCCAGGCATTGTTCGCGCGCCGGTCACCCGAAAAGGGCGTTCCCAGGGTCACCACCATTGCCACGTCCGACGCACATCTCTGCGCAAGGATGCGTGCATAGAGACCACCGAGGCTCCACCCGACCACCAGGACCTTCTGTCCTGTATCTTCGTGGATGCGGGCAATCTGCCCTTCGAGTTCGCCTAGCGCGTGCGGATCTACACCGGCATTCCACCTGCGCCCCCACCCGAAGGTGGTGAAACCGGCCTGCTGCAGCGAGCGGCGGAGCAAGGAAGTCGAACGATCGCCCGACAGCATACCCGGAATGACAAGCGCGGGTCTTCCCAATCCAAACGGCTCGGGATTAAGCGGCGACCTATAGGGACTGGCCGCAATCTTCGGCAGCGCCGCCAGCTCGTTGATCCAGCGCGCCAATGACGGCGCTTCGTCATCCGCCACGCGACAATTCAGTCCCCCGTCAAAATCCGGTCGACCAGCTGCTTCACCGTCGGGGTGAAGTTGTTCGAATAGAACGGGTCCTGCTTGAAGCGGTACGCCGCGTGGCCCGCGAACATCAGGTTCTCGTCGACCGGCTCGCCGTGCGCGATGTCCTGCAGCGTCTTCTGGATGCAGAAGCTGCGCGGGTCGGCGAGGCGCCCGGTGGTGTAGTCGTCGTGATCCTTCCAGCTCGAGAACTGGCAGTGGCTGAGGCAGCCCATGCAGTCCTTCTGGTCGGTGCGGATCTGGTCGCGGCTGTCGGGCGTGACGTAGACGATCGTGTCGTCGGGCGTCTTGAGCGCCTCGGTATAGCCCTCGCCGAACCACCCCCTGGCGCGCTCGTAATCCTTCGGTGCGACCCAGAAGTTCTTCCCGCGCACGCCGACGTCGAGTTGCCTGGTGTGCTCGCCCGCCTCGACCTTGCTGTAGGGGATCTGCCGCTCGCTGCGGTGCATCAGGTCGTAGAGGAAATCGTTCTTGACCGCGCTGGAATAGAACCCGGTCGGCGAGAACTTGTGCAGCAGCACGTCGCCCTCGTCGAGCGTGCGCAACCGGTCCTTCCATTCCTGCGGGATCGGGCTTTCCTCGGTCAGCAGCGGACGCGTGCCGAACTGGAACGCGATCTTGCCGAGCTCGTCATTGTCGATCCAGTCGTCCCATTCGCGCAGGAACCACACCCCGCCCGCCATCACGATCGCAGTATCCTCGCTCACGCCCTCGGCGCGCATGGTTTCGCGCAGCGCCTTGACGCGCGGATAGGGGTCCTGCGGCTTGGTCGGATCCTCGGCGTTGGAGAGGCCGTTATGCCCGCCCGCCAGCCACGGATCCTCGTAGACCACCGCCGCCATCAGTTCGCTGACCTTGTGATAGCTGCGCTTCCACAGCGCGCGGAAGGCACGCGCCGAGCTGATGATCGGCAGGTAGCTGACATTGAACCGCGCGGCGATCTCGGCGAGCTTGTAAGGCATCCCCGCGCCGCAGGTGACGCCGGTGACGAGGCCCTTGGTGCGTTCGAGCACCCCTTCGAGCACTTCCTGCGCGCCGCCCATTTCCCACAGCACATTGATATTGATCGCGCCTTTCCCGCTGGCGATCTCGTAAGCGCGCTTCACCTGCTCGGTCGCGCCGTCGATCGCATAGCGGATCAACTGCTCGTGGCGCTCCTTGCGGGTGAGCTGGTCGTAGACCTGCGGGATGATCTTGCCCTCGGCATCGTAGCTGTCGGCATTGACCGCGCTGACGGTGCCGATCCCGCCCGCCGCCGCCCATGCGCCGGAGCTCATGTGGTTGGTGGCGGATACGCCCTTGCCGCCCTCGATCAGCGGCCAGACCTCGCGGCCGCCATAGGAAATCGGGCTCAGCCCCTTGAAACTCATCGAAAATCCAATCTCGTATCGGCGACCTATCGCGCCGTATTGCCAGCCCCGCCCGGCGACCCCCGGCATGGCTCTATGTCCTCTGGTGCGGGCCTCTTAGCCGCCCGTTTGAACTGTGCATAGTACCCCGCCAGTTCGGGGGCATCCTTGAACGCGTCGAGGGTGAAGCCGACGCGTTCGAATTCGCAACTCAGCAACAGCGGATCGATCCCGTGCTGGTCGGTCGGGCGGTCGACATCGACGACGATGACCTGTCCGCCTTCGCGCAATGCAGGCCACAAACGCCACAGGAAGGCGTAGGGTTCCTGCACCTCGTGATACATGTGGACGAGGAAGATGCGGTCGAAACTGTCCTCGGGCAGCCTGGGATCGTCGCCTTCGCCGAGCTTGATCGAGACGTTGTCGAACCGCTCGCGCTCGACCCGGCGACCGAGCCGCGCGATCGCATCCTCGTCGATATCCTGCGCCAGCACCCGCCCGTTCTCGCCGACGCGTTTGGCGAGGCGGACGGTGTAATAGCCGTTGCCCGCGCCGATATCGGCCACGCTCATGCCCGGCGCGATCCCGGCGAGGTCCATCACCGTCTCCGCCTCGCCGCGATTGTCGCGGTCTGTCTCGGTGGAGAACTGGTTGGCGCCGAGATCGGAGACGGGCCGGTCGGGCTGCGGGAAGTCGAGCGCGCTGTCGGGCCGGTCGGGATCGACCGGCTCGCAGGCGGCGAGCGCGGCAGCGCCGAGCAGCGTCGTGATGGCAGCGGTGAGAAGCCTGCTGGTCATGTGGCCAGCCCTAGCGGGTACGGTGGTTGCGGCAAAGGGGGGTTGTTGTGGGTGGCGGGATCACTTGCTCGATGAAGTTGCGTCGGCGATTTTCGCGCATACGCGGGCGAGAGATTTGGTGGCAGTTCCATGGTCGTACGGCATATGCTCGGGATCGTAGACTTCGAGTGCCTTCAGAAAAGCGCTTTCGGCTTCGTTCCAATGGTTCAACCGTTCCGCTCCCTCACCAAGATCGCCTGTTGCTTCCTCGGCAAGCCCTAGATTCTCCTGCGTCATCGCCCATTGGACCGGCAATTCGTCGCGTGTGCGCACCTCCAGCGCAGCGCGATAGGCCGACACCGCTTCACCCAGCAGCTCGATCCCCTCGGGACCGCCCATCCACTCGCCCTGTGCGAGCAGCGCAGCCCCGAGATTGTTCTGCGTCGTCGCCCATTGGACCGGCAATTCGGCGCGCGTGCGTACTTCCAGCGCAGCGCGATAGGCCGACACCGCCTCGCCCAGCAACTCAATCCCTGGCTGCCCGCCCAGCCGCTCGCCCTGCGTCGATAGCGCAATACCGAGATTGTTTTGCGTCGTCGCCCATTGGACCGGCAATTCGGCGCGCGTGTACACCTCCAGCGCAGCGCGAAAGGCCGACACCGCCTCGCCGAGCAGCTCAATCCCGGGCTGCCCGCCGAGCCGCTCGCCCTGCGTCGATAGCGCAATGCCGAGATTGTTCGTCGTCGTCGCCCAGTCGACCGGTAATTCGTCGCGCGTGCGTACCTCCAGCGCAGCACGATAAGCCGACACCGCCTCGCCCAGCAGCTCAATCCCCGGCTGCCCGCCCAGCCGCGCGCCTTGTGTTTGCAGCGCATTGCCGAGATTGTTCCGCGTCGTCGCCCATTGGACCGGCAATTCGGCGCGCGCGTGCACTTCCAGCGCAGCGCGATAAGCCGACACCGCGTCGGCCAGCAGTTCAATCCCCGCCTGCCCGCCCAGCCGCTCGCCCTGCGTCTTCAGCGCATTGCCGAGATTGTTCTGCGTCGTCGCCCAATCGACGGGCAATTCGTCGCGCGTCCGTACCTCCAGCGCAGCGCGATACGCCGCCACCGACGCATCGAGGGCGCCCGAGCCATAGCGCTGGCCGAATACGGACAACTGGTCGGCAGCATCACAGTTCAGTGCCGCAGAAGCCGTTGCATCGAAGGACACGAGCACTTCCGCCGCCCGATTCCAGTTGGCAGCAGCGGTTTCCCATTGCAGCGCGAGCAGGTCGGCTTCAGCAAGGCTGGCTAGGCTTGCCGCCGCTTCGCGACAGGCTGCGACGGCGGCATCCTCGCGCAATTCTGCAGCTTCGCCGAGCAGTTGCCGCGCGCGGTCGAGGTCGCCTTGTGCGAGTGCTTCGTCCGCTGCCTGCCGCAATCCGCGAACTCTGTTGTCCTGCACGTCGAGCTTGCGCAGGCTGGCGCGCAGCTGCTCGTGATCAACCGCAAATTGTTCAACCGCCGCGACGACTTCACTGGCGCTCGCATGGGGGCTGAAAGTGACGAAGCGGGCGACCGCGCCGCGCAGCGCCTGTTCGGACAGGCGCGCCATTTCCGCGCCGCGCCCATCGCCGCGCTCCTTAATCCGCGCCAACTCGCTCTGCACCGCCGCGAAGCCCGCTTCGACCTTCGCCGACAGTTCGTTAACGCTCGCCAGCGTCTCGGCCAGCGCGCGGCCCAGTTCGATCGCGATATCGAGCGTCATCAGGGTGGCGTATTCGGCATCCTCCTTCGCCGCGCGCAGGGCAGCCTCCACCGCCTGCAAGGCGAAGGCCCGCTCGGGCCGGTCGGGCTCGCCGGCGGTCGGCGCGGCGAACATCTTCTCGTGGCGGGCTAGTTGTTCGACCACTTCGCGCGCCGCCAGCACCGGGTAGCGCTCCGCGCTTTCGCCCGATTTGGTCGCGGTGGCGGCGAGCTGCTCGCGGGTTAGCATCACCTGCGGCAGCAGCCGCTTCATCGCTTCGTCCGCGCGCTCGGCGGCGGCGCGCTCGACCCGCTGGTCCCAGTGGTCGAGATCGGCGATCAGCCGCTTCTGCATCCGGCCGATCAGCTTGTCGTCGTCGAGTCCCTTCTTGCGGCTGTTCTCCTTG
The DNA here is from genome assembly GCA_913055875.1 of uncultured Altererythrobacter sp. GTDB lineage: Bacteria > Pseudomonadota > Alphaproteobacteria > Sphingomonadales > Sphingomonadaceae > CAJXJY01. The sequence continues at coordinate 236,752 of CAJXJY010000002.1, forward strand.
ATCCGCGCCAGCAGGCCCGACCCGCCGATAACCGCGCCCGCCGCCAGCCCCATGTCCAGCGGCGCCAGTGCGCAGGCACCGATCCCGATGCCGATCGCGGTCAGCGGTTCGAGGCAGTTCCATTTGAGCGCCACACCGAATCGTCCTTTCGGCAAGCGAACTTAATGCCCGCGACGCCGCCGACCAGCCCCCGCCCGAAAAAACACTGTCCTACAAGTATCGCGCCTTGCTAGCTTCGCCCCGCCTCTTTCCACACCGCCCCGGACGACTACTCAAACCGTCCCCATGGACAGCAAGTTCAAACAAGACCGCCCCGGATGTACTTGATCAACAAACCCGCGATTTCCGCCCCATCGTCACGCTACGACTCGCCCGGTCGCCGTTCAGGGAATCGGCAAGGTCCGCATGCCGGCGATGAACACGTCGAACGGCAGGTCGCCCTGGCGCCACGGGCTCTGGCGGCCGTCGGTGCGCCTGTTCACTTCGACGGCGGTCTTGCGGAACGTCTCGTCGAGCGACTGGCGGCGCTTGATCTGGCGGACGAATTCCTTGGCGAAGGGGCTTCCCTTGCCCGGCGTCGCGCCATCCTCGGCGACATTGCCCGGCTCGGTCGAAAAGAACACCACCGCCGACAGGCCGCGCAGGTTCGACAGCTGCGCCAGCCCCTGACGCGCGAAGACGAGATCGTCCATGGTCACCGTTTCGAGCGCGCGGGTCTCGCCCTCGATCGCCACGATCTGCATCTGCGCGGAGGCCTCGGCGTCGACCAGCGGGTTGTTGCGGCACGCATCGACGATCACCACTGCCCCGCGCGCATTGCCCGTCAGCCGCCGCACGAGCGGATCGAGCGCGATCAGCGAGCGGCCGTCGGAGGCGAGGAAATAGTTCGCGCCGTCGATCTGGAACCCGTGCCCGGCGAAATAGAACAGCGCGATATCGTCGCCCGAGAGCGAGTTGGCGAAGCTTTCGAACGCTTCTTCCCAGCGCGCCATGTCGGGCTCGATCACGAGCTGGACATCCTCGACCGACGTCCGGCGCAGCGTCGCCTCGATCATCCGCGCATCGGCAACCGGATTGGCCAGCAGCAAGCGACGGTCGCGCGCTTCGGTATAGTCGGAGGCGATGATCAGCGCCCGGGTTTCCGCCAATGCGGTGTTCGGCAGCGCGCACAGCACCCATGCGGACAACAGCAGCGCAAGGGTTCGCCAACCGGTCACAGGCGGAAAGAGACCCCGAGATTGACCCCGTGATTGACGCGTGCGTCGCTGAAGCTCTGCTCGCCCGCGAGCGGGAAGAACAGGATCGCGCGATAGCGGATGTCGAGCGCGATATTTTCCGCCAGCGTGAATTGGGCGCCGACCGCGATATCGGGCCCGAAGCTGGTTTCGCCAGTGACGCTCTCGGTTTCGCTGAACGCGAAATCGCCGCTCGCGGGCTGGAAGAAGTCCGTCGTGGTGTCGTAGTCGGGCTGGTGGCTGGCGTGCAGCATGCCGTTGAAGAACGCCACCGAGCCCTCGTTGAACGGTACGAAGGCGGTGACGCCGGCCCGAACGCTGTAGGTTTCGAGCACGGCTCGCTGAAAGGCGAAGGCCTCCTCCGGCGGAGGCTGGTTGGGCGGCTCGGGTAGCGGATCGCCCGCGACTATCGCCGCGGCATCGTCGAGGATGCCCTGGATGTTGTTGGTCAGGGCGGCGCGCAGGAACACGTCGCCGCTGGTCTCGAGCCGTTCGTAGCGCGCGCCTGCGAAGAAGGCGAAATTCTCGCTCGTCCGGCGCTGCCAGGTCACTTCGAGATCGTAGCGGTCGGTGTCGACCTCGCCGATCGCGTTGAAGGTCCCGAGATCGGTCACCACGATGTCGCCGACCGACAATTCGCGTGAGATGCTGCGGATTTCGGACAGACTGCCGCTGCCCTCGCCATACATGGCGGTGATCGTCACCCGGTCGCGGTCGTCGCCGAAATTGACCATCGCGCCGACCATCGGGAAGCCGATCTGGTCGGCGCGCACGCCGGTGCCCTCGTCGCGCTCGACCAACAGCGCATCGTCGCCGAAAGCGTCCTGCAGCAGCCGGGTCGCGGTCTCGTCGATCTGCGGCCCGTCGAGCTGCCCGTCGTCGAGCGAGGACGTGCGCAGGTTGGAATTGTCGAAATAATAGGAAAAGCGCGGTCCGATCGTGACATCGGCCGCGGCCGGAGTGGCGGTGGCGATCGCGGCAAGGCCGCAACCGCAGGCGAGCAGGCGCTTCATTCGACATCCTCCACTTCGACCTTTTCGCCGGTCACCCGCTGCGCCAGCGAGGCGGCTATGAACTCGTCGAGCGCGCCATCGAGCACCGCATCGGGCGAAGACGAGGTCACCCCGGTGCGCAGGTCCTTCACCATCTGGTACGGCTGCAACACGTAGGAGCGGATCTGGTGACCCCATCCGATCTCGCTCTTCTCCTGGTATTCGCCGCTCGCCGCCGCTTCGCGTTCGGCCATTTCGCGTTCGAACAGGCGCGCCTTGAGCATGTTCATCGCGGTCGCGCGGTTCTTGTGCTGGCTGCGGTCGTTCTGGCTGGCGACGACGATGCCGGTCGGCTGGTGCGTGATGCGTACCGCGGAATCGGTGGTGTTGACGTGCTGCCCGCCTGCGCCGCTCGCGCGGTAGGTGTCGATCTTGAGGTCGCTTTCGTTGATTTCGATCTCGATATCGTCGTCGATCACCGGATAGACCCACACCGAGCTGAACGAGGTGTGGCGCCGCGCCGAGCTGTCATAGGGGCTGATCCGCACGAGGCGGTGCACCCCGCTCTCGGTCTTGGCGTAGCCATAGGCGTTCTCGCCCTTCAAAAGCAGCGTCGCGCTCTTGATCCCGGCCTGCTCGCCGGCCTGGTATTCGACCGTCTCGACCTTGAGCCCGCGTCTTTCGGCCCAGCGGGCATACATGCGCAGCAGCATCTCGGCCCAGTCCTGGCTCTCGGTCCCGCCCGCCCCGGCGTGGATTTCGAGATAGGTGTCGTTGCCGTCGGCCTCGCCCGAGAGCAGCGCCTGGACCTTGTCGCGATCGGCACGGTCGGCCAGCTTTGCGAGCGCGGCGAGACCTTCCGCTATCGTCGCTTCGTCGCCCTCGGCCTCGCCCAGTTCGACGAATTCGGTCGCGTCGTTCTTTTCGGATTCGATCTCGCGCACGGTGCCGATCGCGCTTTCGAGCCGCTTCTGCTCCTGCGTGATCGCCTGCGCCTGCTTGGGATCGTCCCACAGCGTCGGGTCCTGCACCCGCGCATCGAGCTCGTCGAGCCGGCGCAGCGCGCGTTCCCAGTCGAGCGACTGGCGCACCAGCGCGAGCGCGGCGTCGATGCGGTCGATATGGGCCTGCCCCTCGGCACGCATGGTATTATCCTTCGATAGACGTGGGCGGTCCGCTTAGCGGACGGGCATGGATTGTAAAGTTTCGCCGCTGGAGCGTGCAGCTAGTAGATGCCGCCCTGGTCCTCGACGAAATCGCCCGCCGCATCGTCCCGGCCGGAGCGTTGCAGCGCGTTCTCGTTGGCTTCGCGTCCGCGGCGGATGAGGGCGAGAATCTGCTCGCGGCGGTTCTCGATCTCGTCGGCGCGCGTTTTGCGCGGCGGCTCGGTGTCGGGCTTGAACGCTTCCCAGATGATCGCCGTTTTGGGATCGCTCGTCGGCATCCCGTCGAACACGCGCTTGCCGCTGCGCCGGTCGATCCGGACCATTCGCACGCCCGGCGGTGCGACGAAAGGATCGCCGCTCCAGCGGTCCCTGGTTTCCCGCACGAACTGCTTGAAGATCGGCGCCGCGGTGTTGCCGCCCTCGATCCATCCGCCGAGATTGCGCGGCTGGTCGAAGCCGAGATAGAGCCCCGCGACGTAGTCCGACGATCCGCCCACGAACCAGGCATTGGTCGGACCGGTGGTGGTGCCGGTCTTGCCGAACAGCGGCAGGCCGAGATCGCGCAGCCGGGTGGCGGTGCCGCGCTGGACCACGCCGGTCAGCATGTGCTGCACCTGGAAGGCGGTGCGCGGATCCATCACCTGCTCGCCCCCCGGAGCGATGCGGGGCATCGGCTGGCCGTCCCATTCGGCCATGTTGCAGCCGGTGCATTCGCGCTTGTCGGCGCGCCAGATCACCTTGCCGCGGCGGTCCTGGATGTAGTCGATCACCGTCGGCTCGTGCTGGCGCCCGTGATTGGCGAGCGCGGCGTAGGCGTTGACCATCCTGAGCACGGTCGTCTCGCCCGCGCCGAGCGCGAAGGCCGGATAGGGCTGGTAGGCGCCGGGCTCGGCGATATGGGTGCGCTCGAACGTCTTGATGACGTTTTCCATCCCCGAATCCATCGCAATATGGACCGTCATCAGGTTCTTCGACTGTTCGAGGCCGTAGCGCATCGGATATTCGCCGCCGCCGCGCGAGCCGCCGAAATTGGTGAAGCACTTCTCGCCCAGCCGCGCGCCCTGGTAGTAGCAATAGACCTGGTCGGGGATCTCGGTCGCCGGGGTCATCCCCTGGTCGAGACCGGTGGCATAGACGAACGGCTTGATCGTCGATCCGGGCTGGCGCTCGGCCTGCGAGGCGCGGTTGAACGAGCCGAGCCGGTGGTCGAACCCGCCCTGCATCGCGACCACGCGGCCGGTCTGCGGATCCTCCGCCACGAAGCCGCCCGACACGCTCGGGACGGTGCGCACGCGATAGCCGTTGCCCGCGGGCGAAGCGGCGATGACGTCGCCCGCCTTCAGGTCGTTGGGCAGCCCGCTCAGCGGAAAGGTCTTGCCGTCGGCGAAACCGATCGTCGCGCTGCTCCCGGCGCGCTCGGTGACCACGCCGATGCGCCAGTCCTCGTAATTGATCGACAGGTAGGAACTCTGCAGCTGGCGGCTCCAGTCGCCGTCGCCGAAATCGATCGTGGCGATCGGGCCGCTCCACCCCCGATTGCCGTGATAGCGCAGGATCCCGTCGCGCAGCGCGTTGCGTGCGGCGGCCTGCATCTCGACATCGAGCGAGGTACGGACCCACAACCCGCCGGCATAGACGCTGTTCGGCCCGTCATCGGCGGATTCGCCGAAGTCGCGGATCAGCTGGCGGCGAACCTCCTCGAGGAAGTAGCCGGCATCGGCCGAACGCTGCGTACGCTGTGTCGCCAGGCCGAGCGGCCTGGCCTTGGCGGCGGAGGCTTCGCTTTCGGTGATAAAATCGTCCGCCACCATCCGGTCGAGCACGAAATTGCGCCGCGCCAGCGCGCGGTCCTCGTTCTGCTTGCGACCGTAGGTTTCGGGCGCCTTGGGCAGGATCGCTAGGAAGGCGGCCTCGTGCAGTTCGAGCTCGCCGACATCCTTGTCGAAATAGGCGCGCGAGGCCGCCTGCACCCCGAAGCTGCGCCGCCCGAGCGGGATTTCGTTGAGATAGAGCTCGAGGATTTCCTGCTTGCTCAGCACGCCCTCGATCCGGCGGGCGAGGATCATCTCCTTGAGCTTGCGGGTGACCGAATATTCGTCGCCGAGCAGCAGGATCTTGGCGAGCTGCTGGGTGATGGTCGATCCGCCGACCGCGCGCTCGCCGCTGCCCATCTTGCTGACATAGTCGATCACCGCGTTGGCCGTGCCGGTGATATCGACGCCGCCATGGCTGAAGAAGGTCTTGTCCTCGGCCGACAGGAACGCCTCGATCAGCGTCTGCGGAAAGTCCGCATATTGCAGCTGCACGCGCCGTTCGCGGGCGTAGGAATGGACGATCTCGCCGTCGATGCCGCGCACGACGGTCGGCAGCGGAGTCTCGTAATCGGCGAGGCTCTCGGCATCGGGCAGGCCGCGGCCGAGCACGATCCAGGCCGCGATCCACAACGCCAGGAATATGCCGAGCGCGATCGACCCCCAGCGGAACCAGCGCTTCTCCGCCCAGTTGCGCTTGAACCAGGCGATCGCACCGCCGGCATCGCGGCGGATGCGGTAGCGGATATAGTCGGTGGTGATCTGTTCGGCCATGATCGATCGGCGCCCTAGCACGCTCTTTTCCTCTGGCACCAGCGCCATTGCGATGAAATGAACACCGCCATGCGCAGCGGCTCAGGCCCCGGCCTGCCGGGCGAAGAAGATGCGGATCGCGCGCGCCATCACCCGGGCGAAGTCGCGTTGGCCTTCGGGCGAGGTCAGCTGGCGCGCGTCGTCGGGGTTCGAGACGAAACCGGATTCGTAGAGCACCGCGGGCACGTCGGGCGCGCGCAGCACCGCCAGCGCGGCGGCGCGGCGCTCCTGCGGGTGGAAGCGCAGCACGCCCCTGCCCTCGCGGGTGATGAGATCGGCGAATTCGGCCGAGGTCTGCTGCACGCGGCGCTGCGACAATTCGACGAGGATATCCCCGACCGCGTCGCTCTGGTCCTCGATCCGCACGCCGTTGACCTCGTCGGCCGCGTTTTCGCGCTCGGCGAAGCGCGCCGCCGCCTCGCTCGAAGCCCTGGTCGACAGCGTGTAGATGCTGGCGCCGCGCACGCCCTCGACCTCCCCGGCGGAATCGGCGTGGATCGACACGAACAGGTCGGCCCCCATCCGGCGCGCAATCTCGGGCCGCTCCTCGAGCACGAGGAAGCTGTCGTCCTCGCGCGTCAGCGCGACGCGGATGCCGCCCTGCTCGACCAGTTCGTCGCGCAGCGCGAGCGCGAGGCCGAGCACGATATCCTTCTCGCGATAGCCCGCCCCGCTCGCGCCCGGGTCCTTGCCGCCGTGCCCGGCATCGATCACGACCAGCGGCCGCGTGCGGTCCTGCGGCCCGTAGATCGGCGGCAGGTCGACCGGATCGCCCGCTTCGGGCAGCAGCACGCGGACGACGTAGTCGCGCCCCAGATGCGGCACCGGGATCGTCAGCCCGAACGCGTAGAGCCCGCCCAGCAGCACCAGCGGGGCGAGGAAGATCAGCCAGATCTGCGCGCGCATCGACATTGCGCAACCGCGTTACGGTGTTGCGGAGGGAATGCGCAATATGGTTGCGGGATGAAACCCACGGTGCTAGCCATCCGCTCGCCGGGAGAACCCCGATCCGATCCAGCGCAATTTGCCCCGCAAGTTGCCCGAATCGGGGCGAAAACCGGTTGCGGCGGAGCGTCTCGCCCCGCCCGTTCACAGGTTGATGCACGAATGAGTATGTCCCCCCCGCTTTTGCAGTCCGCACCTTCGGGTCGCGCCGCTGCCGCTGCGGGCCGGACCGCGCTCGCAAAGCGCAATCGCATTCCTGCAGACGCATCACTCCGGCACCGCGCAGGGTCGCGCGCTCGCCGGTCAGATAACGCCGCCCCCTCGCTCGTCGAAGGCGGCTCCCACCACAAAAGGCGCCACAATCCGGTGAGGGAAGCCCCTCCCGGCTGCGCCCGGAGAATATACAATGGCAACGCGCATGCTCATCGATGCGCGCCACACCGAAGAAACGCGTGTGGCGGTGCTCAAGGGAAACCGGATTGAGGAGTTCGATTTCGAATCTGCCGAACACAAGCAGATCAAGGGCAATATCTATCTTGCGAAAGTAACCAGGGTCGAACCGTCGCTGCAGGCGGCGTTCGTCGATTTCGGCGGCAACCGCCACGGTTTCCTCGCCTTCAGCGAAATCCATCCCGACTATTACCAGATTCCGCAGGCGGATCGCGAAAAGCTGCTCGCCGAAGAGGCCGAGGCGGCCGAGGAAGAGGCCCGCCTGCGCGCCGAGGAAGAGGAAAAGGGCAATCTCCCCGGCGACGAATACGACGCCGAGGACGAGGAATCCTCCGAAGCGCTGGTCGAGGAAATCGCCGAGGACGGCCTCGAAGAAATCGATACCAGCGAAAAGGACAAGGTCGCGACGATCGAGGAAGGACACCTCGAGAACGGCGACGACGACGAAGACGACGATTCCGACGAAGACGATTCGGACGACGACGCCTCCGACAACAAGGCGAAGAAGGGCCGCCGGGGCCGCGGCCGCCGTCAGGGCAAGGGCAAGGGCCAGAAATCGCGCGCCAAGGAAGTCGACGAAGTGCGGGCCAAGCGCCAGGCGCTGCGCCGCCGCTACAAGATCCAGGACGTCATCCAGCGCCGCCAGGTGCTGCTGGTGCAGGTGGTCAAGGAAGAGCGCGGCAACAAGGGCGCTGCGCTGACCACCTATCTCAGCCTTGCCGGGCGCTACACCGTGCTGATGCCGAACAGCAGCCATGGCGGCGGCATTTCGCGCAAGATTTCCAATGCCGGCGACCGCAAGCGGTTGAAGCAGATCGTCTCCGACCTGAAGTTGCCGCGGACGATGGGGCTGATCGTGCGCACCGCCGGCCTCAGCCGGACCAAGACCGAGATCAAGCGCGACTTCGACTATCTCGCCCGGCTGTGGGACGAAATTCGCGAGAAGACGCTTTCCTCGAGCGCACCGACGCTGATCCATTCGGACAGCGACCTGATCAAGCGCGCCATCCGCGACATCTACAACCGCGAGATCAACGAAGTCGTGGTCGAAGGCGAGGAAGGCTACAAATCGGCCAAGCAGTTCATGAAGCTGCTGATGCCGAGCCATGCACGCCGGGTGAAGGCCTATTCGGACCCCGTCCCGCTGTTCCAGCGTTACGGCGCCGAGGACCAGTTGCGCGCGATGTACGATCCGGTGGTGCAGCTCAAATCGGGCGGCTACCTTGTCATCAACCCGACCGAGGCGCTGGTCTCGATCGACATCAACTCGGGCCGCTCGACCCGCGAGCACGGGATCGAGCAGACCGCCACCGCGACCAATATCGAGGCGGCCAAGGAAATCGCCCGCCAGCTGCGCCTGCGCGACATGGCCGGGCTGGTGGTGATCGACTTCATCGACATGGAATACAATTCCAACACGCGGAAGGTCGAACGCGCGATGAAGGACGCGCTCAAGAACGACCGCGCGCGGATCCAGGTCGGCCGCATTTCGGGCTTCGGGCTGATGGAAATGAGCCGCCAGCGGCTGCGCACCGGCGTGCTTGAGGCGACCACGCGCGAGTGCCCGCATTGCGACGGCACCGGGCTGGTCCGCACCGCGTCGTCCGCCGGCCTCTCGGCGCTGCGCCTGATCGAGGACGAAGCGGCCAAGGGCAAGGGCACGATCATCACCCTCGCCGCCAGCACCGAGGCGGCGGTCTATTTGCTCAATTCCAAGCGCGCCGACCTGGTCGAGATCGAGGAGCGCTACGGCGTCAGGGTCGAGATCGTCCCAGAAGGCGAGGACGAAGGCGCGAAGATGGACATTTCGAGCTCGGGCCCGCGCCCGACCGAGGCGCCCAGGTTCGAGCCGATCGTCGACGATGACGAGGAAGAAGACGAGGCCGAGGACGATTCCTACGACGAGGAGGACGACGACGACAAGCCCCGGAAGAAGCGTCGCCGCCGGGGCGGGCGCGGCCGCAAGAAGCAGGCCGGCGACCGGTCGGCGGACGATGACGGCGACGACGAAGACGGTGACGACGCGTCGGACAATTCGTCGGACGACGAGGACGGCAAGCCCAAGAAGAAACGCCGCCGTCGCGGTGGACGTGGCCGGCGCGGCGGCAAGAACCGCAACAAGGGCGGCCAGGACGGCGACAGCTCCGCCAGCGACGACAATGCCAGGGACGTGACCGGTGACGAGGCCCGGAAGCTCGATGAGGTCGCCGACCAGGTCAAGGACGACATGGCGGTTGTCGCGGGTCCGGACGATGCGGCGGAGACCGCCGAAGCGGCGGCCGAGGAGAAGCCCAAGCCGAAACGCCGCACGCGCAGGAAGAAGGCGGACGAGGCGGAGGCCGAAACCGCTCCCGAGGAAGCCGAAAAGCCGAAGAAGCGTACGCGCCGCAAGAAGGCCGAAGCCTCACCGCCGGAGGGGGGTGACGAGGCCGCTCCCGAAGCGGAGGACAAGCCCAAGCCGAAGCGGACACGCAGGAAGAAGGCGGATGCGGACGACGGCGAGGAAGCCGCCAAGCCGGCGAAATCCAGGGCCAAAGCCAAGGAAGATGCGCCCGACGCGGCAGAGGCGGAACCCGCCAAGCGCACAGGCTGGTGGCAGCGGACCTTCGGCGAATAATCTGTAACCTGTGAAGGCGGGAGCGCTACGCCCCCGCCTTCACGCCCACTCCCCACTCGTTCCAGCCGATCGATCTGGGTGTCTGCGGCAGATAGGCCGCGCCCATCGGCTCGACCGCAAACCCGCCCGCGCGCACTGCTTCGGTGACGGGGCGGGTCAGGTGGCAGCCGCCCGCGAAGGGCTTCCAGTACGGCTCGATCCGGTCCTGCCACGCCGCCACCTTCGCATCGGGCGCGCGGCCGTGTTCGAGGAACAGCAGCTTCCCGCCCGGCTTCAGAATACGGCGCATTTCCTTCACCACTTGGGCCTGATCCTGCACCGAGCACATCGTATAGGTGCACACGACGGTGTCGAAGCTATCGTCTTCGAAGGGAATATCCTCGCCGATACCGTCGCGGATATCGGCCTGCCAGCCCTTCTTGCGCGCCTCGGCCTGCGCGTATTCGAGCAGCTTTCCGCCCGGATCGATCCCGGCATAGCGGGTGATCGCATCGGCGCGGTAGAATTGCTGGTTGATCCCGCCCCCGCAGCCCAGTTCGAACACCGCGCCTTCGGCCAGCGGGACCACCTGCCCGCGCAATTTCATGATCGGCTTCATGCCGCAGGCAAACCTGATCACCCGGGGTACTCCGTGCCGATCCCACCAATCCGCCAGGCCCATGGTCGTTTTCCCCTTCCCTTTCCCGATTTCCGCGGCATTCTAGCCGACGGGGAGAGGACTGGCCATGAGCAGGGTACACCGCACGCCCGACGCGCGCTTTGCCGACATTCCGGATTATCCGTTCGATCCGCGCTACCATGTGCTCGAAGACGGGCTGCGGCTGCATTATGTCGACGAGGGTCCGCGCGACGCGACGCCGGTGCTGATGCTGCATGGGGAGCCGAGCTGGAGCTTTCTCTACCGCAAGATGATCGGGCCGGTGGTCGAAGCGGGCTATCGCGTGCTCGCCCCCGACCTGATCGGCTTCGGCAAGTCCGACAAGCCGACCGACAGGAATGCCTATACCTATGCCGGACACGTCGCATGGATGCGCGAATGGATCGATGCCATGGGCCTGAAGAACGTCGTGCTGGCGTGTCAGGACTGGGGCTCGCTGATCGGCCTGCGGCTGGTAGCCGACGTCCCGCATTGCTTTGCCGCGGTGGTCCTCTCGAATGGCGGGTTGCCCGAAGGACAGGATCCGCCCAGGGCCTTCAACGCGTGGCGGCGCTTTTCCAAATACAGCCCTGTCTTCCCCGTCGGGCGTATCCTCCAGCGCGCCACCACCACGAAACTGCCTTCCGAAGTCGTAGCCGCCTACGATGCGCCGTTCGACACCCGCGCGAGCAAGGCCTGCGCGCGCATTTTCCCGAGCCTCGTGCCGCTGGGAGAGAACGTCGCGGTGCCCGACCAGCAACGGGCATGGAAATCGCTCGAAACGTTCGACAAGCCCTTCACCTGCTGTTTCTCCGACCGCGATCCGATCACCCGCGGTGGCGATGCGGCATTCCGCGAGCGGGTCCCCGGCGCGCGCGACAACGATCTCCATCGCACGCTCAAGGGCGGCCATTTCATTCAGGAGGACGACCCGCACGGATTCGTCGCGGCGATCCTCGATACGGCGAGAAAAGCAGGGGTCTGACGCGAATCGGCTTCACCGGGCCGGGGATTGCTTCTAAGGGCGCGCTTTGCCCCCTCGCCTCCGGATTGAACCATGAGCCAGACGATCGCACCGCTTCGCATTCCCGAAGAAGCCAGGCAGCGCGTGCGCCTGCTGTTCATGGCCAAGCACGCGCTGTGGGGCGGCGGGATGCATCCCGAAGACGGCAATCACGCGATCTATCATCACGAGGTCCGCACGACGCTCGAAGGGCTCGGCCTCAATCTCCGGCTCGAGAACAGCTACGACGTGCTGTTCACCGATCCCGGCGTGGATTTCGTCTTTCCGCTGCTCAATCGCGGCGGGTTCGTGAACAGCGAGATGCTGATCCCGATCCTCTGCAACATGCACCGCATCCCGTATCTCGGGGCGATGCCGTTCCTGCGCGGGCTCGGCGACGACAAGTCGGTCTCCAAGCTGGTCTGCGCCCATGCCGGCGTGCCGACCGCGCCGTGGTTCTGTTACCGCCGCGGCGCGCCGGTGCTCGAAAAGGACCTCCCGCCTTCGCCGGATGGCCGCTGGGTCATCAAGCCCAACGCTTCCTCGGCCAGCTGGGGCATTTCCGACGCGTTCGACTGGCAGGGCGTGGCCAATGCGGTCGCTGGCATCCATGGTCAGGGCCACGACGCGATCGTCGAGCCCTATCTCGACGGCTACGACGTGCAATGCGCCTTCGTCACCATACACGACGAGCCGGTGGCGCTACCGATGCTGTGGTACGAGCGCGAGGACACCCAGAAGCTGTGGACCTATTACGAGAAGCGCGACCTGGTGCAGAACACGGAGAAATCCGCGCTCAAGCGCTTCGACCATGCGGAATTCGCGCCGAAGATCACCGGGATGGCGAAGAAGGTGGCGCAGGAATTCATGCCGTTCGATTACGGCCGGATCGAATTCCGCGTCGACCTCAAGACCGGCGACATCAATTTCATCGAGATCAATCTCAACTGCAATCTGTGGTCGGAAAAGGTCATGGCCAAGGCCGCCGGCCATGCCGGGTTCAGCCATGCCGACGTGCTCGAAACGTTGCTCGCCGAAGCCTGGCGGCGCAATGCTCTGATCGCGGCCTGACCCTGCACGCGAAATCCGTTCACCCGCCTATTCCGCGCTGTCCTACACAAGGGTGGCCTGCTACCCCGGTCGCATGGCCGAAAATCCGTCTTGCAAGCGACCGTTACACCGGTGCCCGTCGGGCAGCGGCTTTTTTGCTTCAGGACCGTGTAACAGGCGGTCCATGTCTCCGGGCAGGACCGGTTTCGAGCGGCCTGTGCGGCCTCGATGATGCGCCGCGACACCACGGCCCCTTACAACCGGATTGGCGTATGACCGGCCTCGCCCGGCAATTCTACGATCGCTGGCGGTTCAACTGGTTCCTCTATCCGGGGATTGCGGGTTATCGGGCGCCCGATTTCCTGACGCGCTATTACGAATGGCGCAAATCGCGCATGGGGCCGCTGCGCAAGCTCGCCAATGCGCTGGTGTACGGATATTTCTGGCTGTGGATTCCCCGGCGCGCCCGCAAGGTTGCGCGTCACTGGGACAAGGACGAGCAATGGGTCCGGCGTATCGTCCCGCTCGCGCGCGAGTGGATGACCGATCCGGAAGACTTCGCCACCTTCGACATCGACGGCGAGAACGACCTGCGGGTCTACCAGCGCCGCATGGAGCAGATCCCGGTCATCAGGACCATGGAATCGGCCTCGACCGACCATGCCGTGTCGCTGCTCGACAAGGCCGTTTTCCAGTCGCGCTGCGAGACGCTCGGCCTGCCCGTTCCTGCACTTCTCGCCACCGTGACCGGCGGAATGCTCGAATTCTCAACCCCTCTGGCGCCCGATAGCGAGGTGCTGGCCAAACCACGCAGCGGGTCGGGCGGAGCGGGAATCTCGGTATTCGCAGCGGCCGAGCTGCACGACGGCAAGACGACCGCCAGCCGGTTCGGCAACGGCGATTGGCTGGTCCAGGAGCGCCTGCCGCCGCATCCGGGCCTCGCGGACATCGCGCTCGATGCACTGCCGACGGTGCGCATGGTGACGATGCTGGACGAGCGGGCCGAGCCGGAGCTGGTTGCGGCCGCGATCCGCTTTGCAGCACGCCGCAACGTGCCGGTCGACAACGGGCATGCGGGAGGCCTTATTGCCGGGGTCGGGTTCGCCGACGGCAGGCTCCGCGAGGGGCTTTCCGGTTGGGGACCGGGACGTTTTCCCGAACATCCCGAAAGCGGCATGCCGATCACCGGGCGGGTCGTGCCCGGATGGGACGAGGCGAAGGCGCTCGTGAGCGAAGCCCATCACCGCCTGTTCGCCGCCAGCGTCATCATCGGATGGGATGTGGGGATCGCCGCTGGCGGGCCGGTGCTCATCGAAGCCAATCCTCGCCCTGCGGTGCGGCTGACCCAGCGCGCCGCCGGCATGGGGATCGGGCAGATGCGTTATGGGGAACTGGTGGCATACCATCTCGATCGCGCGATCCGCGACCGGCCCGATCGCACCTGGCGGCATCTTTCCCGCGGATAGCTTGCTCTGCGCCGCACAACCGCTAGATAGGCTCCACACAGCACAGGATCACCGATGGCCACCTTCACCCTACCGAAAAATTCCAGGATCACCGGCAAGGGCAAGGCGCATACCGCCACCGGGGCCAGGCGGGTGCAGAAATTCACCATTTACCGCTACGACCCCGACAGCGGCGCAAACCCGCGTTACGACACCTTCGAGATCGATCTAGACGAGTGCGGCCCGATGGTCCTCGACGCGCTGATCAAGATCAAGAACGACGTCGATCCGACGCTGACCTTCCGCCGCTCGTGCCGCGAGGGTATCTGCGGCTCGTGCTCGATGAACATGAACGGCAAGAACGGGCTCGCCTGCACCACCGCGATGGAGGATCTCAAGGGCGATATCCGCATCACTCCCCTACCCCATATGGAAGTGATCAAGGACCTCGTCCCCGATTTCACCCATTTCTACGCGCAATACGCTTCGATCCGGCCATGGCTGCAGACCGTCAGCCCGACCCCGAGCGGCAAGGAGCGGCTGCAGTCGCCCGAACAGCGCGAGCAGCTCGACGGCCTGTACGAATGCATATTATGCGCCTGCTGCTCGACCGCATGCCCGAGCTACTGGTGGAATTCGGACAAGTTCCTCGGGCCCGCGATCCTGCTGCAGGCCTATCGCTGGCTCGCCGACAGCCGCGACGAGATGACCGGCGAGCGGCTGGACCAGCTCGAGGACCCGTTCCGGCTCTATCGCTGCCATACGATCATGAACTGCGCCAATGTCTGCCCCAAGGGGCTGAGCCCGGCCAAGGCGATCGCCGAGACCAAGAAGATGCTCGTCGAACGGGCGATCTGACCCGGCGCATGGCGCTTCCCGACGACGTATTCGAGCACGGCCCCGACCCGGACAATCCCGGCTGGCGGCACTGGAATCTCAAGGACGACACGCTGTTCAACGGCGCGGTGATGGGCCGGCTCATCACGCGCGTCGACGAGAGCGGGATGGCCCGGCTGCGGATGTTTCCCGAGCGCAGGCACGAGAACCTGCAAGGCATCATCCACGGCGCGGTGACGCTGTCGCTGATCGATATCGCGCTGTTCACCACCATGCACACGCTTGGTAGCGGCAATGCGGGTCCCTCGGTGACGCTCGAACTGTCGACGCAGTTCGTCGGCGCGGGCGACGCCGCGCGCGCGCTCGACGCGGTGACCGAGATCGTCCGCGAAACCGGCTCGCTGGTGTTCGTGCGCGGGACCGTCGAGCAGGAGGAGGACCGCGTCGCCGCCTTTTCGGGGATAGTGCGCAAGATGAACCGCCCGCTGCGGACCTCATGAGCGGATTGCTGGCGCGCTACGAACGGCTCGTCGCCTCTGGCGAACTGCGCCCCGACGCGGACCAGCGCCGCGCCGCCGAGCGGCTCGACCGGCTGCAGCGGGACTTGCAGGCGGAGAGCCCCGGCGGATTGCTCTCGCAGCTGTTCGGCAACCGCAGGACGCAGCCGCAGGGCGTTTACCTGTGGGGCGGCGTCGGGCGCGGCAAGTCGATGCTGATGGACCTGTTCCATGAAACGCTCGCCATCGACGACAAGCGCCGGGTGCATTTCCACGCCTTCATGCAGGAGGTTCACGCGCGGATGCGCAGCTGGCGCGAGGCCGATCCGGGGGATCCGATCCCCAGGGTCGCGCGCGACATAGCGCGCGAAGTGCGCTGCCTCGCCTTCGACGAAATGGTCGTGAACAACTCCGCCGATGCGATGATCATGAGCCGGCTGTTCGGCGCTCTGATCGAGGACGAGGGCGTCGCGGTGGTCACCACCTCCAACCGCCCGCCCGACGACCTCTACAAGGACGGGCTCAATCGCGAGCATTTCCTCCCCTTCATCGCGCTGGTGAAGGAGCGGCTCGACGTCTTCCCGCTCGACGGACCGGTCGATTACCGGCTCGACCGGCTGGGCGGAATCGACAACTGGCATACGCCGCTGGGGGAAAAGGCGACCGCGCAGGTGCGCGAAGCCTTCTTCCGCCTGACCGACTACAAGCCGGAGGACGCCGCGCATGTGCCGGCGGCGGAACTCGACGTGGGCGGCAAACGCACCATCCACGTGCCCAAATCGCTCAAGGGCGTCGCCGTGTTCAGCTTCAAGCGGCTATGCGGCGAAGCGCGCGGCGCGCCCGACTACCTCGCCATCGCGCGCACCTATCATACGGTGATCGTTGTCGGTATTCCGCGGATAGGTCCGGACATGCGCAACGAGGCCGCGCGCTTCGTGACGCTGATCGACGCCCTCTACGAATACCGGGTGAAGCTGTTCGTCACGGCCGAAGCGCCGCCACAGGAGCTCTACGAAACGGGCGACGGCGCATTCGAATTCGAACGCACGGTCAGCCGGCTGATGGAAATGCAGAGTGCGGAATACATGGCGCTCGGCCACGGCGAGGAGGCTTAGGCGGCCTTGGCAAGCCTGCCCTGCGCGGCGACCAGACGGCTCATCACCTTGAGGTCCTGCTCGCGCAATTGCAGCGCGGCCTCGGCCCACAATTCGGTGATCCGGTTAAGCTCCTCGAGTTCGAGGTTCCACGACACCTTCATCGCCTTGCGCGCGTGCACCAGGCCCGCATGGCGCCGCTCGGACTTGCGGATGAATTCGCGGCAGGTTTCCAGCCCCTCGCCGTTCTCGGCGAGCTGGTGGACGATCCCCATGTCGTACATCTGTTCGGCGGTGTAGGTCTCGTTCGAGACGATCAGCCGGTCGGCCATCGCACTGCCGAGCTTGCGGCTCAGCAGCGCATGCGCGCCCATGCCGGGAAACAGGCCAAACATGATCTCGGGCAGGCCGAAGGTCGCCCCGCGCTCTGCGATGATGTAGTCGAACGACAGCAGTGCCTCGAACCCACCGCCCAGCGCAGCGCCCTCGACCAGGCCCACTGTCAGCATCGGGATATCGAGCGTGTTGATGTTGCGGTGCAGGATTTCGCAGCAGCGATGGCCGTAGCGAACCAGCCCTTGGCGGTCGCGGCGCTCGATGAGGCCCTTGAACAGCTTGAGGTCGCCGCCGAAGCAGAACACGCCAGGAGCCCGGCTGCCAAGCACGAGATAGCGCAACGGTACGCCGTCGGGGCCGAAATTGGCTTCGATCAACCGCTGCCACGCTTCGAAATCGGCCAGCATCGAAGGGGTGAAGCTCGGCCGTCCCTCGGGCCGCATGAAGGTCCACAATACCTGCTGCTCGCCATCGTAAAGTACGTCGAGCTCGCGCAGTGCGAGGAGTTCGTCCGGCACCGATGCATGCAGCTTGCTTTCGGATACGAGGTGTTCGTCCTCATCCCCCAGCGGCATCACGGGATGGTCGGCGCGCTCCATGTCGCCGCTTTCCCTTGCCAGTCCGGTACCCAAACGATCCATCGCGACCTCTTTGCTCGGCTAACTGTTGCGATCGACAGCACCAATTGATTGGAATCTAAGCCACACCGGAGTCGCTTGGCAAACAATAAATTTCCACCGCCGTATCGGGGTATGTCCGAAATTGAACCTATCTGGAAAATTCCTGTGGAATGCCAGGCCTGCAATCAGGGAGAAATCGCGAGTCTTTTGAGTGACCTGTCGAGCATAAGTAGTTGCCACAATAAACGGCCGTAATCGCTGCGGCCGGAAATATGCGCCTCGGCAATTTTTGCGAGGCGGGCGGCGTCGAACCATCCCGTCTGCACCAGTCCGGCGCTCGAGGCGATCGCACGCGCCTCCCTCGCCAGCGGACCACGGAACCATTGCGCGAGGGGCGTGACGAAGCCCTGCTTGGGCCGGTAAAGCACGTTTTCGGGCAGGTACCGTTCCATCGTGCGTTTGAGCAGCCATTTGCCCTGCGCCTTTCGAATTCGCATCCGATGCGGCAGCATCGCGGCGAATTCGACCAGCCGGTGATCGAGCAACGGCTCGCGCGCCTCGAGGCTCACATCCATGCTGGTGCGGTCGACCTTGCTCAGGATGTCGCCGGGCAGCCAGAATTTGAGATCGGCATATTGCGCGCGGTCGAGGCCGGAACGCGCCGGTGCGTTTCGCATGAGTTCCACCAGCGGTTGCTCGGCGCGATAACCGTCGAGCGTGCGCAGGAACTCCTCGGAGTAAAGCTGCTCGCGGCCCGGCATATCGACCACCGACAATGCACGTGCATATCCCATTGCACCATCTTCGGCGAGCGCCTGCAACGTCGATTTCGCACGCAGCGGGCGCGGCGCCCAATCCGCCTTCGGCCACATCCGGCCGAGCGTGCCGAACAGTGGGCCGCGGATCGACGCGGGCAGTATCGCGCGTGCCTGTTCCTCGCGATGGTGGAATACCTGCCGCCGGTACCCGGCCATCGCCTCGTCCGCGCCGTCGCCCGACAGCGCCACGGTCACCGTCTCGCGCGCCAATTCGCACACACGCCAGGTCGGCAGCGCCGAGGCGTCGGCGAAGGGCTCGTCGAACATTGCAGCGAGCCGGTCGACCATACCGAAATCGTCGGGATCGACGGTGCGGCTGCGATGCTCGGTGGCAAAACGCTCGGCGACCTGCTGCGCATAGCCGGTCTCGTCGAGCGCTTCGACGTCGAAGCCGATCGAACAGGTCCTGACCGGTTCGGCGCTCGCCTCGCTCATCAACGCAACCACGCTCGAACTGTCGACCCCGCCCGACAGGAACGCCCCGAGCGGGACGTCCGACACCATGCGCGATGAAACCGCCTCGCGCAGACGGTGGAGCAATTGCGCCGACAGGTCACCAGCGGAACCCTTGTGCCTCTCCGCAAAGCTGACATCCCACCATTGCCGCGGCGGCTCGGGCGCACGATCGTGCTTCAGCAGGCGGAAATGGCCCGCGGGCAGTTTTTCGACGCCCTTCAGGAAACTGCGATGATCGGGCACGTAACCCCAGGCGAGGTAGTCCTCCAGCGCGAGCGGATCGGCCTCGCGCCGCAACAGGGGGTGGACCAGCAGGCCTTTCAGCTCGGACGCGAAGGCGAGGCTGCCATCGCTCAGCTCTGCCATGAACAGCGGTTTCACCCCGAGCCGGTCGCGCGCCAGAAACAGCTCGCGCCGGTCGAGGTCGTAGATCGCGAAGGCGAACATGCCGTGCAGGCGCTCGAGGCAATCCACACCCCAGCGCTGCCACGCCGCGAGGATGACTTCGCTGTCGCCGTCGGTGCGGAATTGCGCGCCGACGCTCTCGAGTTCGCGCCGCAATTCCCTGAAATTGTAGATTTCGCCGTTGAAAACGAGCACCGCGCGCCCGTCGGCCGAGTGCATCGGTTGCGGCGAACCAGCGACATCGATGATCGACAGGCGGCGATGGCCGAGCCCGACACCGGGCGCGGTCCATACCCCCGCCCCGTCCGGCCCGCGGTGCGCCAACGCGTCGCACATTCGTTCGACCCGCACGGGATCGACCGGCTTGACCGTGCCGCAATGGAAGATCCCCGCAATCCCGCACATGGGAGAGCCCCTAACGAAGCCCCGCGGCGCGGTCCATCCACAGCCCGCGATCGCCCATCGCGCGGGCGAAATCGTCGAGACGCCGGGCCAGTTCGCGATCGTCGTCACCCTCGGCGGAGACGATCAGCATCATCGTGGGTTCTGGCAACAGCAGCGCTCGATCGCGCATGACGGCAAGCTTGAGCCGCGACGCGCTCGCGGTGGTCAGCGATCCGGTGCGGTAGGACGTCTGCGCGAGACGCTTCACCTCGCCATGGGCGAACAGGTAGTCGGCCCGGGCGCCATCCACATGCGTACCCGGCGCGAGCCAGCGCCAGGCAGTATCGGGCGGCAGGGCGCCTTCATTGACTGCGGTCGCATCGCGCGACTGATCCTGGATTGCGTAGAGCGCCAGGAACACGTCCACTGTTCGTCCGTCGGCATCGGCGAAGCGGACCGCCATGCGCCGGTCGGCCCCGTGCGCGCGCGGCTCCCATACGATGTCCATCGGCGAAGTCACCTGGCCCCAACCCTCGACGGCGGGGACCGTGAGCCGGTCGGCGATATCGGCTTCGATGCGATGCGCCGCCGCGCTCCACAGTCCGAACGCCAGCACCAGCCCCGCGACCGCCATCAGCGCGGCATTGGATCCTGTCGACCACGCTGACAGCCGGTCAAGCAAAGGCGAGGCTTCGATCGCCCCGGCCGAAACCGGCACCTCCTCGGGGTCGCGATCGAACCAGCGCCACGACACGCCGAGCACGGCGACGATCACCAGTCCGAAAAAGACCCATCCGTAAAACACGTGATCGAACCCTTGCGCGAATTCGATACCCTGCGATTGCGCGATATAGATCGTACCCCAGGCGCGAACGCCATTGGCGAGGATCGGCACCAGCAGCGCAACCGTCATGAACAGCACGCGGCGCTTCCAGCTCGCGAAGCAGCTATGCGCGACCAGCACACCGAGCGCCGTCATTGCGATCAGGAACTTCACGCCCGAGCAGGCTTCGGCCACCTCGAACAACCCGACCGGGGTATCGATGAACACCCCGTCGACCGTCGCAGGTATGCCGCTCCAATGCGTCAGCCCGATCGCCAGTTCGGCGGTGATCATCTGCAGCGCGGGCACCAACTCGTCGCCGAAGGGCACGAGGAAGAGGCCATAGGCGAGCGGGAATGCCAGCGCCGCTGCGATGCGAACGCCCAGCAGCGTCAGAACCGCAGCCTGGAGCGCAACAACGGTGCCGAGCTGGCTGGCAGTGTTGACCCCGGACAGCGTGCCGAGCAGCCACAGCAGCAACGCCGCCGCGAGCAACAGCAGGCCGGGCCACCACCCGGACGGTGCGAGTTTCGCCAGTTCGTGCCGCCTGACCCACACCAGCCAGCCGACGATAAACGGCACGAAGAGGATGTGATTGTAGGTCGAGACGTTCCACCACTGGTCCGCCATCGCCGCCCAGTCGCGCAGGGTGAGCGCGAAAATCGCGAGCCAAGCCAGGCTCAGCCGGGCGAGCGGCAGGCGCCACTGCTCCGGGAGCCGCTCGATCAGGCCCGCGGACCGCCAATCGGGTCGGATCGCATCAGGCTGCATCGCGGCTCTCCCCGGCTTTCGCGCGACCAAGCAAGCGCACCAGGGGAGCGAGCATGGCCTCCCAGCCCTGCTCTGCGACGACATAGCGGCGTGCCGCAGCGCCCAGCGCCAATGCCCGCGGGCCGTCGTCGAGGAGAGCGAGCAGCTGTTCGACCAGTTCGTCGTCGCTGCGACCGATAGCGAAGTCCTCGCCATCGCAGGCATCGATGCCGGTCGCCGCTTCGGCGCTCAGTACCACCGGCCGGGCCATCGCCATCGCTTCGAGCACCTTGTTCTGCACCCCGCGCGCGATCGCCAGCGGGGCGAGCACGCAATCGGCCGCGGCGAGAAAAGGCCGTACGTCGGGCACTTCGCCCCACACGCGAACCCCCGCCTGCCGGTCGAGCCGCAGTACGCGTTCGGCCGGCGCGCGGCCGACGACATGGAACCGCGCCTCCGGATGGCGCGCGCGAACACGCGGCAGCAAGTGGTATGCCGCGCGCTCGACCGCCTCGACATTGGGCGGGTAATCCATCTGTCCGGTGAAGACGAGTTGCGGCGCAGCGTCGCGCGCAAGCTCGGGGTGAGGCTCAACCGTGGCCGGATCGAACACGGCAGTGTCGATCCCGTTGCGCAGCGGCGCGATATCCGCATTCGCCGGATCGCACAGGCGCGAGCGCAGCAGCGCGGCCTCCGCCTCGGTCACCAGCAGAGTAGTATCGGCGAGGTGGGCAAGCCGCTCTTCCTCGCGCGCGAGCAACCGTTCCTCGCGTTGGTCGAGCGCGGAACGCGGCCAGCGGTGGCGGCGAGCGTAGTCTCCGAACTTGGCCGAATCGACGTCGCACAGGTCGATCACCACGCGACCGGGGAAATCGTGCGGAACGTATTGCCCCATCTGACCCGAAAAGACGAAGATCGTGTCGATGGGGCGGGTCGCGAGGCTACGCTCGACCCAGTCGCGCATAAGCGGCGCATCGAAAGCGGTCAGACTCACTGGCTTGCCGCTTGCCAGCGCCTCGATCCCCGCCACAGCCAGCGGCTTGGGACGCTTCACGAGGCAGTGCGTCGCAGCGATTGCCGTCAGTTCGGCCTCTGCCGCCATGTCTTCCGCCGTCTCCCCGAAGCAGCCGACATGCACCCGGCCCAGTGACGCGATCGCCTTGAGCAGGTGATGCGAGCGGATCTTGTCGCCGCGATTGGGTGGAAACGGCACGCGGTGCGCGAGGAACAAGATCTCGCCCATCAGGCGAGCCCGCGCGCGATCGGCGGCCCCAAGCGGTTGGCGAGACCGAGCGGCAGCTTCTTCCACAGCTGGATCCGCGCCGAATAGGCTTCGCTGGCGGGGTCCACATTGCGCGCGCGTTCGCCGTCCCTGGTCCAGCTGGCGTAGGTCAGTGGTTCGGGTTCGAAGCCCCAGTTCTTCTTGTAGTGCCACGGCCCGCTACCGGTCTTGGAGCGGCCGAAATCGAACAGCTCGCAGCCGCGACGGCGGGCATGAAGCATCAGCTCGAAATACATCCGCTCGTTGGCGCGCAAATTGCGCGCGGCGAAGATGCCGCCACCCCAATAGGGCATCACGGTATCGCCGTGATAGAGCGACAGCACGCTGGCCACGGGCCGTCCCGCGTGCCGCACCGTCAGGATGTCGGCTCGACCTTCGAATGCATCGAGCACCGCATCGAACAAGCTGCGCGGGAACACCGGCGTGCCGAGATTGCGGACGCTTTCGGAGTAGATGGCGTAATGCGCCGTGCGATCGGTCTCGGAGACGCCGATCGCGATTTCGAGGTCGTTCCTGAGGCTCTTGCGGATTTCGGCGCGTTGCTTGCGCGGAACGGCGAGCAATTGCGCTTCGTCGTCCCCGGCCAGCGGTGCGACGAAGCCGCAATGCTTGTCTTCCACCGCCTCCCAGTCGTCGGGACATGCGCCGCCCCGCAGTTCGACGGTCGGGCAGGACAGGCGCGCAGCCAGTTCCTGGGCCGAACGGCACAACCGGTGCGCAACGCGGTCGTTCGCGGCCAGTGGACCTCCGCCAACCGCAAAGCCACTCGATACCAGCGCTCGGCCGAAAATCGGCGAATGCACTTCGCTCAGCGGGAGCCATCCCGTCAGCGCCCCCCCCTTCTCGGCGACCAGCCCGGTAGCGCGCTGACCGGTGCCGCGCTCGACCGCGCACAGCCAGGCCGGGCGGTGGAACGGGGTGCCCCGCAGTTCCGCGACGAAACCCTCGATCCGCGCGACCTCGCCCGGATCGCGCAGATCGGCGAGGCTCACCCGCTCGCTACACAGGGCGAAAGGCGCGTTCATGCCGCGAGCTCCTCGGCACGCGCGGCCTCGCGGTGCGCAAGCAGGTCCATCCGGCCCCATTCGAATTCGTGCACCAGCTCGCCGAGCTTGTCCGCCATGCCCGAGAGGTTGGTGTAGTGCCGCAGACGCGACTTGAGTGGGGCGTTGCCGACGCGCGGCTGGTTCGGGTCGATTTCCCACGGATGGAAATAGAACACCGCCGGGCGCCGTTCGCGCCGGTTGACCTGCCGGATCGCCCAGCGCGAGAAGGCATAGGGCAGCACGCGGAAGAACCCTCCTCCCCCCGCTGCGACACGCTTGCCGCCCAAGATAGCGGTGGTGACGGGAATCTCGACCAGCTCCGACCAAGCGAGCGGCTTGAACGCGAAGCGCGGCGCCTCGCGCCAGCCGTAGTGATCGTGCGCCACCGGCGCGACGCTCGAGGAATAGGCATAGCCCTGCTCGGCCAGTTCCATATAGGCCCACGGGGTGCGCTGGTCGATCGAGAAGCTCGGGGCGCGATAGCCGCTGACCTGCACCCCCGCCGCATCCTCGATGATCTCGCGTGCCTTGCGGATATCCTGCGCGAAGCTCTTGCGGTCGAAGGTGAACACCCGAGCATGGTCGTAGCCGTGGCTGGCGATCTCGTGCCCGGCATCGGCGATCCGGCGCATCAGCTGCGCATTGCGCCGCGCCACCCAGCCGAGCGTGAAGAAGGTCGCCTTGATCTCGGCCTCGGCGAACAGGTCGAGGATGCGCAGCACGTTGTCCTCGACGCGGGTAGCAAGCCCGTCCCAATCGCCGCGCTCGATCACGTTCTCGAACGCGCCGACCTGGAACCAGTCCTCGACATCGACCGACAGGCCGTTGATGATGGGAGAAGCGTCCATGCCGCGGGCCTTCAGGCCGCAGCGCGCGGAGCCTGCCCGCTTTCGAACCACTCGATCAGCATGGTCAGCACGTGGCGCACGGTGCGCTCCTGCTCTTCGAGCCGATGTTCGAGCGCCGCGATCCGTTCGGCAAGGTCTTCCGGAAGCTCGCCGCCATTGGCGAGGATCCGGTCGGACAGTTCGAGTACCGCCTGCTGGAGTTCCTCGAGCTGGATGTCGCGATCGGCCGTCGATAGCTCCATGCTCGGCTGGGGCGCAGCGTCCGGCGACGCCGGTTGCGGAGGCACGGCGTGCTTGACCGGACCCGGCGCAGGGGCCGGCTCGATCTTCGGCATCGGCTTCGGCGCGGCCGAGGGGAAGGTGTTGTCGCCGCGCATTTCGTTGAGCACCGCGCTCAGCATCGCATGGTCGATCCGCGTGCGCTGCTCGACCGCGCCGAGCAGCAGCAGCCGCGTCGCGACCTGGTTGATGCGGCGCGGGATGCCGCCGGTCGCCTGGTACATCTCGGCGAAAACGCGCTGGTCGAATTCGGGATTGCCGTCCCACCCGACGCAGGACAGACGGTGCTTGATGTACGGCTCGATCTCGCCCGGCTCCATCGGGTCGAGATGGTGCGCTGCAATCACCCGCTGGCGCAGCTGTTCGAGCGCTTCGTGCTCGGCGAGCACTTTCTTGAATTCGGGCTGGCCGAGCAGCAGCAATTGCAGCAGCGGGTGCGAGCCGAGCTGGAAGTTCGACAGCATGCGCAGTTCTTCGAGCGCTTCGACCGAGAGGTTCTGCGATTCGTCCACCACCAACAGGCAGCGGCGCCCCTCGCGCGCTTCCTCGTGGAGGAAATTCTCGATCTCGCCGAGCGCGCTGGCCTTGTCGTGGCCCTCTATTTCCAGCCCGAAGCTCTGCGCCGCGAGATGGATCAGCTCGTCGCCGTCGAGATTGCTGGTGACGATCTGCCCGACGGTGATCGCCTCGCGGTCGATCTTGCGCATCAGGTGCGCGACCAGCGTCGACTTGCCCGCCCCGACCTCGCCGGTGATGACGATGAAGCCCTCCGACTGCGCCAGACCGTAGCCGAGATAGGACAGCGCCTTGCGGTGCGTCCCGCTCTCGAAATAGAAATTCGGATCGGGCGTAAGCTGGAAGGGCCGCGCGGTCAGGCCGTAGAAATCGTCGAACATTCGCGTTCCCCTCAGAAGTCGTAGCGAAGGCCGAGCAGCGCCGAGGCCGCGGTCAGGTCTTCGTCCGAAATTTCGCTGTCGAGATGGTCGAGCGCCACCGCCGCGCGTGCCGACAGGCCGTCGAACAGCGACTGGCTGTAAGCCGCCGAGCCGCCCAGCGCGAACACATCGCCGCTGTTGGCGAAGCCGCTGTTTATCCAGTTGGCGTAGGCGTTGGTGGTGAAGCCGGCATTGCGCCCCAGCTCGCCGCTCAGATAAGCGCTCACGTAGTAGCTCTCGTCGACCACGCCGTTGGCATCGGCGAGGATCGTGCCCGGCGCAGCGATGAACTTGCGGCGGTCGTAGCCGGCGCCGATGCCGGTGCTCAGCCGCCCGAGATTGACGCCGTAGTTCGCCGCCACTCCGCGAGAGCGGAACACCGAGCTGCGCACCGAGGCGAGCGTGCCGGCGAGGCAGTTGTCGCCCTCGGCGCCGTCGACGCAGCCGGTGAAGTCGCCGGTCAGCGCGTTGCGCGTGGCGTTGAATTCGGTCGGCAGGTTGGCGAGCGCGGTGGTCAGCAGGTTGCCGAAGCCCGAGACCGAATCGTAGACCGAAACGTTCAGGCTGCTGCGGCGGTTCGGCGCATAGGAGAATGTGCCGTAATAGCTGGTCGAATCGTAGCGCCGCCCGACATGCGCCTCGAGCGCGGTGCGGCTGCTCGGGCGCCACATGACGCCGACATCCCAGATCAGCCCATCGGCCTCGTAGGCGATCTGGCGCGGCTGGCTGGTATCGGTGACGAGGCGACCGTCATCGCCGATCACCGGATTGCCGTCGGCATCGCGCACGGCATCGCGCGCAGAGACCTCGACATCCTCGTAGCCGACTCCGCCCACGACGGCGAGCGATTGCGTGACCGGCACGCTGACATCGCCGCGAACGTGCATGTCGCGCACACGCTGGTCGAGATTGGAGATATCCTCCTGCACCCAGCCGGCACCGACGCCGAGCCCGACCGGCAGCGGCCGGCCCGGGCTGGTGCCGATATGCACGCCCGCGCTCTGGACGACACTTTCGTCGAACACGTCGATAGGATCGGCGCCGGGTGCGGTCTGGACCGCATCGGGCGCATCGACCCTGGTGTAGCCGATGCGATAATTGGCATTGATCTCGGCATCGCCGGCGCGCGTATGCAGCGTCGGACCGGCATAGACCGAGTAGATGCGGCTGTCCGAATCCTCGTCGATCAGCGGGTTGAGCGTCGAGCCGCCATTGCCGTCGACCCGCGTACGCGCGGCCATCGCGCCCCCTTCGACGGTCAGCACCTGCGGTACGATCGACGCATAGCCGCGCGCGACGCCGCTCAGCGTGTTCGAATCCGACGCATCGCCGTAGCCGATATTGTACTCGTATCGGATCGAGACCGAGGCGCCCGTGTTGCGGCCCTGCACCGTAGCGTCCACGCCCGCCGCGACCTGCGTGTAGGTCACCACGTCGTTGCCGGGCGAAAGCTCCGCGGTGACGACCTGCGAGGCTTCGATATAGGGGCTGATCCGGCCGATCCGGCCACCGCCGTCGCGGCGCGAATCCTGCTCGGCGAGCGCCTCGCCGACGGCTTCGCCATCCTGTGCATGCACGGGGGCCACGACCGCCACGGCGGCGAGCGCACCCAGGCTAGAGAAAGTCATGCGTTTCATGGGTTTACTCCCCATATCCGTAATAGGAGCCGAACGCGCGACCGCTCGGGCTGAAATTGGTGGCGTTGAGCAGCAGCTTGATGTCGGGGCAGGCCGAGAGCAGCTGGTAGGCGTCCTCGAGCGCGCTCTGCCCGGTGCTGTCTGCGCGGGCGACGAGCATCGCCTGGCCGACATGCTTGGCGAGTTCGGCGGCGGGCGAGGCGGCGAGCGCGGGCGGGGTATCGAAGATCACCATCCGGTTGGGCGCGCCCATGGTCAGCCGGTCGAGCACCTCGGCGGTGCGCTTGGAAGCGAGATATTCGCTGTCCGAATTGCTCAGATTGCCTGCGGGCATCACCCACAGGCCGGGCACATCGGTGCCGATCACCTGCTCCTCGGGCCGCAATTCTGGGTCGGCGAGACAGTCCATGAAGCCCGGCCCCTTGGGCAGGCCGAGCGTCGACAGGATCGACGGCTTGGCGAAATCGGCGTCGACCAGCAGGATCTCGCTGTCGCGCTCGTTCGCCATCGCCAGCGCGAGGTTGACCGAACAGAACGTCTTGCCCTCCCCCGGATGCGGCGAACAGACCAGCACGCGGCGCGAGGCGGCGGTGCCGCGCTCGCGCGCCGCGGCGATGATCTGCCGCTTCACGATGCGGAATTCCTCCAGCAGCGCCGAAACCGGGCTGTCGGGCACGATGAAGCCGTGCTCGCGCAGTCCCTTGCGATCGATCGGGTGCTTCTCGCCGTGAAAGGCGACGGGTTCGAAGCCCTGCTGCACCGTCACTTCCGACGGAGCTGCGGGAACCGGAAGCGTCTCCTTTTCGGGGGCCTCTTCCCCGATGCGTGAAGGAAGCTGCGCTTCGCTCTTCTCGCTCGGTTCGGACCGGGGCACTGGCGGTGCCTCCTTCTCGCGCACCTTCGCCCGTTTCATCGGGCGATCTTCGAACCGGCCCGGCATCGGAGCGGGTTTGAAACCGCCGAGCCCGAACGCGCTGCTGGCGCGCTCGAGCAGCGAACTTTCGCTGTTCTCGGACTTTTCGGGCTCGTCGCCGGGGAGCGGGATCTTGCTGTGCTCGGTCATGTCAGGCCCCCATCCCGCGTTGGACGAATTCGGTCGCGAGCAGGACGACGCACAGCCCCCCCAGCCCCGCCGCCGCTCCGACGAACTGGCGTTGCCGCTTGCGCCGCAGGGCTCGCCCGGCTTCGCTCAGGCTTTGCGAAATCGAACCCAGCACCGGCAGGTCCATCGCGCGTTCGAGCTTGCCGGTGGTGGCGAAGGTCGAGCGCAGCTGGCTCATTGCGTAGGCGGCGCCGGCCCCGGCAGCGAGACCGGCGAACAGCACGCCGATCAGCAGCAGCGGACGGTTGGGCGCAGCGGGTGCGCGCGGCACCGTCGGCGGATCGATGACTTCGAAACGGAACGACGAGCGCTCGTTCTCGACCTGGCCGCGCAACCGCATCTCTTCGCGGTCCTGCAGGAGTTCGTCGTATTTGTCCTTGAGCACCTTGTAGTCGCGGCTGATCCGGTTGGCTTCGGCGGCGACCGCCGGTTCGTCGGCCTGGTTCGCCATCATCGCCGCGAGGTCGGACTGGAGCGCAGCCTTGCGCGCGGTCAACGCCTGCACGTTGGCCTGCCGCTCGGCGCGAATGGAGATCAGCGAGGTGTAGGCCGGGTTGGGCGTTCCGCCGCCCCCGCCCGCGCCTTCGCGCGCCGCCTGCGGTTCGAGCAGCGCAATCTGGCGCTTGGTCGCAACCACGTCGGGATGGCTGTCGGTAAGGCCGCGTGCCTGCATTCCGGCAAGCTGCGAGCGCGCCTGCATCAGCGCCCCCTGCGCGCTGCCGCCGCCCGCAGTGGCGATCGTTGCGGGCGTGCCCGCGATCTGGCCGTTGATCGCAGCGAGTGCGCTCTGCGCTGCGGCCATGTCGGCATCGACACCGCGCAATTCGGTGCGCATCGCGGTCAGCCGCGCATTGAGCGCGTCGCTGCCGCCGATCAGTTCGGGATGCTCGGCCTCGAAGGCGAGACGGCGCTGCTCGGCCGCTTCGAGTTCCTGCTTGCGCTCTTCGAGCTGCCGGTCGAGGAACACCAGCGTCTCGGCGATTTCCCCACGATTGCCCGCGGTGTTCTCCTCGCGGAAGATGTCGATCAGCTTCTGCACGACTTCCTGAGACAGCCGTGCGTTTTCGGCGTCGGACAGGCTGCCCTGGCCCACCGTCGCGGTGAGTTCGAACAGATTGTCTTCCTCGCTCTTGACGGTGACCTTCTGCGTCAGCGCGCCGACAGCACCTTCCATGTCGCGCTGGCTCTGCACGCCCTCGCCGAGCTTGGTCGAGCGGATGACCTTCTCGAGGTTGACCGCACTGACCAGCGTCTTGCGCAGCCGCTGGATTTCCTTCTCGCCGCCATTGGCGATGTCGATCTGCTGGGTCAGCACGTCGTCGCGCTGGACGAAAATGCGCGATTTGGACTCGTAGGAATTGGGGATCATCGCGACCACCAACCAGCCGAGCACGCACACGCCCCACGCCACCGCGAGGGCGAGCCAGCGCCGGTGCCAGACCGAATGGAGTGCGGACCGGAATTCGTCGAAGACTTCGTTCATGTCGCGGCGCCGATCCTCAGAACATGCTTTCGGGGATGATGATCACGTCGCCGGGCATCAGCATCACGTTCGCGCGGCTGTCGCCCTTGCGGAGGAGATCGGACAGGCGCAGCGCGTATTCACGCTGGCGGCCGATCTGCCGGTCGAAACGCAACAGTTTGGCGCGGTTGCCGGCGGCGAATTCGCTCAGCCCGCCGACTGCGATCATCGCGTCGAGTACGGTCATGTTTGCGCGGTAGGGGATCGAAGCCGGCTGCGCGGTCGCACCGACGATGCGGACCTGCTGGCTGAACGTGCCCTCCGAGCGGGTCACGATCACCGAGACCAGCGGCTCCTCGATATATTGCGACAGCTGCAGGCGGATATCCTCCGCCAGCATTGCCGGGGTCTTCCCGACCGCGGGCATGTCGGTGACGAGCGGCGTGGTGATGCGGCCGTCGGGGCGGACCTGGATCTTCTCCGCGCCCAGTTCCGGGTTGCGCCAGACATGGATGGTGAGCTCGTCGCTGGGGCCGATGACGTATTCCTCGCTCGGCCCTTCCTGCAACGGCACGACGGTGGCCGGCGGCAGTTCCGCGCCACCGCCCGACGCGCAGCCGGACAGGGCGAGCGCGCTCATGGCACTCGCGGCGAGAAGTTTGGGCAGTCGGTAGTTCGGCATCGATGCGCATCCTTGCCTTGGTTGCGGGCAGTGAGCGCAAGGGAGGAGCGACCTCGCCTTCCGCACCCGCGGATCAGGCGTGTTTCCTCGCCGAAAAGGGTGAATATACCGTTAGCTTTACTGGCGATTCTGGGGTGTCGTCCCGAAACGGAACAGCGCGTTTCGAAAGGTTAAACGAGCACCTGCTGCGCCGCGCCCTGACCGAGGAATTCCATCGGCGATGCGGTCGCGCCGTATGCCCCGGCGCAGAACACCGCGACGAGATCGCCCACTTCGGCGCGCGGCAGGTGCGCCTGGTCGGCAAGCCTGTCGAGCGGGGTGCACAGGCAGCCGACGACATTGGCTTCCTCGTCGGGCTCGGCTGCGAAGCGGGTCGCGATCGCCAGCGGGTAGTTGCGCCGCACCACGGTGCCGAAATTGCCCGAGGCGGCGAGTTGGTGATGCAACCCGCCGTCGGTGACGAGGAAGGTCTGCCCATGGCTTTCCTTCCGGTCGACGATCCGGGTCAGGTAGACCCCCGCCTCGCCGACGAGGTAGCGGCCCAGCTCGATGCAGAATCGCGTCTCGGCGAGCGTTTCCGGGAGATCGGCGAAACGCTCCGCCAGCGCCGCACCGACCCGGTCGATAGCGAGCGGCGTGTCGCCGTTGAAATAGGGGATGCCGAACCCGCCGCCCATATTGAGCTTGGGCAGCGGTTCGCCGACCTCGTCGGCAAGCTGTGCGGCCAGCGCGAGGACATTGGCCTGCGTCTCGACGATCGCCTCGGCATCGAGCGCCTGGCTGCCCGAGAAGATATGCCACCCGCGCCATTCGGCCCCCGTGGGGATGATTTCGCGCGCCAGTGCCGCAGCGAGGTCCTGGTCGACGCCGAACTGCTTCGCGCCGCCGCCCATCTTCATCCCCGAACCGCGCAGTTCGAAGGACGGGTTGACGCGGATTGCCATGCGCGGCGTGGCGCCGAGCTTCTCGCCGATAGCCAGCGCGCGCCGGGCCTCGCCCTCGGATTCGCAATTCAGCGTGACGCCGGCAGCGATCGCCGCCTCGAGCTCGCGGTCGCGCTTGCCGGGCCCGGCGAAGCTGACCTCCGCTGGGTCGATCCCCGCAGCCTGGACGATCGCCAGCTCGCCGCCCGAGGCGATATCGAAGCCGTCGACCAGCCCGGCCATATGCGCCAGCACCGGCGGATAGGGATTGGCCTTGACGGCGTAGTGGATCGAGAGCCGCTCGGGCATCGCCGCGCGAAGCTCCGCAATCCGCGCATCGAGCAGCGTGCGCGAATAGACGAACAGCGGCGTATCGCCGGCTTCTTCCGCCAGCACACTCGCAGTCTTGCCGCCGATGGCGAGTTCGCCGTCGATGGTGTCGAATCCGGGCGGGATCGGTCCGAGCGGCTTCATGCGCCGTACTCCTTCGCCAAGGTGGTCCGGTCGAGCTTGCCGTTCGGGTTGACCGGCATCGTTTCGCGCCAATGGATCGCCTGCGGCTGCATGAAATTGGGGAGGTCCCTCATCAGCGCCTTGGGTAGCATGGTTTGCGGGTCTTCGGCATCCGGCGCAGCGCGGGCGACGAGGTGGACCGCGTGGCCGAGCCGCTCATCGGCCACGCCGAGCGCGACCGCCTCGGCCACCAGTCCGGTGGCAATCGCCGCGTCCTCGATCTCCTGCGGACTGATCCGGTTGCCCGCGCTCTTGATCATGGCGTCGCGCCGTCCGACGAAATAAAGCAAGCCCTCCGCATCACGCTTAACCCGGTCGCCGGACCATACGGAAAGCCCCCCATATTCAGAAGCTTGCGGGGCATTCCTGAAACGCTCTGCGGTCCGCTCTGCATCCTGCCAATAGCCCTGCGCGACGAGCGGGCCGCAATGGACCAGTTCGCCTTCCTCGCCTGGTTCTGCAACCTCGCCGTCGTCGTCGATCACGAGGATTTCGGCAAAGGGGATCGCGGTGCCTATCGAGGTCGGGTGGCTGTCGACGAGATCGGGATCGAGATAGGTCGAGCGAAACGCCTCGGTCAGTCCGTACATCGGGAACAGCCGAGCCTGCGGGAAGATGCCGCGCAAATCTTGCACCAGGTCCACCGTCAGCGCCCCTCCGCTGTTCGTCAGCCGGCGAAGCGGCGCGGAGGCCCCTTCCGGCCATTCGAGCTCGGTCAGCTGCACCCATAGCGGCGGTACCGCAGCCAGGTTCGTGATGCCATGCTTCGCGCATGCCTTCGCGACGTCGCGAGGAAAGAGGTAATCGAGAGGCACCACGCAACCGCCCGCACGCCAGGTGCTCAGGAGCTGGTTCTGCCCATAGTCGAACGACAGCGGCAGCACTGCCAGCGTGACGTCGTCGCTCTCCATGCCGAGATAGTGCGCCACGCTGACCGCGCCGAGCCACAGGTTCGCATGGCTCAGCATCACCCCCTTGGGCCGCCCGGTCGAGCCGCTGGTGTAGAGGATCGCCGCCAAGGCGCCGGGATCGGCATTGGATGGCGGCAGGCTTTCCTCTTGTGCATAAGCGGCTTCCCGTGTCTCGCCTTCTTCAAGCACCGTGCAGCCGACGGGCAGATCGCCCTCCTCCAGCGTCGCCAGCCTGCTTTTGGTGCCCATCAACAGCACCGCGCCGCTATCGGCGAGGATATGCGCGACCTGCGCGCGCTTGAGCAGCGGGTTGATCGGCACATGCACCAGGCCGGCACGCGCCGCCGCCAGCGGCAACAGGCAGGTCAGCTCGCCCTTCGCCGCCCAACTGGCCACCCGCGCGCCCTGTTGCGGCACGCGATGTCTTAACCATGCGCTAAGACGGCCCAAACGCTCCCTTAAGTCCTTGTAGCTAAGCGTTTCGCCACGCAGCACCAGCGCCGCGTCGTCATCTCCGCCGAATTGGGCGAGATGGTCGAGCGGAAACGGCGTCGGATCGGCGGGAACGGGCATTGCGGCTCCGGATGGAACGAGGACATTTGTGACGGCCAGCTATCACGACAGGGTTAACGTCTTGCAAGGGACGATTCCGGCCTCGCCCTTCGACCGGGCGGAATGGTTCGCGCTGCTCGCCGATAGCGGGCTTGCCCCGCTTATCGCTACCGCCGAAGCCGAGGACGCGATGGCGGTGCTCGCGCTGACCCGCGCGAACGGAAGGATCGAACCGCTGCGCAACTGGTACAGCTTCACTTGGCGTCCGCTCGTGACAGATTGCGCGTCGAGCGAAAATTTGCTGGCCGATCTCGCGCGCTCGCTGAAGCGGCAATCGCACCGGGTCACGCTGTGGCCGGTCCCCGACGAGGATGGTTCCGCCACGCGGCTCGCGCGCGCCTTCCGCTCGGCAGGCTGGCTGGTTGCGGGCGAGCAGTGCGATCACAATCACGTCCTGCCTGTACGCGGACGGAGCTTTGCCAAATACTGGGCCGGACGGCCGGGCCGTATGCGCACGACATTGAAGCGCAAGGCGAAACGGGTCGAGGTCGAGATCCTGACCCGGTTCGATGCCAAAGCCTGGGACGACTACACCGCCATCTACCACACTAGCTGGAAACCCGAGGAGGGCGATCCCGCCCTGCTGCGCCGTTTCGCCGAGGAAGAGGGCGCAGCGGGACGCATCCGGCTCGGCATCGCGCGCGCCGACGGACAGGCGGTTGCCGCGCAGTTCTGGACGGTGGAATCGGGCATCGCCTACATCCACAAGCTCGCCCATCGCGAGGAATTCAAGTCGCTGTCGGCCGGCACCACGCTCAGCGCCGCGCTGTTCGAGCACGTGATCGACACCGACCGGGTCGCGCTGGTCGATTTCGGCACCGGCAACGATCCCTACAAGCGCGACTGGATGGAGGAGGACCGGCCGCGTTTCCGGATCGACTGCCTCGACCCTCTCCAGCCGAGAGCATGGCCCTCGCTGGCCAGGCGAATGGTTACGCGCCTTGCACCGGCAAAGGTGCCCGGCTAAGGGCGGCGACGCCGTTTCCAGGGTCGCAAACCCGCAGAATCGCAGGGAACCACCGCGCATGAGTGCCGAAGCCGCACCGAAAGCCGAAGCACCCGCCGGGCTTGCCCCGAGCCGCACCGCGATCGACGATCAGCTCCGCGCCATCCTGTGCGATGTACTCGGGCTCGACCGCGAGCGGGTCGAGGACTTCGACAACGATACCGGCCTGTTCGGTCACCTGCCCGAGCTCGACTCGATGGCCGTGGCGGGCCTGCTGACCGAGATGGAAGACCGGCTCGATATCATTATCGAGGACGACGACGTCGACGGCGAAATGCTCGAGACCTATGGCGGGCTGCTCGCCTTCGCCGAGGCGAAAGTCGTCGAAAGCTGAGCAATCGTGCATTCACCACTTGGCCCTGCCCTGCGCCGGACGGCGGGGTGGTCGACGAATGCGCGCTGACCTTCGAGACCGGTCGCGACAAGCGGTTGCTCGTTCTCCCTGCGTGGTTCGACGAAGCCAACAAGCTGCGCCGGACCACGGTAGAAGTGATGCACCGGCTCGACCTGAGCGGGATCGACAGCTTCCTTCCCGACCTGCCCGGCTGCAACGAAAGCCTGCAACCGCTCGAGACGCAGACGCTCGCGAGCTGGCGAACTGCCGCAAAGGTCGCGGCCGATCACTTCCAGGCCACGCATATCCTGGCGGTACGCGCCGGGGCGCTGCTCGATCCCGGCACACTGCCCGGCTGGCGTTACGCCCCGAGCGGCGGCAGGCAGGTGTTGCGCGCCATGATCCGGGCAAGGACGATAGCGGCGAAGGAAGCGGGACGCGAGGAAACCACCGCCTCGCTACAGGAGCGGGGCCGCGCGGAGGGGATCGAGCTGGCGGGCTGGAACCTGGGATCTGCGCTGTTCGCCGATATCGAACAGGCCGCCCCTCCCAACGATACCCCCCTCGCCGACATCACGCAGGCCGATATCGGCGGAGGTGCGCTGTGGCTGCGCGCCGAACCCGACGAGGATCCCGAACAGGCCGATGCGCTGGCGGCAATCGTCGCCATCGGAATGAACGCGCAATGAGCCGCCTGCCGCTCACTTTCGGCTGCCAGGGCATGACGCTGGCGGGCACACTCGACACCGCTCCCGGATCGAGCGGCCTGCTGCTGGTAAGCGGCGGTAACGAGGTCCGTGCCGGGGCCTTTTCCGGTCAGGCGCGGCTGGCGGCGCGGATCGCCAGGGCGGGTTTCCCGGTGTTCCGCTTCGACCGCCGCGGCATCGGCGACAGCGACGGCGAAAACCGCGGATTCCGCAGGTCGGAAAAGGATATCGCCGCTGCGATCGAGGCGTTCCGCGCGATGGCGCCCGGCATCGACCGCATCGTCGGCTTCGGCAATTGCGACGCCGCCAGCGCGCTGATGCTGGCCGAAGGCGGCGGCTGCGACGCGCTGGTGCTGTCCAATCCCTGGACGATCGAAGATGCCGCCGACGATACGCCCCCGCCCGAAGCGGTCCGCGCGCGCTATCTCGACAAGCTCCGGCGCCCATCCGAGATCATGCGGTTGCTGCGCGGCGGCGTGAACCTGCGCAAGCTCGCCCGGGGCCTGAAGCAGGCGGCCAGACCCAATGCCGCGCCGACGTCGCTGGCGCAGGAGATGCGGCAGGGTATCGCCGGGTTCGACGGCCATGTCGCGATCCTGCTCGCCATTGCGGACCGCACCGCGCAGGCGTTCGAAAGCCGCTGGAACCGCAACGACGAGCGCATCGTACGCTGCGAAGGCGCCAGCCACGCCTATGTCGAGCCGCATGCACGCGAATGGTTGTACGAACGGCTGCTCGAAGCGCTGCGCGGTTAGAGTCGCCCTCAGCTTCGCTGAAACGGAAATTACCGCACGAACAGGCTGGTCAGTTCCGCATGTGTCGACCATCGAAACTGGCCTACGGGGCGGACCTTCTCGAGCCGGAAGCCCGCCTCGACGAGCCGCTTGGCATCGCGCGCCCAGCTCGACGGATTGCAGCTGACATAAACCACCCGCGGCACCCCGCTGTCGGCGATCTGCGCCACCTGATCCTTCGCACCGGCGCGCGGCGGGTCGAGCAGCACGGCGTCGAACCGCGGCAGCTCGTCGGGCCGCAGCGGGTTGCGGAACAGGTCGCGATGCTGCGCCTCGACCGGCAGCCGCGCCCGGGCCGCCGCCTGGCGGCAGGCGAGAACGGCATCGCGCGCGGCCT
Source organism: uncultured Altererythrobacter sp. (assembly GCA_913055875.1). Classification (GTDB taxonomy): domain Bacteria; phylum Pseudomonadota; class Alphaproteobacteria; order Sphingomonadales; family Sphingomonadaceae; genus CAJXJY01. Next base: position 273,346 of record CAJXJY010000002.1, read on the forward strand.
CGACCGAGACGACCGAACTGCTGTCGGCCAGCGCAAACGCGAACGCACCGAGCCCCGCGAACAGATCGGCGACGGCAGGGCACTCGCCGAGCCAGTCGACGGCGTCGCGGACCAGCCTGCGCTCTCCGTCCGCGGTCGCCTGCAGGAAGGCGCCTGCCGGATACGCTACCGGGACGCCGCCGAACGACACCGCAACCGGCTCCGGCTCCCACATCGCCTCCATGCCGTAGCCCTGATCGAACGAGAGCCGCGCCAGCGTGTTGTCGCGCGCGAAGTCGAGCACCGCCTCAGTCTGCGCGAGCCCGTCGATTTCCAGGCCCTTGACCGCACAGTCGGGACCCTGGTCGGTCAGCGCGAGGGTGATGTCGACCGCGTGCTTCGCCTGCCACAGGCCGAGCAGGCGACGCAGCGGTTCGACCAGGCTCCACAATTCGGGCGCGAGCACATGGCATTCGCGCATATCGACGATGCGGTGCGAGCGGCCCTCGCGAAAGCCGAGCAGCGGACGCTTGCCGCCGGTCAGCGCGTGCAGCGTGGCACGGCGCCTGCTGCGCGGCGGCGAGAGATGGGTCGGCAGCAACTCGCCCATGGCGAGGCCCTGCCCTTCGGCGGCGTTGACGACGCGGTCGGTGACGAATTGCGCGAGCGCGGTATCGTCGCAGTGCTGCAGGTCGCATCCGCCGCATTGCGGGAAATGACGGCACGGCGGATCGGCGTGATGCGGTCCATGCCGGAGCGAGCCGTCGGGCAGCAGGCGATCGCCCAGCGCCCCGCCCGCGGCGAAGCGTCCGTCGGCTGTCACGCCATCGCCCTTCGCCGCGATGCGGATAATTTCGCCAGGATCGCTCACAGGAAGCGGGCAAACGCGTCCGAGACCGCGTCGGCGAGATCGTCGGCAGTGAAGGCGGGCCCGGCCAGACGCGCGGCCTCGTTGTGGATCCACACCGCCTCCGCCGCGGCCTCGAACGGCCAGCGTCCGGCAGCCATTCGACTGCCGAGAATGCCCGCGAGAACGTCGCCGCTGCCGGCGGTCGACAGCCAGCTCGGGCCCGGGGGAAACAGGCCGGTATCGCCCTCCCGATCGTTGTCGTAATCGTTCCCGTGCAGCGTGGTGTCCGGACCCTTGGCGAGCACGGTCAGTCCGGTTTCCTCGAACAGCCGCGCGGCCATCGTCCGTTTCGCCCCGGTTTCGATGGCGAAGTTCTCGCACAGTCGGCGCAACTCGCCCTCGTGCGGAGTGACGACGATATCGTCCGGATCGGCAAGGTCGAGCAGCGCGTCGTCGAACAGATGAAGCGCGTCGGCGTCGAGCACTACGCGCTTGCCGGTCTCCAGCGTCAGCGCGACCCGCTCACGCGCCGCTTCGCCGCGTCCCAGCCCGGGCCCGACCAGCAGCGCGGTGATCCGATCGTCTTCCAGTGCTTCCGCGAGCGAGCCGGTTTCGACCACCAGCGCATGCGGCACGCCCGCGGGCGCGGAATCGGCGAACAGCTTCACGTACCCGGCCCCCGCGCGCATCGCCGCACGCGCGGCAAGGCCCGCCGCACCGGGCATGTCGCCGCCGATCACACCAAGCAGGCCGCGGGAATATTTGTGCCGGTACGCGCCCGGAGGCTCCAGTTCGGGCGGACCGATCCGCCGCGCAGCGCCTTCGACCGATGCAACGCCGATATCGACCAGTCGCAAAGCCCCCATCTGCATCGCCGACGGACCGGAAAAATGGGCGAACTTCCACGCCCCCAGCGCAAGCGTGCAATCGTGCCGCCACAGCTGGTCGAAGAACTCGCCGCTATCGGCGAACACCACGCTCGGAAGGTCGACCGCGACGCGACGTTCGTGGGCGCGGTGGAGCGCGTCTAGCAGTGCCATCAGGTCGTCGCCGATGCCGCGCGACAGCCCGCTGCCGAACAGCGCGTCGACGAACACCTCGCCGTGGACAATCATCGCATCGCTGCGCACCTCGCCGACGTATCGCGAGCGCGCTTCCCGCGCCGCATCCGTTTTGGGCTCGATCGGTGCGACCACCGTCACCTCGCCGCCGCGCGCGCGGAGCGTTTCGGCGATGACGTATCCATCGCCGCCATTGTTGCCGGGACCGCACAGCACCGTCACTCGCCGCCCCGCAGCGATCCGCCGGATGGTGTCCGCCGCCCCGCGCCCGGCGCGCAGCATCAGTTCGTCGACGCTGGTCCCGGCATCGATCAGCGCCTGCTCCGCCGCCTGCATCTGCGCAACGGTGAGAACCTGGTCAGGCGCCTGCGTCATCGCCCCTCGCGCGGGCCGGGAAACGGTAGCGGTCGCCCGCTACGGTTACCTCGAGAATGTCACCGTCGAGCGACTGTACGGCTTCGTCGGCACCGTCATAGGCGGCCAAGCCTGCCCCGTCGGGCAGCAATTCGAAGCGGCGCAGACCGCCATCGGGATGGCGCACGACCAGCAGCTGCGCATCGCCGTCGCTCGCGCGTTCGACCAGGCAGTCCGGCCCGAACTGCGAACCCGGGCCGATCGCGCATTCGATCGCGGTCGCGCCCTCCTCGGCCTGCGGTTGCACCTCGGCCTGCGAACAGGCCGGCAGCGCCAGCAGCGTGCCGAGCAGCGGGAGCGCGAGGCTAGATATCCGCGAAGACATGCTTTTCCGTCCTGGCTCCCGGATGCGTTACCGCGCCGGCACTGGCCCGGCCGACATTCTGCGCATAGCGCCACAGCGCGCCGGACTGATAGTCGTTTTCGCGCGGTGTCCAGGCCTCGCGCCGCCGCGACAGCGTGGCGTCGTCGACGTCGAGATCGATCGTTCCTGCCACCGCATCGATGGCGATCACGTCGCCGTCCTCGACGAACGCGATCGGACCGCCATCGGCCGCCTCTGGCCCGACATGGCCGATGCAGAACCCGCGCGTCGCGCCCGAGAAGCGCCCGTCGGTGATCAGCGCGACCTTTTCGCCCATGCCCTGCCCGTAGAGCGCGGCAGTGGTCGACAGCATCTCGCGCATGCCCGGTCCGCCTTTCGGACCCTCGTAGCGGATCACGACGACGCAGCCTTCCTCGATCTCGCGGTTCTCGACCGCCTCGAAGGCATCCTCCTCGCATTCGAATACGCGCGCGGGGCCGGAGAATTGCAGCCGCGCCATCCCCGCCACCTTGACGATCGCCCCGTCGGGCGCGAGCGAGCCCTTCAGCCCGACCACGCCGCCGGTGGGGGTGATCGGGTTGGAAACCTCGTAAAACACCTTCTGCTCGGGGTTCCACGCGATTTCCTCGATATTCTCGCCCAGCGTCCTGCCGGTCACTGTCATCGGCTCGGGATCGAGGAAACCGCCGTCGAGCAGCGTCTTCATCGCCATGTAGACGCCGCCCGCTTCGTGCATGTCCCTGGCGACATACTGCCCGCCAGGCTTGAGGTCCGCGATATACGGGGTCGATTTGAATATCTCGGCGACGTCGAACAGGTCGAAATCGATCCCGCATTCGCTCGCCATCGCGGGCAGGTGCAGCGCGGCATTGGTCGATCCCCCGGTCGCAGCGACCACGCGCGCGGCGTTCTCGAACGCGGCGCGGGTGCAGATGTCGCGCGGGCGCAGGTTCTTTTCGAGCAGCGCCATCACCTGCCGCCCGGCGGCAACCGCCACCTCCTCGCGCGACTTGTAAGGAGCGGGCGCCATATTGCTGTTCGGCAAGGATAATCCGATCGCCTCGCCGACGCAGGCCATGGTGTTGGCGGTGAATTGTCCGCCGCACGCGCCATGGCCCGGGCAAGCGACCTTTTCGAGTGCGGTCAGCTCCTTCAGCGGACAATTGCCCGCCGCGTGCTGGCCGACCGCTTCGAACACGTCGACAACGGTCACGTCCTTGTCGTGGAACCGCCCCGGCAGGATCGACCCGCCATAGACGAAGATCGACGGCACGTTGAGCCGCAGCATCGCCATCATCATGCCCGGCAGGCTCTTGTCGCAGCCGGCGAAGCCGACCAGCGCATCGTAGCAGTGCCCGCGGACCGACAATTCGACCGAATCCGCAATCACCTCGCGGCTGACCAGCGAGCTTTTCATCCCCTGGTGGCCCATCGCGATCCCGTCGGTGACGGTGATGGTGTTGAAGCGCCGCGGCGTTCCGCCGCCTTCCTCCACCCCGCGACGGCAGACATCCGCTTGCGCGTCGAGCGTGGTGTTGCACGGAGCGCTATCGTTGCCGGCCGAGGCGACCGCGACGAAGGGACGCGCGATCTCCTCCTCGGTCATGCCCATCGCGTAGTAATAGGACCGGTGTGGCGCGCGCTCCGGGCCGACCGAGACATGGCGGCTGGGGAGCTTCGACTTGTCGAATTCGGGCATTGCGCTCTCCCCCTGAAATCCGTTCGCCCTGAGCCTGTCGAAAGGCTGCACTTCACTTGCGGTGCTGCGCTAGAAGAAAAAGCGGTGTTTCGACAAGCTCGGCACGAACGGGTTTGGTCGTTTGGTGCTGGAGAACACCCCCCTCGCAAACCGTGAGGATCAAGGGCAGGAAGAAAATCTCTACCAGCCCTCAGACCCCCTTGAGCGCCAGCGCGGTGCGGTTGGCGATATCGGTGACCAGCGCCGCCCAGCGCGCCTGGTCGGCGGCGGTGGTGACGAGGTCCTGCCGGATCTCGATCGTAAGATAATGGCGCCCGTGCGCCTCTGCGTGGCGGTCCATCGTCGCGTTAAGCTGCTTGCCCGAATAAGGTTCGTTGTCGCCGACGGTCAGGCCTTCCTCGCCGAGCAGGCGCATCGCATGCTGCGCAGCGCTGTCGTCCCGGTTGTAGAGCAGCGCGACGTCCCACGGACGCTCCTCGCCCGGGTTGCTCTCCAGCTTCGGGGTGAAGCTGTGCAGCGCGACGATCAGCTCGGGCCGTGCCTCGTCGAGCCATTTGGCCAACGCCTCGTGATAGGGGCGGTGATACTTTTCCAGCCGCGCCTCGACATCGGCGCCGATATTGCCGGGGATCAGGTGGCCGTCGCTCTTGGTCGGGACAACCGCCGGTTCGTCCTCGCGCCGGTGCAGGTCGCACACCAGCCGGCTGACGCAGGCGATATGCGCGGGGACGGCATGACGTCGCGCGAGGCGGTCGGCGATCCCCTCGATGCCGATGTCCTTGGCGATATGCGTGCCGAGCAGCGCGGTCGGGATGCCGAGTTGGACATCGTCGGGCACGTAGTTCGAGGCGTGATCCGCCACGCACACGATCTTGCCGGGTGCCGGCTCGCCAACCTGGCGGTATGGCAAGTCGTCGATCATCATCTGAGTTTCCCCTGCATCTGCCACCAGTCCGGATGGTCGCGGGCGATCCGCCCGGCAGCATCACCTAATGCTTCGACGCTGTCATACAACGAAAAACACGTCGCCCCGGAGCCCGACATACGGTGGAGAAACGGCGCGGTTCCCTCCATCGCGGTGAGAACTTCGGCGATTTGCGGATGCAGGGCGAGTGCAATCCGTTCGAGGTCGTTGGTGTTCAGCCGGGCGATCTCGCCGGCGGAGCGACCCGCCAGCGGTCCACCGTCATGCCCGTCCCATGCCTTGAATATCGGACCGGTCGGCACCGGGATGCGAGGATTGACCAGCAGCACCGGCGTTCCGGCAAGGTCGTTCTCGACCGGCTCCAGCTCGGTCCCCGTCCCGCGACCGATACAGGTGAGGCTTTCGACGCAGGCGGGCACATCGGCACCGAGCGCGGCGGCGCGCGCGTGCCAATCCCCGGGCAGGCCGCACCGCTCCCGCACGATCCGGAACACCGCCCCGGCATCGGCCGAGCCCCCGCCCAGCCCGGCGGCGACCGGCAGGTTCTTTGCGAGTGTGATCGCCAGCCCATCCGCCCGCGGCAGCTTGCCTAGGGCCTTGGCGACCAGATTGTCGAACGGATCCGTCAGCGCGGAGGCGAATTCGCCGACCGTGCGGACTTCGTCGCGGTCCGCCGTCTTTGCGGTGAGCACGTCCCCCGCATCGACGAAGGCGAACAACGTCTCGAGCTCGTGATACCCGTCTTCGCGCCGCCTGCGGACATGCAGCGCGAGGTTAATCTTGGCATAGGCGGTTTCGGTTAGAGCCATCCAGCAGCACGTTTCGATCTATTGGAACAGAACGACCTCAGCGAAGGAGCCTTCGATATTCGGGGTTCTCGCCTTGGAAGGCGCGCCCTTTGGACTTCCTATTTGCGTCGAGAAACTTCTTGCGCGCGGAGTCGAATTCTCCACGCTCAAAGGCGACTTTGCCCATCAAGAACTCTATCTCACCCACATCCTGCCGCTTCTCCATGAACTGTGGTGCAAGGTCGGACCAAGCTTTAGCCTCGTCGAGGTCGCCGAGCTTGAAGGCAATCGCCACAGCGTATTCCAGGATCAGGTAAGCGTTGGGAACCTCGGCCTTTGATTCCGGTATTTCCGCCCACAATTCTCGAAGAGAGGCGAGGCATTGATCGAACTCTTTCGATCGAAATGCCTCACCGATCGGCCGGAGCCGTGCCATCACATCGAGCAAGCGTCGTCTCCCAAGCCCCCTCACATATTCGGATAATTCGGCCCGCCGCCGCCTTCGGGCGTGGTCCAGGTGATGTTCTGGTTCGGGTCCTTGATGTCGCAGGTCTTGCAGTGGACGCAGTTCTGCGAGTTGATCTGGAACCGCATCGCGCCGGTATCCTCGTCCTCGAGCCATTCGTAGACGCCCGCGGGGCAATAACGCTGCGAGGGGCCGGCATAGACGCCCAGCTCGCTCGCCTTCTGCAGCTCCATGTCCTCCACCTTGAGGTGGTTGGGCTGGTCCTCGGCATGGTTGGTGAAGCTGAAGGCGACGTTTGTCAGCCGGTCGAAGCTCAACACGCCGTCGGGCTTGGGATAGTCGATCGGCTTGTAGAGATCGGCGCGCTGGAGGTGCTCGTGATCGGGCTCGTGGCCCATCGTGAACGGCAGGCCGATCTTGAGCTGGCGCATCCACATGTCGATCCCGCCGAGGACGAAGCCGATATCGTCGCCGAATTTCTCCACCGCGGGCAGCAGGTTCTTCACCTTCTTGAGTTCGTCGGCGATCCAGCTCTCGCGCAGGTTCGCCTCGTAATCGGCCAGCTCGGTCTTTTCCGACCCCGCCGCGATCGCCGCGGCGACGCTTTCGGCCGCCAGCATCCCGCTCTTCATCGCGGTATGGCTGCCTTTGATCCGTGGCACGTTGAGGAACCCCGCCGCGCAGCCGATCAGCGCGCCGCCGGGGAAAGCGAGCTTGGGAATGGACTGCCACCCGCCGTCGTTGATCGCGCGCGCACCGTAGGCGACCCGTTTGCCGCCTTCGAGGATCGCGGCGATCTCCGGATGGTGCTTCCAGCGCTGGAATTCCTGGTAGGGCCGGACATAGGGGTTGGCATAGTTGAGCCACGTCACCAGCCCCAGCGCCACCTGTCCGTTGGCCTGGTGGTAGAGGAAGCCGCCGCCATTGGTCGAGGTTTCCGACAGCGGCCAGCCCTGCGTGTGGATCACCCGGCCGGGCACATGCTTGTCGGGGTCGATATCCCACAATTCCTTGATCCCGAGCCCGTAGACCTGCGGCTCACAATTCGCCTCCAGGTCGAACTTCGCCTTCATCCGCTTGGTCAGATTGCCGCGCGCCCCCTCGGCGAAGAGGGTATATTTGGCGTGGATCTCCATGCCCGGCTGATAGTCGTCCTTGTGCGAACCGTCGGCAGCGACGCCCATGTCCTGCGTGACGATGCCCGACACCGCGCCATTGTCGTCGAACAGCACGTCGGCAGCGGGGAAACCGGGGAAGACCATCACGCCCAGCGCTTCCGCCTGCTCCCCGAGCCAGCGGGTCATCGCGCCCAGCGAGCCGGTGTAGCAGCCGTCGTTCGACAGGAAAGGCGGCATCATGATGTGCGGCAGCGGGGTCTTGCGCTTGCCCGACAGCACCCAGTGCCAGTTGTCGGTCACCGGCGTCTCGGCCATCGGACAGTCCTGCTCGCGCCAGTCGGGCAGCAATTCGTCGAGCGCCTTGGGATCGACCACCGCGCCCGAGAGGATATGCGCGCCGATTTCCGAGCCCTTTTCGAGCACGACGACTTCGAGTTCGTCGTTCAACTGCTTGAGCCGGATCGAAGCGGCGAGCCCGGCGGGGCCGCCGCCGACGATCACGACGTCGCACGGCATGGATTCGCGTTCGCTCATATCGGGTCGGCCTCTTGCGGAATGTGGTGACGAAAGTGCCGGATTTCCTTGCTTGCTGGGCTGCGGCAGGTCAAGACCTGCGGCCGGCATGGACCAGCGCAGCTCCCTCCCCGCAGCAGACGATTTCGCCGCCGCGCTCGACTGGTGGCGCGACGCGGGGGTCGACCACGATTTCGCGGATGACGCTACGGAGTGGCTGGCCGAGCCGGAGCCCGAGATCGCGACCGCACCCGCTGCGCCGAAGCCTGCTCCCGACCGCCCCGAGCCGAAGGCGGAGCCGCAAGAGGAAATCCGCCCTTTCGGCGGCGAGAGTTCCGGATGGCCCACCGACCTGGCCGCATTTCGCAGCTGGTGGCTGGAGGAGCCGTCGCTCGACGCGGGCGGCACCGGGCCACGCGTCGCCCCGCGCGGTGACGCGAAACCGGCGCTGATGATTCTCGCCGCCGAGCCCGAGCAGGTGGACAATGATACCCTGCTCTCGGGGCCGCAGGGTCGCCTTGTCGACAGCTTTCTGCGCGCTGCAGGTATCGCCCCGGAGAAAGTCTATATCGCCTCCGCCCTGCCCCGCCCCGTCCCCGTGCCCGATTGGGAGAATTTGCGTGCCGCGGGGATTGGCAAACTGCTCGAACACCATGCCCATCTGGCCGATCCGCAACGGATTCTTGTCTTCGGGCGCAACATTTTGCCGCTAATCGGACACGCACCGGCGCAAGACTCTGCCGTTTTACGCGAATTTAACCATGAAGGGCGATGCGTCCCCGTAATGGGATCCAGGGGGCTCGCCGACCTGTTGCGTTCCGCAGCCGGGAGGGAGCGTCTCTGGCAACGCTGGCTCGACTGGACAGATGGCTAAGACGACACACGCATTCGCAAGAACCTGCATCGCCGCTCTCGCATTCGGAGCGGCCTCGTTCGGGCTCGCCCTGCCCGCCCAGGCCAACAGCAGCGCAGCCGAGTATTTCCGTGCCCGCGCGCATTCGAGCAACGCGCCCGAACTGCTGAGCAATCCCGACCGCGAATATTACCGCGATCTGTTCCGCGCGATCGAGCGCGAGGAGTGGAGCAAGGTCGATGCGATGTTCGCCGACCGCCCCGAAGGTCCGCTGCATTCGGTCGCGCGCGCCGAATACTACCTCCACGCCAACAGTCCGCGGGTCGAACTGCCCGCGATCCAGGCCTGGCTCGCCGACGGCAGCGCGCTGCCGCAGGCCGAGCAAATCACCAATCTCGGCCTCAAGCGCGGCCTGATGTCCGCGCCCTATTTGCCGCGCGAACAGAGCTTCGTCAGCCAGGGCTATGCCAGCAAGCGGATCCGCCCGCGCACGGTCGAGGATGGCACCATGCCGGGCGACGTGCGCAGCGCGATCCTCGAGAGGATCAAGAACGACGACCCCGACGGCGCGCGGCTGCTGCTCGACGGGATCGATGCCGGGCTGTCCTCCGAAGCACGCGCCGAATGGCGCCAGCGCGTCGCGTGGAGCTATTACATCGAGAACAACGACCCTGCCGCCCTCGCGATGGCGCGCACGGTGCGCGACGGCTCGGGCGCTTGGGTCGCCGAGGGGCATTGGGTCGCCGGGCTCGCCTCGTGGCGGCTCGACGATTGCGACGGCGCCGCCGACGAATTCGAGCTCGCCGCGCGCCGCTCGCACAACAACGAACTGACCGCCGCCGCCTATTACTGGGCGAGCCGCGCGCTGGTCCGCTGCCGCAAGCCCGAAAAGGCGGCCGAACAGCTGCGCGGCGCGGCGCGACTCGACGAGACGCTCTATGGCATGCTCGCGCGCGAGCAGCTCGGGCAGGACCTGCCCGCCGACCATGCCAGTGCCGATTTCTCCCAGAAGGACTGGCAGAAGCTGCGCGGCGTCGAGAACGTCCGCACAGCCGTGGCGCTGGCCGAGATCGGCGAGGACCGCCTCGCCGACGAGGTGCTGCGCCACCAGGCCCGCATCGGCGACGCCTCGCAATACGGCGAACTCTCGCGTCTCGCGCGCGAGCTCGGCCTGCCCTCGACCCAGCTGTGGATGGCGCACAACGCGCCGCGCGGCTCGCGCGCCGAACCGGCGCTGCGCTACCCCGCCCCGCGCTGGCAGCCGGTCAACGGGTGGAAGGTCGATCCGGCGCTCGCCTATGCGCATACCTTGCAGGAATCGGTCTTCCGCGCGGGTGCGGTCAGCCCGGCGGGCGCGCGCGGGCTGATGCAGATCATGCCCGCCGCGGCGCAGGACCATGCCGGCAAGCTCGGCGTTTCCGGCAATGCGAGCGATCTCAACCGCCCCGAGATCAACCTCGCCTTCGGGCAGGAGCATCTCGAAATGCTGCGCGACAGCCGCGGGACGCAGGGCCTGCTGCCCAAGATCATGGCCGCCTATAATGCCGGGCTGACCCCGGTGACGCGCTGGAACACCGAGATCCGCGACCAGGGCGACGCGCTGCTCTACATGGAGAGCATCCCCTATTGGGAAACGCGCGGTTACGTCGCGATCGTGATGCGCAATTACTGGATGTACGAGCGGCAGGCGGGCGGGCGCTCGGAAAGCCGCACCGCGCTGGCGCAGGGGCAATGGCCGACCTTCCCCGAACTAGGCGGCGGCGGCGGCGTTTACCTCGCGCATAGCGAGCGCTAGACCGGCGGCGTCATGCCCGTCGATCCCGACCGTCCTTTCACGCCGATCAGCATCGCGCTCCTGACCGTTTCCGACACCCGCACGCCCGCCGACGACACTTCGGGCGATATCCTCGCCGACCGGATCAAGTCCGCCGGACACCGCCTCGCCGCGCGCGCGATCGAGCGCGACGATGCGGGCACGATCGCGAGCAAGCTCAACAACTGGATCGACGATCCCGCGATCGACGCGATCGTCACCACCGGCGGCACCGGGCTGACCGGGCGCGACGTCACCCCCGAAGCGCTCGACCAGGTCAAGACGCGCGACATCCCAGGCTTCGGCGAGCTGTTCCGCTTCATCGGCTATCGCAGCATCGGCACCAGCACCGTCCAGAGCCGCGCCTGCGCGGTGGTCGCGCGCGGGACTTATGTGTTCGCGCTGCCCGGCTCCAACGGCGCGGTGAAGGACGGGTGGGACGGGATCCTGGCGGAGCAGCTGGATAGCCGCAACCGGCCATGTAACTTCGTCGACCTGATGCCGCGGTTGCGCGAGAGCTAGGGTGCGGTTGTTTCCGGCGTTTGCTTCAGCGCTCTTTGCGATCGCCGGATCGTCGGCATCCGCAGCGCCCTGCTCGGTCAGCAAAGAGGAACGCGCGGTCGCCAGCGAACTCGATTGGGAGACCTTCGATCAGGAGGGCGGGGTTCGCGGCAGCTTTCGCGATCTCGTTGAAAAGGGCTGCCATGCCGCGGCGGTCGAAGCCTATCGTGCATGGCTCGAACGGAACCGGGGGTTCCCCGACGGAAGAGCGAAAGGGATCGGCATGTTCCATATCGGCCAGTCGCTCGCCTTTACCGGCAATCGCGAGGGCGCGGTCATGATGATCGAGCAATCCTTTCGGGACGAGCAGGTCGAGGGGCAGACGGCGATCGACTGGAACGCGTATGTCCATGGCGTGCTCGGCTTCTTCGCGGGCGATGCGGAACGCATCGCGAAGGCCCGTGCCCGCCTCGCGCAGTCGGATCGGACCTTCGCCAACCGGCAGATGACCGTTCTCGCGGGCCTTCGTCGCTGCCTCGGCAAGCCTTACGCCGAAGCGATGTCGCGGGAATGCCGCAATTGAATACAGCTGCAAGCGCCAGCTTGCCCAGATAGTTTGTTCGCATTATGTTCCGACAAATGGAACGACGCAAGGAACCCGCCATCTCCGGTCGCGGCGCGCAATCGGGCGCCGTGCCGACCCGCTTCGGCCTAGCCACGCGCGAGGCGGACGGCGACTGGCGCGACTATATGGAATTGCTGGCCCAAGAATCGGGGGGCCCGCCGGTCAAGCTGCGCACCACGGTGATAGAAGAGCATCCCAAGACCATCGTCACCTTCAACCAGTCGCCCGATATCGGCTTCGACCGCTCGATCAACGCCTATCGCGGCTGCGAGCACGGCTGTGTCTACTGCTTCGCGCGGCCGACGCACGCCTTTCACGACCTCTCCCCCGGGCTCGATTTCGAAACGAAGCTGTTCGCCAAGCCGGATGCGGCCGAATTGCTGCGCGAAACGCTCGCCAAGCGCAAATACCGCCCGCGACCGATCGCGATGGGCACCAACACCGATCCCTACCAGCCGATCGAGCGGCGCTATCGCATCACCCGCTCGATCCTCGAAGTGTGCCTCGAGGCGCGCCACCCGGTGACCATCACCACCAAGTCCGACCGGGTATGCGACGATCTCGACCTGCTCGCCGAGCTGGCGAGCATGAACCTTACCGCGGTGGCGGTGTCGGTGACCACGCTCGATCCGAAGCTGTCGGGCAAGCTCGAACCGCGTGCTGCGGCGCCGGCAAAGCGCATGGCCGCGCTCGGCAGGCTCGCCCAGGCTGGCGTGCCGTGCTTCTGTTCGGTCGCGCCGGTCATTCCGGCTATCACCGACGAATTCATGGAGGACATCGTCGCGCGCGCGGGCGAATTGCGCGTCACCGCCGCCTTCTGGATGGCGCTGCGCCTGCCGCACGAAGTCGCTCCGCTGTTCCGCGAATGGCTCAGCGTCCACTTTCCCGAGCGCGGCGACAAGGTGATGAATATCGTCCGTTCGATGCGGGCCAATGAGCATGGGGGCCGTGACAACGACCCCGATTTCCACAGCCGCTTCAATCCGAAGGGCGTATGGGCCGACCTGTTCCGCAAACGCTTCGAAATCGCCTGCAACCGCGCCGGGCTCGGGCCGAAGGACAGGCGGATCAAGTTCGAACTCGACTGCACGCGGTTCCGGCCGCCCGAAGTGGGTGGACAGATGCGGTTGCTGTGACGTTTGAAGCGAGCTCAGCCGACCGTGAAGCTGTAGAGGAAGAGTCGCGCGAAAACATACGCTCCGGCCACCACCAGCACGATGAGCAGGCCGATCCGCCAGTCGTCGTTCGAGATCCCCACACCGGCGCGCAATTCCTCGGTATCCTCGACCCACGCCTTGCGATAGCCGCGATACCAGAACAGAAATGTCAGCAACGCTCCGGGCAGCGCGAACAACGGCATCCATATCGCCTGCTCGTTGTCGGACCCGAAATAGAAAAATATCAACACGGTGATCGCGTAGGCGAGGCTGGCGGTCCACATCGCCCGCCGCGCCGGACGCGCCTTGAGTGCGACAAAGAACTGCAGCACGAACGCGACCACGAACTGCACCGTGAAGCCGACCCCGCCATAGATGACGAGCGGTACAGCCCACCACTCCAGACCGTTCTCTCCCATGCTCAGAACCCGTCTCCCCCCTCGCCCGGCTTGAACCGCACCAGCCGGCTGTCCGCCAGCGCAGCGGTGCGGTTCACCACCGCAAGCTGGTAATCGGCATCCTTGATCATCTCGAAAAACGCGCCGCTGTTCGGGTATTGCGCGACGAAGCCGTCGTGCCAGCGCCGCGCTTCCGGTCCCGTCACCATCGTCTGGAATGCGCCGCGCCACACGATGCTGCCGCCGACGCGGCGGAAGATTGGGCCGCTGGTGTGCCCGTATTCCTCGTAGGCGCGGCGGCCGCTCCAGCCCTTTTCTGCATGCTCGTGCCCCGCGGGATAGTCCGCCTCGTCGCGGTAAAGCAGCAGGTTGAGCATGTGGATCGGTTCGTCGCGCGGGAGCGCCTTGAACGCCTCGAAATTGGCGCGGCTCGGATCGATGTAGGTGTCACTCATGGCGCGTAGCTTTCGAGATAGTGGCACGAGGTGCAGCGATAGGTCTCGATCTTGCGCTTCTGCTTCTTGTCGATCTTGAGGCCGTACCAGCGCTTGTCGGGTTTGCCCGGATGCCAGAACGAGGCGTTCTGGACCGAATGATCGCCCGCATCGATGGTGAACCCCTCCTCCATGCGGCGACCGCATTTGGGGCAGGTCTTGCTCGATGCCATGGTCAGGCCTCCAGCGTGTAGTCGCTGAACCTGTCGCGCAGGTCCTTCTTGCTGATCTTGCCGGTGGCGGTGTGCGGGATGTCCTCGACGAATTCGACCGCGTCGGGCAGCCACCACTTCGCGACCTTGTCGGAGAGGAAATCGGTCACCTCTTCCGCCGAGCAGTCGGTGCCCTCTTTCCGCACCACGAACAGCACCGGGCGCTCGTCCCATTTGGGATGCGCCATGCCGATGCAGGCGGCTTCGGCGACGGCGGGGTGGCCGACCGCGGCATTCTCGAGCTCGACCGAGCTGATCCATTCGCCGCCCGACTTGATTACGTCCTTGGTCCGGTCGGTCAGCTGGAGCGTGCCGTCGGGATGCAGCATGCCGACATCGCCGGTGTCGAACCAACCGTCGGCGTCGACCGCATCCTCCTCAGCCTTGAAATAGCGCTCGATGATCCACGGCCCGCGGATCTGCAGCGCGCCCGAAGTCTCGCCGTCGCGCGGCAGGACCTTGGTCGGATCGTCGAGATCGACCGTGCGCAGCTCGACGCCGAAGATCGGGCGGCCCTGCTTCATCGTCTTGGCGACCTTTTCGTCGAAGCTGAGCTGGTCCCAGTCCCAGGTCGGCCCGCCGACGGTGCCGATGGGGCTGGTCTCGGTCATGCCCCAGGCGTGCTGGACGCGCGTGCCGTTCTTCATCAGCCGCTCGATCATGAACTTGGGCGCGGCAGACCCACCGATGGTCGCGGCCCTGAGCGGCGGGAGGTCGATGCCCTCGCTGTCGCAATACTGGAAATGCGCCAGCCAGACGGTCGGCACGCCGGCGCTGTCGGTGACGCCCTCCTTGAGCATCATCTCGTGTAGAACGGCGGGATCGTTGACCGCCGCGAACACGAACTTGATCCCCGCCATCGCGCCGGCATAGGGCAGGCCCCAGCTCGCCGCGTGGAACATCGGCACGACTGGCAGCATCACCGACGAGGCGCTGAAATTGAACGCGGCGGGCTGCAGTCCCGCGATCGCGTGCATCAGCGTCGAGCGGTGCTCGTATTGCACGCCCTTGGGATGGCCGGTGGTGCCGCTGGTGTAGCAGATCATGCACGGATCGCGCTCGCTGCCCTCGACCCACTCGAACTCGCCGTCCTGCGCGCCGATCCAGTCCTCGAACGCAATGACTTCGGAGCCCGCGGGCGGATCATAGCAGATGTAATGTTCGACGGTGGTCCACCGGTCGCGCATCTTGTCGACGATCGGCTGGAACGCCGCGTCGTAGCACAGCACCTTATCCTCGGCGTGGTTGACGATATATTCGAGCTGGTCTTCGAACAGCCGCGGATTGACCGTGTGCAGAACCCCGCCCATCCCGGCAACGCCGTACCAGCTGACCAGGTGGCGCGAATGGTTCATCGCCAGGCTCGCGACCTTGTCGCCCGGCTCGAGCCCGAGCGCCTGCAGCGCCTGCGCCATCTTGAGCGCGTCGATGCGGATCCCGGCCCAGTCGGTGCGCGTCTCCTTGCCGTCGGCCCAGCGGGTGACGATCTCGCGGTCGCCCGCCTCGCGCGCGGCGTGATCGATCACATGCGTCACGCGCATGGTCCAGTCCTGCATCGCTCCCAAACCTTGTGTGGGCATTATCGGTCCTCTCCAATCGAATCTGCGCAGCATTCATGCCGAGGCTTGCCCGGCTTGGCAATCGGCGGCACAGGCGGCGCATGAGTTCGCTTCAGAAGGTCAAGCTTTTCCTGGTCGATCATCTCGACCTCGCCAAGGATGCGCTGCATATCTACGTGGCGCTGGCGATCTTCCTCGGCGCGTGCCTGGTCTTCGGATGGAAGGCACGGCAGTGGAAGCCGTGGCTGCTGGTGCTGGTGGTGGCGATTATCGGCGAGCTCTGGGATATCCGCGACAGCATCGCCGACGACGATCCGGTCCGCCCGTGGGCGAACTGGAAGGACGTCTGGAACACGATGATCGCACCGACACTGCTGCTGCTGTTCGCGCGCTTTACCGGCGTGTTTGCAAAGCCGCCTGTCGCCGAGGAAGCGGTGTCAGGCGACGAGGCGGAGGTGGCTGCTGGTCCCGCGGGTGGTGAGCGAGACATTGGCTAGCCCGGCAATGTGTTCGAGCCGTTCGGCGAGATCGCCGTCGAGCGCGTAGTCGCGGCCCAGCCGCAGCACCGGCTCGCGCTCGTCGCCGGTCTTGAGCGTCAGCAGCACCTCGCCGCAGCCCTCCGCACCGGGCGCGAGTTCCATCCTGAGATCGGTCAGCGCCGCCGCATCGTGCAGTTCCAGCGTCAGCAGCATCCGCGCGCTGCCCTTGACGTCGTCGAGCGGTCGCGCGCCGCGCACCGTCACCCGCGGCGGTTCGTCGGGGCTCGGCGAATCGAGCTCGACCGTCAGCAGCACGCAAGTCGCATCCGCGGCCCAGTTCTGGAAGCTCTCGACCAGCGATTCCTCGAAACAGGCGGCGCTGAACTGGCCGGTCTGGTCGGAGAAGTCGGCGCGGATGAAATCCTTGCCGCGCCGGGTCTGGCCCTTGCGGACGTTCTCGACCATCGCCGCCATCACCGCCTGCATCCTGCCGCCGCCCTCGCCCGCATTGGGCACGCCGCCTTCCATCAGGCTCTGATAAGTGCGCGCGCCGTTGGCCGAGGCGACCTGCCAGTATTGCTGAACCGGGTGCGCGGAGAAGTAGAAACCGAAATTCTCGCGCTCCTTCGCCATCCGGTCGGGGCGCGACCATTCCTCGGCCTCCCTGAGCCGCAGATCCTCCTGCGGTGCATCCTCGCCGCCGAACAGGCCGACCTGCCCGCTCTCGCGCTCGCGCGTCGCCGCATCGGCCACCGCCAGCAGCGTGTCGACATTGCCGAACAGCTTCGCCCGGTCGGGTTCGAGCCCGTCGAGCGCGCCCGCGCAGACCAGCCCTTCGAGCTGGCGCGAGTTCATCGAACCCTTGGGGATGCGCTCGAACAGGTCCTTGAGGCTTTCGAAGCGTCCCTTGGCCTCGCGCTCGGCGACGATCGCCTTCATCGCCTTGCCGCCGACATTGCGAATGCCGGCGAGCGCATAGCGCACGGCATACCCCTCGTCGGTCTGTTCGACCGTGAATTCCGCCTCGGAGCGGTTGATGTCGGGTGGTGCGATCTCGATCCCGTTGCGCCGTGCATCGTCGACGAACAGCGCCAGTTTCTCCGACTGATGCATGTCGAAGCACATCGAGGCGGCGTAGAATTCTTCCGGGTAATGCGCCTTGAGCCACCCCGTCTGGTAGGCGAGCAGCGCATAGGCGGCGGCGTGCGACTTGTTGAAGCCGTAGCCGGCGAACTTGTCGATCAAGTCGAACAGCTCGTTGGCCTGTTTCGGCTCGATATCCAAATGCTCCCAGCATCCGTCGACGAAGCGCTGGCGCTGCGCGTCCATCTCGGCCTGGACCTTCTTGCCCATCGCGCGGCGCAGCAGGTCGGCATCGCCGAGCGAATAGCCGGCGAGGATCTGCGCCGCCTGCATCACCTGCTCCTGGTAGACGAAGATGCCGTAGGTCTCTTCGAGAATGCCCTCGAGCTTGGGATGCGGATATTCGATCGGCACGTCGCCCGCCTTGCGCTTGCCGAACAGGCCGATGTTCTCCATCGGGCCGGGCCGGTAGAGCGAGACCAGCGCGATGATATCCTCGAACTTGGTCGGCTTGACCGAGCTCAGCGTGCGCCGCATCCCTTCGGATTCGAGCTGGAAC
Source organism: uncultured Altererythrobacter sp. (assembly GCA_913055875.1). Lineage (GTDB taxonomy): Bacteria > Pseudomonadota > Alphaproteobacteria > Sphingomonadales > Sphingomonadaceae > CAJXJY01. The sequence continues at coordinate 291,217 of CAJXJY010000002.1, forward strand.
ACGCCGACCGTGTCGCCGCGCTTGAGCAGTTCGTAGACCGCCGGATCGTCCCAGGCGAGCGTGTCGAGATCGACCTCGATCCCGCGCGCCGCCAGCAGGTCGACCGCCTTCTTGAGCACCGACAGCGTCTTGAGCCCGAGGAAGTCGAACTTGACCAACCCCGAGCTCTCGACGTTCTTCATGTCGTATTGGGTGACCGGCATGTCCGAGCGCGGATCGCGATACAGCGGCACCAGCTGCGCCAGCGGCCGGTCGCCGATCACAACGCCCGCCGCGTGGGTCGAGGAATTGCGCGGAAAGCCCTCCAATTGCATTGCGAGGTCGACCAGCCGCTTGACCTCGTTGTCGTTGTCGTATTCGCGCTTGAAATCGGCCGCGCCGTTGAGCGCGCGCGGCAGGGTCCACGGGTCGGTCGGGTGGTTGGGTACCATCTTGCAGAGGCGATCGACATGGCCGTAGCTCATCTGCAGGATACGCCCCGTATCGCGCAGCACCGCGCGTGCCTTCAATTTGCCGAAAGTAATGATCTGCGCGACGTGGTCGTGGCCGTATTTGTCCTGCACGTAGCGGATCACTTCGCCGCGCCGCGTTTCGCAGAAGTCGATATCGAAGTCGGGCATCGACACGCGTTCGGGGTTGAGGAAGCGCTCGAACAGCAGCCCCAACCGGATCGGGTCGAGATCGGTGATCGTCAGCGCCCAGGCGACCAGCGAGCCCGCGCCCGAACCGCGCCCCGGCCCGACCGGGATATCGTGATCCTTGGCCCATTTGATGAAGTCGGCGACGATCAGGAAGTAGCCGGGAAAGCCCATCTGGTTGATGATCCCGACTTCGAATTCGAGGCGCCGTTTGTATTCCACCACCTCGTCCCAAATCCCGTTCGCCCTGAGCTTGTCGAAGGGCTGCTCTTTCTCCTCGAGCACTTCGGCAGAAGGCAAGGACAGGGCTTCGACAAGCTCGGCCCGAACGGTTTCGGGGTAATAGCGCTCCAATCTGGCAACGAGTCCCTTGCGCGCATCCTCGGCGAGCATTTTCGCTTCGCCTTCGAGGTCGCCCGCGAGGCTCGGCAGGATCGGATCGCGCGACGGCGGCGCGTAAGCGCAGCGCTGCGCGACCACCAGCGTGTTGGCGGTCGCTTCGGGCAGGTCTTCGAACGCCTCCTCCATCATCCGGTGCGACTTGACGAAGGCCTGCCTGTTCGAACGCACCCGATCCTCCGCCTCGACATGCGTCGAGCCGGCGATGCACAGCATGGCGTCGTGCGCGGCGTGCATGTGCGGCTCGGCGTAATTGGCCGGATTGGTCGCGATCAGCGGCAGATCGTGCGCGTAGGCGTAGTCGACCAGCTGTTTCTCCGCCGCCTCCTCGACTGCATTGCCCCGCCGCGCCAGTTCGACATAAAGCCGCTCGGGAAAAAGGTTGCGCAAGCCGTCGAGCAGCGCTTCGGCATGGTCGCGCTGCCCGTCGGCAAGCAGCTGCGTCGCCCCGCCCTCGCTCGCCCCGGTGAGCGCGATCAGCCCCTCGGTCCGCCCTTTCAGATCGGCCAGTTCGACATGCGGTTCGAGTTCCAGCGGCCGGTCGAGATGCGCGCGGCTGACGAGGTGGCAGAGATTGTCGTAACCCGCCTCGTCCTGTGCATAGAGCGGCAGGTAATCGATCGCGCCATCCTGACCGCCCATGCCTTCCGGCCGCGCCACACCCAGCAACGTCCCGACGATCGGCTGGATGCCCTCCTCGAAACACGCCTTGGCGAACATGACCGCGCCGTAAAGCCCGTTGCGGTCGGCGATCGCGATCGCGGGAAAGCCGCGCTCCTTCGCCAGCCTGGCGATCGCCTTGGGATCGATCGCCCCTTCGAGCATCGAATAGGACGACAACACGCGCAAGGGGACGAAGGGGGCGTAGGGCATGGAGGGATTATGCAGCGCATCCCGGATGAAGCAAAGCGCCGCCGCGCGCGACTTGGGGAAAAGCGGTTGGGGCTTGCACAATGCGCGCGGGCGTGTTTCGCTCCGCAATCGAGGGTCGAGTCGATGGGGGACCGAGATGGAAGACAAGGATCCGATAGTACCGCCGGGCAAACCGGTCGGAACACACGCGCAGGGGCTGGTCGGCCGCGCGAAGGCGATCGTCACCAAGCCCGACGAGACCTGGCAGGTTGTCGCGCGCGAGACCGATCCGCCGATGAAGGTGTTCACCAGCTATGTCGTGCCGCTGGTCGCGATCGGGCCGATCGCGAGCTTTATCGGCGGGCAGCTGTTCGGCTACGGCGCGTTCGGCATCAGCTACAAGCCATCGCTGATGGGCGGGCTGAGCTATGCCGTCGTACAATATGTGCTCGCGCTGGCCGGCGTCTGGCTGATCGCCTGGATCGCCAATTTCCTGAGCCCCAAATTTGGCGGTCGGGACGATTTCCCCGCAGCCTTCCGGCTGATCGCCTATTCGCTGACCGCAGCTTGGGTGGCGAGTATAGTGGGCCTGATTCCCACTCTCGGCATTATAGGGTTGCTGCTGGGGCTCTACAGCTTTTACCTGTTCTACCAGGGGGCCAATCCCGTCATGGGGGTCAAGCAGGATAGCGCAATCGGCTATACCGCCGTCACGGTAGTCGGGGCGATCTTGGTCTACTTCGTCGTAGGTACGATCGCGGCGGCCCTCGTCGGAACCGGCGCGATGACCGGCAGGCTGTCGGGTGTCGATGCCTCGGGCGACCGGGCCACGGTCGATCTCGGTCAATACGGTTCGATCGAGGTCGACGGCGACAACCAGACGGTCGATCTCGGCGAAATGGGCCGGATCGAGGTCGACGAGGCGAACGGGACGGCCACGGTCGAAGTGAACGGGCAGACGGTCACCGTCGACACGACCGAGGGGCAGTAACCGGCCCTAGGGTCCGGACCCTAGATCCCGCCAGCCTCTTCATCGCCTGTGGCGGCGATCTTGCGTCTCGTGTCGCGGATCGTCGACCACGCGCCGTAAGCGACCAGCGCGGCGAGGAAGATCCATACCCACAGCGGGATGTCCTGACCGAAGATCGCGAGGTAGATATAGGCCGAGACGAAGAAGAACCCGGCGAGCATGGTCGGCAGCACCGTCGACCGGCCCGCGCGGGCGCGTTTCACCAGCCAGGCGATCGAAGCGAGGAAGAACGGGATCGCGCCGATATATATCCCCGCGAAAACGTAGGGATTGACGTTGTACTGCGCGCCTTGCGCCAGGACCCATTCGTTGATCGCTTCGAGCATCGTGTTCGCGCTTTCGGTCGCGAGGCTGCGGCGGTTACAGCAGCTTTTCGATATCCTTCGCGATCCGCTCCGGCCTGTCCTGCGGTGCGTAGCGTTTCACCACCTTGCCGTCTCGGTCGATCAGGAACTTGGTGAAGTTCCACTTGATCGCCTTCGAGCCCATCAGTCCGGGCGCCTCGCCCTTCATCCAGTCGAACAGCGGGCTGGCATCGTCGCCGTTGACGTCGATCTTCTTGAGTACCGGGAAGGTGACGTCGTAGGTCAGCTTGCAGAACTGCGCGATCTCCGCCGCATCGCCGGGCTCCTGCGCGCCGAACTGGTTGCAGGGAAAGCCGAGCACTTCGAAGCCCCGCTCCTCGTATTCCCGAAAGATCGCCTCCAGCCCTTCGTATTGCGGCGTGAAGCCGCATTTGCTCGCGGTGTTGACCACCAGGAGCACCTTGCCCTGCTTGTCCGACAGGTCGAGCGGCGTCCCGTCGGGCTGCTCGACCGTGAAATCGGCGATCGTCGTCATTCGGCGTCCCCGCTCTTGCGGCGATAGGTAAGGTCGAAACTGGTCTCCCAGCTCTGCCCGTGATCGTACGACACTTCGCCGAACTGGCGAACCGATTTGTCCGGCTGCGGGGTATAGGTCATGCGGATCAGGCCATGCCTTCCGGGTCCGCCGACATCGGCCCAGTAGCCCGTCAGGATCATGCCGTTGCCGACCGGCCCGCCTTCGAATTCGACCATCCCCGGCCGCGCGCCGACCCATTTCTGGTGCCAACGCCCGGTGGCCGGTTCGAGATTGGAGATGGAGTTGCCGCCCGGCCCGCTCAGCGGCATCCAGGTCTCGATCACGCCGCAGCCATTGTGCGGTTTCTCGATCCGGCTGTCGGCCATCTTCTCGTCCGAGCCGGTAGCATAAACATCCCATTCGCCGACCCAGAAATCGAACGCGGCGAAGGCGGGATCATTCCGGCATGGCGAAATGGTAACCGGCGGCTGCGGCGGCGCCTCGGCCGGCGCGGCCTGCAGGATGGTGAGCGCAATCAGGCTGGAAAGCATGGCAAGTCCCCTCTGTTTCGAGACTGGCAGTTTTCGCGGTGCAGTAAAACAGGCAATCGCGGTTCGACGGGCGTCGCATGGTCTTCTGCAAGGCTATTCGAGGACCCCCTCGTGCAACCGGACGACGCGATCCATCCGGCTCGCCAGCCGTTCGTTATGCGTCGCCAACAGCGCGGCGCTGCCCTCGCCGCGCACCAGTTCGAGGAATTGCGCCAGCACGCGGTCGGATGTGTGCTCGTCGAGATTGCCGGTCGGCTCGTCCGCCAGCACCAGCGTCGGCCGGTTGGCCAGCGCGCGCGCCACCGCGACGCGCTGCTGCTCGCCACCCGAGAGCTGGCTCGGCCGGTGGTCGAGGCGGTGATCGAGCCCCAGCGCGCCGAGCAGGTGTTCAGCGCGTTCGTCGCAGTGCGCGCGCGGCTTGCCGGTGATCAGCTGCGGCAGCACCACGTTTTCGAGCGCGGTGAAATCGGGCAGTAGATGGTGGAACTGATAGACGAAGCCGAGATGATCGCGGCGCAGGCTCGTGCGCCCGTCCGAGGGCAATTCGCTTGCCTCCGTCCCCGCGATCGCGATCCCTCCGCCGAACCCGCCCTCGAGCAGCCCGACCGCTTGCAGCATGGTCGATTTGCCCGACCCCGACGGACCGAGCAGTGCAACGATCTCGCCCGGCGCCACGGTGAGGTCGACGCCGCGCAGGACGTCGATCCGCTCGCCGCCCTGCTCGAAGCTGCGGGTCAGGCCGCGGAGTTCGATGACCGGACTATTCATAGCGAAGCACCTCGACCGGATCGGTATTGGCCGCCTTGAACGCCGGATAGAGCGTCGCGAGGAAGCTCAGCCCGAGCGCCAGCGCAGCGATGCCGAGTACCTCCCACGGATCGACCCGTGCGGGCAGTTCGGTAAGGAAACGTACGCTCGGGTCCCAGATCTGCTGCCCCGTCGCCCAGGTGATGAATTCGACGATCGGCTGGCGGAAAAAGAGGATCAGGAAGCCCAGCAGCAGCCCCGCGATCGTGCCCAGCGCGCCGACGGTGAAGCCGGTCGTCACGAAAATCTTGAGCAAATTGCGCCGGGTCGCACCCATCGTGCGCAGGATCGCGATGTCGCGCGTTTTCGAGCGGACCAGCATCACCAGCGAGGACAGGATATTGAACGCCGCCACCACCACGATGATCGACAGAGCGAAGAACATCGCCACCCGCTCGACCTCGAGCGCTTCGAAGATCGAGGCGTTGATAACCTTCCAGCTGTTCACCTCCGCCCTGCCCGCCAGGTCTTGCTTGATCGGCGCCATGATCTGGTCGACCCGATCGGCGTCCTCGGTGACCACTTCGATCAACCCGATCGTGTCGCCGGTCAGCAGCAGCGTTTGCGCGTCGGGGATCGGCATGATCACGAATTGCTGGTCGAAATCGTAGATCCCGGTCTCGAACACCGCGCCGATGCGATAGCCGATCTGGCGCGGCACGGTGCCGAACGGTGTCGAGCGCCCCGCCGGGTTGATGATGGTGATGGTGTCGCCCACACCCGCGCCGAGATTGGTCGCCAGACGCGTCCCGACAGCGACCGTTCCCGAATTCGCTTCGAGCGTTTCGAGATGGCCCATCACCAGCTTGTCGGACAGGTCGGCGATATCGGCGGCGGTGTTGCCGCGCACGATGATGCCTTCGACGCGCCCGTTATAGGTGCCGAGCAGCGGCTGCTCGATCAGCGGCGAGGCGCTGACCACGCCTTCGGTCTCGCGAGTCTGTTCGAGGATGTCCTGCCAGTCGTCGAGTCGCCCGCCATAGGCTTGGACGATGGCGTGCCCGTTCAGCCCGACGATGCGGTCGAGCAGCTCGCCGCGAAACCCGTTCATCACGCTCATGACGATGACCAGCATCGCGACCGACAGCATCACCACCACCACGCTGATCCCGGCCACGAGCGCGATGAATGCTTCGCTGCGTCCAGGCAGCAGGTAGCGCCGGGCGATGGTCCATTCGAAGGGATTGAGGATCAAGGGGCGCCGCTTGTGTTGCTTCGATGTCTCGGTTGCGCGGCTGTTTAGGCAGGGTTTGGCGGCGGCGCAACGAAATCCCTGTGCGTATTGCGAGCCCCCGCGAAGGCGGGGGGCCTCAGGCCGTGGACGGTTCGCCGGCTGCATGAGGTCCCCGCCTCCGCGGGGACTCCGGACAGCCCTTGTAATCGAGCCGTAACATCGCCATTGACCGCCACGAGACGCGCGCAGCTTGCGGACAGCCCACGCCATGAACCTCACCCACCCGTTTCTCGACCGCGACGGCGACAAGCTGCGCGAGGAATGCGGCGTGTTCGGCGCGATCAACGCCACCGACGCGGCCGCCGCGACCGCGCTCGGGCTCCACGCGCTCCAGCATCGCGGGCAGGAAGCGGCGGGCATCACCAGCTTCGACGGGACCGATTTCTACCAGCGCCGCGGCCTCGGCCACGTGGCGGACAATTTCTCCTCGAGCGAGGCGATCGCCGAATTGCCCGGCATGATGGCGGCGGGACATGTGCGCTATTCGACCACCGGCGGATCGGGCCTGCGCAATATCCAGCCGCTCTATGCCGACCTCGCCAGCGGCGGTTTCGCGGTCGCGCATAACGGCAATATCTCCAACGCGCAGACGCTGCGCGACGACCTCGTCGGGCGCGGTGCGATCTTCCAGTCGACCAGCGATACCGAGGTGATCATCCACCTCGTCGCCACCAGCCGCTATCCGACCATGAGCGACAGGCTGATCGACGCGCTGCGGCTGGTCGAGGGCGCCTATTCGCTGATCGTCATGACCCCCGAGGGAATGATCGCCTGCCGCGACCCGCTCGGCATCCGCCCGCTGGTGATGGGCCGGATCGGCGATGCGACCGTGTTCGCCAGCGAGAGCGTCGCCTTCGACGTGGTCGGCGCCAAATTCATCCGCGAGGTCGAACCGGGCGAGCTGATCAAGGTCGATTTCGACGGCAACACCGATTCGCTGCACCCCTTCGGCAGCTACCGCCCGCGCCCGTGCATTTTCGAGCACGTCTATTTCAGCCGCCCCGATTCGTTCTTCGCCGGGCGCAGCGTCTACGAGGCGCGCAAGGCGATCGGCGCGCAGCTCGCGGTCGAGGCGCCGTGCGAGGCGGACCTGGTGGTGCCGGTGCCCGACAGCGGCGTGCCCGCGGCGATCGGCTACGCGCAGGAATCGGGGGTGCCGTTCGAACTCGGCATCATTCGCTCGCACTATGTCGGGCGGACCTTCATCCAGCCCTCGGACGGCGCGCGCCATGCCGGGGTGCGGCGCAAGCACAACGCCAATCGCGGCCTCGTCGAGGGCAAGCGGATCGTGCTGATCGACGATTCGATCGTGCGCGGCACCACGTCGAAGAAGATCGTCGAGATGATGCGCGATGCCGGCGCGAGCGAAGTGCATTTCCGCGTCGCCAGCCCGCCGACCGCGCATAGCTGCTTCTACGGCGTCGACACGCCCGAACGCTCGCAACTGCTCGCCGCGCAGATGGAAGTCGAACCGATGCGTGACTTCATCAAGGCCGACAGCCTCGCCTTCGTCTCGATCGACGGGCTCTACCGCGCGGTCGGCTCCAGCGAACGCGACAAGGGCTGCCCGCAATTCTGCGACGCCTGCTTCACCGGCGATTATCCGACCTCGCTCACCGACCTGTCCGAGCGCGAGCAGCGCGACAAGCAGCTCTCCTTCGACAAGGTCGCCTGATGGCCGAAGACAGACCGCTCACGGGGCGCATTGCGCTCGTTACCGGCGCCAGCCGCGGCATCGGCGCCGCGACGGCAAAGGCGCTCGCCGAGGCGGGCGCGCATGTCGTTCTCACCGCGCGCGACGTCAAGCAGCTCGAACAGGTCGAGGATGCGATCCACGAAGCGGGCGGCAGCGCGACGATCGCGCCGGTCGAACTGACCGAGCCGGACGGGATCGCGCGCCTTGCCGGTGCCGTGTCCGGGCGCTGGGACAAGCTCGACATCCTGGTTATTTCAGCGGCTTACCTGCCACAGCTCACACCCGTGACGCAGATCGACGCGGAGCAGTTCGGGCAGGCGGTGACGGTCAACCTGCTCGCCACGCAGGCGCTGCTCGCAGGCTTCGATCCGCTGCTCAAGCGCAGCGACCACGGCCGCGTGATCGGGCTGACCAGCAGTGTCGGCGCGGACGCCCGCCCTTACTGGGCGGCCTACGGCTCGACCAAGGCGGCGTTCGAATCGCTGCTCGACAGCTATGCGCTCGAAGTCGAGAAGCTCGGCCAGATCCGCGTCGCGATCGTCGATCCGGGCGCCACGCGCACCGCGATGCGGGCCAAGGCCTATCCGGGCGAGGACCCGGCCGAGGTCAAGGACCCGTCGGTGGTCGGCGAGCGGATCGTCGCGCTGCTGGATGAAGACTTTACCACGCGCCACCGCGAGCGGGTTGGTTAACACCGCTTTACCGCGTCCCCTTACGAAAGCGTAAGCACCCTCGGCGAGACTGTGAAAAGCCTGACGGTGAGGGTTCCGTCGGGAAGGCTCGCAAGGACTTACGGGATGGTTCTCGACACGCATGAAAGCTACGATCTGGCGGCGCAGGAGGATCGCTGCGCGCCGCGCACGCGGCTGACGATCCCCGCGCAATTGCGCGCCTCGGGCGGCCGCGCCTTCCAGACGGTTGTGCACGACCTGTCGATCTCCGGCTTCAGCGCCGCGGCCGTCAGCCGGATGCATCCCGGGCAGCTGTGCTGGATCACCCTGCCCGGCCTCGAATCGCTCCAGGCCGAAGTGGTGTGGTGGGAGAACTCGATCGCCGGTTGCGCCTTCACCCAGCTGCTGAGCCCGATCGTGCACGACAATATCCTGCAGCAGTTCGCGCCGAGCACGATTTTCCGCAGCGCCTGCTAGCCTCGATCTCAACAGATTGAACCGTCATCCTGAACTTGTTTCAGGATCCATTTCGCCCCCGGTACGGACGGTAAGGGTGGATAAATGGATGCTGAAACAAGTTCAGCATGACGAACTGGGCAATATTGAGCGGACTAGCGACTGGAACCCAACACGATAGGCTAATCCGCCGCCGCGATCCGCGCGACCATCGCGCGCCATTGGTCGCGATAGGCTCTGCTGGTCGCCGTCGGCCAGTTGCTCACCACCGCAACCACCAGCCGCTCTTCCGGATCGATGGTGATCGCTTGGCCGAAAATGCCCTGCGCACCGAAGCGCTCCTCGGGATAGGCCCACCACTGGTAGCCGTAGCCGAAACCCGGCGCGTTCGGGGCGAAATCGACCACCGGCGCGCCCGCCTGCCCGAACCAGCCCTGCGGCACCACGCCCCGCCCGCCTTCGAGCACGAACTGCCCGAAGCGCGCATAGTCGGACAGCCGCAGCGACAGGCAGCAGCCGCCGATATTGCCGCCGGTCAGGTCGGTCATCCAGAACAGGTCGCCGGCAAAGCCCGCCGGATCGACGATCCTGTCCTTGGCATAGGCGGCGAGGCTCATGCCGGTGGCGTTCTCGACGATCAGCCCGAGCAGATTTGTCTCGAGCGTCTTGTAGACCCATTTCTCCCCCGCCGGCGCCTCGCGCGTCAGCGTGCGGGCGTAGGTGACGGCCTGCGATTCGCCCGGTACCGGTGCGATCGCGAGCATCTTCGCGACGTCGCTGTCGGGGTCGGTATAGTCCTCGTTCCACTTTACGCCCGAGGTCATGGTCGCGATCTGGCCGACGGTGACGCCGTCATAGGCGGTCCCCGCCAGTTCGGGCACGTAACGGGTGACGGGTGCGTTCAGGCTTTCGATATGGCCGTCCGCGATCGCCGCGCCGAGCAAGGTCGAGGTAAAGCTCTTGGCGACCGAAAAGCTGGTCCAGCGCCCCTCCGGCCCGAATCCGAGCGCGTATTTTTCATAGCGCACCCGGCCGTCCTGCAGCACCATCGCCCCCGCCGCACCGCTCGACGTGACGAGCGCGTCGATCGCGGCGACTGTTCCGGCAGGTAGCGGCCGGCCCTGTGCAAGCGTGCGCGCACTTGCGCCGTGGCGCACTTCGAGGCCGGGAAACAGCCCTTCCATATCGCGAAACGCCGCCGAGCGGCGCTCGTCGTTCCAGAACAGGATCGAGTCGCTCGGGTCGAGGCTGGCCGGGTTGTCCGGCATACTTAGCGTGACCGCGGGCGGCGTGGGCGCAGGCACATCGAGCCCGGCACCCGCGCAACCCGAGATCGCCAGCGCTGCAACACCCGCCAGAAAAATCCGCATCTTCATCCCTCCTTGACCAGCGTGACCTGGTGGACGTCGATCCCGCCGCCGCGGAACCCGCCTTCGCAATACATCAGGTAGTAGCGCCACAAACGCCGGAACCGTTCGTCGAAGCCGACGGGCAGGCGATCGTCCGCCACCGCCGCATCGAACCGTTCGCGCCACGCCTTGAGCGTTTCGGCATAATCCTGCCCGAAATCGTGCTGATGGCGCCACGTCAGCCCGCGCTCGGCCGCGAGGCGCATGAACTCGCTGGTGCGGATCAGCAGGCCGCCGGGGAAGATATAGGCCTGGATGAAATCGGCGCTCTTCGCATAGGCATCGAACAGCGAATCCCTCATCGAGATGTACTGGATCGCGGCGCGTCCGCCGGGCTTGAGGCAGCGCGCGATGCAATCGAAGAAGCTCGGCCAGTATTCGCGCCCCACCGCCTCGACCATCTCGACGCTGACCACCGCATCGAAGCGTTCGTCGACATCGCGATAATCCTGCTTGCGGAAATCGATCGAAGGATCGCTTCGCTCGCGCGCCCAGGCCAGTTGTTCGTCCGACAGGCTGATGCCCGTGACCTTGCTCCCGCCCCGCGCGAAATGATCCGACAACCCACCCCAGCCGCAGCCGATCTCGAGCAGCGTGCCGGGCGTGCCCAGCCGCTCGGACAGCGCGCGCCATTTGCGCCGCTGCGCCGCCTCCAGGTCATCCCCATCGCTCCATATCGCCGAGGAATAGCTCATCGTCGGGTCGAGCCAGGCGGCGTAGAAATCGTTGCCGAGATCGTAATGCGCATGGATGTTGCGCACCGATCCGGCATGCGTGTTGCGGTTGAGCCAGTGCGCAAAACGTGCCGCCCAGCGGAACGGCCCGCTTGCGCGCCCGGTATCGCCCAGCGCCTCGCCATTGGCCATGAACAGGGCGAACACCGGCACCGGGTCGGGGCTGTCCCACTCGCCCGCTTCCCACGCCTGGTACCACCCGATCGAACCGTTGGTCGCGAGCCGCATCAGCGCGCGCCAGTCGCGAATATGCACGGTCGCTTCGAAGCCGGGGTTGCGCCCGCCGAGCACGCGCGTCGTGCCGTCCGGAAGCGTGCCCGTGATCGAGCCTTGCTCCAGCCCGGCGTCGATCCGGTCGAGCACCTTGTGAAACCCGGGCGCGATCGCCCGTGCCAGCAGTCCGGGCTTGCGCTCGAACCGCGCCGCCCCGGTCAGCAGCTCGTTGCCCCTGTCGAACTCCCGCGTCGCCATGGCGCTACTATGCGCCGAGCTTACGCTAGCGGCAAGCCGCTAGCCCTTCGAATTGCGATAGGCCTCCAGCGCCCGTTCGCGCGCTTCCCTGTGACCGATGATCCTGGCCGGATAGTCGCCGCGCCTGTCGTCGGGCGGATCGTGAATGTCTTCGTCGTCGAGCTCCGCCAGTTCGGGCACGTATTCGCGGATGTAGCCCGCCGCGTCGAACTTCTCCGACTGGCTCAGCGGAGCCATGATGCGCGGGAACATATTCGAATCCACGCCGGTGCCGCTGATCCACTGCCAGTTGACGCCGTTATTGCCGTAATCGGCATCGACCAGCGTGTCCCAGAACCACTGCTCGCCGTGGCGCCAGTCGATCAGCAGGTGCTTCACCAGAAAGCTCGCCGCGATCATGCGCACGCGGTTGTGCATCCAGCCGGTCCGCCACAGCTGGCGCATCCCGGCGTCGACGATGGGGTAACCTGTCTGGCCGCGCTGCCATGCCGCCAGATCGTCCGCGATCAGGTGGCCGGCGTTCGGATTGCGCCACAGCGTGCGCTCGTCGTAGTCTCGATAGCTCTCCTTCGGGTAATCCGGGAACTGGCAAATCACAGTCTGCGCATAGTCGCGCCAGATCAGTTCCTTCTCGAACGTCTTCCATCCCTGCGAGCGCTTGTCGGCGAAACGGTGCCACACCTGCACCGGCGAGATCTCGCCCCAATGCAGGTGCGGCGACAGGCGCGAGGTGATGTCGTCCGAGGGCAGGTTGCGGCCGTCGTCGTACTCGTCGACCTGGTCCGCCCACCAGTCGAGCCGCTCATGCGCCGCCCGCTCGCCGACATCCCAGAACTCGCGCAGCCCGCCGGCCCAGTCCGGCTCTGTCGGAAGCAGGTTCCAGTCATCGAGGTCGTCGCTCGCGGGCCAGTCGTCGGGCGAGCGGATCGTACCGGGTTCGGGCAGAGCTTCGCGCGGCGGCAACCGGTCGAGCGTTGCCTTCGCGAACGGCGTGTAGATCTTGTACGGATCGCCCGAGCCGGTGGTCACCTCGCCCATCGGCAGCAGGTAGTTGCCGTCGTAGAGCTCGAGCTCGAATGCGTCGGCCAGCTTCCCCTGCGCCTTGCGCCACCATGGTTCGTAATGGCGATTGGCGTGGATCGTCTCGGCACCGACCGCACGCGCAACCTTCGACAACTCCTCCGCCGCATCGCCGCACCGCAGGATTATGCGCGAATGGCGGCTGCCGAAGCTCCTGCCGAGGCTGTCGAGCGAATGGTGCAGCCACCACCTGCTTGCGCCGCCATAGGCATGGTCGCCCGCCGCCTCGTCGTCGAGCACGTAGACGGCCACAACAGGCCCCTCCTGCGCGGCATGAAACAGCGCGGGATTGTCCGCCAAGCGCAGATCGCGGCGCAGCCAGACGATTTGGGGAGAACGCACACCCACCTCCGTTCGGGCTGAGCCTGTCGAAGCCCTGTCCTTCACTTCCCGCATAGCGCCAAAAGAAAGGCGGTCCTTCGACAGGCTCGGGACGAACGGGTTTAGGGCTCAATGCGTTTACTGCGATGGCAGTTCCTCGCACTGTACGTCGGGCAATGCGACGGTGAAGCGATCGCGCGCACGCGGATCGTAGAAGCGGGCGTCGCGAAGGAGAACCGAGCCGTCGGGCGCGCGCTCGGCGAAGGGCGCGCGCGACCAGAACAGGAATGCCCTGGCCTGCGAGTTCTCACGATCGGCCCGTTCCCATTCGGATGAAGCAAGGAGGCACGGCCGTCCGATCTCTTCCGGCTCGGATCGAGGCCCGAGCAGCGAATATTCGTAATGCCGATACAGGGACGGATATCCGTGGATTACCTCACGCTTCCAAAACGCCACCGGCGGCGGACTTGCTATGGCATTATCGTGGCTGGCAGCGGTTACATTCTCGGCCCACCACGTGATGGCCCCGTTGAGCCCGACATACGCCAGCGCCACCGCAATCGCCACGCGCGCCGGCCTGCGCCACTCACCGCCCCGCTTCTCGCGCCGCAGCGACCACCACGTGGCTACGCCCATCAGCGCCCACAACCACACGTCGATGATGAACAGCGTGTCGCCGTAGAACCAGCGGCTCGAGAACGGTTCGAGCAGGCGGATGCCGTAGACGTTGAGCCAGTCGAGCGCCGGGTGGGTCAGACAGGCGAGGAAGCCGAGCGCGTAGAGCCAGCCGAAATGTACAGGCAGGCGCCCTTCCGGCCGCTTCCCGCGTTTCGCCTGCCATCGGTCGAAGCCCCACAGCAACGCCGCCAGCACCAGCGGCAGCAACACCCAGGCGAGCGGCCCGTGCGTGATCCCGCGGCGGAAGCCGAGATGCTCTGCCCCGTCGAGCCACAGGAAGCACGCCGCGTCGACATCGGGCAGGTTGGCGCCGATGATCAGCGCGGGCATGGCAAGGCCGGTCTTGCGCTTGAGGCCGGCCTGGCCGAGCAGCGCGCCGACGAGGCTATGGGTCAGATTGTCCATCTAGCGCCCTGCCCCGATCGTGGCATCGACAAGAGACATGGACCGCATGTTACACGGTCCTGAGGCAAAAAAGCCCGCCACACAACGGGCGGCGGAATCGCAGCGGGAAAGGGAGGTCGTCGCCATCGCCCGAGCATGGCATATCCGCGCCGGAGTAGGACAGCGAATTCGCCGATCCCACAGCAAAGGGCGGCAGGTCGCCCCGCCGCCCTTCAAGTTCGTCTATTCCGTCGATCAGCCGTCGAATGTTTCACCGCGGCGGGCCGAGGTGAATTCGCGCTGGTCGAGATACGTGTCGCCGTCCAGATCGTAGTAGAAGAATGAATCCGCCGCGGAGTTGATCTGGTCGTCGGTCAGCTCGACCGGACCGGCATCGTTGGCTGCGGCACTATCCGGATCGAGCGGGATCGCCCAGATTGCGTATTCGGCAACCGACAGCTGGCCATCGTCGTTGCGGTCGAGATAGCCCCAGGTCATGTTGGTACGGGCGCGCATATTGGTGTTCGCATCGCGCGGTTGCGAGGCAGCCTCCATTTCGCTGCGGTCCTCGTCGGTCATATCCTCCGCATCGGCGTCGCCGCCCATTTGTACCTGTTCGGACATCACTTCGTCGCGATATCCGTCATACTCGGTACGAAAAGTATCCGCATCGAATGCATCGCGGCGCGTCTGCGCCTCTTCCCCCAGCACATAGTCGCGGGTCATGGGATCGAACTCATCGCTCGTTATCGCCACGTCCTCCTCGCTGACCAGCGTATCGTCGGTCTCTTCGACATCGTTGTCGCCGCACGCGGCTAGCGCAAGGGCAAGTCCGGATGCGACGGCAAGGGTGGATTTGAACTGGGTCACGTAGGTCTCCTGTAATTTGACCTGCCAATCATGCAGGCTTCACAGGAACAACGGGCGGCACGCGAAATCGTTCAAATCGTGGCGAAATCAGACCGGATCGGCGGCAGTCCCGTTCACCGTCCAGGTCTGACCGGTGCCGAGCAGCCGGGCGAGGTTCGCTTCCTTGCCCGCACGGGCCTTCTCGCGCTCTGCGGCGACCGCCGCCTCGAAGGTCGGGCGCGGATCGTCGTAGAGCACGCCGAGCGCCATCGGGAACGGGCCGAACGGCATCTCCACCAGCATATGCGCGATCGAGCGGTTGGTGACGTCGTGGGCGATCACCCCCGCGCTTTTCCAGTCGCCATCGGTCACATCGACCACCTTCAACTCGAGCGCGTCTCGGTCGAGCGCGATGCCCTTGGTGTCGCCCGCGAACAGCATGGGCTTGCCGTCCTCCAGCCACAGCTGGCGATCCTCCGCCCCCTTGGGCGCGGCGAAATCGTCGAACACATCCTTGTTGTAGACGATGCAGTTCTGGAAGATTTCGATGAACGCCGCGCCCTGGTGCGCGTGCGCCGCCATCAGCACGTCGGGCAGGTGTTTCGACACGTCGAAGCCGCGCCCGACGAAGCGCGCGCCGCTGCCGAGCGCGAAGGCGGCGGGGCGCGCGGGGTGGTCGTAGCTGCCGATCGGGGTCGAGGGGCTGCGCGTGCCCTCGCGGCTGGTCGGCGAGGCCTGCCCCTTGGTGAGACCGTAGATCTCGTTGTTGAACAGCATGATCTGCATGTTCACGTTGCGCCGCAGCACGTGCATCAGATGGTTGCCGCCGATCGACAGCCCGTCGCCGTCGCCGGTCACCAGCCAGATGTCGAGATCCGGATTGGCGAGCTTGGTACCGGTCGCGATCGCCGGGGCGCGGCCGTGGATCGTGTGGAAGCCGTAGCTCTCCATGTAATAGGGAAAGCGGCTGGAGCAGCCGATACCGCTGATGAACACGGTGTTGGCCGGGTCCGCGCCCAATTGCGGCAGCGTGCGCTGCACGGCCTTGAGGATCGCGTAATCGCCGCAACCGGGGCACCAGCGGACCTCCTGGTCGGTGACCCAGTCCTTGAGCGTGGTTTCGATTTTGGCTGGTGCGTTCATGACTACCTCGTCATCCCAGCGAACGCTGGGATCTCCATCAGTACCGTCCGACTTTGCTGCACAAGATCCCAGCTTTCGCTGGGATGACGGAAATTCTTCATTTCGCGCCTCCCTCCGGACTCGGCAATTGCTGCTCGTTGACCGCCACCTCGCCGCCCTCGTTGCCCGGCACGCCGTCGAAATACTTCCCGATCGCCTCTTCCAGCTCGGCGATCTGGAACGGTTGGCCGCTGGTCTTGGTCAGCGGCTGCGCGTCGACGAGGTACTGGTCGCGCAGCACGGTCTTGAACTGGCCGGTGTTCATCTCGGGCACCAGCACATGGTCGAAACCGCGCAGCAGCTCGCCGAGATTGCCCGGCAGCGGCCATATGTGGCGGACATGGATATGGCTGACGTCGAGCCCCTTGCGCCGCGCGCGACCGACCGCCTGGTGGATCGGGCCGAAGGTCGAACCCCAGCCGACCACCGCGAGCTTGCCCGAGCTATCGCCGAGCGCGACCTCCTGGTCGGGCACGTCGACGCCAAGCACCTTGTCCTTGCGCGCATCGGTCATCGCCTGGTGATTGTCGGGCGAATAGTCGATATGGCCGGTATCGGCCGCCTTCTCGATCCCGCCGATGCGGTGCATCAGGCCCGGCGTGCCCGGCTTGATCCACGGCCGCGCGCCCTTGGCGTCGCGCTTGTAGGGGAGCAGCTCCTCACCGTTCTTTTCCTGCAGGAATTGCGCCGGGAACGGCTCGTAACTCGCCGGGTCGGGCACCTTCCACGGCTCGGCGGCATTGGCGATATAGCCGTCGGTCAGCAGCATCACCGGGGTCATGTATTGCGTCGCGATGCGGCACGCCTCGATCGCGCATTCGAACGCGTCGGACGGGCTGCGCGCGGCGACCACCGGCAGCGGCGCGTCGCCATTGCGGCCGTAAACCGCCTGGTAGAGGTCGCTCTGCTCGGTCTTGGTCGGGAGGCCCGTCGAGGGCCCGCCGCGCTGCGAATTGACGATCACAAGCGGCAGCTCGGTCATGATCGCGAGGCCCATCGCCTCGCCCTTCAAGGCGATGCCCGGCCCGCTGGAGGAGGTCACGCCGAGGCTGCCGGCATAGCTCGCCCCGATCGCGGCGCAGATCGCGGCGATCTCGTCCTCGGCCTGGAAGGTGGTGACGCCGTATTCCTTGAGCCGCGCGAGATGGTGGAGAATCGCGCTCGCGGGGGTGATCGGATAGCCGCCGAAGAACATCGGCAGCTCTGCCAGTTGCGCCCCCGCGACGAGGCCGAGCGAGACGGCCTCCGCGCCGGTGATGGTGCGGTAGAGGCCCGGTTCGCTCTCGACCGGGGGCATCGTCAACTGCTTGACCGGGCCCGACAGCTCCGCCGTCTCGCCATAGGCATGCCCGGCATCGAGCGCGGCGATATTGGCGTCGGCGATGTCGGGCTTCTTGGCGAATTTTTGCTTCAGCCAGTCGTGGATCGGCTCACGCGGGCGGTCGAACATCCACAGCGCGAGGCCGAGCGTCCACATGTTCTTCGAGCGCAGCGCGTCCTTGTTGCCGAGCCCGAACGGCTTGACCGCCTCGATCGTGCGTTCCGAAATATCGAAGGCGAGCACATCCCACTGCGCGAGGCTGTCGTCCTCGAGCGGGTTGGTATCGTAGCCCGCCTTGTCGAGATTGCGCTTGGTGAAGGCGCCTGTGTCGGCGATGATCAGCCCGCCGGGCTTCAATGCGGCGAGGTTCACCTTGAGCGCGGCGGGGTTCATCGCCACCAGCACGTCGGGCGCATCGCCCGCGGTGTTGATCCGGCGGCTGCCGAAATTGATCTGGAACGCCGAGACGCCGAACAAAGTACCCTGCGGCGCGCGAATCTCGGCGGGGAAATCGGGGAAGGTCGCAAGATCGTTGCCCGCGAGCGCGGTCGAGAGCGTGAACTGCCCGCCCGTCAACTGCATGCCGTCGCCGGAATCGCCGGCGAAACGGACCACTACGGCTTCGGGGATGTCGGCCTCCTGCGGCCTAACGGCGGCTGTCGTAGCCATTGAAATTCCTTGTCGCGCACCGTCTTCGCAGCGCTTCAATTCCATCGTGCCGGGGGCACCTATGCCTCGCAACACGCCCTCGCAATGAAGTTTTTCTCCCATGTCGGCAAAAAGTCGAGTGGAAATGCGCGTCATCCCCGCCTAGTTTCGCTTTGCAACCAAAGGGAGAGCGAGCCAGATGGCCGATAGCGAACATTTCGTGCGCGACGACGTGCGCGGGTTTCTCGACATGCTCGAGCAATTGGGACGCCCCGGCGTCGAGGAAATGCCGCCCGCCGAGGGGCGCGAGGGCCTGCGCGCGATGACCGCGCTCGCCGAAGCCGATGCGCGCGAGCTGGCGGTGGTGCGCGACCTGACCTGCCCGGGACCGGACGGCGAGATTCCGCTGCGGTTCTACGATGCGCGGGAAACGCGCGCGCCGGGCCCGGTGGTGATGTTCATCCACGGCGGCGGTTTCGTGATCGGCGACCTCGAAGTTTACCACAACCTCTGCACCGAGATCGCGCATGTCCTCGACCTGCCGGTGGTCTCGGTCGACTACCGGCTCGCGCCCGAGCACCCCTTCCCCGCCGCGCCCGACGATTGCGAAGCGGTGGCGCGCTGGCTCGCGGCGAGCCCGGCGGAGCTGGAACGGCAGTTTACCGGCCTGGTCATCACCGGCGACAGCGCGGGCGGCAACCTGACCATCGTCACCACCAACCAGCTGGCGAACGAGCCCGCCGCAGTCCCGGTGCTCGTGCAGGCACCGATCTATCCGGTCGCCAGCGACGTTTCCGAACACCAGAGCCTCAAGGACTTCTTCGAGGGGTTCTACCTGACCGGCCCGGCGATGGCCTATTTCACCGAGCAGTATGGCGGCGAGGCGAGCGATCCGCGCCATACGCCGATGGTCGGCGACTGCAGCAACACGCCGCCGACCGTGCTGTGCACCGCCGGGCTCGACCCCTTGCGCGATTCGGGCCGCGAATACGCCGCGCACCTGATCCGGCAGGGAACCGAGGTGAGCTATTTCGAATTCCCCGGCATCATCCACGGATTCGTCACGCTGAGGAAAGCGATCCCGAGCGGGCAGACCGACCTCGCCGCCTTCCTCGGCGCGATCAAGGTCAAGCTGGCGCGCATCGCGGCATGAGCGGCAACCATAAGGATTTGGGTTACCGCCCCTGCGTCGGTACGATGCTGGTCAATTCGCACGGGAAGGTGTTCGTCGGACGCCGGATCGACAACAAGGAAGGCGATTGGTGGCAGATGCCGCAGGGCGGCGTCGACAAGGGCGAGGAACCCGACGACGCGGTGCTGCGTGAACTGGGCGAGGAAACCGGCGCCCGGCCCGAGCACGTCACCATCCTGAAGAAAATGGACGAGCCGCTGCGCTACGACCTGCCCGAAGAGCTGCAGGGCAAATTGTGGGGCGGAAAATATCGCGGACAGGAGCAGAACTGGTACCTCGCCCGCTTCACCGGAAGCGACGCCGATATCGATCTCGAAGCGCACGATCCGCCCGAATTCTGCGACTGGAAATGGGTCGACCCCGAACAGCTCCCCGAGTTGATCGTGCCGTTCAAGAAGCGGGTCTATCGCGCTGTATTGAAAGCGTTTCGGGAGCTGATCTAGGGCAACTTCACGTTCGTGCTGAGGAGCGACCGAAGACGAAGTCTGAGGGCGCGTCTCGAAGCACACTGGTCCTTCGAGACGGCGTTTCAGCCAAAGGCTTCAACGCCTCCTCAGGACGAACGGATTTCTTTGGATGTTGTAGGGCACCAGCTGTGCGCGAAACCCTAATTCGCCTGCGTCACCTGCGCATCGGGCATCACCGCTTCGGCGGTCAGCACGCGCGGCTGCGGGCCCTGTTGGATCGCCAGCGCGAGGTCGCGCGTCTCCGGGCAGGAGCTGCCGCATTTCGCGCGCAACGTGGCGAGATTGGCCTTGGCCTTCTCGATCGCGCCTTTTTCGAGCAGCGCCTCGCCCTCACCCGAGATCGCGGCGAAATTGTCCGGATCGCGGCTCAGCGCCTCGCGGTAATAGCGGATCGCCTTGCCCTGCAGCCCTTCGCGGCGCGCGGCTTCGGCAAGGTCGAGATAGATCGGCGTGTGCCCCGGATCGACCGTCAGCGCGGCCTCGAACGCGTCGATCGCCTTTTGCGGCTGGCCCGCCTCGAGCGCCGCGCGGCCTTCCGCCACCAGCACCGCAGCGCGCGGGTCGGCTTCGCGGTCGGCCGCCACTCCCATGCTCGCGGATACGGCGAGGGCCAGCGACAAAGCGGCGGCGGGAGCGGCAAAACGCATAACTAACTCCTTGAGGGAGGAAACATTCGGAGACTCGGGCAGAGCCATAATCGGGAGGGTTAACACGGCGAAGCTAGCTGTGCGATGAAAAATCCGTCCGTGCCGTCATGACACGGCGTGAGGCGGATTCCTTCGCCGCGCGCGCGACCGAGCGGGAGTTCGAGCGCGCGCGCCTGCCAGCCCGGGTGTGCGGCAAGAAAGCCCGAAATCCGGTCCGCGCCTTCGCCGTCGAGCAGCGAGCAGGTCACGAACACGATCCGCCCGCCCGGCCGGACCAGTCCGGCGGCGATGCCGAGCAGCCGGTCCTGCAGTTCGGCGAAGCGTCCGAGCTGCGCCTCGTCGAGCCGCCAGCGCGCCTCGGGCTTGCGCCGCCAGGTTCCCGAACCCGAGCACGGCGCGTCGACGAGCACCGCGTCGGCCGTGCCGCGCCATACCGCGAGGCCTTCCAGCTCGCGCCCCGGATCGAGCAGCACCGTCTCGATCATCCCCGCCCCGGCCCGCTCGGCGCGCGGCGGGAGGTTGCCGAGCCGCCGCTTGTCGGTATCCGCGGCGATCAGCGTGCCGCGATTGTCCATCGCCGCGGCGAGCGCGAGAGTCTTGCCCCCGGCCCCGGCGCACAGGTCGATCACCGTTTCGCCGGGTTCCGCCCCGACCGCCGCGCAGGCCCATTGGCTGCCGTGGTCCTGCACTTCGACCAGCCCGTCGCGCCAGGCGGGCCATTGCTCCGCCATCGTGCCCGAGGCAAAACGCAGCCCCTGCGGAGCGGCGAGCGATTCACCCACCTGGGGCAGCTCGATGCTCGCGCGGTCGGCCTTCAGCGTATTGACGCGCAGGTCGAGCGGTGCGCGGTCGAGCAGCGCCGCCGCTTCCTCGCCCTCGATCCCGCTCGCGCGCAGCTTCTCGTACAACCATTTGCGCGCGATGCCGGGCTTTGCGGGCCGTTCGTCCGCGCCGATCGGAACCGGGCCGTAGGACGAACCGTCGAACAACTCGCGGATCGCCGGATCGTCCTTGGCCAACCGCAGCATCGCCGCGCGTCCGTTCGCCGGGGTCGGTCCGCAGGCGCGGATCGCGGCGTAGACCAGTTCGCGGATCGCGCGGCGGTCCTTCGACCCGGCAAAGCGATGCGTCCGCGCCCATTCGGCGACGATCCGGTCCGCCGGCGCGCCCTGGCTGCGGGCGGCGGCGATGACCTCATCGAGGATTTCGATCGCGGACTGGACGCGCGCGGCGGGCGTCATGATCCTCCCCCACCGGGGGAGGGGGACCGCTCGCGAAGCGAGAGGTGGAGGGGCACCCTCGGAAAGCTCAAGACGTCAGCTGTACGGATCATGGACGGTGCCCCTCCACCATGCTGCGCATGGTCCCCTCCCCGTTCCGGGGAGGAATTACCTTGTCGGATAGTTCGGTGCCTCGCGGGTGATCGCGACGTCGTGGACATGGCTCTCCGCCAACCCGGCATTGGTGATGCGCACGAACTGCGCACGCGTGCGCAGGTCCTCGATCGTCTTCGAGCCGGTATAGCCCATCGCCGCCTTGATCCCGCCGACCAGCTGGTGGACCACATCCGCCGCCGGCCCCTTGAACGGGACCTGCCCCTCGATCCCCTCGGGGACCAGCTTCATCGCCGAAACGTCCTGCTGGAAATAACGGTCGGCGCTGCCGCGCGCCATCGCGCTGACGCTGCCCATGCCGCGATAGGCCTTGTAACTGCGGCCTTGGTAGAGGAACGTTTCGCCCGGGCTCTCCGCGGTACCCGCAAGCATCGAACCGATCATCACGCTCGAAGCGCCCGCCGCGAGCGCCTTGGCCGCGTCGCCGCTGGTGCGCAGCCCGCCATCGGCGATCGCGGGCACGCCCGATTTCGCCGCTTCCTTGGCGCATTCCATCACCGCGGTCAGCTGCGGCACGCCGACCCCCGCGACCACACGCGTGGTGCAGATGGAGCCCGGCCCGATCCCGACCTTGACCGCATCCGCCCCCGCCCCGATCAGCGCCTTCGCCGCCTCGGCGGTTGCGATGTTGCCGGCGACGATCTGGACCGAATTCGAAAGCCGCTTGGCACGCTCGACCGCCTTCGCCACATCCTTGTTGTGCCCGTGCGCGGTGTCGATGATGATGACGTCGACTTCGGCATCGACCAGCGCCTCGGACCGCTCGAAGCCCTTGTCGCCAACCGTGGTCGCCGCGGCGACTCGCAGCCGCCCCCCGGCATCCTTGGTCGCTTCGGGGTAGTTGACCGCCTTCTCGATATCCTTGACCGTGATCAGCCCGATGCACTTGTAGTCGTCGTCGACCACCAGCAGCTTCTCGATCCGGCGCTGGTGGAGCAGGCGGCGCGCCTCGTCCTGGCCGGTGCCGAGCGGCACGGTGGCGAGGTTCTCGGTGGTCATCAGCTCGCGCACCGGCTGCCCGGGATTTTCGGCGAAGCGCACGTCGCGATTGGTCAGGATGCCGCACAGCTTCCCGTCGCGATCGGTCACCGGGATGCCGCTGATGCGGTTGGCGGTCATGATCTCCTGCGCCTGCCCCAGCGTCGCCTCGGGATTGATCGTGATCGGGTTGACCACCATCCCGCTCTCGAAGCGCTTGACCGCGCGCACCGCGGCGCATTGCTCCTTGATCTTGAGATTGCGGTGGAGGACGCCGATCCCGCCCAATTGCGCCATCACGATCGCCATGTCCGCCTCGGTCACGGTGTCCATCGCGGCGGAGAGGATCGGGATGTTGAGCGCGATGTCGCGCGTCAGCTGCGTGCGCGTATCGGCCATGCTCGGCAGCACCTCGCTCTCCGCCGGACGCAGCAATACGTCGTCGAAGGTAAGGCCTAGGGGGATGTCGGTCTGTGCCACTGCGTCGCCTTCCGCGGGGAGAATCGTGGCGGCCCATGTAACCGCACTTATCCGCACCCGCTAGGGGGCGCGCGGCATTTATTCGCGGGCGCCGGGATGCAGCGCGACCGAGCCGAAATGCCGCACCAGCGCGAGGTGGAGCAGCAGGTCCTGCGCCGCGCCGCCGAGTTCGATCCCCTCGAGCTCGTCGTCGGCGCGATGATAGCGGGTGCGCTCGAATTCCGACAGCAACGTGCTATCGGCGAAACTGCTGCTGACCATCAGCGCCGGTACGTCCGACTGGACCAGCGCCCAGCCGTCCTGGCGGCGGGCGTATAGCGGGGCGAGATCGCGCCCGCCGACACGCCGCCCCTGCGCCGCGATGATCGCCTCGACCTCGCCGTCGAGCGGGCCGAGGCCCGCGCCGACGATCGCGACCGGTGCGTCGCGCGCGGCCAGCGCGCTGGTGTCGAGGTTGAACGCCGCGACGATCGTATCGAGCGGCAGCGGCGGATCGCGCGTGAAGGCGTAGGCGCCGAGCAGTCCCCATTCCTCCGCGGTGGTGGCGAGGAAATAGACGTCGCGGTCGAGCTGCGGCCCCTGCGCCAGCAGCCGCGCGAGTTCGGTCAGCACCGCGAGCCCGCTGGCATTGTCGACCGCACCGTTGCAGATCCGGTCCGCATCGCCTTCCTCGCCGCAGGTGCCGAAATGGTCCCAGTGCGCGAGCAGCAGCACTGCGCCCGCCCTGGGGTCGCGACCCGGCAGCCGCGCGATCAGATTGTGCGTCTTCACCTGCGAAACGCGCGAGCGGGTGTCGAGCGAAACGCTGAACGGGAGCGAGAAGGTCCCTCCCTGCGCGGCGTCCGCATCCCTCAGCTGTGTGACCAGCGCTGCGACTCCCGGCTGCGCCATGGCCGCTTCGAGTTCCACCAGCACGATCGGCGCGAGCGACCGCTCGTCGCCCGCAAGCCGGTAGCCGCCGGCGTTGCGCGCCGCGACGATGGGCGCGAGGTCGGCCCGCGCGGCGATGACCACGACCGCCGCCGCACCCGCTGCAGCCAATTGTTCGATCCGTCCGAATGCGCCCGGATCGTCGAGCGTCAGGACCGGGGCGTGGCCGGCGATCGCGGTCGGGTCGAGCACCGCCCCGGAGCCGAGGAACAGCATCGGCGCGCGCTCGACGAGGTCGCGCGTTTCGGAGCTGAGCACCGTCACCGCCTCGCGCGGCAGCACCACGGTGCGCTCGCCGCGATGGAATTCGACCGTACCGGTAGCGGGCGGAGAGGTCGCCAGCTCGACCGGTGCGAACCACGGGTTGGAGGGATCGTTGGTACCCGAATCGAGCCCGGCCGCCTGCCACTCGCGCGCGAGATAGCGCAGCGTCTGGGTTTCGCCTTCGGTGCCCGGCGCGCGGCCGCCGAATTCGTCGCTGGCGAGCACTTCGATATGCCGGTGCAGAGCCGCCTCGATCGCGTCGAGATCGTCCGGCGGGGCGGAGACCGGCCGCACCGGCGCGCACGCCGCCAGCAGCGCCAGCACTGCGAACCCGATCACGCCCCTGATCATGCCCCTTTTGCGACTCCTATACGCTCATTCGGCGGTCCAGCCGCCATCGATGCTCCAGTTGGCCCCTGTCACATTGCCCGCTTCCTCGCGGCACAGGAACACTGCCAGCGCGCCGATTTCCTCGGGCTGAACGAATTTCTTGGTCGGCTGCTTGGCGAGCAGGACATCGTTGATCACTTCGTCGCGGCTCAGCCCGCGCGCCTTCATCGTGTCGGGGATCTGGCCCTCGATCAGCGGGGTCCAGACATAGCCGGGGCTGATGCAGTTCGCGGTCACGCCGGTTTGCGCCAGTTCGAGCGCGATGGTCTTGGTGAAGCCGTCGATGCCGTGCTTGGAGGCGTTGTAGGCGCTCTTGAACGGCGAGGCGGTCTTCGAATGCGCGCTGGCGGTGTTGATTATGCGGCCCCAGCCCTTCTCCTTCATTGCCGGCACCGCGAGCCGGGTGGTGTGGAACGCCGCGGTCAGGTTGAGCCCGATGATCGCGTTCCACTTGTCGATCGGAAAATCCTCGACCGGGCTGACATGCTGCATCCCGGCATTGTTGACGAGGATGTCGAGCGGGCCTGCCTCGGCCATCATTGCCTCGATTTCCGACACTTCGAGCAGGTTCGCCCCCGAATGCGTCGCGCCCAGTTCCTCGCACAATGCGGCGATGTCGCTTTCCTCGCCGAAGCCGTTGAGGATCACCTCCGCGCCCTCGGCGTGCAACGCCCGCGCCACCGCGAGGCCGATGCCCGAGGTCGATCCGGTAACCAGTGCACGCTTTCCGTCGAGGAACATTGCTTTCTCCTGAAGGTTCGGGATGATGTACAAGCAAGCGCGCTTTCGCCGCCGCGGTTCCGGCTGTCCAGTCCAATCGGCGGCAGCGCCGTCAAAAGGGAAGAAATATGAGGCTCAACCGGTTCGACCCGAGCAATATCCGCGTCGGCACTACCGGCAGGGGCGGCGGCTTTCCCGGCGGCGGGGGCGGCAAGATCGGCTGCGGTACGCTGGTGATCGTGCTGATCGGGGCGCTCGTGTTCGGGGTCGATCCAGGGCAGATGCTCGGTACGCTCGAAGGCAGCGGCCAGCAGGCCCCGGTCGAGCGGCAGGCCGGATCGCAGCAGTCGGCCGAGGAATTGTGCACCTCGAACCAGTACGCGCTCGAAACCTGCAACGCGCTCAGCTCGCTCAACGACACGTGGGAAGTCATCTTCCGCGAACAGAATGTCGAATTCGCCCAGCCGCAACTGCGCTTCGCCACCAGCGACCGGTTCCGCTCGGGCTGCGGCGCGGCGTCGAGCGGCATGGGGCCGTTCTACTGCCCTGCCGACCAGGGCATCTATATCGACACGCGCTTCTACGACACGATGAGCCGTGAGCTGGGCGCGGGCGGCGATTTCGCGCGCTATTACGTGATCGCGCACGAATACGGGCACCACATCCAGACCATCACCGGCGTCGCGGCGCAGATCCGCAGCGCGCAGCAGCAGGATCCGCGGCAGGCGAACCGGCTGCAGGTCGTGATGGAGCTGCAGGCGGATTGCTATGCCGGGGTGTGGGCCGGCAAGAACCGCAATCTGATCGAGCCGGGCGACATGGAGGAAGGCCTGCGCGCCGCGAGCGCGATCGGCGACGACACGCTGCAGCGGCAGGCCGGGCAGCGGGTCAACCCGGAGAGTTTCACCCACGGCACCAGCGCACAACGCGTGCAGGCGCTCAGGCTTGGACTGGAGACGGGCGATGACCGCCAATGCGACCGTATCGTCGAGCTGCGCTAGAGCGCTGGCTCTCGCGGGTTTGCTCGCCGCCGCACCGCTCGCCGCGCAAAGCGACGAGAACGTGCGCGACCGCAACCCGAACGTCCGCGATATCGCGACCACGCCGATCACCGATCTCAACCTCGCGCGCGACGAGATCCCCGAGATACTGGTCGACGCCGCGGCCAATCCCTACGCCAATGACGGGCTCGACAGCTGCGGCGAACTGGGCGGCGAAATCGCGCTGCTCGACCGCGTACTCGGTGCCGATCTCGATATCGATAGCGACGAACGGCGCGACATCACGGTGGGCAAGGTCGCCAAGAGCGCGGTCGGCTCGCTGATCCCGTTCCGCGGTATCATTCGCGAGATTACCGGCGCGGCCGATCACCAGCGCAATTTCGAGGAGGCGATCCTCGCGGGCGCGGTGCGACGCGGCTATCTCAAGGGACTCGGCGAGCAGATGGGCTGCGCCTATCCCGCTCGCCCCGCCTTCGCCAAGGTCCGCGTCGACAAGGCCGACCGCGTCGACGTCGACGAATTCCGGCCTCGCACCGCATCGCAACCCGAAATACAGGAAGAGCGCGCCACCGAGGGCACGCTCTTCGTATCCGAACCGGTCGTGCAGGAGACCGGCGGCTAGCCCGCCGGTCCCCCGCAATCCTCAGGCGTAGCTGCCCTCCTCCCGATCGTTGCGCCGCACGCTCGACCAGTCGATGTTGCGCGTCGCGTACATCACCGCGGCGAGCGCCACGAACAACAGCAGCGAGCCGATCATCAGTGACCACGCTTCGAGGCTGAGCAGCGTGTAGAGCGTGATGTAGAGGCCGGTCAGCAGCCCGCCGATCATCGCCGCGCGCCGCCAGCTCGCCAGCACCGCTGCGCTGTAGGCAGTCAGCAGGCCGATGATCGCGCCGCTCGCGACGATATAGGCGAGCGCGAAGCCGATCACCTCGGCGAATGCCAGCAACATCACGAAGAACAGCACCAGCCCGACGCCGGTCAACAGATACTCCGCCGCCGCCACCCGCGCCCCGCCGACCAGGTCGAACATCAGGAAGGCGAGGAAGGTGAAGCCGATGAACAGGAAGCCGTATTTTACCGAGCGGTCGACCTGGCTGTAGAGATCGACCGGTTCGACCAGCCGGATCGAGGCTGCCTTCGATTCGAACGCAGGGCGTTCCATCATTACGTCGTCGACATAGATCTCGCTCGCTTGGTCGACGGTGGCAGGGGCACCGATATCGTCCTCCATTACCAGCGCCTGACCCAACGCAAGGTTGGTGAACGACCATTCGGCGGCGAACCCGTCACCGGTGATTTCATGCGCGTCTGGAACGAAGCTGCCGCCGAAATTGGGGTGCGGCCAGGAGGACAAGACGCTCCATTTCGTTTCGCCGCCACGTGGGACGAGGCTCAGCGCGTGGCTGCCGCGCAGCGAATAGGACCAGTCGACCGTCAGCGGCTCGGCATCGCTCCAGTCGAACTGGCCGTGAAAGCCCGAACCGTTGCTGGCCGCGGGGCCGTGGCCCGGATCGAGCGCGACGGTCTCGCCGTTGGCGACCACGCTGGTATCGGTCTGCAACCCGCGCGGATCCGACGCGCCGAAGCGCAGCTCCGCCTCGTCGAGCAGCAATTGATCGCGGCGCAGACCGAGGCTCGACAGGTCCTCGGGCAGTTCGAAACGCGCTTCGCCCGCAAGCCTCGCGAGGTAGATGACCGACTGGTAGATCGATTTCGAGCGCGTTTCGGGCTCGAGTTCGGTCGCAACCGATTGCACCCGGGGCGAAAGGTAAATCTCGTCGCGGGTCCGTACCGTGCGGGTGACGGTGCGCCCGTCGACCGTTTCGAGCTGTTCGCGTTCGGCCATGTAGGGGATCGCCAGCACCGGACCCGAGATCACCTGCTCGCCGCCCCATCCCGCAGTGATCGATTGCTGCGCGATGCGCGACTGGTGCTGCCGGTCGTTGACCAGCGCATAGACGAAAATCAGCGGCACGATCAGCGCCATGCCGACCAGTATCGTGAACAGAAGTTTGACTCCGGGGGAACGCTCGCCACTCATTTCATCCTCCTTGTAGCTGCGACGAACCGTGCGCTATAAGCGATGAAATGAATTCGATGTGAACCGTTGCCGAAACGAAAACGGGGCCGCATTCGCGACCCCGTCCCCGTTCCGAGCCGACTTTGGACAGCTCAGTTGCGGTCCTTCCATCTGGCGATCTGCTGGTCGAGCGCCTCGATCACCGATTTGCGGATCTCGGCGTCCATCTCGCGGTTCCTGGCGATCGCCGCGCGCGCTTCCTTCAAGCCGTCGAGCGCCTGCGCCATGATTTCGCTGGTGCACAGCATGACGTGCTGCCGGCCTTCGTCGTCGGTCCAGCGGTTGCGCTTGCCGTCGCTATCGCACTTGACGCTGATCCTGGTCAGCTCGCCCCGGGCGTTCTCCATCTCGATCATCGCGCGCTTGTGCTCGCGATGCGCCTCTTCCATCGCCTCGTTCATTTCGGCGAGGCCTTCGTCGAGTTCGGCGAGGATCTCGGCGCGCTCTTCCTCGGTCAGCTTGCGGCCGTCGCTGGTGATAATCCGGCGCTCGACCTTCTTGGTCCGCTTGCCCTCGCCGTCGCTCTCCTCGTCGCGCACGATGCGGATGACACGGACGTCGCGCTCATCGGCCGCTGCCTCGGCTTCCGCGGCCGCCTGCAGCATGAGCGCGGTCGGCGGCGCTGGCGGGGTCGGAGGCGTGGGCGCGGTCACCGCGGAAGGCGGCGCCGGCGGCGCGGGAGGCGCGGCCGCCACGACCGGAGCCTCGGGCGCGGCGGGAGCTTCGGGCGCGGTCAGGCTCTCGGCATAGGTGATCGAGGCGGTCAGCGGCAGCGCCAGCACTCCGGCGGCGATCAGGGCGCGGCCGGCGAACCGGCGGCGGGGGGAAATATCGGACATGTTCAGGCTCCTCAGTCGATGGATTATACTCTTCTCGCCCAGCACCGGGCACGCCATCGGCGCGGCCAATGCGATACTGGGGGCGATGTTCGGACCGGCGGCGAAGCCGGCGATGATCTCGGCATAGGTGGCGCGTTCTGCGCGCGCCCTGGTGGCGACGACGCGTGCGTCGCAGGCGGCTTCCTGGTCGCGCCGCATCGCGCGCCAGCCGACCCAGGCCAGCGGGTTGAACCAGTGCAGCGCGAACAGCGGCTGAGCGGCGAAATTGGCGAGCAGGTCGTGCCCGCGATGGTGCGCCAGTTCGTGCTCGATCGCGAGGTCGCGTGCGCGCCGGTCGAACGAGGCCATGAAGCCCGGCGGCAGCGCCACGACCTTGTCGAGCACCCCGAATGCGACCGGCGAGGTCGCGGCCGGCGTTTCCACCAGCCGGACCCTGCCGGCCTCGCCCACCGGGGTCGCGTCGGCGAGCAGTTCGGAGCGCATGCGGAAATAGAGCCGGAAGCGGCGCGCGAGGAAAATCGCCGCGCCCCCGAACCAGAGCGCGAGCAGCACCGCGCCCCACTCGAACGAAGATCCTGGTGCGGCTTCGGCGGCCGGGGCGAGCGCAGCGACATCGCCGGTCATCACGAAGGTGTAGGTTGCGATCTCGGAATCGGCCGCACCTTGCGCAGCCGTTTCCACGGGCGCCAGCCAGGCCGGCAGTTCGATCGGCGGCATCACCAGCCGCACGAACGGCAACAGCCACAGCGCGTAGGCGGCTTGCGGCCCGAAATGCCGCGCCACCGGGCGGCGCAGGACGAGGACCAGCGCGATCAGCGCCGCGGTCCAGACGAGCGTGTCGAACAGGAAGCCGGTCATTGCTTCAACTCCCGCAGCAGCGCTTCGATTTCGGCGATATCGTCTTCGGTCAGTGCCTCGTTCTCGGCGAGATGCGCGAACAGCGGCGCTGCGCGGCCGCCGAACAACCGGTCGACCAGCCGCTGCGATTCTCCGCCGACGTAATCCTCGCGCTTGAGCAGCGGCGAATAGAGGAAACGGCGCCCGTCGGGCCGCGTGGCGATGGCGTTCTTCGCCACCAGACGCGACAGCAGCGTCTTGACCGTGGCGAGGCTCCAGTCGCGGGTCTTGCAGACCTCGTCGCACACTCCGGTCGCGGTCAGCGGGCTCTGCTCCCACAGCGCTTCCATCACGGCATGTTCGGCTTCGCTGATACGTTCTGCCATCGCGCCCTCCCCGAGCTGTCGATTACACCTGTAGCTGCGTCGATTACGGCTGTAAACATGAAGCCCCCATGAATATCGGCATGGCGATTGGTTTGGGGCCATGTCGCTGGTAGAGCCCCGTCATGCGTTTGTCCGACTGCCACAATATCGACGACCTGCGGGGGCTCGCGCAGCGCCGCCTGCCATGGCCGGTGTTCGACTATATCGACGGCGCGGCCGACGACGAGGTGAGCAAGGCGCGCAACACCGCCGCGTTCGACGATGTCGACCTGGTGCCGAACGTGCTCGCCGGGGTGGCCGAGATCGACACCTCGTGCACGATCATGGGCCGCGAGAGCGCCCTGCCCCTGATGCTCAGCCCGACCGCGTTGCAGCGCGTGTTCCACTGGCAGGGCGAACGCGCAGTGGCATTGGCGGCGCGCAAGTTCGGGCTGTGGTTCGGCATTTCCAGCCTCGCCACGGTGAGCATCGAGGAAATCGCCGCGCTGACCGACGGGCCCAAGCTGTTCCAGCTCTACGTCCACAAGGATGAGGCGCTCAACGCCTCGATGATCGAGCGTTGCAAGGAGGCCGGGTTCGACGCCCTCGCGCTGACGGTCGACACGATCGTCTCGGGCAAGCGCGAGCGCTGCCAGCGCAGCGGCTTCACCACCCCGCCCCGCTTCACCCCCTCCGCGGTGTGGAGCTACGCCACCCGCCCACGCTGGACGCTCGACTACCTCTTCCGCGAAAAATTCCGCCTGCCGAATCTCGACACGCATGTCGGCGAGGGGACCAGCAAGGCGGTCAGCATCGCGGAATACTTCGACACCATGCTCGACACAGCGATGGACTGGGACACCGCCGCGCGCATCCGGCAGGACTGGGGCGGGACGTTTTGCCTCAAGGGGGTAATGAGCGTCGCCGATGCCCGCCGCGCGGTCGAAATCGGCGCCGATGCGATCATGGTCTCGAACCATGGCGGGCGCCAGCTCGACGGCAGCCGCGCGCCGTTCGACCAGCTCGCCGAGATCGTCGATGCGGTCGGCGGCGAGATCGAGGTGATTTGCGACGGCGGCGTGCGTCGCGGCACGCATGTGCTCAAGGCGCTGGCGCAGGGCGCGACCGCGGCCTCGGGCGGGCGGCTCTATCTCTACGCGCTGGCGGCGGCGGGGCAGGAGGGGGTCGAACACGCGCTCGGCCTGCTGCGGGACGAAATCGAGCGCGGCATGCGGTTGATGGGAGTGACGTCGGTCGACGCGCTGAACCGCGAGATGCTGCGCGCACGCTGAAAACTTGGCATAAGGCGAAATGCTCAAACGAATCGCCGCCGCGTTCGCCCTGCTCCTCGCCACACCGCTCGTCGCGCAGGAGGATTCCGCACCCGCCACCACGCTGGTCGTGCTCGAAACCGCAATGGGCGAGATCACCGTCTCGCTCGAAACCGAACGCGCGCCGGTCACCGCGGGCAATTTCCTGCGCTATGTCGACGAAGGCCGCTTCGACGGGACGGTGTTCTACCGCCGCATGATGCTCGACTGGGGCGAGCAGCCCAACGGGCTGATCCAGGGCGGCACGCAATGGGATCCGGAACGCGTGCTGCCGGGTATCGCCCACGAGCCGACCACCCAGACCGGGCTCAGCCACACGCGCGGCGCGCTGTCGATGGCGATGGGCGAACCGGGCACCGCCAACGGCGATTTCTCGATCATGCTGCAGGACCAGCCCGGCATGGACGCCGATCCGGAGTCGGAGGACCCGGTGTGGCAAAACGGCTATGCGGTGTTCGGCTTCGTGGTCGAAGGGATGGACGTGGTCGAGGCGATCCACGCGGCGCCGGTCGATCCGGCCAAGGGCGAAGGCTGGATGAAGGGACAGATGCTGGCCGAGCCGGTCGAGATCGTGCAGGCGCGGCGGGTGACTGCAGACGCCGAATAGTCAGCACACTTCGGCGGTGTTTTCCGGTATCGGACCCGGCGGCACGCGCGCCGGGTGGCGGTAGAACGGATCGGAAGCGAGCCTGTGCCGTTCGCCATACGCCTGCCGCAGTGTCGCGGCGAGGCGCGGGTCGTAGGCGATCAGGTCGTCGTGATTCAGGATCCGCCTCCCGTCGAACACGGCGAGCCGGTTGGAATCGAACCAGAACTGCGTCCCCTCGGCCCAGTATTCGTGCACCGTGGTGCTGGCATATTCGTCCTTCCACAGCCCCTCGGCGAGCGCGGCGGCATAGGCCGCCTCGACCTCGGCGTAGAGCACGGGATCGACCGCCTCGATTGCGTAAAGCACGTTGTGCGCGAATTCGTGGACGAGGATCGTCTCGCCCCAATAGCGGCTGGTGCGCAGCCCGAGCACATCCTCGTCCGCCGCAACGGTATGGACCCCGCCGATCCCGCGAACCCGCAAATTCCAGTATTCGCGGTCGCTCAGCGCACCGATCCGCTCGGCGTAATGCTTGCGCTCGCAGCGGGTCAGGCGCGGATCGTCTTCGGCGGGTTTGGTCCAGTGCGCGTTTTCGGGGAGGTCGGTGATGGCCTCGTCCTCCGCCATCACCGCGACGCGATAACCGCTCTCCACAAGCCATGAAGCGAGATCGGGGCGATATGCGAGCATGTCGGCAACCATGGCGCGCGCATCGACCAGCGCGTCATCCTCGGCCCTCGCCGAAGCAATCACCGGGATCCCGCCGGCGTCGACATACTTGCTGTAGAACGGATCGATCCCGCGCGGCGGCTGGCCGACCGGCGAGGCGCAGGCGGCGAGCAGGAACGGCGCGAGAATGGAGGCGGTTCGCATTGCGAGGGGTACCAATATTTGGTAATTAACGAACATGGCAAGCAAGAAGAACACCTCCGTCGCCTTGGGCGAACGCTTTACAGAGTACGCCCGCAAAAAAGTCGAGTCCGGCGAATACGCCTCGACCAGCGAGGTGATCCGCGACGCCTTGCGTCTTCATGAGGAGCGCGCGGTGTTTCGCTCGAAACTGCTCGAGAAAATCGACGAGGGGCTGGCTAGCCCGCTGGTCGATTTCGATATGCGCGCTTGGATCGACGAAAATTATCCAGAAGAATGACTCTTCGTCGGCTCCGTTATCGCGCATCGGCGCAACGCGATTTCACAAATATGGCCGCCCGTTCGGAACGCGAATGGGGCAAGACGCGGACACGGCGTTACCTCGACGAGGTCGAGCGCAAGGTTCAGACCATTCTCGAAAATCCGATGCTCGGACAGGATGCGGGACTGTCGCCGATGGCATTGCGTCGAGTCACCGCGGGCCGCGATGTAATCTTTTACACTTTCGACGAAGACGAAGTGGAAATCGTGCGCATTCTCCACGACCGGATGGATTTCGAGGCGTGGCTAAAATAAGCTTCCCTCCGTTCACAGGGCAATTTTCCAGTTCTTTAGGGGGATCCGATCCTAGATTGGCAGTTATCTTTCTCGCTACCAGTCGTTTAGCTGGCGATAACCCGCTAACCGCTCAGTTTGCGGGACTTTCCAACCAGTTTTCCGCCAGACGAATTGGCAAAAATTATTCCAAGGGATCAGAGCGATAATACCAACAGGACTCATCAGAATCACGGCCAAGAAACTAAACAGGGCAGCCGCAATTTTCCCTTCAGTAACAGACCCAATCCCATTCGTGATAGCTATGGTCGCAGCTACGGGATATATGGCCAGCCACAACGCATACCCGGTAGCGACTATAAAAACCTGAAAGTGTCTTCCCCAGGCTCGGTCTGAAAGCCATTCCCATGCTTTCCAACAGAACCAAGCGAACGCAGCGAAGATCGCGATTTCTAAGACTACCACCTTATTAATAAACCCGCTTCTTCGGCTCGATATATTTCACGTCGTCCGTCAGCGTGAATTCGTGCACCGGGCGGTAGTCGATCTTCACCGAGCCGCCCTCTCCGCCCCAGCCCTCGAACCACGCGGCGGTGTGTTTCATCCAGTTGGCGTCGTTGCGCTCGGGGAAATCCTCGTGCGCGTGGGCGCCGCGCGATTCCTTGCGGTTTTCGGCGCTCGCCATGGTGACGCAGGCCTGGGCCATCAGATTGTCGAGTTCGAGCGTTTCGATGAGGTCGCTGTTCCACACCAGCGAGCGGTCGGAGACGTGGATGTCCTCCATCCGCTGGTTGATCGCGGCGAGCGCATCGACGCCTTCGCTCAGCAGCTTGCTGTCGCGGAACACCGCGGCGTGCCTGGTCATCGCCTTCTGCATTTCGGTGCGGATCGCGGCGGTGGGCGAGCCACCCTTGGCATGGCGGAAATGATCGAGGCGGGAGAGCGCCAGTTCGGCACCGTCCTTGGGCAGCTCGTCATGCGCCTCGCCCGGCTTGATCAGTTCCTTGAGGCGATGCCCGGTCGCGCGGCCAAACACAACGAGGTCGATCAGCGAGTTCGAACCGAGCCGGTTGGCCCCGTGGACCGAAACGCAGGCCGCTTCGCCGACCGCGAACAGGCCGGGCACCACCGTCTCGGGATTGCCGTCTTCGCCGATGGTGACGACCTCGCCGTGATAGTTACACGGGATGCCGCCCATGTTGTAATGCACCGTCGGGGTGACCGGCAGCGGTGCGCGCGTCAGGTCGACGCCGGCGAAAATCTTGCCGCTCTCGGTGATGCCGGGCAGCCGCTCGGCCAGCACCTTGGGATCGATATGGTCGAGATGGAGGTAGATGTGGTCGCCCTCCGCGCCCACGCCGCGTCCCTCGCGCATCTCCAGCGCCATCGATCGCGACACGACGTCGCGGCTGGCGAGATCCTTCGCGGAAGGAGCATAGCGCTCCATGAAGCGCTCGCCTTCGGAATTGGTCAGGTACCCGCCCTCGCCGCGCGC